>JAJCZB010000041.1 GCA_029262595.1 Candidatus Babelota bacterium | reverse complement strand
AAAAGCGGCGTTCCTGCTCGATTCAAATCAACGAAACTTTCATTGCTCGATCCAGAGTGAAGATTTTTTCCAGCATCTTCTTCCATATGAATACGATTAATTCGAATTGTTTTACTGGTTCCATCTTCAAAGCGAATATTTATAGACCCACTCAAGCAAATTGGTTTGTATTGCTGGGTTATTTGATATCCCTTTGGAAGATCAGGATAAAAATAATGCTTTCGATCAAACGTGGATTCTTTGGCGATAGTGCAGTTGGTTGCCAGACCTGCCAGAATTGCATAGTCAACAGCTTTTCTATTTATTACAGGCAAACTACCCGGTGCACCGGTACAAATATTACAAATGTGTTTGTTGGGGTTTTCGCTAACCTGGCGAGTTGAAGCGCAAAACATTTTACTTTTAGTAGTGAGTTGTACATGAACTTCAATACCAATGGTTGCTTCATATTCTGGATAATTGTCTATAACAGAAGCTGCAGGTTTCACTAAAAGCCTTTCTGGTAGGGAAATATGGATAGTTTTATGTGAAAATAGAATATCATTTTTTATTTATTTTGTACTGTGTTTGCCCAAGTTGCTTATCGCTTAAAAGCGCTATTTTTACGGAATACTCTTTTTCTAGTGTTAATATAGCATTATACTCGGCAGAGGAAAGATATTCAAAGATAGTGGGATTAATGCTTATCGTAGTGTCTTTATCAAAGCTGCCTTTTTTAAGATATTCCTGAACAGACCGCAATATCGAAAAGCTATCTGTTTGAATAGATGGAACATACCCGATACCTTTGCATGCTGAGCAGGTGCGCATGAGTTGTTGCGTAAGGGTTTTACCGGAACGCTTTCGAGTCATTTGAACAAGGCCAAATTCTGAAACCTTAAGCACCACGGACTGAAATTTATCTTGCTCTTTTAGTGCCTTTTCAAGTGCATTAAATAATTTTTGACGATTTCCTGCCGTCGCCATATCGATAAAATCGATTACGATAAGTCCCCCAATATTTCGCAGTCTGAGTTGTCGGGCAACTTCTTGAGCAGCTTCCAGATTGGTTTTTAGGATAGTGTCTTCAAGGTTTGATTTTCCAATAAATTTACCGGTATTTACATCCACTACAGCCATAGCTTCTGTAGTTTCAATAATGAGAGAGCCCCCAGATCTTAAAGGAACTTTTTTATCAAGCGCTGCTTTAATTTGATGATCAATGTCATATTCTTTAAATAAAGGTATTGCTTGAGTATAGAGTTTTACCTTCATAGCATGCTCAGGTGCTATGGTTTTTACAAATTTATAAAGTTCTTTTTGATTTGTTTTATTGTCGCTAATAACTGCCTCAACATCGTCGTCGAGATGATCGCGTACTACTTGAAAGGAAAGAGGAAGATCTTCATAAATTTTTGCTTCGGGCTCAGCAGAGTTGAAGTTTTTTTGTATCGTTTCCCATGTCTTTACCAAATAGCGAAGATCTTTTGCTATTTCTCGATCCGTGCGTCCTTCGGAAGTTGTGCGAATAATTCCGCCCATGCCCTCTGGTAAATTTTTACGAACGAGATCTTTTAAACGATATCGTTCATCTCGATCTTCAATTTTTTTGGAAACACCGAGGCGAGGAATATTGGGAGTGAGTACAAAGAATCGTCCAGGTAATGTAAAGCAGGTAGTAAGTTTTGCGCCTTTTTCATATACAGGCTCTTTACTTACTTGAATAAGAATTGGATCGCCTTCTTTAACAATCTTTGCAATGTTTGGTTTTTGCCGGCGAGCTTTTTGTTTGGCCTGTTCATCATATTCAACTTGAGCATGTTTGCTCATGTTTTCAATTGCAAGTTCTCGATCTATTTCTGAAATATGAAGAAAGCCTGCGCGCTCTTGGCCAATGTCGACAAAGGCGGTTTGGATTCCTGGCAGAACCTTAGTGACCATTCCTTTAAAGAATGAGCGCTCTAAGGTTTCTTGATTGTGGGTAGCAAAATAAATGTTTTGAAGAAGACCGTCCTGCGTGATAGCTACCCGAGTTTGCCACAGGTTGTCATTGATGAGAATTTTTTTCATATTTTTTTTTACCTAATTTTTTTCATATGGCTTTAAATAAGCCACCCTCTCCCTCTTTCTTTACTATACCGAATATTTTCAAAGATGAGTAGCAATGGAGGGAAAAATGTGCTAGATTCTCCTGAATAAGCGTGGATAAGTGTCTTCTAATAACCAAAATGAAAGGATTTGTAATGAATAAAAGAGGATCAGCACTGCTTCTTCTTGTTCTCATTCTCGGCCTTCCTGGCTGTGGTGGTGGCGATACTGAGAAAGGCAAAGGAAAGAAATCTGCCAGCACCGCAAAAATAACTAATAAAAAGAATCGTATGGCGCAATCCGATGAGCGCGCAGAAGGCGAGACTATGTCTTTGGCCGATGCCGAACTTCAAAGCTTCTTTAGCGACATGGATGATCTTGTAGCATTTGAAAATTCAGAAGAGCGTGATTTTGCAGAAGATCAATTTGCGTGGAGCCAAGATGGTGAGCAACTGGACACAGTTTACTTTGAATTTGGTAAAGATCGCGTCGCTGAAGATCAAATGGATAAACTTGCCCTCAATGCCGAGGCTGCAAAAGAGCTTCTAGAAAAAGCACGTGAGCAAGATTCAGATGCGCAATTGATAATTGAAGGACACGCATGTTCTTCGGCAGGTTCAGAGGCATATAACAAACTCATTTCTCAAAAACGTGCACAGGATGTTGCAGATAGCCTTGTAGAAGGTGGTATGGATCGCGACAGTCTTCGTGTAGTTGGTCGTGGGTATGATATGCCTGTCGTCAAAGATGGAGATCGTGACGAGCAGTGGGCAAACCGTCGTGTAGAATTACACGTGGTACATGCTTAATTAATCAACTTCGTTGGTAAGCAGAGCAGGGGAACTTTCAGTTCCCCTGTTTTCATTTGATTTCAATATTTGTTTGATCAATAGTCTAATTTCTTGCTCTGGATTTTTGACCGTAAACTGTGCAAAGTTTTTCTTAATCTCTTCAAGTTTTTTCTTGTTAGATAATAGTTCAGTTACGATAGCAGGAAGTCTGAAATAACGTTTTACGATAGTTCCGAGATTGTAATCTTGCACAAGTGTGTGATTCAATTTTTCCCAATTAAGTACGCCAGATGTATCATCAAGAATCATTGGCAAATGTGCGTAGAGGCCTTCATTAAAGCTTACTCCTCCTGACTTTGTAACAAAAATATCTGAGATGCGCATTAAATCCGGCATGCGATTGGTAAATCCAATAACAGTTTTTGTTACATGTTTTGGGAAGGGAAGTTTTTCTAGTTGTGGTCGCAAGTCTTCACTTCTTCCGATTGCAATCAATAAGTGGACCGGCATGTTGAGCTTGGTAAGTTCCCTTGTAAATTTCAAAAGATCTTGTGAGCCTTGAGCGCCCATAAGAAGGAGTATGGTCGGTTTGTCTTCTGGAACATTAAAATCAGCTTTTATTGCTTTTATGTTAGCAGGTTTGAAAAATACATTTTTAACTGGAAACCCAACATGAGTGATATATTTTTCATCAATATTATGCTCATCAACAATTTTTCTAATTTTTTCGATGTCATACGAAAGTGCAAGATGGAATTTTTCATAATCGGGATTATCAATTCCATTAAGCGCCATTGTTCCATCTAAATCAGTAGGAATTAGTAGGAAGGGTATATCTAATTTTTTGGCAACATTGAGAATCATATTATTTACTAAAGGAATAACCGACACGATCAAATCGGGTTTATTTTTTTTGATGTGCTCTTCTAAAAGTCTTTCAATAGAATTTTTTCGCCACACGTAATACCATGAGCCAAAATTATACATCATGTTAATCGTCTGAAACCATTTTTTCTTCAAGAAGAAATTGTAAACATCTTCCCCGTTGGATTTATTGCTGACCCACTGAGCAGGATCTATTTTGCTCAAAACTTCTGAAAAGATAAAGCTGTGGCCAGTACAGAATTCTTCATCTAGATACTCATGAAGAGCATTCATAACTGAAATGTGTCCGCCACCACCTTTACTAGAAAAGATGAGAACTTTCTTTTTATCCTTGTTGCATGTATGCATTAAGTATGGAGATTCAGTCTCAATAGTTTCTTTTTTAGGTGGCATAAGATAAAAAAAGACAATACCGCTCAAAAAAAGAATGCTGATAATAGTCGCAAATATTCTTTTCATAATCCCTTTTTCCCCAGTTATTCCAAGCTTTAGTTTTCTATTAGTATATCATATATGGCGATTGGTCGCTACAGCCCTTACATAGAGCCTTTATTTTCCTACGCAAAAATCTCGAAAAACCGCATCCATACCGCGTTCTGATATGGTTTTTCCTGTTATTTCTCCAATCCCAGAGAGGGCTTCTTGGAGATGGTGCGATATGAGCTCATAGGCCAAATCTTTTTCAAAATGTGGCATAATAAGGCCTAATTTTTGTTCAAGCCCCAAAAGGAGATTGTGCTGGCGATGAGTCAAAAGGTGAGGCGATTCTTCTATTTTCAGTAAGTGATCAACCTTAGCGAGAAGCTCTTTTTTGAGCGATTTTACGCTGTTTGGTAGAGTACAGGATATCGATATACGACCGTCGCCTAGGATTTGAGCATGTTGTGAGAGGTCTGATTTAGTATAGACAATAAGGGATTTTGTCTTATATTTGTTCAGCAAATCGTTATAAACAATGATTTCTTGTGCAGTGAGATGCCTACTGCCATCCACCACTAAGAGTATTATATCTGCTTTATGAGCTTCGTTGTGAGATCGCTCAATCCCGGCGGCCTCAATAACGTCATTTGTTTGGCGTAATCCAGCGGTATCGATCAATGTCCAGTAGAGGCTTTTTTCGTATAAGCCAGCTTCAATGACGTCTCGGGTAGTTCCTGCTTGATTGGTTACTATAGCTCGACTGGAGCCAATAATGCTATTAAATAAGGAAGATTTTCCAGCATTAACTGAACCGATGAGAGCAATTCGAACGCCCTCTCGTATTTGTTTTTGCTGTGAAAATGTCTTTCGAAGCTTGCTTATTGCGCTGAGAGTGCTGGTAACTATTTCTTTGATTTGATCTCCAAATTCTAGAGACTCTTCATCGATAAACTCAAAGCTTGCTTCAGAGAGCGCCAAAGCTTTTATTAGTTGTTGCTCAATGTTGTGAATATGGTGGGAAAGTGTTCCTTTAAGCTGAGAAAGAGATCGCTTGAGCCCTTCCTGGCTATTGGCATGAATGAGATCATTAATTGCTTCAGCTTGAATGAGATCGATTTTTTTATTAATAACCGCTCGCTTAGTAAATTCGCCAGCTTGAGCTAATCGAGCTCCAGCAGAAATAGCTTGAGCGATGATGGATTCAATAATAAATGGATTGTTGTGACACGTAATTTCTACGGTATCTTGCCCTGTAAAGGTCTTTGGGCCATGCATTAAAAGAAAGAGAACTGTATCAATAACAACGCCCTTGTTATCAACAACTTTTCCATAATGAATAGTATGCGTTGAGTGATTAGAAAGCTGTTTTGTATCAGCAAGCTGGGCGATAGAATCAGCTATTTGAATAGCATTGATTCCTGTTATACGAATGAGGCCAATGGCTCCCGAGCCTTTTGGGCTGCATTGCGCAACAATAGATTGTTCATCGTGCATATGCAAAGACATAAAAAAGATACCCCCATTTTGTAGCTATCACGCAGTAAGCAGTATAACCTTCAAGTTTCGAAGTTGGCGTTTGTGCCGATTGCGCAGTGTGGCAAGTATTAAGCAGGCAAAGCTGCTAAAAAGCATACGATCTTTGCCTTCAGTGCCAGTTAGCGTTGCGTCGAAAATAAACTTAATGGCGGATCCAGAAAAAGAAGAATTATATTGTATGTGATCCATTCCAGAAATCTTTAATGTGCTATCAACCCAATCTTTTGCTTCTTGCGCAAGTGACTCTGTCCATTCAGGGCGAGGGCGTTTTAAGGGGCGAGTTTCATTTTGATTTTTTGGTTGTTCAGCAGCTCGCGTTGGTTGTTCTTGTCGAGCAGGACGTCTTCTTTCAGGTTGTCGAGTAGGGGATTCTGCCTTTCTTCTTTCTTCAAAAAAGAGAGCGATTTTTGCCGATTTAACGGTTAATCCAAACATATTGCGCTCAGGCTCTTCCAGGACTTTAACTGAAAATTGTGCTGGTTTTCCAGCTCTGTTCCATGCTAAATCAACAGCTTTACTGATTGATGACGCTTCTTCCATGATTGATTTCATATACCGCGATCCTACTTACTGTGTAATGGTATAGATTGAGATGTTTTAAAAAGCTTTTTTCTTGACTAGAGTTTTGGAGCGGAAAACGGGATTCGAACCCGCGACCTTTGCCTTGGCAAGGCAACGCTCTACCAGCTGAGCTATTTCCGCGATGTCATTGATTCTAAAAGAATAAAACTATGGTAGCATGGTGGCCTTATTTGTCAACGAATAATCACTTTTTTGGCCATTAGGGAGCCACTTGCAAAGCAGGTAGGTTTTCGGGTACATTGTTAGGAGTTTATCGATATATCGAGGAAATTGAATGATTCACGCATTGACCGGAACTATTATTGCTCACAAAAAGCAGTCAGTATCCCTTTCTATTGGGCCGATAGGGGTAGATTGTCTTGTGCCAGATGAATCAATTTTTCCGATAGGAACCCAAAAGACGATACAAGTACACCTCCATTGGAATCAAGAGCAGGGGCCATCTTTATATGGATTTGCTACTCAAGTAGATAAAACGATCTTTTTATTAGCAACAAGCTGTTCGGGGGTTGGCCCAAGGATTGGGTTGGCGATACTTTGTGATTTAGGGGGTTCAGGGTTTATCGAAGCGGTTCAAACAGGAAATGAAAAATTATTGAGCCAGGTAAATGGTATTGGGGTAAAAAAAGCAGAGCAGATGATTGTCCAGCTAAAGCATAAAGTACAGCAAATGATAGATACCGGCATTACCCCTATAGGAAAAGATCAGACACACTTTCAAACAGTTTCAGAAGCGTTACGTGCCCTGAATTATTCTCGTCCTGAAGTAACTCAGGCGCTTGAGTTTGTAAGAAATAAAAATACAGATTCAAGCAGTTCATTTGATCAATTAATGCGACAAGCATTGTCTTATTTATCAAAGCAGCCGAATTAGCTACAAAACTACATTACATCGACAGTAACACAGAAAGAGAATTTATATGATCGCTATATATAGTTTTTTTGATTGGCTTAACAATCAAGTTCTTGCATTTCCTTCGATAATATTATTTTTTGGTGTAAGTATTTTTCTAACGTTTAAGACAGGATTTGTGCAGTTTCGAGCATTTCCTCGTTTTTTAAAGTTAATATTTACTGGCGTAAAGGAAGCAAAGCAGTCTAAAGGTAAAACAATTAATCCTTTTCACGCGCTGTTTGCTGCAATGGCCACCACAATTGGTATGGGAAATGTGGTCAGCCCATCTCTTGCAATTATGATTGGAGGACCCGGGGCTCTTTTCTGGTTAATTTTTTATATGTTTTTTGGCTCGGTAACAAAATATACTGAAGTTGCATTTGCGCTTGATACTCGAAAATATTTAGAAGATGGGTTTGTATTGGGTGGCCCTATTCAGTATTTAAAATCGGTAGGTATGTGGCTATCTAATTGGTATGGCTATCTCATTATTTTTGTAATTTTAAGTTGGTCGAGCGGGCAAGCAAATACACTGGCTAATATCATGGCTCTTGAAGGTGTGCCTCATTGGATTGTTGGGCTTGTGCTTGCAAGCTTTGT
The DNA here is from genome assembly GCA_029262595.1 of Candidatus Babelota bacterium. Classification (GTDB taxonomy): domain Bacteria; phylum Babelota; class Babeliae; order Babelales; family Vermiphilaceae; genus JAJCZB01. The sequence continues at coordinate 80,049 of JAJCZB010000041.1, read as the reverse complement.
AGTGCTTGCGTTATCTGGAGGCGCAAAGCGAGTGGGTGCTTTTGCAAGCAGGTTGGTTCCTATTATGTTTGTGCTTTATGTAACGTTTGCACTTTCTATTTTATTGCGAAATCCGGCAGCGCTTTTAAGTGCATTTCGTCTTATGTTTTACAATGCGTTTAATCCAGCTGCAGCAGTGGGAGGGTTTTTAGGCGCCTCTGTATTGCGTGCGGTTCGAGAAGGAATGTTTCGAGGTATTTTTATTACTGAATCAGGCCTAGGCACATCGTCAATTGCTCATTCTCTTGCCGATACAAAAAATCCAACTGATCAAGCAACGCTTGCTATGGGATCAGTTCTTGCAGATATTTTCTTATCAGCGCTATCAGGTTTATTAGTATTAGTAACCGGCATTTGGAGTTTGGGAGCATTTAGAAGTACACTTATTTATGAAGTGTTTAAACTGCAAGCGCCAGGCATGGGGCAATATGTTTTGCTTTTTAGTGTTACGCTTTTTGTTCTTACCACTGTAATGGGTAATACGCTAAACGGCATGCAAAGTTTTGGAATTTTGGTAAAAGACAATCGTGTGATGATGAATATGTATATGGCGTTTACGGTTTGTATGATTTTTAGCGGCGCATTGGTTCCCATGAAATTATTGTGGGATATTATTGATACGCTCGTTATGTTTGTTGCTATTCCAAACTTGATTGGTATTGTATTACTGGCTTATAAGAAACCAGAAGTGTTACGCCTTAAGTAATGAAAGAAGCTCTTCTTCTTTTTGTTTCATTACTTCGTAATCTTCATCCTTAATATGATCATACCCGATAAGATGGCAGATGCCATGAACTAGCAGTACGCGCATGCGCTGCTCAAATGGTTGGCCCCATCGTTCTAGATCTGATTTAACGTATTCGGGGCAAATAATAATATCGCCGATATTTTTTTCATCATCAGTGTGCGCTTTAATGCGTTGCCCTGGTTGTAATTCAGGATAAAAAGGAAATGATAAAATATCAGTAGGCTTGTCTTTATCACGATGTTTTTTATTCAAATCATGCATAGTTTTTGTATCAGTCAATAAAATACCCAGATCAAAATCACCGTACTCAAGATGCTGCAAAATAATATGTGCGTCCTTTTCGAGTTGCTGCGTGTCGAGAGGAATGGGTTGTTTATTTTGAAGAGCAATCATGCGTCTTGTGCCTCAAGAATGATGGAGAGGATGCGGGTGGCTTTTATCATTGAGGTATCGCCGTGAGGTAATGCAGCTTCTGCGATAGAATGTTGTAAGACTTGTTGTGCGGCTTGTAGCGCTGCAAGATCTAGGTCAGGTGACATGAGTTCCGCTAACTCATCTGGATTATTGCCTTCAATAGCTTGTAAGCATTTTTGGAGCAATGCGTCCCTTCCATCTTCTTCCTCCACAAGAACTACACCATTGCCACCTGCCGATGCGTTGTCAGATGCAGACCCTCTCAAGAGATTTGCAATACCACTACTTGTAAGCGGGCGTGTTTCCGCTTCTCCAGGGGGATAAGGAGTTTCTGCGCAAAAAGATGTGTTTGCGCATGTGAAAGACAATAAGAACCAAAAAACTTTTTTTATTTTTTTATCGCTACGCTTGCGTGCCATTTTTCACCCTCTTTTGAAAGTAATGTTTTTCCATTTTCCGAAACAATATGAGTAATTTCTTCTGCTTGAGTAACTCCTTTAAGAAGTTGTTCATGATTGCTCAATTGTTTCATAACATTCTGGTCAGATGTAATAGTAAGAAAAGCAAGAGGGGTTTTTAGCGATAGTTGTAGGTTTGTCTTTAATTTTCTTACTTCTGAAACTATGAAATTAATTGAGCTCATGATCTCGCGTGCGTGCTCAAAGCGATATTTTTTTTGTGCAGCAGTAAACTTGTTTTGATGAATTGAGCTTATTCCAACCTGTTTTTTATATAGTTCATCATATATCGTTTCAGTTACATAAGGCAGGTAGGGCGCATAAAGTTGCAAAATACGCAAGCCAACTGTGTAGAGAGTCCATTTAGTTGCGTAGACTTCTTCTGGCGCATATTCATCGGGATTAAACAGTTGATTTTTAATAAGCTCTAAGTAGTTATCACAAAAATCAGTCCAGAAAAATTGCTCAACTACTTGTAGCGCGAGCCCAAACTCATGCTTTGCAAAATATGATTGGTATTTTTCAAATGTAGTACTGATACGGTCTAGCAGCCATTCATTTACGACGCCCAAATCTTTAGGAGCTTCTTTTGGAGAAAAATCCTGCAAGTGAGGCTCTGCAAATCGAAACGCATTCCACAATTTAGTAACAAGTTTTTGCCCAATCTTTAATTGCGTTTCAGAAAATGAAATATCCTGGCCAAGACTTCCAGATGCTGTCCAATAGCGAATTACATCAGCTGAATATTTTTGCAATAAATTTTCAGGATCAAGCGGATTATTGCCCTTTGATTTTGAAATTTTTTCTTTTTCATTGCTGAGCACGTGCCCAGAGATAACAATCTGTTTCCATGGAATGGTTTTAGAGTGCATCCATGATTTTATGATGGTATAAAATGCCCATGTGCGAATAATATCATGTGCTTGCGGGCGCATTCCCATTGGAATAAACTCTAGCGCCTCTTTAGAGAAAGGGTCTTCTTTTTTTGAAAATAAGTTATAGCAAATATACGGGGTTAAAGAAGATGTATTCCACGTATCCATTACGTCTGTATCAGGAGTAATGTTTTCACTTTTGCATGATGAGCATGACTTACCAGGAAAAGATGTCTCTTGAGGGTCAATTGGCAGATCTTTTTCGTCAGGCAACAGAATCTCTTTGCAATCGTTGCAGTGCCATACCGGAAACGGAATGCCATAGAATCGCTGGCGCGAAATGCACCAATCCCATTTCACATTTTCAACCCAGTTGGTATAGCGTGATTTCATAAAAGAAGGATACCATTCGATCTGATCAGCCAGATCAATAAAGGTTTGTTTGTGTTCTAAAATTTTTACAAACCATTGCGTGAGCACGGCATATTCAATTTCTTTTTTACATCGTTCGTGAACATTTACAGAGTGGCTGATGGCTTTTTGATCGACGAGAAGTTCACGCGTTTTAAGCTCTTCAATGATTTTTTCGCGTGCAGCAGCGGTTCTCAACCCTGCCAGTATTCCTGTTTCAGGGATCCACTTTCCATCCAGGCCAATTGAAAGACGTAGGGGAAGATTGTGTTTTTTGTACCAAATAATATCAGTTTGATCTCCAAACGTAGAGACCATAACGAGCCCAGTGCCCTTTTCTATTTCAACCAGTTCATCTTCAAGGATCGGAATTTCAGTGTTGTAAATTGGCACGGTAGCTTTTGTGCCTTTGAGGTGCTGGTAGCGCGCGTCATCAGGATGATAGAGCAATGCGCTCGTTGAATACAAAAGTTCTGGGCGAGTGGTGCCAATGATTAGATCAGATCCGTCTTGCGCTTTAAAAATAATATCATTAAAAAATGATGGCTTTTCTTGGTCATCAAGTTCAGCTTGCGCAACGGTGGTTCTGCAGGTTGGGCAATAAATTGCCGGTTCATCTTTTTGATAAATATAGCCGTCTTTATATAGCTTTAAAAAAGAAAGCTGAGAAATTTTTCGAGCTTCTTTGGAAATTGTTGAGTACCAATAATCCCAATCAACTGATAGACCAATGCGTTGCCACAGAGACTTAAATTGTTGTTCGGCTTCTTTTGTTTGCTCTAAGCACAATGTAATGAATTCTGATCGGCCAACTTCGTGCGGTCGAACTTTTGCCTTTTTTTCAACGTATCGTTCAGTGGGCAAACCATTATCATCAAAACCAAATGGATAGAAAACCGAGTATCCACTCATACGTTTATAGCGAGCTGTGATATCAGTTTGGGTGTATGAGAAAATATGTCCAATATGCAGAGACCCCGATACGGTTGGAGGCGGTGTATCGATGCTGTACTGTTCACCAGGGTTATGTGTGATGCTGTATGTTTTTTCCTGTTCCCATCGAATGGGAAGATCTGTTTCGGCCGCAGTATTATTGTATTTTTTATCCATCAGATTTTCCAAGGCAAATTGCTCTTTGAATGATTTGTTATACAAACAGCCTACTAAAAAAAGGCTATTTTGGCCAAAAGCAATCTAGCTAAGCTGGTATTGCTGGTTCAATTTGGCGAGCGCAGTCTGGATTGTGTGTTTTGCGTCTGCTGGTATGTTTCGTGAAAGAAGTTCTTGTAATGTATTTTGAGCTTTGCGTGGATTGCCTAGTTTTTCATAGCAAGCAGCTATCCTGATGAACAAATTTGGAGATATTTGAGGGCTGCCTTTTAGTCGTTCGAATGTTTTGAGTGCTTCAACGGTATTGCCAGCTCCAAAATGCGCTTCGGCTAAATTATACCAAAGGCGCCCATCTTGAGGGTTTTTCTGTAGCATTGCTGTGTAGGTTTGAACGGCCATACTAAATTGATCGGTCATGTAATATGCGTTTGCCAGAGAAAAGGCGGCATCTTCATTGTTTGGATTGCACTCAAGGACTTTTTTACATGCAAAGATGGCGTCATCAAATTTTTTCAAAAAAAGGCTACATTTTGCTAATCCAAAAAAGCCGGATTCGTTATCAAGATCAGCTTCCATACACGCTTTTCGGAATGATTCCCATGCTTGTTCGTGTTCTTCTTGTTCCATCAAAACGCGCCCCATATTAAAGTGCGCTTTGCCATAGTGTGGGCGCAGTTGTAGAGCAACTCGTAATGCACGTTTCGCTTGTTCATAATCTTTTTTTTCAATTAAAAACGAAGCAATATTATTGTAAGCTTCAGGGTAGTAAGGGTTAATTTTTAGGCTTATCTGCAGAGTGTCAATGGCACGATCTATTTGATGCGTAGCGGCATAGGCGACAGCAAGATTGTTATATGGGTCTCTGTAATCTCTTTGCATTTTAATTGCATGTTCAAAGTAGGGAATTGATTCAGCAAACTTTCCGAGTTTTTGAGAAAGCTCTACTCCGTAGTTATTATACGCACGTGCTTTTCCAGGAGCATTTTGTACAATATTTGCCCAAAAATCTAATCCAGACTTCCAAATTGTGTTGCGATTCATTGTCCCAAAAGAAAGCAGCAATGCAAGGCTGGTTACAAATATCTGCGGCACTTTGAATGTATCTGCAAACTGCCTAAATCCTGCCTTTTGCCATCTCAGCCAATCGTAACATTTGATTATTCCTGCGCTAATAATAAAGAGCCATCCGAACGATGCGAGGTACGTTTTATAATCAACGAGTAGCTCTGGAGATGGCAGAATGCTTGATCGGGGCGCCATTGCGATAGCAAACCACAATGCTGCAAATGCAATGATATTAGTGGGGTTTTGCTTGAGAAGCTTGTAAATAAAGTAGGTAATCGTTGAGAGAAATGCGAGTGGAATAATGCAATCGGCAGCGAAAAATCCATCCACAAGCATCCAATCATATTCAACGCTGATATTGAATGGCCACAAAAATATCCATAGATAATGGAGGATTACTTTGAATTGAGAAATGAAAAAGTGAAGAGGGGTAATGTTTTGCGTTGGATCAGGGGTAATAATATTTCCGAGATTGTTACCCACTTTCATTTGCAACCCAAAGAGTTCGATAAAAAATGATGGTTTGAGCAAAAATACATAGAGACCAACCACCGTAACGGTATTTGCAATATGAAACCAAGCGCGGGACTTAAGTGAACCAATTGAGCCACGTGCTACAAAAAACCAATCAACAAGCATAATTAAAAAGGGGCTTATTATGGCAATTTCTTTTGTTCCTGTTGAAAACAGAGCAAGGAGAAAGAAGAGAATCGTTGCTGCAAAGCGTATCGCTTTTTGTTGATAATAAGAGCTAACAAGGAAGCACAATGTCATACAGAGAGTAAAGAGCGTTGAAATCCCCTCAAGTTGGCCCTGAATTACATATGAAATTGTTTGTGTTTGGACGGGGTGTAAAAGAAAAAGTAGCGCAGTAAGAAATGATAATCCAAATGCATTACGCTTAAAAAAAGATTTTTGCGGTAGGCGAGTGAGTATCATGAGTAATATGAAAAAGACCAAAAGTCCGTTGCTTGTATGGATGAGTACATTGCCGAGGCGATAGGAAAACGGATCGAATTTGCCGATTTGATAGTGGAGCGAGTTGAGCCAGTAGCTAATCCATCGCGTACCTGAAAAGAAAAGTTTTGAAAGAGAATAGTGTCTGATGTCAAAATGCTTGGTGATATTTGCGATATCATCAAATTGAAAGTCATATGATAGGGATGGGTAATATACGAGCCCAGTAGTTAAGGCTAAAATCATAGGCGGGATAACACGGTATATGAGTGGTAGTTGCTGTTCTTGGCGCTGTTCCATTATGCTCCTTTGTAGATCTATCTCTTTTTTAAGTTGCACCATTCTAGCAAAGGTTGATTTTTTGTGAAAGATAGTTGCTATGCCCCATAGCATGCCATAACTACAAACTCGTCTCAATTGACCGTTTTTGATATTTTACGTAGACTTTCTTTATTATATTTTCAGCTTAATTGAGGCTTCTATGCTAAATATGCACACCACAGAATTAATCATTACAGTGTTAACATTTTTTATAGCATACATCGTATCAGTTACATTTGCCGGATCGTTTCGGGCATGGGTAGCGGATAAAATGGGAGACGATACTGCTGCCTCTCTTGGATTTTTGACGCTTAATCCATTGGCACATATTGATACGATAGGTTTGCTATTTTTATTTCTTTTTTACTTTGGATGGGGAAGGTATGTTCCTATCAATCATTTCAATATACAAGATCCATATAGACGAATAAAAGTGGCTGCTGCATATTTTTCAGACACATTTATTTATTTATTTTCAGCGTTTATTGGTATTACTGGTTTGATTATTACTGTTGGTCCGCGCATGCTTTTTATTGCTCAGCAAATGCTGAGTTGTAGAAATTTGTCTCATTTTTTCTTGGTGACTCACTGCCCTACATTTTCATCATTAACGCTTACGCTTTCATTTATAGTGATCGCATTTGTGTATTTAAATGTAATTTTGGGAGTTTTAACTTTTATTATGAATAGTTTTCAGCTCGGCATGTTTATTGTGATGGATAGATCAACGGAATATCGTGAGCCCAATTTTTATCTTGTTATTTTACTTCCGATGGTTTTAATTTTTCTTTTTTCTGAACCGCTGCGTATTTGGGCTATTCAATTTATAGCGGCAGCTAGTTTTGCAATCAGTCGAGCTGTTGGCTTGGCCTAATTAGGTAATAGTATGAAATTAGAGAAAGCGTTAGAAAAAATGAGTGCAGGTGCAGTACAAGTTGTGCCTCGTGAAGAATTAGAAAAAAAATTAGCCTCAGAAAAAAAACTGAAAATTAAATTGGGCATGGATCCTACTGCGCCCGATCTTCATTTAGGGCATGCAGTAGTCCTTTCAAAGTTGAAGGATTTTCAAGATCTCGGCCATGAGGTTATTTTTTTGATAGGAGACTTTACTAGTAAGATTGGCGATCCGAGTGGTAAATCAAAGACGCGCCCTGCGTTGTCTGATGAAGAGATTGAGCAGAATATGAAAACCTACTTTGAGCAGGTAGGAAAGATTCTTGATCCTAAAAAAGTTACTATCCGCTATAATTCTGAATGGCTTTCAAAGCTTTCAATGGCTGATCTTATTAAGCTTGCTTCCAAAGTAACCGTTGCTCGTCTTATTGAACGAGAAGATTTTCAAACGCGTCTTAAAGACCAACAGCCGATCAGTTTCCATGAATTATTGTATCCCATTTTTCAAGGATATGATTCGGTTGCGCTGGATGCTGATGTTGAGCTCGGCGGTACGGATCAAACGTTCAATTTATTAATGGGCCGTTTTTTGCAAGAGCAATTTGGCAAAGAGCCGCAAGTAGTAATAACTATGCCATTACTCGAAGGGCTTGATGGCGTTCAAAAAATGTCTAAATCTTTGGGGAATGCCATTGGACTAGCCGAGCCAGCCAATGAAGCATTTGGCAAACTAATGTCTATATCCGATGAGTTGATGTGGCGTTATTTTGAGTTGTTGCTTTCAAAGACGCCGGCAGAACTTAGTGAACTGCAGGAAAAAGTTGCATATGGAACTATGCACCCCATGGCACTCAAAAAAGAAATGGCGCATCAAATAATTGCAAAGTTTTGGTCAGACAAAGAAGCTGATCAGGCGCGTGATACATTTGAGGCTCTGTTCCAGAAAAAAGACTATTCTCAGGCGCAAGCAGTTAAACTACCAGATGACACGCCAAATCCCCTTTGGATTGTTGAACTTTTAAAGCGCATTGGCGCCATTAAAAGCTCTTCAGAGGCAAAACGCTTGCTTGAATCAAAGTCCGTCTTGATAGACGGGGAGGCAGTTTCTGAATTTAAAGCTGAAATTGCGTGGAAACTGGGAATGAATATTAAAGTTGGCAAGCATCGCATTTATCGTCTTAGTTGAATCAGGAAATTACTTTAGTTTAAAAAAGCTTTTAATATCCGACTTTATTTAAGCATTTACTGCTAATTTGCCATTATTTACCAAAAACTGGTTGGTGCCAAAAAGCTTTTCTATTATTGTAAAACCACTCTTTATTTTTATCATTTAAAAATTGCTTGAGTTGCTTCATATTTATTTTGTATCGATAAAAAAGTCCAATTAAATCATCCAAATCATTATCATCAATAGAATCACTTTTAAGATGGAGATATAATTCATCTCCTTCTGCCGAAATTTTTTTAATACAGTTTATTTTTTTTATCCACTCAAAAAAAGCATCCTCGTCTTTAAGGCAATAGAAAGTGACACTTTTACAAAGCAAAATAGTTTTTTTTACATTTTTCATTTTTGACCTCTAATTCGTCCACCTGGAACAATATTTTCATAATCACCATTTAGTTTTTGGACATCCCAATGTTGGCATCCGTGCCCATTTGGACCGGAAGGAATCCAAATGTTTCCTTATGAGGCTTGGTATTAAAGCTAATGCGACAGTAGCAATTAGTAGCACTCCTAGGAGAGATGCGAGCAAAGCACTTACAATTGATTATGAAATTAATGCAGTTAATCCCGTTAGCGCTTATAACGCTAAAGATTGAGGGTGTATATGTTTTTGTGTGTACGGCGGTACGTGAGAACCAGTTTGCACGAAGAATGATTCAATAGCATGCATGTGCCGATGTAACTGCGCTGGATTATTTTCAAACTCTTCATTGCAATCAAGTGTTAAGACAGGAACGCGCTTGAGGTTCGGAAGAATTCCCTCTTTTTTTGTTAAAAAAGATTCGTGGCGACGGTGAATTTGCTTTAGGTAAGCGAATGATAATGTTTTTTCCGCGTGACGATTTCTTTTTTTAATACGCTCATAGGCTACTTCTGGAGAAACGCGCAAATAAATAAATCCTTGTGGAGGCTTGCATTTATTGGGAATCAAAAAAGAAAACCATTCTTGATACATTTGCCATTCAATATCAGATAAGAATTGTTGAGCATAGCTATTATGAGCAAAGCAATAGTAGCCTGAGTAGATGGATCGTTCGGCTACTTTAGTGGTCATGTTGTCGTGCTCTTGCTCCTTAAGATGCTCTTCAACGCGGCATGTCATGGTAAGCAATTCAAACGTATAGGCCCATCTTTTTGGATCTTCATAAAAATTGGTTAGCAGGGATTGGCCATACACGGTATTTTGCCAATTATTCACTGGCTCATCAATTGCTTTAATATTGGGCATATGGTGAGCCAAAAGGCGTAAGAAGGTTGATTTTCCCGCGCCAATATTCCCTTCAAGAAGATACATGCAAAGGCTCCTTTTAGTGCATTAAATAAGTATAGGAAAGAGTATAGTATACCCGATTTTTGCCTGACGGCTAGCCTTCTTTTTGCGGATATATACTGAGTAAACTATTGATTTCTCCGGGCTTAATTTGGTATTTTCAAATATGAAAAGAGTAGTTGTGAAAAAGAGAGGTGGCATGAAGAATTTTTTAGGCTTTTGCGCCGTTATTTTAACGTTTTTTATGTGTTTTGGGATTCAATCAGCATCTGCCATGCGAAGACTCGGTCAAGAATTGCCTTCGGGAGTTGCTATAGGAGCTGAAAAGTATTTAAAAAGTGCGCGAACTAGGGCATGTTTAACGACTGGCCAGGGGTGTGTTCGGTTAGAAAAAAGATTGCTTTTAATTGCTCGGAATTTGGGGTTACTCGGTGCGGGATATGCAATTGGTAGGATTGCGCGGCCGCAACAGCCTACAGTTTCATCGCAGCTTGAGCCAGAAGTTGCATCGTTGGAAGAGCTCAAAGCAGAACCGCCGGTAGAAGTTGCCCCAAGTGCAATCAGCTCAATTAAAGAATTTTTAAAATCACCAGAAGTAATGGCATGCAAAAAATTTGGAGCTTGCTCGGATATGGCAAAATGGCTTATTCGTGCTATTGAATCAGCGATAGTAGTTGCTGGCGTAGCCGGAGGGGTATGGCTTGGTAAAAACAGTTTGAAAAAGCTCCCGACGACTCAGGATTCATAGTTGAAGAGGACTATAGCGATATCGTTGAGGGCGTGCTTTCAAAATATATGGATACTCGCGTATTAAGAGAATATTTAACTGGTATTACCGAGGTGTCTCTTGCAGATGTAACTAACGAAGCGGGACTGTCTTTGATTGGAATTTTATTAACGCAATTGCTTGCGCCGGGGAAGCGCCCAGAGAAAGCGGCAGATGCAATTGAACTGTTGAGTACAGAATATAAGGTTATTCCGACCTTTGCTGACATGCAAATATGGTCAGGGCTTAAAAAGCAGGAAGAAATGCCTTCGTATATTTAAAAATTAGCATCTATTTTCGAGCGTGAAGAATAGTTCTTTTTGGTGTTCAGATTTTTTCTCTGTCTTAATTAGTCGGGGAATTTCTGTATTGATTTTAGTTGTCATTTCTCGCACATTAGAGTTACCGGCTACTTTTCCCAGCTCAGCGGGCGAAAGTTGCGGGTATGGCCCCATAAGTATGACTTTGTCGTTAATCTGTGCACTGGGGATGTGAGAAATATCAATTGAGCACAGGTTCATGGATATGCGTCCAATAATTGGAGCATGTACGCCATTAATTAACACTGATCCTTTATTAAAAAGCCGAAAATCATATCCATCGTAATATCCAATGGGAAGAATTGCGATGCGCATGTCTTGCGTTGCGCGATGTGTGCGATCGTACCCAATAAAACTTCCTTTGGAGATATTCCTGAGTGCTCGAATGGAAGTTTTCCAGGTTAGAATTGGTTTTAAATTGAACCACGGATATTTTTGTTGTGTAATTTTTTTATTTTCAGGTCCGGGCCACAGGCCATATGCGCCAATTCCGATGCGAAAAAAATTGCAAAATGATAGATCAAGGCTAGTCGTTGCGGCGCTGTTTGCAAAGTGGATAAGGGGAATTGATATATTTTTTGCCTTTAGATGCTTCACTGCTGAGTGAAATAGATCGCGCTGTTTGAGTGTAAATGCATTGTCCTTTTTGTGCGATTCAGCGCAATGAGAATAGATACCCTCGATTTCAAGATTGGGCATTTTTTGAATTATATGAATGAAAGAGAGCGTGATTTCAGGCTCAATGCCAAGTCGAGAGAGCCCAGTGTCTATTTTAATGTGTACTGGCAAGATTGCGTTGTGGCGTTTAGCAATTGATTGTAAATATTGTGCTTGATCGAGGTCATAGACTACAACAGCAATGTTTTTATTTAAAATATCGGTGGGATCGCTATCCAATACGCTTAAGATAAGTATTGGTTTTGTAGCGCCAATTTTTCTTATTTCAAGTGCCTCTCTGATTGTGGCCACGCAGAATGAATGCACGGTTGAGTTATTTTGAGCAAGTTGAGCAATGTTCGCAAGGCCATGCCCGTATGCATTGGCTTTTACGACTATTGAAAGGTTGCGTAGTCCGATAATTCTTTTATACTGGGATATATTGTGGTCAAAGTGATCTTGGTTGATTTCAATCCATGTTCGCCATCTATTCATTAATCTGCACGCCTTTTGCTAAGAAATGAGAGAGTAATAGAATAGCTAGTATATATCACATTCATTGGAGGTTACATGTCTTATAAGTATTTGTCTGGTTTTGTGTTGGTATTTTTTTGCAATATAGCTTATTGCAACGAACGTGATCCATTTAAGTCGGATATCTTTTTGAGCGATCCTAATTTAGTACAAGACTTTTGTGCTTTAGCAAATCGTGGTGATTCTGGCCAAGCACTAGCATTATTGCATCAGCATCCTGGCTTGAGGGATCAAATTTCTTCTGGAGGCATTCAAGTGGGTGTTGTGGATTTAATTTTGCATGACTATGATCAGGAAGTTTTAAATCATCATGAAAAAGAACTTGAATAGTAATAATTAAAAAACATGCTATCATAAGGCCTATACAGAAAGGCTTTTCAATGGTTAGAAAGAAGAAAGACGTTAAGGGCGAACTGATATATGGGATTCATCCTGTAGTTGAAGTTCTGAAGGCAAAACGCCGAAAAATAATATCAATCTATACGACTAAGCCGGTACCAAAGCAGTGGCGTGAGATTGAGAAAGAAATGCCTAAATACCCGATTCCGATTCAATACGTTTCTCGTGACGTGCTTGCAAATATGGCTGGCACTACGGACCATCAAGGTGTTGTCGCATGGGTACAGCTCTTTCCATTTCGTAAAAAAGCATTTGAGCCAGAAAAGCAGCCTTTTGTAATAATGCTTGATTCGATAAAAGATCCTCGTAATCTAGGCGCTATTTTACGTTCAGCTTATTGTACAGGTGCAAGTGGCGTTATTATGACGACAAGAAATTCCGCTCCGCTCAATGCGGTTGCTATTAAATCTTCTGCAGGCCTTGCTGAACATCTTGAGATTCAACAAGTATCTTCTGCACAGGAAGGCTTGCAGATGCTTTCTCAGCTTAAATATGGTATTTATCTTGCCATGCTTAACGGTAAAGATGCGACCAAACAATCCTACGAAACTCCTCTTTGTATTGTAATTGGCAACGAGGCTATAGGTATATCCAAATCACTTTCTAAATTTGGCACTCCTATTACATTGCCTCAAAAAACAGCTGATGTTTCGTACAATGCATCTGTAGCTGCAGGGATTCTTCTTTTTATGATTGGAACAAAGCATCAACTTATCTAAGGAGGTTGTTTTGAAGCGACGATTAGTAGTACTGTGTCTGTTTCAGATGAGTATTCTTTTAGGTATGGAAGAGCCGTTAGAGTGGTTAGTAAGCTCTAAGCATCTTCGCGCTCCTAAAGCATCCCAAGAAGCGTTGGCAGGTGATTTTTTTGATTCGAAAGTAGAAGAAACATTTGATCAGATATCTTCGAGAAAAGGTAACACGAGAAAAGGTCATCCGGTTGCATTGATAGAACCTCAAGCGGGACTTCCCTTAAGCCAAGCCGTGCAATTAATGCGCGAGGGAGATCAAGAATTAGATACTTGGCGGATCTAGCCCGTGGCATCTAATACTAAAAAGAAAGGTGCGTCTGGGGCTGGTGCGGGAGCATCTCAAGGCGATCCAATTCAGGCAGAAGTAGAAGGTCTTTGGGCGCAACGAGAAGCTCAAAGTTATTTTGAGTGCTTGGTTCATTCTTTAAAACCGGATCGCCAAAGAGCTACCCATACGCTGCGTTTTAAGTTGGGAAAAGTGCCTTCGGTAGCATTGCTCAAAGCTTTGGAGCAAAGTGTGCTTGCTCGTGATCGGTATGGCTCCTTAAAGTTTGTACTCCAACGAAGCGATCTAGATGTTAATACAGAAAGAAGGCTTCGCCGTAACTTAGGAGCTGCTCATTTTACTATCCATCAGCAACCAAAAGAAATAACCGGTATTAAGGGATTTAAGCCGGATTAGATTGGAAAAAATTCCTCTGAAGCAAAAAAAAGGCGTATTTTCCCAAAGCATTGACTCTCTCATCTTAAAATCGTTATACGATTACTAGGGTCTATTTCATACGAGTGGGGAAAGGGGATGAAAAATAGAGTTTCTGTTGCGTATTTTTTTGCAATTGCTCTTTGTATTTTTGGTTTAGCTGCGACGCTTGAAAGAGTGTGCTCTAAGATTTGCGCTATTCGATATATCTCCTATTCGTTTGATCCACAACTCTCCATTACAATGCGTTCTGCTATTGAACAGCAGGTATCTCGATTAGAATGTGATGCAAAATATCAAGTTGCGGTCGTAATGCAGGAATTATTACGTATTTTTCCTGATATTAAACAAATTGATGTTCGATCTCTGCCTTATAATATGGCAGAAGTAGTAATTGTTGCACCGGATCCAGTGGTTCGTATAAATAGTTCTCACGTTTTAACAGAGAATCAAACCATTATTCCTTCTAATTATTACGCGCAATATGCGTTGGATAGACTTCCTGAAATGCGCGTTTCTTCAAAAATAAACACATCAGTTTCTCCTGAAATGATGGCTGCGATAGAGCAAAGCATTAAAGAACAGATCTTTGATCGATTTATGGTGAGTTTATGTGATGAGCAAAAATGGTATTTGCAAGACAAAACAGATCCGTTATTTACCATTTGCTGTAATGCATCGAGCCTTCCGACGGGGACGCTTTGCGCATTATATGATCAAGTAAAACAAGAGGTGAAAAAAAAGGGGATGACCAAAACCGCATGGACTGCCGATATAAGGTTTGATCATCAAATAGTGTTATCACGCTACAAAGGGGGGCGTTATGGCAAAAGGATTTAATGATCGTATTGTTGCTACGATTGATGTAGGGACAACCAAAATATGCGTTTTGGTTGCAAAGCAACTCGATGGCCAAGAGATTGAAATTATAGGTTGTGGTAAAGCCCCATCTGATGGCTTGAGCAAAGGCGTTGTTGTTGATGTAGCTAAAACAATATATTCAATTCGAGCAGCGCTCAAAGAAGCGGAGCTTATGGCAGGAATGCCAATAGAATCAGTAACAGTGGGGATTTCTGGCTCGCATATTAGCTCTCTTAATTCACAAGGAGTGGTTCCTATTAAGCGAGGCGATATTCGAGAAGGCGATATCGCTGCGGTATTGGCAGCAGCTCGAGCGATACCTATTCCGGATGGCCAACAAGTGCTGCATATATTGCCGCAATATTATGTTATTGATGGTCGAGATAAAGTTATTGATCCGCTGGGAATGCATGGGATTCGGTTAGAAGTACAAGCTCATATTATTTTGGGGGCGATTGCTTCAGTGCAGAATTTAGTCAAATGTTGCGAGTCCGCTGGAGTAACGGTGCAGGATATTGTTCTTGAGCAGTTAGCATCGGCGTTATGTGTATTAAGTGAAGACGAGCAGAAGCTGGGGGTTGCTGTATTAGATATTGGGGGAGGTACGTCTGACTTTGCGGTATATCAATACGGCAGTATTCGTCATACAAAAGTGCTTCCAGTTGCAGGAAATCATTTTACGAATGATATTGCCGTTGGTCTGTGTACCACTCTCAAGGACGCGGAACGCGTTAAGAAGGAGCATGGCACAGCAGGCTCAGAGGAAGCCATGCAAGATGAGTTCATAGAAGTTGAAATGGTGCATGGCGAGCAAAAACAAGTGGTGCATTCCTCTGATTTGATTCGAATTATTGAGCCGCGTGCTCAAGAGCTTCTTTCAATCGTGCATGATGAGATTATTAAGCGGCACTTAGAGCATTTTATTACGACTGGAATTGTTTTGACCGGTGGAGGGTCATTATTGAAAGGGATACAGCCACTAGCTGAGAAGTTATTTGATATGCCGGTTCGTATTGGGCATCCCAAAGTTCCCTTTTCTATACCGGATTCTTTACAAAGTCCTATTTATGCTACCGGTTACGGTCTTCTTTTGCATACTATAAAAAAACTGAAGGCAAATGAGACGAGTGATTTACATGGGCCATTGATTAAAAAAGTATTTAATCGCATGAAAGCGTGGATGGTTGATTTCTTTTAACCAGTACAAGGAGATATAATGATTGCACTGGATACAGAAAAAAAAGACTTGGTAGCAGTTGCTTCTATTAAAGTAATTGGTATTGGTGGGGCAGGTGGAAATACAGTAAATAGTATGATTGATGTTGGCTATGAAGGGTTTGAATGTATTGTGGCAAATACCGATGCGCAAGCATTGGTTCTTTCTAAAGCAGATCAAAAAATTCAAATCGGTATGAAATCTACAAAAGGGCTCGGTACGGGCGCTAATCCTGAAATAGGCAAGCGATCAGCAGAAGAAGATTTAGACAAGGTGATGAATGCTGTTGGAGATGCGGATATTGTTTTTCTTACAGCAGGAATGGGAGGAGGCACGGGATCTGGTGCTGCTCCTGTTATTGCGCGAGCGTTACGGGAAAAAGGCATTTTATCTATTGCTATTATAACTAAGCCTTTTTTATTTGAAGGCAAACGTCGTTCTCAAATTGCGCATGATGCAGTGGATGCATTACGCAAAGAAGTAGATACGATGATTATTATTCCTAATCAAAAGTTACTTGATGTGGTTGATCAAAATGTATCAATGATTGATGCATTTGGCATGATTAACGAAGTATTAGGTCAGTCGGTGCGGGGCATTTCAGATATTATTACTCGTCCGGGACATATTAACGTTGATTTTGCAGATGTTCGCGCCATTATGCGTGATCGAGGTATTGCAGTAATGGGTACGGGTAGAGCTTCTGGGCAAGAACGTGCACGCAAGGCAGCAGAAACAGCGATCGCATCGCCTCTACTAGAAAATGTAAGCATTAAGGGGGCGCATGGCGTTCTTCTTAATATTACTGGTGGTACTAACTTGGGATTACATGAAATTAGCGAAGCAGCTTCTGTGATCTATGATCAGGCACATGAAGATGCAAATATTATTTTGGGTTCAGTTATTGATGAATCGCTAGAAGATGATGTTATTGTAACTATCATTGCAACGGGATGCCAAGGCGACCGCGCTGAAGACCAGAAAGACCAAGTGCAGCCAACCGTCCTAGACTCTTCAAGTGAAACTGAAAAACCAGAAACTCAAATGGCAGGTCATAAGCCATTAGAAAATCAGAATAATGAGTCGGATAAAAAAGAAGAGGTCCATGCAGAGGCTTCTCAAGAAAAAAATGTTGATCATGAAAAGCTAGAAATGAGTTCAGAGATTGATCTTAACGATTTGGATGTTCCTGCTTATTTGCGAAAACAAGCACAACAAGATGATGTGAAATAATTAATCATAATTAAGGAGAAGGTTAATGGCTACAAAGGGATACTGTGTTAAATGTAAAAAGAAAGTTGATATAAAAAACCCTAAAGAATCAAAAACTAAAAAAGGCACAAAAATAGCCAAGGGCAAATGCCCGAAGTGTGATACTACAGTGTGCCGCATGGGTGGTTTGCAGTAATTGCATTTGTTTGATTAAGAAAAAAGAGGAGTGAAAGCTCCTCTTTTTTGAGTTAAGTAGCCTATTTAAAATAGATACCTGTTTTTGCACGCCATAGAGAATCTGTTATACTCCTTCTGACTTTATCTAAGAAACAAAACCTTATTGAAGGGTCTAATATGAGCCATAAAAAGCTATTAAGTCTTTTGTGTATTTTTTCTCTTGCGATTACTCAAAAGGTAGAATCACATTCGTGGTCTAGCACAGAAATGGTCGGCGTAGGCGCAGCTGCGGTGATAACAGTTGCGGCTTCGGTGTCGTTTTATAGGTGGTATTTTAAAGAAGCATCCAATGAAGAACTATGTGATCATGCGCAAAGTTTGTATGAGGCAGTGAGCGAAAAATATGGTTCTATGGCTCTTTTATATAATCCTAAATTATTAAAGATAGGTCTCAATCAAGAAGGGGAATTGTTTGATTTGGCCGGCCATAGGGATCTACCTCGCGTTCCAGACGTTTTGCGGGATCTTCCACAGCTTGGGCGGCGTATTGATATGCTTACCAAGCGCATTAAAAGAGATAGGGAAAAAGGGGCTATAGATGATGATGAATTGATAAAGGTGAAAGAGCAGTTGGTTGGTCTGCATAGTAAGTTACAAGTGATGGCAGATTTTTGGACTGAGCATAAAGTTTTTTTTGAGCTACACAGTGTACTGAGTGAGCTTGCAAGAAAATATGGAGAATTGCGAACTGTTTCGCAGCTTTATGATTTTTACACCTCTCACAATATGCAAGCATTAAATCAGCTTGAAAAGCAGGTGAATGGTCGTATTGTTGGTTTAGCCAGTAAGGTTGGCGTGCGCTATGTGATGCTTGCCCATCAGGCAGCTGTATGGCTAGACGATCTGAAGCAGATTCAGCGAAACATAGTAGCTTTACGGACATTTGTTCAATTGGAAAAAACATTTACTGAGCTTGATGCATTTGCTCGGCAAGTATCTTTTAGTACACCCGATGAGCTTGCAGCTAAAATAAAAGCTGTTTATTCCGAGCAAGAGTATCCATTTAAATATGTAGCTCAAAAAGCGAATGCTGCTATTACATCTTTAGAGAAATCACGAGTAGCCATGGATCAACAGGCAATACTTTTCAATACTGAAGATTCGTTTTGTCCACGAGCAGTAGATCTTCTCAAGCGATCAGGCGATCTAGCCACATTTCTTCCTTCGTTACGAGATACGGTAACTTCTTTACCTGGATATGAAACAGATGTTCGCCGGCAGAGAAAAGATAAAAAGCATGCGCAGCAAGTAGCGCTTGAGCAGCAACGCATTCAAGCGGAAAAAGAGCAAGAGCAAGAAAAGCTTCGATTAGAGCAAGAGCGTATTGATGCAGAAAAAGAAAGAGATCGAGCAGAACGACTCGATCGTGAGCGCCATCATGCGCAAGAAGTTGCTCTTGAAAATAAAAGAATTGAAAAAGAGGATGCTCGAGAGCAAGAACGAATGCGATTAGAAAAGGAAAAAATATCGGCGGATCAAGCGCTTGCTCGTGCAAAACAAGCCGAGGCCGATGCATTACGCGAGGCAGCAAAAGGGTCTTCTACTGCTGCGGTCCCTAAGTCAACTACGGCCGCACCAGCTGCAGTTCCTAACCCCGATGCAAACTAATTAATTAATAAAGAGGGCCCGAATAGGGCCCTTCTTAGTCTAATTGAGCATTATGATTATTCACTCTGCTCCCCAGTATCAGATTTATTTTGGCGATGCAAAAGATCAAATGTTTCCTGATGAATATCAAAATTGGAACAATTCCAATATTTTGTCTCGTCTGCCAATACAGCCAATCGCCCAACGCCTTCATTTGGGCGCTCTCTTTTTTTTGCATCAAGTGCATGGTGCTAACGGAATGGTAATATCTCCTACAAATATTGATGCGGTAAGGCCATTGAAGTATGATGGCGACTTTTTGATTACGCAAGAACTGAACGTTGGAATTGGTGTACTGACGGCAGATTGTTTGCCGGTAATTATTTATGATCGAAAAAAACATGTAATTGGGATTGCGCATGCCGGATGGCGAGGGGCAGCCTTGGGCGTTGTTATAGAAATGATTAATAGAATGAAGCAAGAATATGCAGTGAGCCCATCAGATTTTACAATCTTTTTTGGGCCGAGCGCTAAGCAATGTTGCTATCAGGTAGATAGTCAGTTTGAAGTGCACTTTGAAACCTATCCTTACGCCCAAAAGGCCCTACTGGCAAATGGAAACGCCCTTTTTTTTGATCTCCCATTTTTTATAGAATTGCAGCTATTGCGCGAAGGAGTTGCACAGGATGCGATACGCAAAGAATATAATTCATGTACGATATGCGACACCCGCTTTCATTCGCATCGTCGTGGCGTGCGTCACGGAGATCCAACAATAGTTGGCAGGCAGATGACAGTTGTTACTATAAAATAGGCATCGTAATTGAGAGATCAGGCTAAATATGGTATAGTTGTGCCATATGAAAGACTCAACTGAGTCGGGCTTTTGTAAGGATATATATGATTACTAACATACTTTCAAAGATTCTTGGAACCGATAATGAGCGTCAAGTTAAACGACTGCGCCCTATTGTCGCACAAATAAATGCGTTTGAGCCTGCTATTAGCGCTCTTCCTGATGATCAACTAGCAGCTAAGACTGGTGAGTTTCAAAAGCGTCTTTCTCAAGGCGAAACACTTGACGATTTACTGCCAGAAGCTTTTGCAGTTGCAAGAGAAGCGGCAAAACGAACAATTGATCAGCGCCCTTACGATGTGCAGCTGATGGGTGGCATCGTTTTGCATCAGGGGAAAATTGCTGAGATGAAAACAGGGGAAGGTAAAACGCTTACTGCTACATTGCCGCTTTATTTGAATGCCTTGACTGGCAAAGGAGCGCATTTAGTAACGGTGAATGATTATCTTGCTCGTCGTGACTCTGAATGGATGGCTCCGATTTATAATTTCTTGGGATTGGAAGTTGCAGCCCTCTATAACAGCATGACTGATGAAGATCGAGTAAAAGCATATAATGCCGATATTTTGTATGCGACAAATAACGAACTTGGTTTTGATTATTTGCGCGATAATATGAAGTTTCGAGCAGAAGATTATGTTCAACGCCCTCTTTATTACGCGATTGTTGATGAAGTTGATTCTATTTTGATTGATGAAGCGCGTACGCCTCTTATCATATCTGGATCAGGGGAAGAAAGTAGCAAGCTTTATTCTGATGCAAGCCGTGTTGTTTCTCGCTTAAAAAAAGATGAAGATTTTGAAGTAGATGAAAAAGCCCGCTCTGTTCAGATGACTGAGGCTGGTATTGATAAAGTAGAAAGCGCTTTCAATGTTGATAATCTTTATGCAGTTGATCATATGAATCTTTTGCATCATGTGCAGCAAGCGCTTAAAGCACATTCTCTTTTTCGTCGCGACGTTGATTATGTGGTAAAGGATGGCCAGGTATTAATTGTTGATGAGTTTACTGGTCGAATTCTTCCTGGACGTCGTTATAGTGATGGGCTCCATCAGTCTCTTGAGGCGAAAGAAGGAGTGGAGATTGAAAGAGAAAGCCAGACTCTTGCATCGATTACTTTGCAAAATTATTTTAGATTGTATGAAAAGCTTGCTGGTATGACTGGTACTGCAGCAACTGAATCAGAAGAGTTTCATAATATTTACGGACTAGATGTTGTTTCTATTCCAACGAATCGTGCGATGGTGCGTAATGACCAATCAGATCTTATTTTTCTTACTAAAAATGCAAAATATAAAGCGATTGTAGAAGACATTAAAGAACGTCATAAAAAAGGCCAACCAATATTGATTGGTACGATTGCTATTGAAACTTCAGAACTTCTGAGTAACATTCTAAAAGCAGCCGGTATTCCGCACGAAGTGCTCAATGCAAAACAGCATGCTCGTGAAGCTGAAATTGTAGAATTCGCCGGGCATCCAGGACGCGTAACTATCGCGACCAATATGGCGGGACGTGGAACAGATATTAAGCTGACTCCTGAATCGAAAGAAGCGTCGGGACTCTACATTTTGGGAACCGAGAGGCATGAAAGCAGACGTATTGATAATCAATTGCGTGGGCGATCTGGTCGTCAAGGAGATCCGGGCGATTCGCGCTTTTATATTTCATTGGAAGATGATTTAATTCGTATTTTTGCAGGTGATACGCTCAAGCAAAATATGGAACGATTTGGAATGCAGGAAGACGAAATTATTGAGTCTCGCTTTGTTTCTAAAACAATTGAAAGAGCGCAAGAAAAAGTTGAAAAACACAACTTTGAAACTCGTAAACATTTATTAGAATATGACGATGTGCTCAATCAGCAGCGTAATGTAGTGTATTCTTATCGTCGGGATGTATTGGATGGAGACGATCGTATTTATGAATTAGTACGAGACTTTATTGTAAAAATAGCGCAAGAGACGATTTTTGCACATTGCCAAAAGCATTCAATTACTTCACAGCAAGTGAATGCGATTTATGATGCTTTATCTAAAGTCATAGGGCTTCCAGTAGAAGCATTTAATGATGCTGGAATAAGCACGAAAAACGTTGAAGTCTTTAAAAAAGATGTTATCAACTTCTTGCTTTCTCGATATGATCTTTTTAGAAATCAAGACGATAAAGAAATGATTCGACACGCAGAAAAGTGGCTTATTCTTGAGACCATTGATCAGGCATGGAAGCAGCATATGCTTAATCTTGATAATTTGAAAGAAGGTATTGGATTGCGTGGATGGGGGCAAAAAACTCCTATCATTGAATATAAACGTGAAGCATTTGATATGTTTCGCGATATGATGAATCAAATTAGATATGATATTGTGCGTCACATTTTCCATATTAATGTTGATCGATTTGATGAGCATGCATTTGAAGCGAAACGCCAGAAAGAATTGGATGAGATTAATCTTGTTTCAGGGGATGGAAGTGACACTCCTAAGCAAGTAGAGCGTGATGGCGATAAAGTAGGCCGAAATGATCCGTGTTCGTGTGGATCAGGTAAGAAATATAAAAAATGTCACGGAAGTAAATAGTAAAAAGGCCCCGAATTTTCGGGGCCTTTTTTATGATTTTTTATAATTCGCTTAACTTTTTAAGTAAGATATCTCGTTGCTTTTGCAGCTTTGCTTTGTGCATCGCTGCTTGTGCAATTTCATTATTACACGCTTTGATTTTACTTTGTATGACAGTCTTTAGCGGATTTAATCGAGATTTTTTTTTCCCGTAGGTAGGCGTAGCAAAAAAAACGCCAGCTAAGGAAAGAAGAAACGCCATTATATTTTTATTTTTTTTCATGACATTTCTCCCAATCTATCCGTTAATTGATTTTTCTTTTGCTTTAAGCGCTTGTAGTTTGTTCTCAAGATTAACTTCTTTTCTTTTTAGCTGCGAAAGCTTTCTTTTTTCTCTGCTAATTTGTTTTGAAAGCCCGGCTATTTGCGCATCAATGTTTTGGCTATTACGCATGGTTGCGGGAGCGCTTTTGTACCTGGTAATATCGTCCTGGTATTCAGCTATTTGTTCGATAGCTTCCTGCTTATTTTTTCTTACGTCTTCAAGTTCGTTTTCAAGAACTTCACCGAGCCTACCTTCAAGCTCTAATTTTTCTTCCCAGGACAACAAAGCCTGTGTATTTTTGTGAACACTGAATGCAGTAATGCATAGAATGAGTATAATGCGCTTCTTCATTATCTCTCCTGAGCAAAATTGATGATAGGTGGCTGCGAAGCTATATTCGCAGCCACTCGCAACTGTTTTGCTTATTTAACAGCTTTCATTCGTTGCTGAAGGGCTGCTTTAGTTGCATTGAGTTGTTCTTGTTGCTGTTTTAGAATATTAAGTTTGCCCTGCATATCAGGATTTTTTCGTACTGCTTTTTTAAGATCAGAGATCTGTCGGTTTATTTCTTTTAATTTCGCTGAGTTTGTGTTTAAGCGCTTTTTAACCTGTGACAAATTCATTCGAGAGATAGCCAGCTCACCAAAGGTTGGTCTTTGACCACCAAAAAGTGGTCCAGTGCGTGGTTGCTCCCAAATTGGCGGGTTTTGCCCTGCCATTGAGCCAAATGGCTTGTCTCTAACGTTTGGTACCTGCTGTGTGAATGCTTGAGCAGAACCGATTGAAAGTGATAGGAATAGACCTACCGTTAAGAGCTTCTTCATAATGCCCCCTTATTGGGTTTATTGGTTGGAAATACTTCACTTCTCCTATCTTCACTGTATCAAAGTGAAATACTCAAAATCAAGAGTTTTGGCATGTTTGGGCCTAAAATAAAGGATTTTTCGATTAGAGGCGTTGATTGAGAGAGCCAAAAAAAGGGCCCCGGCGTATACCGGGGCCTCTCACATTATGCAAATATTCGAGGGATTTAGAATGAAAGACCGGCTTTTGCCCAGATGGTCCAACGTTCTACGCCAGCATTGTTGCTCTTATTAAACTCATAAGAACCACCAGCATTAAGGAATGTTGGGTAGTCGTAATCTTCAAAAGTGTATCCACCAGCTAAATAGATTGTGTGAGTGATAACTGTTGGGCTAGTTGCAGATACAAGATCAAGATCTTTTTCTTTGATGACGTTGTATTTATAATCGCCAAGGCTTAGACGATTACCGGTTCCTGGTTGAGCATTAACTGTGATGTTTTCAAGGCGAGCATTACCAGTTATATCACGAACCGGGTTAGTTACACCAGAACCGCTGAAGTATTTGACAGCTGGTCCTTCTTGCCATGGGCAAGCAAGTTTAACGCACTCAGACTGACGGCAATATAAGTTATATCCGCCTTCTATTCTCCAATTGCTTGATCTAAATTGTGCTGCAGTAGTCATATTGTGAGAGAATCCAGGGCGAACTTTTAATGGAACTGTTAATACGTTTATTCCAGGAGTTGCAAAGTCTGCACTTCGTGGTGCAGTGAAAGTGCTTGCAGATGTAGCTTCATCTTCGCTGCGGTACACTTCAATGTAACGAGACCACGGTTTGCATACTAAATCAATTGAGCGGCATTGCGTATTTCTAAATAGGTATTGCGTGTGTCCAGCATATTCCATTCTGAATGAACGATCTTTTGCTTCATCGCTCCAGATTTCAATACCGAGGCTGTTTCCGAGCATAATACCCCAGTGACGGCCATGACCTACAATTGGCTCAAAAAGAAATTGTCCATCAGGCTTGTTGCCTGTTGGAATGAGCATTCCAAGGTATGACTCAAGGTGAAATGGCTCTTCTTGGATCCATTCATAACCAAGTTTCCATTCCATATCAGCAACGCCAGTTTTTGACTGTGAAAACATGCTGATTTTACCAAATGCCCATTCTTCTTGTTGGAATGCTTCAGTCATATTAGCAACAGCGGTACCGCTATCACGGCTTGGGCTTGCGCCACCACCATCTCTAATGATGTTTTCTTGGAATCTAAGATTATTTTTTACGCGTTCAATAGGAAAAGAAACGCTGGTATAGAATCCACGTCCTTTTTCTTCATTCATTCCAATAGCTTTGCGAACTTGAAATCCAGCACCAACTACGCTTTGCTCTGGACGGATGGAAATTTCACTTTTAAAATCCCCTCTAGGAGTGAAGATATTAAAGTGGTTTGCCAATAGGTCGATTGGTCGAGAGCTGGTTGGTAATACTGGTGAATTATCGCTACCAAATTCTTCTACAATGAGTGAAGTTTTACAGAATGGAAAGAAGTATCGCGCAAGATCGATATCATTTGTTGATTTGCTACCATAAATTGTGAGCTGAGCAGCTCCATGCCATCCATCTTCATTAGAATGGAGGCGGTCGCTTCTAAAGCCTGAAATTAATTCTGGTGAAGCAGACTGAAAATGAGGGCGAACTGAAAGGTAAGATCTGCTTGTAATTTCACAATCGCAGCTACTATCAGGGGTGCATTCAGTGCGGCAGCAGTCGCCTGCAAGTAAGCTGCCACCTACTAGGGCAAAAAGTAGCACCAAAAGTTTTTTATTAAACCTTTTCATCCAAACTCTCCTTCTGTGGGTTGAACATTACTAAATCTTTTTCTTCTCAATTATTACCACGATTCAATTGATAGAGTCAATTTTTTTGTCTTCATTGCTCCTTTTGGCGCCTTCATTGAAGACACAATACTTTACTCTAGGCCTTCTTTACGGTAGGATCGTACCTACTAATAATGGTAACTATTCATATGTTTCTAGATGGGATACGGCATGCAAACGATATCGCGCGTAAAAGGGACGCAAGATTTTTTAGATACGCGTCTTTTTCAGTTTATTTTGGAGCAATTTCAAACGCATGTTTCGTTGTATCATTTTAATCAGATTTCTACGCCAATTATTGAGCATGTAGAGCTTTTTAAACGCACTCTAGGGACGTATACCGATGTAGTCAGTAAGGAAATGTTTGTAATTAAATCGGCATCACAAAAAGATGATGCCTTGTGTTTAAGGCCAGAGGCTACGGCTGCTACTGTGAGAGCTTTTTTGCAAGGTCAGCCCCTTACTACCCCGTGGAAAGTATATTCTTATGGCCCCATGTTTCGGTATGAGCGCCCTCAAAAAGGCCGCTTTCGCCAATTTCATCAGATTAATGTGGAGGTTATTGGCTCGTCTTCAATTTCTCAAGACGCTCTTCTCATTACTATGTTGGATCGGTTTTTTCATGAGAAGCTGAAGATAGAAAGCTCATCATTACAGATTAATTTTTTAGGGTCGTATGATGATCGCGCTCGATATGCAGAAACGGTTAAAGTATTTGTTGATCAATTAGACGGTATTTGCGAGACCTGTATGGTGCGTAAAGAAAATAACATTTTACGTATTTTTGATTGCAAAAATCCCACCTGTAAAACATTATATGAAAATGCGCCGGTGATGATAGATCATCTGAGTTCGGAGTCACAAAAAGAATGGGAACAATTACAAAACGAGCTTACGCTTCTTTCAGTAACCTTTGCGGTTAATCCGCGATTAGTTCGCGGCTTGGATTACTATAATAAAACCGTGTTTGAGTTTGTTAGTGGGCAATTGGGAGCTCAGGATGCGTTTTGTGGAGGTGGGCGTTATGATAGGCTTGCTCAAGAAATAGGATCAAAGCAGGAATACCCTTCTCTAGGTGCCGCTATTGGAATTGAGCGATTGATGCTTGTGCTTGAACCAATTATGGATTTGCTTGCATTGCCGCAGCCGCATCCTCTCTATGTAGTAATGCCGCTTTCTCAGGAGCAAAACCCTTTAGCTTTATTACTTGCCGATTCATTGCATGCTGCTGATTTTGCTACAGATACTTATCTGGATGGAGATTCTCTTAAAAATATGATGAAGCGTGCAAACAAAATGGGCGCAGCATATGCACTTATTCTTGGTGAGCAGGAACAAAACGATAAAACAGTTTTGGTTAAAAATATGATGACTGGTGATCAGGAAGCGATATCGCAAGTTGACGTAGCAGCTTATTTACGACGATAGGCCAGGCTTTAAACTAAAACGTGAATGAGCTGATCTCGAAATAAAAAGAAAAATATTGCAGCAAACATAATCCCATCAAATCGATCCAGAAAGCCTCCATGGCCTGGGATCGCATCTCCTGAGTGTTTGATATGCGCTCTACGCTTGAGCCAAGACTCAAAGAGATCTCCGAGCAAAGAGAGTATGCTTACAAATAAGGTAAACCCGAGAATAAACCACCACGGTAACATTCTTCCCAGCTCATACCATTCAAGCAGCGTAAACCCTATAACTGCGAAAATATACCCACCAACAACCCCTTCAATTGTTTTTCCTGGGCTAATGAGCGGGGCAATTTTGTGCTTACCCATGAGGTTGCCTACAATGTAGGATCCGGTATCGAAGCTAGCCACGAGTAAAAAAAGCTCTAATAAAAGCGGATGATAGATAGGATGCTGGTTCATATAGATAAGCAGCCCGAACGGCAAAATGGGATAGACTGGAAGCATAAGCCAAAAAAATGGGCTTTTTAAATCGAAAAAGCGTCGCCATTCATGAAAAATAATCACAAGTAAAATTACAACGAGAATAAACGAAAAAATGATAGGAGGAAAATATATAAACGAAAGCCAAAAGCAGCTCCCCAAAACCAGTGAGGATGCAAGTCGTTTTTTAAATTCGTTCATAGCTACTCTTGAGTGAAGGCGTTTTCGTTGTAGGTAATGTTATTTGATCGTGTTACTAATGCTACATCAAAGCGGCATGTAACTTCTACAGTATGATAGTGAGCTAAAAATGCTTTGGCAACAGATACAATTTTGCGTTGTTTTGATCGTGGTATTAATTCTGTCATATCAAAAAGCGGATTGAATCGGTTTTTCACTTCAATAAATGTAAGCAAGTCTTTTTTGGATGCGATAATATCGATTTCACCGTACCGCTTTGCATAATTACGCGCTTCGATGGTGAATCCAGCTTGTTCAAGTTGGTCTACAACGAGCTGTTCGCCGTGATTGCCAATGTGTTTTTTAGTAGTGTTAGGTTTCATGCGTTAAAATCGTTTTGTCATATCGGATTTTTTTGTTGGCTTACGTGTGTTTGAAGCATCTACTAATGTAATGGACGCTTTCGGTACTTCAAAATCGGTCCATGCAGCGCCAAGATTTACTTCTAGTTGTGCAAGTGTGGTTCCAATTTCTGGAACTTTATCGAGCCACTCTGTTCGGATATGTTTAATCCGTCTTTCAGCAGATTTAAAATTACCCTGCTTTATATAAAACTCTGTAACGCCGCATTCTGATTGCGCAAGTACGCTTTCACATTCCTTTTTAATGGCTTCTACATCTTCTCGATACAGTGTGAATGATTTGCGCTCTAAGTATTCTTTTGCGAGTCGTAATGTTTCTTCTGTAGGCGCTTGATCTCGATCGGGGCTGAGTATGGCTTGCTTAGAGCAGAGTATAATTTGTTTTTTTGCATGCTCGATGAGTTGGTTTCCCGGATAGAGGCGCTCAAACTCTTGATATCTGTTTTTGGCGTCAGTGTAGTTTTTTTGAGTAAAATGAAGATTGCCAAGTTCTATAATGAGATGCGCTTTTTCGTTTACATTCTCGCAGAGCGTTATCATGCGCTCTAAATAGATGATTGCCGTATCAAAGTGCTTTTTTTTACAGTTTTCCTCTTTTGCCTTTTTGAGTTCTTCATACGTCATAGTGCCTAACGTGTGCCGTTTTCCGTCATCGACGAGCACTTTTTTAGTATCAGTTTTTTTATCGGCAGAAAGGCCTTGTGGCATTGTAGGCATACGTATAGATGGTGCCGTTTGTATGATACTGGTTGAACAAAGCAAAAGTATCAAAAGATTACGAATGAAGTTCATGTTTCCCTTCCAAAGTCTGCCTCCAAAGCACTATTTCTTACTGCTTCAAGTATAATACATACAAAGATATACACAATCTTTTTACCAGTATGGTATGCTACTCAGTAATCAAAACAGATTCTGGAGATAGAATGGTTAAAAAGGCTTTAGAAGATATTTTGGTATCCTCCGGGGTGGTTAACACTCAACAGGTAGATGAATGCCAAAAAGAGATGGAATCTACGGGCGTATCGCTTGATCGTTGTCTTATTGAAAAGAAATTTGCAACTGCAGAGCAGCTTGCAAAGGCATATGCTGAATATGCCCTCTATGAGTACATTGGATCAATTGATGAGAAAATGATCGATTTAGATCTGCTCGGAAAAATTCCTCTCCAGTTTCTGCGGGATAACGTTGTTATGCCGATTAAAAAAGACGGTGCAATAACGATCGTAACCAGTAATCCACTCAATTTTCAGCCACTAGATGAGCTAACTATGCTTTTGGGCGGGGATGTAAAATATGCGGTTGCTCCCGAATCAGTAATCATCGAAGGCATTAATCGCTACTATCCACTTGAGGGTGGAAAACAGATGATAGAGGAGCTTGAAGAAGAGCATAAAGAGCTTGAAGATGTGGCGCTTGAGGGGGTCGACGAAAAAGATATTCTTACTATGGGATCAGAAGCTCCTGTGATTAAACTGGTAAATCAGATTCTTTTTCAGGCAGTAAAGCGCGGTGCATCTGATATTCATATTGAACCATTTGAAAAAGAGTTACGGGTTCGATTTCGTATTGATGGCGTTATGCACAATGTTATGACGATCCCAAAACGGGCCCAAGGCGCACTTATTTCGCGTATTAAAATTATGGCGAATCTTGATATTGCAGAAAAACGAATTCCTCAAGACGGTCGTATTAATATTAAACTTGCAGATAAAGCGATTGATATTCGTGTTTCGATTTTACCGGTAGCATACGGCGAACGCGTTGTGATGCGTTTGCTCGATAAGTCTCGCTCATTTAAACCTCTTGCCGAAATGGGCATGAGTGAGCATGATTACAAGTGGGTAACCGAAGCGATAGAAGAACCAAATGGTATTATTTTTGTTACTGGTCCAACCGGTTCTGGTAAAACATCCACCTTGTATTCCATTCTTTCAGCTCTTAATAATCCAGACACAAATATTATAACGGTAGAAGATCCAGTGGAATATCAGCTGACAGGGATTGGCCAAGTACAAGTAAAAGAAAAAGTTGGCCTTTCATTTGCAGCAGCACTACGTTCTATTTTGCGTCAAGATCCAGATGTCGTGATGATCGGTGAAATTCGAGATCAAGAAACGGCGCAAATTGCTATTCAAGCAGCATTAACGGGTCACCTGGTTTTGAGTACTCTGCATACGAATGATGCGCCTGCTTCTGTTACCCGTCTTATTGATATGGGCGTTGAGCCATTTTTAATTGCGTCATCAGTGGTTCTTATTATTGCGCAACGATTGGTTCGTAAGCTGTGCGACAAATGTAAGCAAAAATATGATCCGCCACAAGAGCTGCTTACTCGATTGGGCATTACTCCAGAGGAAGCAAAATCAATCACGTTTTATGAACCGAAAAAATGTTCTGAATGTGGTGATTCAGGTTATAAAGGCCGACTACCTATTTTTGAAGTAATGAAAATGAGTGAAAAAATTGCCAAACTTATCATGGAGCGCGCTGATACTGCCCAAATAAAAAAAGAGGCAGTCGCTGAGGGTATGACGCTATTGGTGCAAGATGGGGTGCGCAGAATTAAAGAAGGGCTTACTACCATTGAAGAAGTTCTTTCTGTTGCGACTGCAAACGAATAATGTGTCTGGCTTTTCTCTGATAGAACTTTTGATTGTCATTGCATTGCTTTCTATTTTAGCACTTCTTTCAAGTGCCAATACCGGTTTTCTTTCACGTATGGTAGTACGAGCTGAGCTTGAGCATTTGTATAGCGTCTCTTATTATATGCAACGACGAGCATTAATGTTGCATGTGCCACAAACACTTACCTTTGACGTGCCGAAAAAAATGTATCATGCGAATGGAAAGAGTTATCGCCTTCCGGCGCACGTACAGTTTGGCACAGCGCAGGGTGTAAAGGGCCCTCCAAGCAGTCCAAAGGAAACAATTCAAAGTCCAATTACGTTTAAAAACAAAAGTATAACGTTTTATCCAGATGGGGTAATTCAATCGGGTGCCGTGTATCTTACTGACGTGAGTAAACAATGTACGTATGCTTTGAGTTGCGCTGTCTCGTCGGTATCTTATCTGCGCAAATATCAGTACACTGATGCCTGGAATATAATTTCATAACAGTACGCAAAGTATGATTTTAAGAATTATTTTCGGTACCTTTATCGGTTTTTTTTGCACCCTTTTCATTGCTCAAAAGGATCCCTGGGTTAAGCAGAAGGTAGGAGATTCTTTTACGCGTATTATGGCAGATACGCTTGACTGTGAAGTGTCGTGCACTGTTGATTTTTTTGACATAGTGCACCCACGTATTTTCGTTAAAGACTTATCACTGCGGGCTTCAGATAACTCGTGGTCATGGAGTGCCAAAACATATAGATCTGGTTTTTCTTGGATGGATTGCATAAAAAAACGATGCATCGATATGTGGACGCATATGAAAGATTTGCAAGCATATTCAAAAATGAAAGACGGAAATCCCGCAATTGCTCCTCACATTCAAGAACTTATTAAAGGTCCAGATCTTCCAATACCTCTTGTTCTTTCAGAAGCAAAGATGCGTCAGGCGACTTTAATGGTGGGGGATGATGACATTGAATCAGTGTATCTGTGGCATTGTGATGCTGTCAGAGATGGTGCCTTATTTCGTTTACATTTTCGCTTTTTAGACGGCCATATAGATTATAAAAAAACACACTACCTTTCTGATCTGAAAGGCGAAATGCATATTACCACGCAAGAAAAGAATAAAGAGATTGATTATGCGCTTCAAGTTGATATTAACGCTTCGGCTGCATCCTTAGGAGAATATCCAACGTGTTTTTTGTCTGGAAGCTGGCATCGTAATCGTGGGCGGTTTCAGGTGCAAAGTCTTGATCGCTCATTGCGCATTAATCCTCTGATTATTGGGAAGAAAGATGATGATTTATACGTCGAGGCGACTGCTTCTTTTGCGCTCGATTTTTTGTATAAACTTTTTTTTAAGACAGATGTGTCGCCTCTTTCGGGGATATGTGCGGTAAAATTTAAAGGCTCGCTCGATGAGGCAGGCAGCTCAGATGGACTTATTGTGTGTGAAGATGTTCAGCATCCATGGCTTGCGCAGCCGTGTTTGTTTAATGCGAACTTTTCAAAAAGAGCGGCGGATTGGAATGGTATGTGGGCTATTAAAGATGGCCTCTATCATGCTTTACATGGATCTTTTGATTGGAATGCGCAAAAAGAAAAAGGAGAAGCGTTTGCCGCAAATGAAACAACTCTTTCGTTTGCTCGCTATTGCCAGTTTGTAGTACGTCCTCAAGATGCGCATATACAGATTTCATACGACAGAAAAATTGATCGTTTAGACGGAACGTATGCAATGATTGCGTCCCATTCATTAACGGACGCAAAAATTGCATCGAAGGGGACGTGCTCTTTGGATGATCAACAAAGTTTGACTGCCCAGGGCACTCTCGGATCGCATTACTATGAATGTGGCGCGTCAATGGATACGCCTTATATTTCTCACGTGAAAGTATGGAACGAGAAGAAGGATGAGGTAGTTGATTTATTTTATGACGCTCACAGTAAAAAATATAAATCGACGATTGATATTTCGATTGTGCAAGAGTTGTGTAATGCATTTTTACATTCGGATATACATGGAGAGGGGAAAATTCGGTGCACTGCAAGCAAAGAAAATAATCAGTTGTATGCGCATCTTGCGCTTGATGAGGCGACCATTCGATTGCCGCAGACCTATAATTTTATGAGTGGTGCGGCTGTTAATATCGTAGGGGATCTGGCCAAAAAGCGGCTTTCATTTAATGATTTGCATTGCACGCTGCATAACGGATCAATCACTAGCTCTCAAGCAACGATATGGTTTACTGATGAAGGGCAGTTGCAGTTTGTGCATGCACCGCTCTTAATTGATCGTTGCTTGGTTACGGCAAAACAAGATCTTTTTGCAGTAATATCGGGTAATCTTTTGCTTTCAAAAAAGGAAAAAAATCCTCTGTTTGTTTCAGGTAACGTGATGCTTAATCGTGCGCAATTAAAAGAAAATCTTTTTTCTCAGCAGATACAAAAAAAACTTTTTTATGCAGCCGGCTCTATGCGTGAGAGCAAAGGGGTTCCTATTGAGTGTGATGTAACGGTTGAGACTAAAGAGCCGATAAAAGTAGACACTAATTTTTTACAAGCGAATGCGCAGGTGGGGTTACATGTAAAGGGGTCGTTATATGATCCGATTGTTGAAGGATCAGTGCAAGTACCATCAGGTACGATTGGATTTCCTTATAAGCCGTTATATATAAATAAAGGGAAAATTACCTTTTTTAAAGAGCAGCCATTGAATCCCTTTGTTGAATTGGTTGCGAAAAATAAAATAAAAAATCATAACGTTACGCTTAATGTAACCGGCTCCTTGCAAGATACGACAGTGCTTTTGGAATCCACTCCTCCGTTATCTGAAGAACAGGTGGTAGGGCTTTTAGTTGCTGGCGCGCATGAAGAATCTTTGGACGCTGTTATACCTGCATTACTCATGCAGAATGTTACTAACTATCTTTTTAGTTCTCATAAATCTAATTTTTTTGATCATTATATTAAGCCGTGGATGAATCAGATAAACGTGCAATTAAAGCCTAATTTTAGTGATGAATCAGGCCGAGGCGGTTTGCGGGGAACTTTAGAAATTGTAGTCAATGAGAGATGGCGTGCAATGATTGAAAAAAACTTTTCGCTTACGGAAGATACGCATTTTGAACTTGAATATATCTTATCTGATGATGTAACCTTTCGAGTAATTCGTGATGAGCGTCGAGATGTGGGAGGAGAAGTAGAAATGAAATGGAAGTTTTAATGCGGCGCTAAAAAAGAGATAGTTTTGCCATAAAAAAGGAGTGAGCTATGTTTTGGAGTATCGTCTTTCTGCTCGCATGGAGTGCGGCAGCTGAATCTTCATATTGTTCTTTTTCAAAGTCATTGCAAGAGGAGCCGTTGCAGGTAGCCTTCGCTGCGCCAGATACATTTGGAAAGACGCATTTTATTGTGGGACAGTCCGATTTTTTTGAATTACCAGAGACAAAGTCGCCTGCACCAGTAGGCGATAGCAAAAAAAAGTTATCAATTCGTTCTCTTTTTTCTCCCGATGATGACGTGAAAAAAGAGCTTATTTCATTAATAGATAAAGAAACTGAAGCAATACATGCAGCAATTTTTATTTTAACCGAGCCTGAAATTGCACGCGCTCTTGCTCGTGCTCAAAAGCGAGGAGTGGCTGTTTCGCTGGTGACTGATGTGGGGTGTTTAAAAGAGCGGGCAAATAAAATGAACATGCTCTGCGATAAAGGATGTTCTATTTTTGTATATAATCCACCGGCAGCAAGTAGTGGATCAAGCTTGATGCATCATAAATTTGCGCTATTTAATTCTCAATCAACTCTTTGGACCGGCTCATATAATTTTACAAAAGCGGCAAGTAAATCAAATCAAGAAAATGCGATCGTTGTGAAAGACCACAAAACATTTCAAAAATTTGCAGCACAATTCCAACGATTAAAAGATCGATCGTATCGATATG
The DNA here is from genome assembly GCA_029262595.1 of Candidatus Babelota bacterium. Taxonomy (GTDB): domain Bacteria; phylum Babelota; class Babeliae; order Babelales; family Vermiphilaceae; genus JAJCZB01. The sequence goes on along the minus strand of JAJCZB010000041.1, from coordinate 45,537 downwards.
GTAAGTCTTTACAGGCATAAAAAGATAATGAGCTGAAAGAAAAGAGTGCTTCATTACTACAATTCCTTCTTAGCTCGAAAACATGCTAGCTCTGAAAAATTAAAATTGCAAGAAAATTAATTATCTCTTTTTGGATTAGTCTCTCTTCTGGCGTGCTCGTTGAGCATCTCGTCTCATAGCTCTGGTCTCAGCTCCCATAGCACCTGCCGTCGTTGCAGCAAATATTCCTATATATGGATCTCCCGAGCAGAATGTAGCTGCTGCTATTATTGCTGCTGCCTGGGTGGCCGCTGTATATAATTTAATGTCAGGATCGGCATGAGAGGTGGGCAGATTTGGCTGAGGACTAGCGGTTGACTTTTCTTTTTTATCGTCTCCGAGGCGTACAGATATTCTTCTTTGGGCTAGTTGCAAAGCAGTAGAATGAGCAGGCGCTGCAGTCGCTCTGCGACTAGCGTGCGCGCCTATTGCTGCACGTGCGCAAGCTGCTCCACTTCGTTGCATAGCTAATGCGGGAGATACACATGCAAGAAGTGCAATGAAAAGAAATTTATTCATGACGTTCCTGTGATGTAAAATAGGAATTAATTATGTATTTACTTGTATGCAAGTATACGTAAAAAATAAAAAGAAAAAATGGTCAATTATTTTGTAGTTTGAGCGCGAAGTGTATCAACTAATTGCGTCATATCTTCTGGAAGCGTCTTTTCAAATGAATATTTTTTGCCCTGAAACTCAAACTCAAGATTGTGCGCGTGCAGCGCGTGGCGTTTGATGAGCTTTGACTTGGATCCATAGACAACGTCTCCAATAAGGGGATGCCCGATTGAAGCAAGGTGAACGCGAATTTGATGTGTTCTGCCGGTGACTGGCTTTGCTTGCACGAGAGCTGCGTCATCAAAATATTCAAGGACTTTGTAGTGCGTCGTTGCGTCGCGCATTTTAATACCGCGGCCGTTGTGCTCTTTGGTTGTCATTTTTGTTCGAGAAATGGGATCACGGCCGATGGCAGATGTTATGACTCCCATTTTTTCGGGATGCCCTTTTACAATCGCATAATACGTTTTGCTCATTTTTCGATCACGAAAAAGATCCGCAAAGATGCCATGCGCTTGATTTGTGCGTGGGATGATTAAGAGGCCAGAGGTGTCCTTATCTAAGCGATGTACAATTCCCGGCCGATCCACATATCCAACGTTTTCTATATTTGAATAATTCACGAGCAGCCAATCGACCAGCGTTGCTGCCGTACTGGCCATAGAAGTTGGATGGACCAAAAGCCCCGCGGGTTTATGAATAATGAGAAATTGTGGGCTTTCATGGAGGACTTCAATTGCTGGAGCTTTCTCTTTGAGTGCATCTATTTGCACTTCACGCTGTGCAGGAAATCGCACTGAGATTGTATCTCCGATGGTTACTCGAGCGCCCGATTTGCTCACCACGCTATCGTTGATCGTAACCAATCCATCATCGATGAGGCGTGTGAAAAAAGAGCGAGAATACAGCGGGAATTGAGCGGCAATGAATTTATCAAGACGGCTATTATCATACTCTCGAGGCACATGTAGCACAAAGTGGCTATTGGGCTCTACCAAACTCTTTGTATCCATGCACTCTCTCTATTTTTATTTCTATTGATCAAAATCACTATAATGTCCTCCAATAATTAAAAATAGTAGCTTAAAGTGCCCTAAAGTCAAATGGAAAGGCCCAACTTGCGCCTATTGGATTCAGCGGCTAGACTGGGGGTATTAGGGATTTTATCATATCACAAGCACGTATCGCAGGAGCGGCGCCATGGATAGAGAAAGAATATTTGGTGAAGTACGAGACAATTTAGAGGTTGTTATTAGCCGAAACTCTGCATTAGGAGAGTCTTTGTGGGAGGCATTCACCGGGCTTCATCCTGCAGATATAGCGATTTTTTTGGGTACTATTTCTAGAGATGACGGGCAGAATCTTTTTGCGCAATTACCTACTAATTTAAAAACATCCGTCTTTGAAGAACTATCAGATTTGATGAAAGTTGATGTCTTGGCGTCGCTGAGTGACGGTGAAAAGCTTGAAGCGTTTCGTGCGCTGTCCACTGATGAGCTTGCCGATGTATTTGATCATCTTTCTGATGAAGATTTGAAAAAATATCTTAATATGCTTGCCAAAGATGTGCGTGAAGGGGTTATTTCGATTTTGCAGTTTGAGCCTGACTCAGCTGGTGGTATTATGACCACCGACGTGCTTACCATTATGGGTGGCTTTACTGTAGATCAAGCAATCAAGCTATTGCAACGCGTGCAACCACGCCAAGAAATTCATCAGCAAATGTTTGTAGTAGATAAAGACCATAATCTTCTTGGTTATATCACATTGCAAGATTTAGTATTGCATAAGCCGCAAGAGCGCATTAGTGATTTTATGAAAAAAAACGAATTAGTAGTGCGCGCGGACGATGACCAAGAAACGGTGGCCAAAGAGATGGTTCACTATGGATTAATTGCGGTTCCTGTCGTCAGCGATAGCAATACATTTTTAGGTGTGATTGCGGGTGAAGAGTTGGTCGACGTATTGGTGGAAGAAGCAGAAGAAGATGTGCAGCGTATGGCGTCTTTGCCGCCTATGAAGTATCCCTACTTTGAAATTTCATTTTGGCGTTTACTCTATTTGCGAGGATATGTGCTTGTTGCATTTATGATTGCAGAGACTTTTTCAGGAGAACTTTTGCGCTTTTATGAAGGAACGATGAAAATAGGCATCCTGTTTTCATTTTTGCCTATTTTAATGAGTGCTGGAGGAAATAGTGGTAGCCAAACGTCTGCTGTAGTGATTCAAGGAATGGCATCAGGTGAACTTACATTTGGTAATCTGTTCCGGCTTTTACGACGTGAAATTATTATTTCAAGTACTCTTTCTTTGATGTTGGGTGCAATTTCTTTTGGGCGTGCTTATTGGGTTGGTGGATCATTAATGGAATGCTATGCAATTGGCATCTCTCTTGCGCTCGTTGTGTTGCTAGCATCAATGCTGGGCAATGTCATTCCCTTTGTGTTGCGTAAGTTTAACATTGATCCAGCGTTTTCTGCCGGGCCATTGCTTGCTACATTTATGGATATTTTGGGAATTTTGATTTACTGTCATGTGAGTGGATATCTTTTGTCGAGTTTATTATAAAAAGGTACGTATTATGCTCATTGGTGAATTTGAAGTAATGGATATTATTCGCATTGTTGGGGCAGCCGCAACCTGTTTTATGGCATATTTTATTGTAGGATATGCTACGGGAAAAATAGTGGGATTTGTATCCAATCGATTGCCACAATCTACAGAAGATGTTTTAGCGTTTTTTTTAAAATATACGTTGTTTATTATTACCGTCGGTATAATTTTAAATGTCTCTGGTTTTAATATTACAACGTTATTAGGTGCTGCCGGGGTATTTGGTGTGGCCATTGGTTTTGCTTCTCAGACAACTATTGCGAATGTGATAAGTGGTATTTTTTTGATGATAGAACATTCATTGCGAGTGGGTGACGTTATTAAATATGACGATGCTCAAGGAAAAATACAGGATATCGGATTGCTTTCAGTGATGCTAAAAACGATAGATAATAAGCTTATTCGGGTTCCCAATGAACTATTGATTAAAAATAAAGTAGTAAATATTACGGCATTAAAGCAGCGGGTGATTGTTTTTCATGCTTCAGTATCCACAAAGGATGATGCTGATAAGGCCATACGTGTTTTTCAAGATGCGTGGCAACAAATGGATCTTGCTATTAAAGATAAAGAAATAAGTGTTTCTTATGCAGCATCCTCGGCAGATACTCTGGGTTTTTCAATTAATATTTGGGTCAAAACTTCCGATATTATAGCGGCAAAATCAGAGTATATTAAGCTGTGTAGCACTGTGGCGCGTGCTCAAGGAGTGCCTCTTTATATTACTTCTCAGTGATAGTGAGCTAAAAGTCAGCAAAAAGTCCTCTTTTTTCTTGACAAATAGCCCACTGGAATATACCTTTTAGAGTATTATTCCTTATCTTTTGAAATAAAAATGTGTGTGAGCCGCTAGCTCAGTTGGTAGAGCAACAGCCTTTTAAGCTGTGGGTCGTTGGTTCGAATCCAACGCGGCTCACCATCTTTTTCAAGTTCTCTCAAAAGAGAGCCTTTAAGAAAGATGATGATTATTCATACACTTGTCTTTTATATAACGCCTTCAACGGCGTACTATTGAAAATTCCGCGTCCCTATCGTCTAGCCTGGTCTAGGACATCGCCCTTTCACGGCGAAAACATGGGTTCAAATCCCATTAGGGACGCCATCTTACTTCATCCGAAGATTCTACAATTTGCAAAAGACAATTTATTATTAGGAGATTTTTCGCTTTCAGGAATTCCACCGATGCCTAAAGGTGTTCCTCAAATTAAAATCACTTTTGCGGTAGACGCGAATGGTATTGTGAAAGTCACTGCTCAAGAAGAATCCACAGGAGAAAAGAAGGGTATAATAATAACCAATCGCAGTGCGCTCTCATCAGATAACATTAATGCTATAGTTGAAAATGCAAAGCAGCATGAAAAAGAGGATGAAAGCACTCGGTTAATTATTGATAAAAAGAGGCTGCTTGAAGAGTTAATAGATCAAGCAAGTGATATGGTGAAAGATTCAAAGCAATTGTGGTTCTGGCAAAGAAAAACATTGCAAGATCAAATAAACCTACACAAGAAAGCACTGCTCATTAATGATTTGAAAACTATAGAGCTATCGATTGAAAAAATTACGCAGATAATACAGAAATTACTTTCATAAAAAAGTTAGTAATTAAGAGAGGGTGGTCCTCTTTGATGAGTACAGGATAAAGGAACGTGGGAAAAAAGAAAGGCTCGTAATCCAGATGGACTACGGGCCTTCTTATCGTCATTAGGTTTTGATTTCCTGTTTGATTTTTTTGCCGCTTTTCTTCGTGTATCAACGCGCACGAAAACAGCAAAGGCAGAAGCCATTCTCCTGTAATCATCGAGGGTCAAAACCACCACGCGGTTTTTAACCATATAAATCTCAGATAATAAAAATACGAAAATTATTGAACAGTGATTTTAAGAGATTATCTCTCGGGCGCACCCGGGAGATAGTATTGAATGAATAAGGTCATAGCATTCTCCATATTTCGCCTTTGCTTGAAAGCTACGGCGAAAGTTATTGGATTTTTCAGGATACTTATTAAGTAAGGATTTAGATATTGAAATTGGGCAGCTGATCTTAGCGTTGCTCTAAAAGCATTGCTGGCTGCGGTAGCCCGAAGAAGCTCGCTAGAGCGAAGACGGGTGCGCCCAGAGGCCAATATAAGGATGTGATTGTGAATACTGCCATGATCTTCCTTTGCGTGTACGGCGTAGCTTCCTACTTCGTTAAAACTACGAAGGACAGGTTATGCGAAGCCGTATGGGAATGCTTTATTTGAATGAGGAATAGTATAGGGGGGATGGGTGTATATGGCAACGGGGAATGATTGCAAAGAAGCAAAAGTCCTTTTATGAGGCTCTTTGACTTGCTCAAAACGCCAGTATAAGGCATATTGAAACATTATGAAGAAGCAATCGAAAAAACAATCATTGATAGAAACTCATCCTCATATTGCTAAACAATGGCACCCTGTTAAGAATGGTGACCTATACGCATCTAAATTAATCGCAAACACTAATCGTAATGTGTGGTGGTTATGCCCTGTATCTGATGATCATGTGTGGCAGAATACTGTTGCTTATCGTGCAAAGGCTAATTCAAAATGTCCTTTTTGTATTAATTATCGATTATCTAAAACCAATAGTTTGTTGACGCTTCATCCCATTTTAGCTAAGCGATGGCATTACAAAAAAAATTTTCCTTTAACTCCAAAGGATGTGGTTGGATCTAGAAGTAAAAGACTTTATTGGTGGCGATGTGATGTTGATCATGAGTGGAAAGCTTCTATTATTTCTCATATAAGAAAAGATGGCTCTTATCGTGGTTGCCCAAAATGTCATAAAGCACCCTTATCAGTTACTCATTTAGGCCTTTTAAAGGAATGGCATCCTACAAAAAATAAAGGACTGTTTTCAGACAAGGTTAGAGCTGGAAGTAATCAATATATTTGGTGGAAGTGTTCTAAGGGGCCAGATCATGAATGGAGACAAAAGGCTGTTGAGCGTAGCCGTGCAGGATCAGGCTGTCCGTTTTGTGATGGAAAAAGAGTAAGTGTAACCAATTCTTTATCAAGTAAGCATCCATTTTTAGCAAATGAGTGGCATCCTATTAAAAATGGGAACTTATTGCCTGAGGGTGTTTTTGGGGGGGGCAAAGCTAAATTTTGGTGGAAATGCTCAAAAGGCTCCGATCATGAATGGCAAGCTAATATACAGAAGAGGGCCTCAGGTCACGGCTGTCCAATTTGTAGGGGATTGAAGATTGTTTTATCTAATTCTTTATTTTCAACTTATCCAAATATCGTAAAGGAATGGCATCCAACAAAAAATTCTATAACTCCGAAAGGTATTTTTGCAGGGAGTGGGAAAAAAGTGTGGTGGCAATGCTTAAAAGACGATAGCCATGAATGGATGGCCCCTGTTAAGAACAGGGCTTATCGTGGGTCAGGTTGTCCAATTTGCTTGGGATCACAAGTACACATATCTAATTGTTTAGCAACCCTAAAACCGAACCTTGCTAAGGAATGGCATCCATCGAAAAATGGCAAATTGACTCCATTTGATGTTGTGGTAGGAAGTGGAAAAAGAGTATGGTGGGCGTGTGCTAAGGATGTAGAGCATATATGGAAAGCTGCTGTCTGTGCGAGGGCTACCGGTACAGGCTGTCCCTTTTGTAATTCTGGGTGGACAGTTGAAAAGATACGGAGGTTTATTCTTTCTCTTCTGCCTTATTTAAATACTCTTTCTCCTGTAGAACTATATGCAATATTTCAACAGAATGGATTGCTAAATTCGACGGGTAAGGGATCTTCTTTTATTAAAAATTTTCTTTCGGGAAAATTGCCTAAAGACGATTTGATTGAAGCTGTGGGTGATCCTCAAAAATTTACTGAATTAATTGAGTTACAAAAAGACCAGTTGATCAATAATGAGGATGAGATAGGTATTCTTTCGGAGAATGAAGTTAAGCTTGACGAATCAGATCTTCCAATCGTTCAGACTAAAGATATTCTCGAATCAATTGATAGCAAAATAGTGGCGAGTGCTGATGCAGAAACTGTTGATTTTTTGATTAAGTCAGCGGTAGCAAAAATTTGGCGTCATACTTTTCGAAATGAAAAGGAAGCGCAATTGCAACTTGAGCAATATCAAGGCGAAGGCGAATACCCAAGGGAAGTTAAAAAATTATTTTTAGATGGATATCATAGTGCTAAGAATTTAAAGATTCCTGAGGGTTACAATGAGAATCCACCAGGATTGCTTCCAAGGAAAGAAGAACTTGGTCTTATGCAGCGCTATGTTGCTTCTCAGATCAAGACTAGAAAAAGATTTGGTAATTGGTCTGGAACTGGGGCGGGAAAAACTTTATCCGCAATTTTGGCTAGCAGAGTAATTGATTCAAAATTGACTGTTATTTGTTGTCCTAATAATGTGATTGGTACTTGGAGAAGTCAGATTAAAGGATCTTATTCTGATAGTGTGATTTATACGAAAGAGTCCATTTTACGAATTACTACGGATGATGCAAAAAATAAATATCTTATTTTAAATTATGAGTTTTTTCAGCAGTCTACTTCAGAAAGTAAGTTAAAAAAACTGATTGAAAAGTGTGCAATTGATTTCATTGTAATTGATGAAATTCACCAATCAAAGCAGCGTGTGCAGCAAAAAATATCTAAAAGAAAAATTCTTGTAGCGTCTTTTTTGTCAGAGGCATCAGATAAAAATTTAAACCTATCTATTCTTGGAATGTCTGCCACACCCGTCATAAACAATTTGTTTGAGGGTAAAACGTTATTAGAGCTTATCACTGGTATCTATCATGACGAACTGAACACTCTGGCAACTCCCTCAAATTGTATTGCGTTGTATAAGAAATTTGTGAGTCATGGAATTCGATATTTGCCGGATTATAAGATGCAGTTCAATTTAAAAAAAGAGCTCATTGATTGTAGTGATCAGTTTGATGAAATCAAGGAACACAAATCTTGGGTTGAATTAGAAGGGATTCTTACGCGGGCAAAATTGCCATTTATTTTGGATCAACTTCGACCAAAGACTATAGTGTATACGCATTATAGAGAGGGAATAGAAATAGCTCTTCAAGAGGCTATTGTGCAAAAAGGATGGAGTGCCTCTCTATTCAATGGAAGTACTAAAGATGGATTGGATAAATTTATCAATGGGGATGTTGATATCCTAATTGCTACGAGTTGTATAGGGACGGGTGTTGATGGTCTGCAAAAAGTATGCAATCGATTAATAATTAATTGCTTGCCGTGGACGCATGCAGAGTATAAACAACTAATCGGTAGAATTTATCGTCAAGGTCAAATCAAAGATAATGTTGATATTATTGTCCCCCTTACGTTTGCAGAAATTAATGGCGAGCGATGGTCGTGGTGTGAGTCGAGATGGAAACGAATAGAATTTAAAAAGAGCATAGCTGATGCTGCAGTCGATGGAGTAATTCCCGAAGGTCATTTGAGAAGTGCTGCTCTAGCGCATAAAGATAGTATGAAGTGGTTTGATCGATTAGCCAATAGTGGCATCCATGAGGTAGAGCGGTCAAAGATAGCTTTGGAGTTATCTGCTGATTTTCAACAACCGCCTCTTAGGAGGATTGGCGATTTATCGAGAATGAATCAGGAAATAAATAATGACAGTAGCCAGGATACGCATAAGCGTTTTTTAAAGAGTCCTGAAGAGTGGCATGACTACCATGCTTCATTCAGAGCAACAAGAGAATCATGGCCAGTGATCCCAAATCATGAAGCATTAAAGTGGTGCAAAACAAGGCCAGATTTAGTGATTGGTGATTTTGGATGCGGAGAGGCTTTACTGGCACAAGAGCTTAAAAACAAAATTTATTCATTTGACCATGTTGCTATCAATAACAGCGTAATTGCATGCGATATGTCTCAAGTGCCTTTGGAGAATGAGTCGATAGGGGCTGCAATATTTTCGTTGTCTTTGATGGGCACAAATTTTGTTGATTATCTCAAAGAAGCAAAACGCTGTCTTAAATTGGATGGCTGGCTATGGCTAGCTGAGCCGACCTCTAGAATAAAAGACATTGAGCAGTTTAAAGAGCTTCTGAGAAAATTGGGCTTTTATATGATAGATGTGGAATCAAAAGATCGATTTACTTTTATTAAAGCGTTAAAATCTGAGAGAGAGATGAATGAGATTGGTTTGGATAGGCAGGAAAAAGTTTTAGCTTAGGATAGAAAGTGAATTTATCAGAATTTGATAAAAAATTTAATCGTGAATTTGGCCTTAAAGAGCGAAAATCAACGTTTGAAGCCTTTAAAAACAGAATATTAAATGTTATTCCGGATGATATAGATTTAAATATAACTCTAGAAGGCCGTTTTGAGTTTTGTCAGTTTTATGGAATTCAGTATGACAGGCGATCCCCGATTGCAAAATATATTTTACCTCGATTAAAAGAAGAAAGTAATGAACTTGAGTTTATTAAACTTGTAGCATTAATTTTTAATTTGCCTTGGTCCGGGGGTGAAAAAAAATACTACGCCTATTGTATGGGAATAATAGAAGCTCTAAAGTTATCCAAATTGCCTTATCGTACAATGATGGATGATGTTTTTTTGATTGTTCCTGCTGGCAATAAAAAACTAGATGAAGAACTTGTTGGTCCGGTTTTTTCATTTCTAGATAGTAAAAGTAAAAAGCACTTCATAGAAGTTTATAAGAACTTATTGGAAAAGAAATATATCTCTGTTGCAGAGAGTTTAAGGCGGTCATTAGAAGAGTTTTTACGTTTTAAATTTAAAAACGGGAAAGGGTTGGCAGTTAATATTGCTGAGCTTGGAAAACTTCTCAAAACTAATAAAGTTGCCAGTGATATTAGGAGTATTATTTGTCAGACTTTTAAATATATTGATTCCTATTTTAACGAAAACTCAAAACATAAAGATGGCGATATAACTATGGAAGATGCATTTTTTCTGGTTTACCAGGTCGCTAATTTGATGCATTATATAAACAATAAGATTAATATTTAAAGTCTCATGCATGGTGATCGCAGCAAATGTGGAATTAAGTAAACATTACTCAAGTCCCAAATTGCGATAGGCCCGTTGCATAGTCTCTAATGAGAAATCAAATTCAATTGATCTATTGCCCAGACCGTCCACTAAGTAACGCCAACTTACTTCATCTTTTTCAATAGATAGTTTTAGCTATAGCTTCTGAATAGGATTTTAGGCTATGACGAAAAATTCTGAAAAAATTAATTTTGATAGGGTTCAGGAGCGATTTATCATAGATCATTTTTTGAGCTATTCTGGGATAACTGATAAGCCTTTCTTCGCTCAGAATGCGGATGATTTTGACTTGCCGGATTGTGTTGTTTTTGACGCAGGACTATGTATCGAAGAAGTGTCGGTACGAGTGTATGATGTTGTTGATACTGTATCAAAAAGCGCGAATGAAAAGACTCTCAAATTGATGATTCATGACGATAGGATTTCAGTTGCTATAAATAGAATTTTAAACGAAATTCATAAGAAGCAAAATAAGCCTTCTTATCGAGATTTACCCAGTCTATATAAAAACAGAATACTATTGGTTCGTGTCGAGGGATATGGATTAGATTGGAGAGAAGATTTTGATGCGATTCTGAGAAAAGATAATTTTTTGAATTTACAACCTAAGATATTTAATGCCATATATCTTGTTATATATCCTGTCTGCCCAACCAAACATGATATAGATAATCTTATATTTCCCGGCAAAAGGCCTTATAGGTCTCATTTTGTACAGATATTATAATGTGATCTTTGTATAGCCAGCTAGGAATTCTCTGCTTAATAGAAAAATTAGTAGGTTGCCCACCGGCTTGTACGTCATAGTTTCAGTGGCGATGTAAGTTTTAACGAAGGTAGCTTAGCGAGACACGTAGGACAGTCCTCTATGAGATCAATCAAACTGCCTTTCGGTTTTAATGAAAACAAAATTCTTGTACATATTACTGATGTAGAAAGAGGAAGGAATTGCAATTGTGTCTGTCCAGATTGCGGATTTTCACTTATTGCACACAAGGGGAGCAAAAATCAACCTCACTTCAAACATGCTATTGATAATCAATGCAAAGGTGAAAGCGCCATCCATTTCGCAGCTAAACAAATTATAAGAGAAAGAAAGCGAATAACTCTTCCAGGGTATAATATTGATAGATCAGGAAAAAAAGATTCAAGAGGAGAATGGCATTCTGTTGAGCCAAAATCAGTTGTAAAAGATGGGGAAATTATAAATTTTGATTCTGTGCAGGAAGAAATGGTACTGCATGGCATGAAAGCTGACATACTTGCTCAAAAAGGTAGTACGCCACTCATAATTGAAATTTTTTACCGTCATAAAGTGGAAGATCAAAAGCGTTTAAAAATATTCGAAGCTAACATATCCGCCATAGAAATCGATCTATCAGATTTAACACCGGAAGATATCAAAAGTTGGGAGACTTTCTGGTTGTATATCAATGATGTCAATCGCATTCGATGGCTACATAACACCAAGGCCCAGAGATATGGTCTTGAATTAGAAAAAGAATTAGAAAATAAGATTTTTGAACAAGAAAAGAAGTATCGGCAAGAAGAAATCAAAAGAAAAAAAATAGAGCAAAGAGGAAAAGAACAGCTTTTGCCATCTCTCAAGGAATTAAAGATTCTGTCTAGCGATGAATCTATAGCCCAATTTAAGCAACAAGCAGAAGCACATCCATTTTGGAGAGATAATGCTCGATATCTATCGTTTTCATTCAATAATTTACCGAATTTTGTCAATGTAGATGTTCCTGATGGAGACTGGATTTTTGGATGCGATAGGCGTATTTGGCAAACAGCTTGTTATAATTATTTTGTTCTTAAGCGTAAAGATAAGCCGTTTCTTATTAAGCATGTTGATGGCTGGCTTCAAGATGTACTTGGCTTTAAGGTTCATCAGAGCGTCAAAATTGTGGGTATATATGGCAGACGCAACCCACATCTTGTCCCTGATAATATTTACAATAATCTCCCATCGACATGGAAAACTTTGCGCGCATATTTTATTTATCTAGAGAAGCTGGGAATTGTAGAGTTTTCTAGAGACATATACGCTTATCGAAGAAATGATTGGTTAAGGGTTATAAACAAAAAATCAGTGGTATAATCAATAGGTAAAATTGCTTCAAAAAGTTCTAAAATAGTCGACTGTGGGACGCCACTAATTTTAGCTTCTAGAGCAGTCAAAGTATTATTTACTAAAATAAAAATTTGTTAAAAATTCTGTGAACTCTTTCATTTCCTGCTGATATTCATTGAGCTTTGATCTTTTTTCTTTATCATCTCTAACGATTTGCCAGTCTCCCCCTAAACTATACATTCTGAGAAAGGTGGGATTGATTTCATGGACCGCTATTATTCGATCTGTATTAGTTGGCCGATTTTTATAAAAATTTTCAATTAAATTGTTTAATGGCATAAGTTGTGATTTAGATGTTTTCTCTATATTTTCATTAATAGCACGCATTTTTTGATACAAACTATTTAAATCTTGTGACTCTTCTTTTCTAAGTGCTTCACCTAATGATAAATCCGGATATTTTTTTTGGATGTCAGATTCTTCTTTCTGGATTAGGGTACTAACACTTTGAAGTTTGATGCTTAGGTCCTTTATTTGCTTATTTTCGGTTTCAAAGTCTATCCAAGGATATGGCAAACCCCAATCAATGTGTCCTTCGCATGATTGTCTTGTTTTAAAGCCAAGTAGATTAAGAACAGTAACCATTTTTTTTATACCCGGATCAATGCCGAGTCCTAATCCATCGCCCCATGATTCAACTTTTTTTTCCATGGCTTGCCAGCGCTGCTGTTTTTCGGGACTAGTGTGACTTTGTTCATTTGGCTGCTTTTGAGAAGTGCTATTTTCTGGCAAACAGCTTGTAAGGCCTAAGCTCAAGGCAAATAGTAAGTAAAGGTAAAATATTCTGTTTTGCTTCATATGTTTCCGTTCATTAAAAAGAGTTTGATTTTCATGGATTACTAAATCACATAGGTATGTGAATAATCAAGATTATGAGTGGATGAAAGAAGATGTCTTAGGACTCAAAAGTTCTACCATCGTCGGTTTTGGGATGCCAGTTTTCGCCCGTTGGGCTACGCCTGGCTGACGCCAACAAGTGATGAAACTAGTAAGGCTGATTTTGACATTTTGCAAACGAAGGTTGTCTGACGAAATTGAAAATGTTTCTTGGCTTTCAAACTCAATCAGAAGCATTACGATTTGAGAGATATTTAAAATCGGGTGCTGGCCGTGACTTTGTCAAAAAGTGATTATGCTGAAATTTCGCTATAACAATCTTCTTGTGTTAATCTCCGGCGGACATGGCGTCTGGAGGGCGCCACTCAACTCTATAGGTATTGTAAAGATACAAATTTTTGCGAACTTTTTTTCTATCGTGCTATGATGGCAATTTCATTATTAGGAGATTGGATATGAAGTTTGTTTGGCAAAACATTGTAGCAATTTTATTTGTTATATTGTTGGTATTAATACAGATTACGTATTGGATTAATCCAATAACGCTCTCTGATTTTATAAAGATAAAAGATCAATTATTATTTTTTTCAAATCATTATCCTCTCTTTGCTTCTGTTGTGTATATGAGTATGTATGTGTTGTCCATTATCTTTGGAATTCCAATTAGTATAACCATTATAGGAGGATATTTTTTTGGAATTATTCATGGCATAGCCTACTCGATGTTGGGAGTATTGATTGGAGTTACGATTTTGGGTTCTTTTGTTCGTTATGTAATGCATGATTGGGTGCAAGAGCGATATGGTGATGAACTTGATCCATTTAATAAAGAAATAGAAAAATATGGCTTATATTATGTTTTGATGATTCATAGCATTCCATTTATGCCAAGTTTTTTGCCCAATATTGCAATGAGCCTTTCATCTATGTCGCTATATAATGTAATAGGAGTAAATGTTATTGGAGCAGTACCCCTCACCGTTATTTATGTAATAGCAGGCGCTTATTTGCATAATTTAAATTCCCTTAATGATTTTATACTGTATGTGAGTATCTTTGGGGGTATAATCGCATTGCCGCTTATTGGAGCGACGATTTATCGTTTCAATCGAAAATAAAAGTTCTAAATAATCCATCCTTCGCCAAGGCTTACGATTTTTGGGGCATTACATATATCTATTACTTTAGTAATATATTGTTTAAAGCTCAGGAGTATAGAAACAGCATTGGTGGATTAGCAGCATATATACCGACTCTTCTTTTATAGGGGCATCCAAGTGGCATTAGTCGTTCTCGCTATTTACGAAACGCTGCTCGCTTAGGATAATTTTTTGTAGGAAGTTATAAGTATGAATAAGTATAATCTCTGTATTGTTATTATGTTATTAATATCAGGTGGTTTATTGTGGGGAGATGCAGGCATGGATAAAAATCTATCTGTGGTAAAAACGGATATACACAACCAGGTGTTTAAACATTTACAACTCTGTTATGAGTGCGAATTTGCACCGATTACTAAGATGCAGATGGAGCCTGATGGCACATACGATCAAAAAGAGCTTGAAGCTGAATGGGCGCACAAGTATGACATCTATCTTTTATATAACGGTGACATTCCGGCAGGGTTTTGCGTAGTAAATTGTCAAAGCATGATCGATGGAGATACCTCTACGCATGATATTGCAGAATTTTATATAACGCCAATCTACAGGCATTCAGGATATGGCACATGGTTTGCGCATTATATTTTTAAATTGTATCCGGGACGGTGGGAAGTTCGGCAACTTCCGGAGTTGGGTAAAACAGTTCGCAATTTTTGGATCTCAGCAATTAAGAGCATTGATCACAAAAATTTCACTGAGATTACTGATCACGCAACTTGGCACGGTTTTATACAGCGCTTTGATATTCTGTAATCGCTACTACTTACGATATTTACGCGTTTTTTTTGCAATTTTTTTAGGCTGCTTGCTGAATTGTTTCCCTTCAGCGCTATCTTTGCGTTTTTTGCGTGTCGTTGCTGCATACTCTTGAGGTGATAACGCTTTAATTGCTTTTTCAGGTAAATAGCGTTCACCGGTCTCAGAGCTTTTTTCGCCTGATTTGGTTTGCCATTTTTGCTTCATCCATGTAACGAGCGATTGTTGCGTTTTTTTTCTTCCCATTATGTATATCCTCCTCCTGCTTTTTTATATTCTCGCGCCAGAAATTGAGCTTTTCGCGCAGACCATTGGCCCGGCTTTCCTCCCTTTGAGCCGGCTAAAATCTGTTCGAAAAGTTTTTTGCGGAGTGCGGGCTTGGTATAATTGCCCGCTTCATTTACACGAGACGTTTTCTTAGTGGCCATCTTCTACTCCTTTTTTACTAGAATACTGAATATGAGCCGATAAAAGCAATAAAACAGGGTAAAATTGGACGTTTTTTATTGAAGGAGGCCTTTGGGTTGCTATATAGTCATAGAAAGAAGATATAGTATCGATTTTAACGAAGGGCCGAGATAATGAGAGTTTCACGTAAGAAAAAATACCCGCCAGGGCTTGAAAAATTACCCAGCGGCAAAATAAAATATCGCGGAATTATTTTTGATGGCTTTAATAAGCCACGTAAAAGTACGCGAGAAAGCAAAAAAGGGATGGTGCTTGCTAAGGATGGAGATGTGATAAAGCTTATCCATTTTGGAGACAGCAGCATGGGGCACAACTATAGCCCGGAAGCACGCAAATCATTTAAAGCGCGTCATGCACGAAATATCGCAAAAGGAAAATTGAGCGCTGCTTATTGGTCGGATAAGGTGTTGTGGGCTGGCCCGGGAGGTTCCAAAAAAAATCCTCCTACGTCTCAGAAACATGTAAAAGGAAAAAAGTAGCACGAGCTCTTTTTTTGGTGATATGTGTACGATGTGATCGTAGTGTTGATCTTTAATTGATACCATCACACTGTAAATAATTTCAGAGCTACGTTGCAAAGGAGAAATGGTGCTATGATGCGATCAAAGAGTCTATATATTTTCATTATCTTGTTTTTAAATGTGGGTTCCCTTTTTAGTAGAGATATTATTTTAGAATTCAAAGGGGCTTATTTGCTGCCCGTCGATTCAATATTTAAAGAGTGCTATAAGGGGAGCGCATTGTATGGCCCTGAGCTGAGCGTGCAATTGAAAAATGATAAAAATTGGTATGCCTTTTTTAGTCTCGATTATTTTCAAAAAAGGGGGCGCCATTTAAGGCGCTGTGATTCTACAAAGCTTAAATTACTTCCTCTTGCTGCGGGCATAAAATATTTTATACCAGCTGGTGATCGTACCAATTTTTATGTGGGCGCAGGGTTTCAGCCTGTTTATATACGAACAAAAAACCGTCGGGGATGTGTTGTATCAAAAACCCATCAATGGGGGTATGGGGGCATTGCAAAACTGGGCGCTTACATAAATATTTTTCACAATTTCTTACTTGATGTCTTTATTGATTATAGCTATATACGCAGCGGTAATCTCTATGGGCATACAGTAACGGATTGCAAATCTAATACGAGCGCGTTTATTTTTGGAGCAGCGCTTGGCTATCGCTTTTAATAACACGTAGGAGTAAGGCACACCTTGAAAATATAAGGTGATGCTGCTGAATCAGAAGGTCCATTTGTATTAGCAAGTGTGCTTTGAATGCCGCCTACTATATAGCCGATGGTGGTTGGTTTTTTAATTTTTTCCAAATTCAAAACGCCATTAGAAAAAATAGGCACGTTAGGTGCGATTATAAATTTAGCTCCAGCTCCAAAGAGGAGCGTGTTTCCTGGATTTGATTGGGTGGATAGAATCGTAGGGTATTCAACGGGCAGTAGATGTTGTTTGTACTCCCCTTTTTTACTGCGCTGTATTGCGGTTATTTGATTAGTGAATGGAATGTCTGGATCGGTTTTAAATGTTCCATTTTCGAAAAATCCAAACGTAAGGCCGCCCAATAATATGGAAAACATATCACCATTTTTAGCCAGTAACTCAATATGCGCAGACGCATAATTATTCATACCTTGTTTGAATGTGGTATCAAGATCGGGGTTAGCCATAGATGGATTTCCGCTTGCAGTAATTTCAACGGGAACAGTCCAAACGCCTGTATCGAGAGTAAATACCCCTGAAAGAGCTACAAATGCAGGAGTTTTTTTACCGCAATTAGTTTCTATAATTGGAATAACGTTGAGGTCTCTACGGCGAAAACTTGGATCAGGGAGAGTGGATTCTTTAACTGCAACATCCAGACATTTTCCATCATCAATAATATTGAATTTTCGTACCTGTTTTGTGTAAAGCCCGTTTGATGAAGTGGTATAAAAACCTATAAAGTTTTGGCCAAATATAAGGAGTGTTGGGCATTGATCCACTTGATACATTGCCCCACCCGTTACTTGAAAGACAGGATTAGAAATTTGACGAATATATTTACATGCGGGCGCGGCGCAGGACGGCTTAGTTACCCAGCGAATGAGCCCGGGAACATCAATTGCAGTGAGCGTATCTTTAGTCGAAAAATTACCTGTATCTGACTCAACCCCGTAGCCGCCAGTAATATATAATGTGTTACCAGATTGATATGATTGGGGACTGGTTACTGAAAGAGTATCAATTTGCGCTTGAGTTAACCCAGATGAAGAATCGTGTAAAGAACGAAATTTTACTGTTTGCTTGCATACATCTACAACAAAAACGTTTGTATTTTGCAGCGATGGGGGAAAGTCATTATTGCCATCATCAAAGCCATGCAATCCATTGGTTCTACCCGTTATAAAGAGATACTGTGATCCATCTTGCGCGCATGCTGCTGAGTGTATTCCTCCCGGTAATGTAAAACCTGCAGTTTCGATGGATATTTTAAAGGGAAGGGATGAATTAACTAAAACGGGAGATACGTCATCCGTCTGATTGTTGCTTGCATATGCTGTATGTGAAATAAGAAAAACAATTAAAATTATTTTTTTCATACGTCGTCCTTATTTTTTTTAGATGCATATACCGCTTCTGGCATAACAAAATCAGCTACAAAAATTTGGCATGTTTTATCGGGCCCTCTTTTAGAGGTCCAGGTTATTTGTGTGCCGTCTTTATTAAAGCTGGCCAGCCCATCAAATCCTGAATTGTTCGTGAGGCGAGAAAGATTCTTTGTTTTGGTATGTACTAAATATAATTCATATTGGGTATGGCCGTGTAATGATGTGGTAAAAACGACAACTTCTCCGCTTGGGTGCCAAAACGGAGCCCAATTGACTGCAGTATTTGTAGTTATTTGTTGGTGATGGCCTGTACGCAGATCGATACAATAAATTTGTAAATAATGTTGTTTTTCATAATCAGCGCGATAAATAATTTTTCTATTGTTTGGGCAAAAGAAGGGGCCGCCGTTGTATCCCTTATCAGTGTGAGTAATTTGTTGAATATCAGAACCATCGGCGCGCATGGTATAGAGTTGCATGCTGCCGGTAGCATTACTTGCGTATACAATGTGAGACCCATCTGAGCTGTAAGCGCATTCGGCTTTATACGCTGGGCCATGCGTAAGTGCTTTCAAATCCGAACCATCCGGATTTGCTTCATAAATATTCATGTAGGGAGTAAATTCCCATACATAGTTGTTATTTTCTCGCTGATATCCTTGCGGATTATTATTTTCAGCGCTATCGGGGGCATCATGGCTTGATGCAAATATAATTTTTTTCCCATCTGGTCTAAAGAAAGCGCAGGTGCACGTGCCACGGCCGGTGCTTACTAGACGAGGTTGCCCTTCTTCAATAGCAATACTATAAATTTGATACCCTTTTTTTCCGGAGGGAACCGCCTGAAAAATTAATGTTTTACCATCAGGGGAAAAATAGGATTCTCCCGCTTTTTCAAAGCCCATAGATGGAAAAGTAATTTGTTTGATGTTTTGTAATGCGGGATGTTCAAGGGATTTTTCAGACTGAGCAGCCGCGCAACAATTTACAAGCAAGCTAATAATGAGACTATAAAAGGGTATACGCATGATTATTTTACCTTAAGGTTTTTTATTAGACAGTGAAATATATTGTCGCTTTAGATTGCAAGTAATCTGCCCATGCATATCATTTTTTTCGAGTTATTGACTCTCTGCAGACTTAACTTTTAAGATAGTTACATTTTTACACGCTTTTGTGAGAGAGGATACGTGATGGTAGAAAAAAAGTTTATACATTATATTTTCATTTTTTTAGCACTGATCCATTTCAATATCGCTGTTACAGGTGCTTGCAATAGGACATGCGCAACTATACCGGTAGGAAACAGTCCAGCAGGAATTGCAATTACTCCAGATAATTGTTTTGCGTATATTGCGAATAATGATAATCATCCATTCTTTATGGACAATGGTATTCCCGGAGGAAGTTCGGTAAGTGTGATTGATCTGCGGACAAATAAGCTTACCAAATCAATAACCGATGCTGGTTTTAATGAGCCGTACACAGTAACTATTAATGCTGATGGCACCAGGGTATACATCACTAACAGTAATAGTACCACCATCTCAATTATAGATACTGCAACCAATGAAGTAGTAGGAGCGATCACAGGTTTTGATGGGCCATCGGGGATGGTCATCACGCCAGATGGGAAAACTGCTTACGTTAATAATTATGGAAGTCCAGCGGGCGTTGGGAGCGGAAATGCCACTACGGTGAATATAGTGAATTTAACTACCAATACTATTAGCGGCACAATCACGGTGGGACTTGCTCCTGCGTCATTAGCAATTACTCCCGATGGAGCATTTGTGTATGTCATTAATTATGTTGATGGCAATCCGGGCACGGGAACGATAAGTGTGATACAGACCAGTGATAATACAGTAGTTAAAACTATTACAGGATTTTTTGGGCCATTTGCAATTGCAATTACCCCCGATGGATCATTTGCTTACGTAACTAATTTTGGTAGCAATAACTTTTCCCCTACCGCAGGAGGAATTGCGCCTAATGAGGTTTCTGGGACAACGGTCAGTGCGGTGAATTTGAGTTCTAATACTGTAGAAACAACTATTACTTTGGGCAATCAACCAGCAGGCATTGCTATTACGCCAGACGGCCGATTTGCATACGCAAGCAACTATAATACGTTTTATCTTGGACCAAACTTCACCGATTTAACTGCGGGTAAAGGAACAGTGAATGTTATTGATATCTGTACCAATAAGGTGCTTTGCCCGGTATTAGTGGTTGGCGCGTCTCCGAGTGCTATTGCTATTTCATGCGATGGCCAGCGTGCGTATGTTACTAATTACACTTCGAATGATGTGACTGTGATTAATATTATGGATAGAATGTGGCTTAATGTTTGTTGTTAACGGTAAGAGCGGTATATGAAAAAAATAGTAGCTTTCTTATTTTTTGTACTTGTATCAACGTCATCTTTACAACTTTTTTGTAGAACATTTGAAAAGTATGAGCGCAGTTTCGACGGCGCATTGTCTGCTGGATTTGTGTTTAAACCGGAGTGTGAGTTTAAAGATGTCTACGGGAAGGGCATCATAAATGCCATCACTGCAGACGGTTGTTATTATCCCTGGAAACGGTGGGGCTTGGGTGCCAAGCTGGGCTATTGGCGCAGAAAAGGAGAAACATCGTTTTTACAGTTTTGCACAGTTGTCCAGCAATTGCCCTTCACGTTTTATCTGCGCAGAAGAAAAGAATTTAGTAGTGGCCTCCAGCTTTATGCTTCACTTGGAGGCGGTATTATCTGGACCAAAGAAAAAAGTTACTTGGGCAACGTAACCTTTACTAAGGGTATTGGTGAGGCTGAAGTTGGTTTGAGATATCCTATCTGGAAAGGCATTGGGCTAACGGGTGCTTTTCGAGCTCTTTTTCCATCTCAACGGCAAGATGGCCAAAAAATATGGGTTGGAGGATTTGATCTAAGAGCCGGCATAGGATTTTCATTCTAAGACTATTTGGGCCCTTTTTTACACTCTAAAAGTTCTAAAATAATTGTTGCAGTGCCTTGATAGGCTTTTCTCAAATGCATGGCGCAGCCGCCATTGATTTTTCCAATTCTAGCTCCCAGAGCAGTATTTGTAAGCCCTATTGCTCAATTTCTAATATGCTTTATCCTTACATATAAGATATAAGCCGTATTAGGGGGCTAAATTACGAAGAATTCATTTCTACTTACCTTGTCGAAATCTAAGTTTTTTTCCATCTGATTATGCATAAAAAGCCGTTATAAATTGTAATAATAACTAAGTTGGGCGCCTGGGTAAGGCATTATCCTTCTTGTGTTTGCCATTGCATGCATGAATGGCGAGATAAAATTTTTAAAATATATATGGAGTGTAATGTCACATTATTCTAATTCCCGAAAAAAATCGGATAAAAGTAAGCGCTATACATCAAGAGATGAGCGCGGTAGTAAAAAAAGAAGTTCGTCTTCTGCTATGAAGCGCAAAAGTAGCTCATCTCCTCGTGGAGCAAGTCCGCGCAGAGGTAAGCGGCCAGTTGTAAACTTTGATCCGTCATTGTTTATGAAAAAAGTAGAAGAGCAAACAGCAGCGCAAGTATATGTGCCGCAAAATACTTTTTCTGACTTTGCTCTTGAAGGGCAGTTGCACGAGAATATTGAAAAGAAAGGATACGTAGCTCCGACTCCAATACAAGATCAAGCGATTTCCCATCTTTTAGAAGGGCGTGATGTTGTAGGGGCAGCAAATACGGGTACGGGAAAAACGGCAGCGTTTTTAATCCCACTTATTAACAACGTGCTTACTGGAAAAGCGTCTCGCGTGTTGGTTATTGCGCCAACTCGAGAGCTTGCAATTCAAATTAGAGAAGAATTTAAAAGTTTTACTGAGCAGACTAATCTTACTTCAGTGCTGTGTATCGGTGGCGTAAATATTAATTTCCAAATAAAAGGGCTGAGAAAGAATCCTACGTTTGTGATCGGTACGCCCGGAAGACTTCTTGATTTAGAAGAAAATGGCATGATTAATTTCGGCAACTATAGCTCTATCGTTTTAGATGAAGTTGATAGAATGCTGGATATGGGATTCATTAAAGATATAAAGCATATCATTGGTAAGTTGCCTAAAAAGCGCCATTCGCTCTTTTTCTCTGCGACACTGCCGAAAGATTTACAAAACCTTATGAGCAGTTTTTTGCGCAATCC
Source organism: Candidatus Babelota bacterium (assembly GCA_029262595.1). GTDB lineage: Bacteria > Babelota > Babeliae > Babelales > Vermiphilaceae > JAJCZB01. Next base: position 23,160 of record JAJCZB010000041.1, on the reverse strand, counting down.
TATTTCAATAAGTGTGAGGACGCGTGAGTCTGCGGAAAACGTTAACCAAGAGGTTATAAAGGTTGGCGCGCAAAATAAAGTAGAGCTTTTGCATGATCTGCTTATTAAGCCTGAACTTAAAAAAGTTTTGATCTTTTTACGCACGAAGCGCGTAGTAGATAAATTAGCTAAAGAACTGACTGCTCGTGGATTTGTGGTTGGATTAATTCATGGTAATAGATCGCAAGCGCAAAGAAGCAAAGCATTGCAAGCATTCCAAGCTGGTAAGACAAACATTCTTTTGGCTACAGACGTTGTTTCGCGAGGAATTGATATTGATGACATATCCCATGTGATCAACTTTGATTTACCGCAAACATATGAAGATTACATTCACAGAATCGGCCGAACTGGCCGTGCAAATAAAATTGGGCAGGCAATTACGCTTGTTTAATTAAAGGAAAAAAATACGAATGATTACATTTCGATGCGACAAACTTGTCCGCGATAATACGTTGAAACGTTTTAAAGCTGCGGGCGTTACTCCGCAGTATAAAATAGTAAGTAACACAGATCTTTTTGATGCGTTTAATAAAAAACTCATCGAGGAAGCGCATGAAGTGCATGATGCAACGAATCGTCAAGAAATGATTGAAGAGCTTGCAGATGTACTTGAAGTGATTGATGGGCTTTGCAAAGCGCAAGGCATTTTACCCGAAGAGGTCAGCGCCGCAAAGCACGCAAAAATAGCTGAGCGTGGTGGCTTTGAACGTGGTATCTATATTGATACCATTCAAATGGAAGAAGACAATTCAAAAGCTCAGTATTTTCGAGCTACTCCTGAAAAATATCCAGAAATTTAATTTATCTTTGCTTGCTTCACCAAACAAGCCAACAGAAGGCGATGGTTTTATTCCGAAAAAATTCGGATGGCAAAAAAAAGAAGCATCCTAAAACAGGTCAATATGGCTGGCCCGATAAAAAAGGAAAGATTTGGGTTCCAACTGGTCCAGGTTCGACAGCTCACGGTGGTCCTCATTGGGATGTCGTTGATCCAAATGGACATGATTATGATAATGTTTACCCTGGCGGAATAATAAGAAAAGGTCGAAAATGAATAAAGAAAAAATACTAATTCTTACTCCTTTGAGATTTTATTCTCCAGAAGATGAAGAGCTTTTTTTTAATTGGCTTGATAAAATAGAATGCATAGACAATTATCAAGGCGTTGGCCGAGAGTTGCATGTATCTTTTGCATCCCGGCCGATTACCTTTAATGAATATAGAAATTTAAATGGCTTATTTAAGCGATATAAGTTTAAAAATTCCGAGCAGCTCAAAACCTTATTTGAGACCGAAGAAAACAAAGACTGGTTTTTATGAAAATAATGTGGACTGTATTCACTATGAAAAAGATATATAACGACGTATGGTGACACTTCGTTTTTTGCCAGCCCCGCCACTCGGCGGGGCTTTTTATGTCTCAAAAATATGACGATTTGATATACTGACTCGATCACCCAACATTTTGAGGATATGAAAATGAAAAAGTTTTTGTTATTGATCTCTTTAGTTGTATTTCAGATTTATGCTGCTGCTCCCAGAATTGTTTGCGGAACGGGGGGTAATAGTACTAATTATCGGGTTGCTGCTCCATCGCTTCCAGACATTAAAATTCGCGAGTGCATGGGATGCGGCGAGGATGCGTCTCAAAAATGCTCAACGTGTAAGCTTACGTATTATTGCTCGCAAGATTGCCAAAGCGGGCACTGGGCTAGCCATAAAACCGGCTGTAAAAAGCTTGCCACCGCTCATCAGGGCGACATAGCAACGATGCGAAGTGTTTTTGCCGCTCATATGGCAAAGGCATCTCAAACTAAAGAAAAAAAATGGGTGCAAGAGGGGCTTGCGTGGCATTACAAAACAATTGTAAGGGTCCGTCAAGATGCGGCTTGCTCTAAAGATGCTTCTACGAAAGCTGGTAGTATTTCTACGGTTCAAGTTGAGCATGGGATGCTTTTTGAGCAGTTAGTTGCGCAAGAAGTCTGCACGCAAGGAGACTTGGAAGATAGGGAGGCATTTAAGGGTGCAGTTGCTTGGGCGCGGCAAATAACTGAACAAGACGCACTGGTATCTCCTATCGGCATACGGCGATATGGCATGCAAGTATTTATAGCTAGTCTAGATGGGGCTGGGTTTGATCAAGATACAGAATTTATTCCTGAAGCTGAGTGGAAAGAAAAACGCTTGGGCGTGCTTGATCAGTATGAAGCGCAGCAAGAGCAGGAATAGTAAGAAGGTTTTGTGGCATCTCGCTGAAAAAATCAAATAAATTAGGAGAGTTTATGAAGTTATATTACTCACTTTTTTTATCGTTATTGCTTTTTTCTTATAATGTTCAGGCGATTACTTTTGGGGGGCATTCAATGGTAGCGCCATTGAAAACAGTGCTTGTGCGAAGGCCGGATAAGAGTTTTGCAGTAACAGATTGCGAAAAATGGCATTATACATCTATTCCTGATTTAGCGGTTGCACAAAAAGAGCATGATGATTTTGTAAAGATACTTGAGCAGGAAGGCGTCCAGGTACTCTATCATGCAGAGCCACTACCAGAACATGCGGATGCAATCTTTGTGCATGATCCAGTTATTCTTACTAATGACGGTGCGATAATTTTACGAATGGGTAAAAAGTTGCGCCGTGGCGAAGAGCAAGCGATCGAGCATACTCTCAATAATTTAGGCATCCCTACATTATGTAAGTTGCATGGAAATGCTACTTCTGAAGGTGGAGATATTGTGTGGCTCAATGAAAAAACACTTGCAATTGGTCGCGGATTTAGAACCAATGAGGAAGGGATTCGGCAAATTAAACAGGCAGTTGTTCCATTGGGCATTAGAGTAATTGTCGTTGAGCTTCCCTTTGATCAAGGCAAAGATGCATGCTTGCATTTGCAATCGCTGATTAGTGTAGTCGATGAAAAAATAGCACTTGTATATAAAAAATTTCTTCCCGTATCTTTTGTACAGCTTCTTGAAAAAGAAGGGTTCAATCTTATTGATGTTCCCGAGCAAGAGTATGCGACCATGGGGCCAAATGTTTTGGCAATTGCTCCAAAAGTGTGCCTCACTATTACAGGAAATCCTGAAACGAAGCAGCGCCTGGAGAAAGCAGGATGCACGGTGTATACGTATGAGGGAAATGAGCTTTCGCTGAAAGCCGAAGGCGGTGCCACGTGCTTAACGCGCCCGTTATTAAGAACATAAATAACCGACTGATGTGAGGGTTATAATTTGCTCGTTTTTTGCAGGATGGCAAAGGCAGTATTGCCTTGCGCATCTTGAATCGATGTATCAGCACCAGCATTAATGAGTGATTGCATAATGTTTGTGTGCCCCATTCGGGCCGCATCATGGAGTGGCGTATAGCGCTCTTCGTTGTCTTGCGCATTAAGATTTGCGCCCGCATCAATTAATAGTTGTACAATTTCACTATGCCCTTGAATGGCCGCATCATGCAGAGCAGTCCATTCATAATAATCTGTTGCATTAATGTCTATTTTGTTGGCGATAAGTTTTTTTACTGTATCAGTATCGCCTTGAAATGCGGCGGTATGCAATGGAGATATGTTTAACTTACCACTATTTTCGTGATCAGAAAGTCGTCCCCATAATCTGATAGGCAGTCCATTTTTGCTTGTCATAGTTTATATGCTTTCAATTACAAAGAGCGACTATTGGTGCCACGTAATCGGCGCCAGCATTATAAAGTTTTTTCTCCGCTGTGATGTGCTTTGGTGGGGTAGCAATACTTTTAACAAATGAAGAAAGAGGACAGAGTGCGAGCAATGATAACGTTTGTATGGCTTTCATATGTGTCTCTGGAGTTAAAATGGGTGTGTTTTTTTTTATGCTTGCAGCAGTGTATCACAGCAGTCTTTTATGGAAAGACAAATCCTAGACTAGATTTGCAAAGCATCGTCAAGTAAGGCATTCTGGGATTAAGTCTATATGTGTTTTTTTGAGGAAGTATGAGCAGCATAATCAGAAGCGTACAGCGTGTACCGCGCAAGAGTGTGGTGCATCAACAAGTCCGAAGTGCTTTAATTTCCACTGTTATCAACACCCCGCTGGGGCAGGTACAGGCGATTGCAGATGAAAAAGGTCTGTGTATTTTAGATTTTCAAAAAAATGCGCAGCTTCATCAAAAAATTGAACGCCTCAAGCGGTATACTGGCGCACTCATTACTGACGGGAATTCTGTTATTCTCGATTTACTTCAACAAGAGTTACGTAACTATTTTGCGGGAACGTTAAAGCAGTTCAATACCCCGCTTTCTTGTGTGGGTACGGAGTTTCAAAAAAAAGTTTGGGATGCGTTATCTCAGATTCCCTTTGGAACCACCTGCTCATATGCGCAACTTGCCCAAGCGATTGGGCACCCCACCGCATGCCGCGCAGTTGCGCAAGCAAATGGCGCGAATGCCCTTTCAATTATTATTCCCTGCCATCGAGTTATTAGTTCTGATGGAAAATTAGGTGGCTATGCAGGGGGGCTGCAGCGCAAGCACTGGCTCTTAAACCATGAAAAAAAGGGCAATCCATATATGTAGAGTGAGATGATTAGTATAATAATAACAATGTATACGATATATTTTTTCATTATTATTACTGTAGGTGAGCGCGAAGCATCCACGCTGTTTTTTCGTGTTGTTCAATCAAATCGCCAAGAAAATTGTTTGTGCCCATGTCATTTGATTCCACTGTTGTGTCGATAATAGGACGAATTTGGCGAATGATTGCTTCATGCCCCTCAAGCAAATCTTTTATCATGTCCTTTGCATCAGGGTTTATTCCGGGATTTTCTTGAATCGTTGCGTGTTGTTGAAACTCTTGTAAGGTGCCTAGTGCTATGAATCCTAAAGCACGAACGCGCTCCGCAACTGTATCAATATTCACTGCAAGCTGCTCGTATTGTTTGCCAAAAAGATCATGCAGCGGTCCAAAGAATGGCCCAACTACATTCCAATGATATTTTTGCGTTTTAGTATACAACACATATTCATTGGCAAGTAATGCGTTTAATTGATCAGAAACAGTTGATCGTGCTGTTTCAGTAAGATCTATTTGGATCATGTAAGCTCCTGGTTTCGTTGATGAAAAAGTAACATCTTGGGCAAAAATACCCCATGTAATAGCGACGATAAGAAGTGCTGTAGTGCGGTTCATTCTTTTTTTTCTCACCTGCAAGAATGACATGCGTTGCCTTGATACTGTATCCTATTTATACGGAAAGTTGCAAGGATCAATACATCATGCTTATGGTTAATGCATATGACTTTTTTTAGGAGAAATTCATGAAATTTTTTGTTACCTATTCAGTTTCTTTTTTCCTTTTATTGAGTTTCTCTGTACCTATCTCTGCAGCACGAAAAAAATCTAAACGGCTCAGGCCGGGAGATGATGCTCCAGAATTTACATTACAGGGTGATGATGGCAAGACTTATTCGCTATCTGATTTTAACGACCAAAAGGTAGTGTTATTTTTCTATCCGCTAGATGATTCTCACTATTGCACAAAGCAAGTATGCAGTCTTTCGCTCGGATATGAGTCGCTTAAAAAGAGTGGCATACAATTGTTTGGTATTAACCATCAATCAATCAAAAGCCATGCTGCATTTAAAAAGAAGCATCAACTACCTTTTACGCTGCTGAGTGATCCTTCCTCGACTACCATTAAAGCGTATCGTGCATACTCTCCTCTTTTTACCAAGCGCATTACCGTGCTCATTGAGAATGGTAAAATTGTTAAGATATTACGCAAGCCAAATGTAGATAAGCATGCTGATGAAATCATTAAAGGATTTGATCTATAGTTTGTAATTGCGCGCCCGCTGCAAATTCAAGTTCAACGTAATTTTCAAGAGCACTGTATTGTAGATCAAGTAGTGTAAGCTTTTGCTGGTAAAGATCGATTTGCGTTTGAAGAAATACAATTAAACTCATTTGCATGCGATCAAAAAATTCTTTACTAAATTCAATCGCTTTCGTTACTGGCGGAAGCACTTCTTTTTCATATCGTTCTATTTGATTTAAATGTGCGTCATATTGCAGATAGCTTGTAGTAATTGATTTGAGAATCTCTAATTTTTGCGCATAGAGTTCTTTTTTTGCTTGCTTATATTCACGCCGAGCACGTTCTATATTTCCTGTATTCCTATCAAAGAAGGGAAGTCTAATTCCAAATGCCGGCCCAACGCCCGATACGCCAGGGCCAAAATCTCGCTTATACGAAATTCCAAATTGTGCGTCATCAAAAATACGTGATGTTTCGTAGCTTTCAGAATGTTTTGCTCGAGCCATTTTTGAAGTTTGAATTAACAAAAGCGGATGAGAAGAGAAGGCAAATTCTTCTAGTTCTTTTTGAGAGCGAGAGAGTTTTTCAAGCGGGATAGTGTCCAGTAATTCAATAGTATTGGGTGAAATATACCCTCCGATTATTTCATGCAGTGCAATATGAGCTGTTTTAACAGCTATGTTTGCGCTCTCTTTTTTTGCGTGCCATTCGGCAGCTTTACTTGCAGCTACATACTTATCCAATTTGGTTGCATAGCCAAACTGATACCGATAGGCAATTCGTTCTTTGAGCGCATCGACTACCGAAGAAATTTCTTTTACTGTTTCAAATACTTCTTGATTGTGAACGCATGCAATATAAGCAAGTTGAATGTTTTTTCTCAATTGTAAAATATCAGTAACGATTTCATAGGTCTTCACTTCAAGATCATCTTGAGCAACTTTCTTGCGCAATGGCACTTGCCATAAGTCTGAGATCATAAAGAGCACATCCGTCTCAATATTGGTACGGATTTCATCGTTGTCTCTCGGTATTCTAAATACTGAGAATAGTTGTGGATTGGTGAAAAATCCTGCTTGTACCAGATCGGCTTTTTTGATGCCGAGGTCTTCAAATTTTGCTTGAAGCTGCGCATTGTTTTCCAGTCCGATTGCAATTGCTTTTTGAATAGTTATGCCTTGCTTGATTGCGGAATTTGCAGCCTTCATATCAGGTTCGTGCTGCCACAATGGCTCGGCGTGAATGCGATGTTTGGATTGCCGTTGAACTGATTCAAAACTTTTTTTAGGGCTTAAATTTGAGCAATGCGGTAATACAAAAAGCAGGGCTGTAAGGAGTATCGATTTCATGGTCATGAGAGTGCCCCTTTTTGATTTGGATGCTTCCATGGCTCAAGCTCTTTTTTTGGAATCACGTGCAGTAGTGTAAACATACCGCCATGCTCCATGTATCCCATAGGGACTTGCGCATGCGCATTCACCACATGATGCAGTTTGTGGCAATGCATGCGCCATACTCCTGGATTCCATGCAGTAAATTCTACGTCTCGAGTGGTTCCAGATGGCACTAAAATCGTTGAGCCTTTTGTTTGTGCTGATGGCGGGATGGGGCCACCTTCTGTGCCTACATTGTTCCAAATATATCCATGAAGGTGAATCGGATGGCTGTCCATGATGATATTGGTAAATCGAATGCGTACGCGCTCTCCTTGATTAACGGTGAGTGTGGGAATATTCGGCGCGGCTTTGCCGTTAAATGTGAACCAATTAAAATCCATGGTAATTAAATTAAGGTATTCGCTTCCGGGTGGAATTGCCCATTGTTGCAGCGTGATCACAAAATCTTTATCGATGGGCGTTTGATATTTTTTTGGATGAATTACAAATGCTCCCGTGAGGCCCATATGATCTTGGCGCATCACATTATATCCCGAATGATACATAACGGTGCCTGATTGATAGAGCGTAAATTCGTACGTATATTCCTCTCCCGGCATGATGGAATGTTGTGTTTCTGGGGCGGCGCCATCCTGATCGTTGGGAAGTTCTATTCCATGCCAGTGAACGGAAGTAGGCTCAGGAAGTTCATTTTTAACAATAATGCGAACGCGATCACCTTCATTGGCTTCAATGGTTGGGCCCGGAGTGGAGCCGTTATATCCCCAACATTTTATTTTTTGATACCGCGGAGTGTGATGCATTTTGTGCACAACTTTATTTTGCGGAGGAATGAGAGGTTCAACGAGTGAATATGATTCATCAACGATAAGGTGCTCAATGGGTTGTGCGATTAATCGAAATACTTTTACGTTACCATCCATCTCATAACCAAGTGGTGGGACTCCGGGAGTCTGAATCCTTCCCATTTGTTTTCCGGTGAGGGCGGGAGCGGGGGATATTGCTACACCCCTTTTTTTCCATGGAATTATGGCATTGTCTTTTTTGAGCGTTTTTTTGGTTGCAGCGGGAAATGCTTTTTTTGAATCCAGCCAAAACGAATGTACGTTTTCCGGAGGCATAGTGGATTGTGCTGTTTTTGCGTTAAACACGGTATCGAAATCTGGTTTGCGCTGCGTGCGCAGTAGCGCGTGTGCGTGACTTATTGATGCCAATAATGCCAAAAATATTTTTTTTGTATGCATTGCTCTCCCTCATAGGGTCTCAGTATACAAATTTTAATACGCATGTAAAACGTGATGTGCAATTAACAAAGGAGATCGTGTATGAATAGTGGTGTGCTAGTAATGATCAAGAACGGTACTGATTATTCTTGATCGTTATTTTGATTGGTTAAAACACCATACTGCATTAGCACCAACAGCGGCTCCCGATGCAACGATGTTAATTTTCTTTCCATGGCAGCGCAATAATTAAGACAGACTTAAAAGCCCCTTGCGAGTTTTAGCTGCGCAGGGGCTTTTAATATTTTGTATTTTAAGCTTTATCAAATACTTTTTTCATTTTATTAATAAAGTCATTTTTACTGAAGTTGCCATGATGTGTAGCAAGTACTTCTCCTTGTTTCATAAACAAAAAGGTAGGTACGCCGGTAACGCCAAATTGTTGCGCATAGCTTGTATCATTTTCAACATTGATTTTATAAAACGTGTATTCTCCTTCAAATTCTTTTGCCATTTCATTGACGATTGGCTCCACTTGGATGCACGTGCCGCATGTTGGGCTATAGAATTCTAGGACAATTGGCTTAGATTCATTTTTGAGAGTTTCTTCAAAATTTTCTGTGAGTTCCGTAACGGGCTTCATATATTCCTTTAATGAAATAATAAAATAGATATTGTGCACACGAGTATCAAATTTACATGATCATAACAATTATTGTTTCACGTTTATTTTGTAGCTTAAATAGGCTAAGTTTTTCATATTTTTTTCTTTACCATATTGTGGGTTCGTTTACAATAATCCGAAGTTAAAAACATAATAACATTCACTTCAAGGATTTATATGAAGAAGCGTTTCGTGATATTGGTTGCTTTTGTTTTGCTGGCTGGCATTCCTGATGCGCATGCAAAAGTCACACGAGCTGTTGGGCAAGATGCATTACTTTTTTCTGGGAATGCAAACCCAGAGCTAGCACAAAAGGTAGCAAAAGAATTAGGGGTTTCTCTTGGGCGTGCAACTATTGGGCGTTTTAATGATGGAGAGATCCGTATTGAAATAAACGAAAATGTACGCAATAGGCATATCTATATTATGCAGCCAACGTGCCCAACTATCGGCCAAACTATTAATGATACAGTAATGGAGCTTCTACTTTTAATCCGGACAATGCAACGCTCATCAGCGGCGTCGATTACTGTGGTAATGCCATACTATGGCTATGCACGTCAAGATAGAAAAGTAAAAGCCCGCGTACCAATTTCTGCAGCAGACATTGCAAACATGATCGAGCATGCAGGGGCAACGCGCGTGGTAACTATCGATTTGCACTGCGGCCAAATTCAAGGATTTTTCCAGTATGTGCCCGCAGATAATTTATACGCGTCTTTAACTTTTGCGCCCTATATGGCTCAAAAAGATTTGCATAATATTGTCGTAGTCTCTCCTGATGCAGGTGGCGTAGAGCGCGTAAATCAATTTATTCACGAGCTGGGCAAAGAAGGAATCCAAACTGGCATGGCGCTTATTTCAAAGCATCGTGAGCAGGCAGGAGTAGTGGGATCCATGCAGTTGGTGGGGAATGTGCAAGGAGCAGATGCAATTATTGTAGATGATATGTGCGATACGGGCGGTACGCTCTGCAAAGCAGCAGAATTATTAAAGAAAAATGGCGCGCGCAGAGTCTTTGCGGTGATTACGCACCCAGTATTTTCAAACCAAGCTCTCGAGACCATTAAAAACTCAGTAATCGATGAAATGATCATTGCTGATACGATTCCATTGCGGGGAGAACAACCTGATAATATGAAAGTAATCAGCATGGCGCCACTCTTGGCAGATGCGATTGCGTGCCTTGATCAAGGTGAATCACTTTCTGGATTGTTTCAGTAAACGAGTTTAATCAAGGGCCGCAAATGCGCGGCCCTTTCATTCATCCCACTTTTTACTTCTCGTTTTTTTTAATTCACCACGTGCTTTCTTCTGTTGCATGCGCGCTTGTTTTGCGCCTTTAGGCAGTTTAGTTTTTAAGCGCTTTTTTGGCACATGAAGCGCATTGCGGATCTTTTGGGCAAGCAGATCAAGAGCGGCCTTTTTATTTTGCTGCTGGCTGCGCGATGCGCTATTATGCACGATCAAGTCGCCATCGCTTGTTAGCTCAGATTCCAGTTTTGAAAGCACACGGTTTTTGAGTACTTCATCTAATGCCGAAGTTTGGGCCACATTCCATCGCACGCTTATGCGCGTGCTTGTTTTATTGACGTGCTGCCCTCCTGGGCCTCCTGCGCGACTGGCCGTTATTTCCAGTTCATGGCCGGGAATGGTGAGACCATTTTTGATAAAGAGATCTTCCTTCATGAGCACCTTTTTTGTTTTATACATTTGCTATCATCGTAATTGGCATTGTCAAAAAGTGCAAAAGAGGCTTTCAAATAGACTTTTTGCGGCAATCGTATACACTATTAGAATATGATTTAATTCTTATGTGGGGGTTTTCTATGAAAAAATTAATGTTAGCATTTTGTCTTTTATTACATTCTGTTGGTGCTTTGTCAGCCGTTGAGCAGAAAGAGGAAGTAGGTCAAGCAGAATCTGTAGTGAAAATATTTCCCAAATCCAATGCAAAAACTTTAGCCGAAGGGATCGCAGGCATTGCGGCATCTATTGCCCTTAAATATGGAGTTGAAAAACTTAAAGAGAGTTATCCTATTGGTGCAATCGCCTTATTTTATGTTCCCATAACTGTTGCTGGATTGGGTGGCTCCAAACTAGTTGAATGGGCGTGTAGCCCTGCAGAAACGAACAAACCTGTTTTGGTGATATCAAAAGAAGGAATACGGTATCTTGAGTATCTCTACCCGTGGAATGATATTTACCTATTCAGAGACTATATTACTCCAGGTGGAACGAGTTTGTTGTGTCTTCAAATGGAAAAAGGGCAGCAGGCAGTGACTGTTTATATATATAATATGAATATTTCAAGTGAAGCAGAGTTTATTAAGACAGTTGAATTCTTTGCCCCAGGCAGATATTCATGACTTTTTATTCCCACTCAATAGTAGCCGGGGGCTTGCTGGAAATATCATAGGTTACGCGCGAGATGCAGCTCACTTCGTTTATAATACGATTGGCAACGCGGGTAAGAAACTCATGGGATAAATCGGCCCAATTTGCCGTCATAAAATCAGTGGTATTTACTGCTCGTAATGCAATCACATTTCCATAATGGCGAATGTCTCCTTTTACTCCGACTGATTTTACCGGCAAAAAGACTGCAAATGCTTGAGCTACGGAATCGTATAAATCATGCGTTCTCAATTCTTCTAGAAAAATAGCATCTGCCTGGCGCAATGCGTGTAAGGCATCAGGAGTAATTTCTCCTAATACTCGAATCGCAAGTCCGGGTCCCGGAAAGGGATGGCGATACACAATTTCATGCGAGAGCCCAAGCGCTACTCCTACTTTTCGTACTTCATCTTTAAAGAGCGATTTGATTGGCTCGATGAGCTTCAACTGCATTTTTTCAGGCAAACCACCTACATTGTGATGCGATTTAATGGTGGCACCCCCAACTGCAGATTCAATAATATCCGGATAAATAGTGCCCTGCCCAAGCCATTTTACGTTTGGAATTTTTTGCGCTTCTTTTTCAAAGACCGCGATAAATTGATGCCCAATTATTTTTCGCTTTTGCTCTGGCTCAGTAACTCTTTGAAGTGCGGTTAAAAATTGTTCCGATGCATCAACGCAGCGCACATCAATGCCCAGTTTGTTTTTGAGCGCATCAATTGCTTTGTGCTCATCAAAGCGTAGCAAGCCGTTATCCACAAACACGCAATGGAGTTGATCGCCAATGGCGCGATGCAAAAGCGCAGCGACTACGGAAGAATCTACCCCACCTGATACGGCAAGGAGCACATGATCTGTGCCTATCTGCTCGCGAATGGAAGTAATTGATTCTTCGATAATGTCAGCCGTTTGCCAGAGGGGTTCTATATTACAGATCCCAATTACAAAGTTTTTGAGCATCTGCATGCCGTGCTGCGTATTGGTTACTTCCGGATGAAATTGTAATCCATAGAGTGTGCGCTCGGAATTCGCCATTGCAGCATGAGGGCACGTATCGGTATGTGCAATTGCTTCAAAGCCATCGGGAAGTTGTGTTACTTGATCGTTATGGCTCATCCAGACGGGTAATTGTTCAGTTTCTATGGAAGCAAAAAGTTGCGAAGGCTTAATGTGCAGCTGCGTATGGCCAAATTCAGCATCCTTTGCCTGCACTGCGCCACCTAAATCTTTTGCCATCAGCTGCATGCCATAGCAAATACCTAAAACTGGGCATCCCATGTTATATACATCTTGCGTCACTGAAAGTGTGCTATCAGGCCCACCAGATAAAATAATGCCTTGCGGGGCAAATACTCGTATGGCATCAGCGCTCATTGAGCATGGATGCAGTTCGCAGTAGGCGCCGAGCTCGCGTACTCTACGGGCAATAAGTTGGGAGTATTGCGATTGAAAATCAAGGATTAAAATTCGCTGGCTTTGCGCATGACTTTGAGGTTGGTTTGCAGATAATGAAAGCGCAGCACTTAAGAAAAACAGTGAGAAAAAAAGTTGTTTCATATATATCTCCTGAGTTGTATTTTTTCCATTCGTCTTAACCTCTTCGATACATTCTACTTGGTAGACCACTCAGGGTGAGCGGTTGTAAGCAATGCGAATGTTTTTTCTTCGCTCGTCCTGAGTGATTTCGAGTTTTGCGAGAAATTGTATCGAAGGATTAATGTACTCACACCGTTTTATAATTAGGTGCTTCTTTGGTTATGTGCACATCATGTACATGGCTTTCTTTCATACCAGAAGATGTAATCTGTACAAATTGTGCCTTTTTGTGGAGTTCTTTTATCGTTTCGCATCCAGTGTATCCCATGCATGAGCGCAGGCCGCCAATGAGTTGGAATATAACGTCGTGCACGCTTCCTTTATAGGCTACGCGCGCTTCAATTCCTTCTGGGGTAAATTTTGATTGGTCCGATTGGAAATAGCGATCGCGCCCTGCTTTGCCTTTTTGCATACTTTTAAGTGATCCCATTCCATAATATGCTTTATATGCTTGGCCTTGGTAGAGTTCAATTTCACCCGGAGATTCCTGCGTTCCTGCAAGCATGCTCCCAACCATAACGCAATGTGCGCCAGCAGCGAGAGCTTTGCACAGATCCCCTGAATAGCGAATTCCGCCATCTGCAATTACGGGAATATCAGTGTCTTTTAGTGCTTCAGCTACATCCATAATTGCGCTGAGTTGTGGCACGCCGATACCTGTTACAATCCGTGTGGTGCAAATTGATCCTGGTCCAACACCAACTTTCACTGCATCAGCTCCTGCTTGAGCGAGGGCGCGCGCAGCATCAGCGGTGGCAATATTTCCACCAATAACTTCAACGTTGGGATAATTTGTTTTTATCCATCGCACCATTGCGAGCACCATTTCTGAATGCCCATGCGCAGTATCAACGACGATAACATCCACGTCAGCTTCAATTAACGCAGCAGCGCGTGCCTTACTTTCATCCGTAACGCCTACCGCAGCACCAACCCGAAGGCGTCCTTGCTCATCGCGGCATGCATTTGGCTTGTCTGATGCTTTTTGCATATCTTTGACGGTGATCATACCGCGCAACTGAAAATTATCGTTTACGACTAAAATTTTTTCTAAGCGGTGCATGTCAAAAAGTAGGATGACCTCTTGCGACTCGGTTCCTTCATTGACGGTCACTAGTTTTTCTTTGGGCGTCATTGCTTGTGCGACTGTTTTATCCATATCTGATTCGAATCGAATATCTCGATTGGTAATAATACCTACCAGTTGATCATTTTCATCGACGACAGGAAAGCCAGAAACCTTATGCAGTTCTTGAAGGGTAAAAAGCTCATGCAGCTTGGCATCAGGCGATACGGTAATTGGATGGCGTACCACGCCACTTTCAAATTTCTTTACCATTTCAACTTCATGTACTTGCTGCTCTGCGGTAAGATTTTTATGGATGATACCAATACCGCCATTTTGTGCGATTGCAATTGCAAGCTCGTGTTCGGTGACGGTGTCCATGGCGGCTGAAGCGATGGGGATGTTTAGGGATATATTACGTGTAAGGCGTCCGTGCACGTGCGCTTGGCTTGGCAAAACAGTGGAATAGCCGGGTTGCAAGAGCACGTCATCGAAAGTTAATTTTTGCAGAAACTGCGCATGAGAAATAGAAATAGAAAATAGAAGGGTTGCTATGAGATGTTTCATAAGACACTCCTTTAAGGGGTTGGGCTGACGTATATTTAGGCGGAAATGAAAAAGTATTCGGCAACGATATCACGAAGTAACTCAAGGAGTCAACACCTTGCCGAATGAAAAAATCTGCTTTATGCTGTGCTGCGATTTAGGCGTTTATTAATGCACACAAACAAGGAGTTTTTCATGCAAATGGTTATGCAAAAACCAGTTCCAGTGATGGGTAGAAAGCTTATTGAAGGTAAGACAAAAATTATTACTGAGTTAGAAGCGAATGCGCAAAAAGTAGTATTGAGCGCTAAAGATGATATCACTGCGAATAATAAACAAATGCATGATGTTATTGTAGGAAAATCACATATTGCTACGCATACGACGTGCAATGTATTTCGCTTTTTAAAGCGATGTGGTTTGCCAGTTGCATTTGATGAGCAAATTTCTGAAACGCAGTTTGTGGCGCCTAAGTGCGACATGATTTTATATGAAGTGATTGTAAGAAGAGAAGCGCATGGATCATTTTTAAAACGATTTCCGTATTTGAAAAAAGGTCATGTGTTTCCTGAAGTTGTTCTTGAGTTTTTCTTAAAAACTACCGATCAAAAGTGGAAAGAGTCGGCGATTCCTGTTGATGATCCCTATATCAGTATGGTTGAAAACAAAGCGCATCTTTATCGCCCAGACAAGCCTGTATGGGAGCAGGAACCTTTTATGGTGCTGGAAGATTATCCATTATGGGATAATCCAGAGATGATTACTCAGATGGGCGCGCTTGCTAAAAAAGTGTTTTTTGCTCTGGAAAAAGCATGGCAAGATGTGGGCAGTACATTGGTTGATTTCAAACTAGAGTTTGGGATAGACACTGAAGGAAATTTACTAATCGCTGATGTTATCGATAATGATTCATGGCGTGTGGTGCATGACGGCGCGTACATGGATAAGCAGTTTTATCGCGATGGGGGCGATTTAAATGAAGTTACAAAAAAATACGAATTTGTGCAGCATAAAACAGCGCAGTTTAAAGTTCCAAAACAACAAATTATTATTTGGCGCGGATCTCCAAAAGATGAGGTAGATGCGGTAGTTTCAGAAATAGCTGCGTATGATGCATCGATTAAAACTACTGTTATTACCTGCTCAATGCATAAAGATCCAGTAACGGGATATCAAGAACTTGCAAAACATGTGCAAGCCATACCAGATACCGTAGTTATCGCATTTATTGGAAGAAGTAATGGTGCAGGCCCAACGCTTTCTGCAAATACCTCAGTGCCAGTGATTACTGTGCCTGTTGGGTGGCAAAAGTTTCCTGAAGACGTGTGGTCTTCATTGCGTGCGCCAAGCAAAACGCCAGTAATGACAGTACTTGATAATTCAAATGCTTGTTTGGCTGCAATGCAAATGCTTGCACAGCGCAACCCGCAGTTGTATATGCAGATGCAAACTGAGCGTATCGGCCGTGCGCGAAATATTGTCTCTCTATGATGCACGCAACAACACCTCCTCAGCCCCCAGCCTATGCATATGAGTCTCCGCTTTCAACGCGCTATGCATCGTCGCAGATGAGTGAATTTTTTTCGATGCATCATCGATATGCAACATGGCGCAAAGTATGGATTGCACTTGCCAAAGCCCAACAAAAAGTTGGGCTTCCAGTTACGGATCAACAAGTTGATGAGCTAGTGGCACACGGAGAGGATATAGATTTCGAAGCGATTAAAGCATATGAAAAGAAGTTTAAGCATGATGTGATGGCAAATATTCATGCATATGGAGACAAATGCCCAACGGCGAAATCGATTATTCATTTAGGCGCTACTTCCTGCACGATAACGGACAATGCTGATTTAATTATCATGCGCTCAGCGCTTCTATTAATTCAGCAAGAGTTGCATGCATTGATCACTGCACTGAGTGAAAAAGCATTGCAGTATAAAGATATGCCCTGTTTAGGGTTTACTCATGGGCAAGTGGCGCAGCCGACAACGGTTGGTAAACGCATTGCTGGATGGTTGCAGGATTTTCTTTTTGATTTTGAGCAGATTGAGCGCGTCATAGATCAGTTGCACTTTTTGGGAATTAAGGGCGCTACAGGAACGCAAGCATCATTTTTGCAATTGCTGCAAGGTGATCACGAGAAAGTTAATGAGCTTGAAAGCCTCGTTGCAGAGCAATTAGGTTTTGATCGTGTTTTGCCAATTTCAGGCCAAACGTACACGAGAAAACAAGACGTTTCAATTTTAAATGTGGTCAGCGACATTGCAATCAGTGCGCATAAAATGGCAACAGACATTCGATTGCTTTCCAGTATGCATGAGATGCAGGAGCCATTTGGTGCTACGCAAGTTGGCTCATCGGCGATGCCATATAAGCGCAATCCCATGAAATCTGAGCGAGTGTGTTCGCTTGCGCGATATATTATGTCTATCGCAGAAAATCCAAAATATACCGCATCGGTGCAATGGTTTGAGCGAACGCTTGACGACTCAGCCAATCGAAGATTATGTATTCCGGAATCTTTTTTAGCAGCAGACGGCATTATACGCTTGCTTGTGGAAGTGACTAACGGTTTGGTGGTAAATGAATCATATATTGCTCAGAATATGCAGCGAGAACTTCCTTTTCTTGCGATTGAACCTATCTTAATGCAGTGCACGCAGCAGGGCGGAGATCGCCAAGAAATGCATGAGCTGATTCGCGAACACAGCATGGCCACGTATGCAGTGATGGAGCGCGGTGGAAAAAATGATTTATTTGATCGTATTGCCGCAGATGATCGCATGCCAATTGATGCGACTGCGTTGAATGCGTTTGATGCGCAGCAATTTATTGGGCGGGCACCGCAGCAGGTAGAGGAGTTTATTGCAGATGTCGTTGCGCCCCTTTTGCAAAAACAAGCTGAATCAGATTATGCGCAAGAAGAAATTGTGGTATGATTGTCGTCGGTTTTTTAGGCATATGTAGTAAAAACTTCATCATATAGATTAGTAAAGAATAAGGGTATGGTATGAAACGCATGAAAATCATGTCTGTTGTAGTATGTGCATTGGTAGTTTCTTTGTCTGTGGGAGCCACATCGCGAATTGTTGTGGGGGCGCAATTTGGAGATGAAGGCAAAGGAAAGATGGTTGATTATTTATCTGGTGATGCAGATGTGATAGTGCGAGGGCAGGGGGGAAATAATGCAGGGCACACCATCATGGTTGGTGATTCGGAGTATAAATTACATTTAATTCCCTCTGGTATTTTGCGTGAGCATACGCAGTGCGTTTTGGGTGGTGGCGTGGTGATTAATCCGCGCGTATTACTCGAAGAAATCGCAATGCTTGAGAGTAATGGTATTTCTGTGCGAGGGCGCTTATGGATTTCTCCTTATGCTCATGTGATTTTACCGTATCATGAAGCACTTGATGGGCACGTTGAAGATCGTAAAGCGGGAGCATCTATCGGGACAACGCGTCGCGGTATTGGGCCATGTTATGCAGATAAAGTTAACCGTGTTGGCGTTAGAGTTGGCGACTTATTTGAGGCAGATCGCTTTTCGGGATTGGTAGCTCGGAATGTAGCGCGAGTGAATAAGGCAATGGGAGGGGTTGATACTACATCATTTGATGGGGTGTATGACGAATACTGCGAGTATGCCGAAAAGCTCAGAGATTTTGTAAAAGATGATTGCGAAGTGATGATCGATGAAGCGATTAAAGCGAAGAAAAATGTATTGTTTGAGGGAGCGCAAGGGACTTTTCTTGATAATACATTTGGTACGTTTCCGTTTGTGACGTCGTCAAGCACGATTGCAGCTGGAGTGTGCGGGGGGGCAGGAATTGGCCCATCTCGAATTGATGATTGTATTGCGGTTGTTAAGGCGTATACCACGCGCGTCGGCAATGGGCCGTTTGTCACAGAAATGGATCCTGCCAACTGCCCTATCGAGGCACGCAAAGGGCGTGAGATTGCCGTGACAACCGGAAGACTTAGACGGATTGGATGGTTTGATGCAGTGCTCGTTAAAACGGCAGTTCGATTAAATGGCGCGCATGCGATTGCATTGACTAAGCTTGATATTCTTGATGCCATTGAGAAGATCAAATTATGTGTAGGGTATTCGTATAACGGAAAAGTGTACGATCAGATCCCTGCGATGTGTTGTGATTTAAGCGTCGTAACTCCCGTCTATGAAGAGTGGGATGGATGGATGTCTTGCACGGCGGATATACGCCGCTACGATGATTTGCCTGAACAAGCAAAAAAATATATTGCTCGCATTGAAACGCTTTGCAACGCGCCAGTGCGCTATATTTCAGTAGGGCCTGAACGACAACAAACAATGATCAAAGCGTAAAAACAATGGAATAGTCCCGGCGTAAAAACCGGGACTATTTATTTTCGAAAGAAAGAATTATCGACGATATCCTCTGCGGCCTTTTTTGTCGTTATCTCTTCTATCGCTACGTCTTGACGCACCAGCTATCACACCAGCTGTCAATGCGGTAGCAGCGACTGCTCCTGCTGCACGACCACCGTTACCGTTACGGTATCCGTTGTCATTGCGACGATCATAACGACGACTTGTACGACGAGCTGGGCCATACACCAAGGCTTCAGTTGATACTGCGCCAAGCATAAAGACTGCTAGCAATACGAGACCAAAAACACGAGACTTCTTCATAGTATTCTCCTTTTTTAATACTGTCTCTTCTACCTACTTCTAGCCTCATGGTAGCAAAGTAAAGGCCTCAAAAACAATGGTTTTAAGGCCTTTTGTGTTGATTTTGGTACGATTATGAGAAGATTACACGGGGTCCCTGAGAGGCTTTAAAGGTTTTTCCAATGGAATAAACTTCAAATTCAGAGGTTTTAAAATGGCGCAAAATGGCTTCAGCTTCATTAGAGTCTACAATAAAGGCCATTCCGATGCCCATATTAAAGGTTCGATCCATTTCATTTTGTTCGATATTTCCGAGCTCTCTCAACCAGTCAAAAAGGGTCGGAACTTCCCAAGCCCCTCGATTAAGCTCTACCCCCAAGTGCTCAGGAAGCATGCGAGGGATATTTTCAAGGAGCCCTCCGCCGGTAATATGCGCGATGCCTTTTATAAGATCTTGTTTGCAGAGTGGCAGAACGGCTTGCGTATAAATATGCGTTGGTGCCAAAAGCAGCTCTCCAATGGTTTCATATTCTGATTGGAAGGGAGCTGGGTCGGTGAGCGTAATGGTATTGATTTCAAGAAGTTTTCGAATTAATGAGTAGCCATTGCTGTGCGCGCCTGAGCTTGCAAGCCCGATAATTACATCACTTTTTTTAATTGTTTCTTTTTTGGGTAGTAATTGCTCGCGTTCAACAATGCCCACGCAAAATCCCGCAAGATCATATTCGCCTGGCTGATACATGCCGGGCATTTCGGCAGTTTCTCCGCCAATCAATGCACAGTTACTTTTTTTGCATCCATCTGCAATACCGGCGATGACCGAATGCGCTTGGGATTTTTCTAGTTTTCCTGTGGCAAAATAATCAAGAAAGAAAAGGGGTTCGGCGCCTTGTGCCAAAATATCGTTTACGCACATGGCAACAAGATCTTGGCCGATGGTGGTGTGATTGTTGAGTTCACTCGCAATTTTTAGCTTTGTGCCAACGCCGTCTGTGCCACTCACTAAAAGGGGATCTTTGTAATTGAGTTGCTTTAAATCAAAAATGCTTCCAAATCCGCCGAGCCTGGTATCAGCTCCTGGGCGTGTTGTTGCGCGCACCACCTCTTTGAGTGAAGTAACGAGCGCATTGCCTTCGTCTATGTTTACACCAGCAGACTTATAGTTGAGTTTTTGCATGGAGCATCCTTTCACACCCCTCCGTTCGCCCTGAGCGTGTCGAAGGGTTTAAAAATATGGAATTTATTATGATCTTTTAAAGAGCTTAAGATATTGCAAACAATTTGCTTTTCCAAAATTTTTTTGTCCTACGTTTGTTCATAACCCTTCGACACGCTCAGGGCGAACGGGGACGGGAGGGCTATATTTTTCTGTTTAAATAACTTTTTTTTATTGGTAAGCTGGGCCGAAATTTTGAGCCTATTCTACTTCATTATGCTGCGCAGGCAAACACAAAACAGGGAGACTTTATGATTCAAGAGATTCGCGTTGCTCAAAAAGAGGTTGATGTGCAGGGGGATACTCTTTTACGTGAAATTCAACGAACGCTGGGCATTACTTCAATCACCAAAATCAGAACTGCAAAAGTATATCGGCTGCAAGGAGTTGATGAACAAACTGCCCAACGCATTGCACAAGAAAGTCTTACTGATCCATTAAGTGAATCATCTCTCTGCAACGAGACAGTACATTTTTCAGCGCATACTATTGTGGAACTGGGAAATAAACCCGGAGTAATGAATCCAGAAGTTACTTCTATAAAAAAGTCTGCGCAAGCACTTGGCATTACGAGCTTGGCCGCAGTGGATACAAGCTGTGAGTATCATTTCTGCGGCACCCCATCAGAGCAAGAAGTGGATCATATTTTGAATCGTCTTCTTGTGAATAAAACGGTATCTCAAGTAATTAAAGTTAAGCCTGCAACACTTTTAATTGAAGGTATTGCGCTTGCTGTTACTACTGTTGCGATTCGTGAAATGTCTCTTGATTCATTTGCAGAGTATGCAAAAAAACAGCAACTTTTTTTGAAAAAAACAGAGCTCAAAGAAATACAATCTTATTTTACGCAACTTGGCAGAGATCCCTATGATGCAGAGTTAGAGACAATTGCGCAGACGTGGTCTGAGCATTGTTGCCATAAAACGTTTCGAGCACCCTTAGTTGTGGATGGAGTTAAAAAGTTACCACTGTATACGCGTTTGAAAAAAACGGCCGCGCAGTATGATCAAAACACTCTTTCTGCGTTTGAAGATAATGCAGGAGTGTTTCGTTTTTATGAAGGATTTGGCATTGCCGGAAAAGTTGAAACGCATAATAGTCCCAGTGCGCTTGAGCCCTATGGAGGTGCAGCAACAGGAAGCGGCGGCGTATTTCGCGATATTATGGGGACCGGCCAAGGAGCAAAGGTAATTGCATCGACTGATATGTTTTGCTTTGCACCGCCAACATTGGATGCAAAAGATGTGCCGCCTGGCTGCTTGCATCCTGACTATTTATTACGGCGTGTCGTTGCGGGCGTGCGCGATTATGGTAATCGAATGGGCATTCCTACTAATAATGGATCAGTGCACTTCCATCCCGATTTTCGCGCAAAGCCAACAGTGATTGTCGGCGCGTACGGCATACTTCCTGAGGATCGATGCCAAAAAGGAGAGCCGCAGGTTGGTGATCGTATTCTTGCAGTGGGTGGAAAAACGGGACGCGATGGCATTCATGGGGCTACGTTTTCAAGTGATGCCATGACGGCCAGTACGAGTATCAGCAGCGCAACAGCAGTACAAATTGGTAATCCGATTGAGCAAAAGCGTATGGCAGATGCATTGCTTGCTGCCCGCGATAAGGATTTGATTCGTGCAATTACTGATTGTGGTGCGGGAGGATTTTCATCCGCCATTGGCGAGATGGGCCAAACGCTCGGGGCACACATTGAATTATCACACGCTCCACTGAAATACGTTGGGCTTGCGCCGTGGGAAATGTGGGTATCCGAATCGCAGGAGCGCATGGTTTGTGCGATTGCACCCGAGAACGTGGATGCGTTTATTGCACTGTGCCGGCTTTATAACGTGCAAGCAAACGATATTGGTTATTTCACAGGAGATAAGAAATTAGCGGTGCGTTATGAAGAGCAAATAGTGTGCGATCTTGATATGGAATTTTTGCACGACGGGTGTCCCATTTCAGAGCTTCATGCACAAGCGCCAGTAAAGCGAGAAAGTGCGCACGCTGAATACGATCCTCCAGCATCTCCTGAAGAGTGGATACAGCGATTGAGTTCCGTGCTTTCGCATGAAAATATTTGCTCTAAAGAATCGATCGTGCGCCAGTATGATCATACTGTGCAAGGGATGAATGCATTAGCGCCCTATGCCGGAATTAATAACGATGCACCGCAAGATGCTGCTGTTCTTGCACCGATATATGGAAAGCCACATGGTCTTATTATTGGGCACGGCATGAATCCGTTGCTCAATCGCATTGATCCGTATAAAGGAAGTTGGTGGGCGATTACTGAAGCAATGGCCAACTTAGTTGCAGTTGGTGGTAATCCGCGGGATGCCGCATTAATTGATAATTTTATTTGGCCAAAGCCAGACAAAGAGTATTTGTGGGCGCTTGATCAATCGATGGATGCGTGCGTCGATGCAATGCATGCTTTTGAGATTCCGTTCATTTCGGGCAAAGATAGCCTTTCAAGTACGTATCATTTTCCTGATGGAACAGCTCTTCATATTCCGCCCGTACTGTGCACATCAGTATTTGGAAAAATTCCGGATGTTTC
>JAJCZB010000040.1 GCA_029262595.1 Candidatus Babelota bacterium | reverse complement strand
CAAGATTAATTCCTTCTATATCAGAGCAACTATCTGAGCAAGCAAAGGTAGCATCAGGTAAACTTGAAGATGTTACAGACATGACTACCGATAAGCCTACAATATGGTATGGCAATACATTGGTAGCACCGGGTAAACTTGAAGGTGTTACCGACATGGTAACTACTACGCCAACGGATGCGGCATTAGTGCAAAAATATTTAGCTCAATCTGTTAAGGATCGTGATACGCGATTAGATCAACTGCACGAGTTACTTTCTGAAGCAGCGCAAACCGGCGCAATGACTGTTGAACGATATGTTGGCATTACTCAAGAGTTCTTGGCTGGTGTTTTGGTTGATTCGGTAGAGGGTGTTGCTGATGCAGTATTGCATCCTGTTCAAACAGCACAAAATATCGCGCAGGTTTCTGTGCAATTAGCGGACGCAATAGGTCCCTTTATGGTTGATGTGTTTTCAGCGCCGGATGGTGAATTTCCTACCGCTGCTGAAATGCAAGCGCATCAAGAACGATTGCAAGCAAGAGCTGAATCCATGAGTAAAACGTATGCTGCATGCATGGAACATATTGCTGGATTGTCTCCAGAACAAAAAGCGCGGCTTGTGGGGAATATAACGGGGCAAATTCTTCTGGGTAAATATGGCCCACAACTTGCTGGTAAAGCTGCAGGAGGGGGTGTATCATTTGTAGGTACAGCGCTTAATGAGACTCCATTTTTACAAGAAGTGATGGGACAACTTTCAAGAGGTGCGCAAGTTGCATTGCCTGAAGGCGTAGTTGTTAGCGTTCCTGCTGCGGCAAAATCAGCAGCTGAAATTGCAGCCGAAGCAAAAGCTGCAGCTGAGGCAGCTCAAGCCGTTGCGCAAGGAGCTACCGCTGCAAGTGCAACAAATACTTTGCTTAATGAAGGACAGAAAGTTGGCGGGGGCGGTGATCCTCGGCAAGGAGCTGGCGCGGGAGAATTAGTTGCAAATATGTCGGAAGTTTTTGAAAAAAGTGATTTTGGCAAGGCTTTAGAGCTCAATTGTGTAAAGACCAAGTTTGTTGATGTTAAAACAAATTCTCAAGTATATGAAGTAACCTCAAAGCTTTCTGGATTTGGATTGAAAAAGGGAGATAAGATCTACCTGGATAAATTTCATGGAGATCATATTGAAGTCTTTAGAAATAGAAAATGTATTGATGTGCTCAATTTGGATGGTACTCAATATAAAAATGCGGCAAAAGCTATAGGTCGAGCCTTAAAAGTGAAATAAAGGAATGCATATGAAATATTGTTGCATAAAAATGGAAGGTGCTTTGGAGGAGTATGGCACGCCAATTAGCTACACTCCTTATACGAGAAGTTATGATATGGCATATGGTACAGAATTTAAAAATTCGGAAACAGGAGAAATTACTTTTGGAGTTGTAGAGCCATTATTTTATTGTCCTTGGTGCGGTGTAAAGCTTCCAGAAAATCTTTTTGCTGAATGGCATGACGAAATTGAGAAATTTGATATTGATACGCTCGACAAAGAGCAGCTCAAAAAACTACCAGAAGAATACTTGACTGAAGAGTGGTGGAAGAAGAAGGGACTTTAAAGAAGGTATGTATTAAGGCGGCGGATTATTCCTGTGGCCTTTTTCTTTGTTAGTTAAAAACCGAAGTTTTTCGCGAACATTTTTCCATCGAAAAGTTCGTAGTGTACCTCGTGTCTGCCGCCAGTCTTCGTTCCTTTTGGAACTTCTTCTGGCTATCTCCGTAGAAAAATACTAAAGGTCTCGATTCGTCGAGGCCTTTTTTGTGCTCAATTTCATGTTGAATCCAATTTGAACAAAACCCTTTATTTTGCTTGCTTTTCTCTTGAGTCTGAGCATAATCGATTAGTAAGTAAGTGTTTCTTTCTCATCTTTTCTTAGGGGTTTTATCATGGCAGTTAAAAAAGTGTCATGGAGACGTAGTAATCAAGCTCTTGTCCTTTTTTCTCTCTTATTAGTTCCAACGTATCTATTTTCCGCCGATGATTATATACGTAAAATTAAATCACATCTTTTCATGGAAGAACATATACTACACGAAGGAGTTATCTCAAGATTTTCACCAGACATTGATATGGCTGCTGCTTGGGATAGGCTGCTTAAAAATCGATTTACCGATTCAGACTTGTTGTTATTGAAGCATGAATATGCAGAAGCATGTATAATGCGTGGTGCGCAAGTTTCTTGGGAAGAAGCGCACCCTTTGGCAAATCAAATTTATAATTGGCAAGCATCTCTTAAAGGATAAGTAATGGGAATACACGTTAAAATTCGCAGATTGGCCTCTGAAGGAAACGTCGGGGACTATCTTGTTTATGGTAGTGAGATGAAGGAAAGAGATTTTTATATGAGAGTTGATAGAGAGAGTAATAATATCTCTTTCTATACCACCTCAACCTTCTCAAATCCTGTAGTGAGTATAGATTTTAACAACTCCGAGGCTGCCATTGGCAGTGTGCCGGATGTAAGTATGTTCGTGTACAGCAAGGCTTTATCGAGTGGTATGAAGGCATTGAAAATGGACGATTGGCCTGAAATTCTTGATTATTGCGCATAATCATAGGGCTGCACAGGACAGCCCTTTCTTTTTATCTATCAGAAAACACTGTCTCAATTTGCTGTAACGGAAACTCAAATCCGATTGAGTAGTTAAGGAACTGGTCTCTTAAGGGCCGCCAGTCTTCGTTCCCTTCGGGAACTACTTCTGGCAAGCCAGTCTTGATGTATTTACATAAACATTAATAGAAAAGTTAAGAACGAAGACTGCCCGAAGAAGCCGTAGGTCCGAAGTAGCTGAAAGCGTAGACGGATA
>JAJCZB010000039.1 GCA_029262595.1 Candidatus Babelota bacterium | reverse complement strand
ATATCTATTCCACAATTAACTTGCTTATTGCTTTCAAAAATTAAAATCCAATATTTTTTTTGACCTTCCCCCGTTCGAACCCCTTCCCCCCGCTCAGGGCGAACGGAAAGTGATGCTACTCAAAGAACTCTATCTTCCGATATATGCCAAGTGAAACTAAATATTGCAATTATTCCCCTCTAGAAACTACTCTGTCAAAAAAAGGCTTGTAGCAAGGAGAAAAATATGAACGTATTACCTCTCTCTGACACCGTTAAGGGTATATTGCTAATTGTTTCAGGAACAATTCTTCTGGTTAATACCTTGGGATTTAGCGCAGAACTCTTGAATAATATTATTCTTTTTGGGTCTATCGCGATGATTGTAATCGGTATCTTTATGGCCAACATCCATAAACGAGTGATCGCGCTTATCGTCAAAAAGGAAAAACCCCAAAAGCCTCAAGAGCCACGTGATCCTGAATTTTAGACTTAATGGTCTTTATCTTTTGAAATACCATTCACTGCATCGCCATGATGCCCATTGCGCGTGAGAAGTACTCGCATTGGGAGTGCCAGCTTAATGCCCTTTTCATTAAATATTTTTACAATGCTCATGCGGACATTACTCGCAATTTCCCATTTTTCGAGCGTATATACTGAGCTAATAAACCCACGCACCATGAATTCATAGCCATACTCACCAAAACTATCAAGGCGAACCCATGGCTTTGGATTTTTTAAAATATTGGAGTGGGACTCAAGAACTTCATAAAGAACCGCCCGAACTTGTTCTGGATCTTCGTCATAGTCAACAAACAAATGAATATCATCAAACGCAATGAAGTTTCGCGTGTAATTCCAGTTAACAATGGTTTGACTGATTAAATAAGAGTTCGGCACTACCAATGTAGTACTATTTTTGCGCCGTAAGATTACCGCACGCGCTGTTATTTTACGCACAACACCGGTAATTTCGGGAGCAATGCGTATAAAATCTCCGATCTTAATAGGGCGCTGCACCAAAATAATAAAGTACGCCACAAAGTCCCCAATAGGCTCCTTCAAAACCCAACCCAAACCAAGCAATAAGGCACCCACAATGATATTTATCAGGCCACCCAGCTGTGCACTTTGAAAACCGAGAAACACAAAAAGAATAATAACAGCATATTGCGTAAGACTTGAGATAGTGTGCTGCACTCCAGGGTCTACGAGCAATAGATCAAAGGTGCGATCAAGCACAAATTTATTCAGGCCATATGCGGCGATAAAACCAACAAAAATAAAACTGATAATTTTAATAAAGTGATTGGTCGTAATTGGCGTTGCTGTCTCTTTACCAATAATAGGGTAATCAAACAGATCTTTTATTTGTGGCAGCGTAATTGGCCATCCCCAAATTTTAGCCGCAATTACCAAGCCTAAAAAGCTCAAAACTAAAAAGGAAATAATGATCGCTATACCAAACCATGTTTTGGCATTCGTAAAGCGCTCTCGAGCTACATCGTCAACACTGTAAAAGAAAACACGTGAAAAAATACGCTTGAAAAGACCATGTAAATAATACAAGACGATTAATAATACAATTGTATAGAGCCATCCAAATAATGCGTATAAAACCAACCGCCCAAACCCAACGTATGGATTGCTCATCACGATAATAGTGATAATCATCAAAAGAATAAGATAATAGTAGCGATCAACTTTTTCCCGAAACCACTGGCCTACGTCTGTACGTGTTGGGATAAAACTTAAAATCTGCTCTTTGTCTAAAAGAAGGATCAAACCTATTTGGAAGATAATAAAGTTAACCGCCAATAAAATCGTTGGAAGCTCTGAACGATAGTAATGGGCGAGCATGAATGCTTCACGGAAAAAAACGATCGTAATGGTTGAATACATTAAAACAGAAAGCACAAACCAAAATCTTTTTTGAAAATCTGCGGCGACGAAAGCATGATCATTTTCTTCATTAAACGTTGCTAGAAAGCTAATAAACCTATTGGAGAGGTACAAAAGATAGGGAATGGAGCCAAGATAAAAAAGAATATACACATAGCTATCAACATTATCCTGAAATAATAGCAAAGAAAAACCCAAAATCCAGAAGGCGATCTGAAAGAAGTATGCCAAGAAAAAGTCTGTGATGCCGGCCAAAAGCATCCCCACCATCCGGCCCACAGCCCCAACGCCCAGCGTGCGTAAAAATCGAGACACTTTCGGCAAAAGACGATAGAGAATCAATAGCGCTATAAATAACCCAAGCATTTTAATAAAGAGCATCAACAGAAGCATCGGCTCTTTAAGCATATCCCATACATGGCTAAAGGAGCTAAAAATAGTACCGGCAGTAAAGTAGTTACGCACAAATGTAAGAAAGTTGATAATGTCTGGCACAATACTTTTTATGCCTTCCCACGTAATTGCGTATTCAGGGCGATACCAAATAGTACGAGATTCAAGCTCCCCCCTGATAAAACCAATTAAACGAAGTTTATTATTTACGTAAGAAGAAATACCGGAATAGGCACCAGTTAACTTACTGAGAGTGTCCGCTTGCTCTTTCTCGAGATTCTCTGCGTGGCGTATTAAATTGAGACATTCGCGATACTCGGCTCCCGCTGATTTGAAAATAGTATCTTTCTTTTTCTGGATATCTAGCTTCAGCGCTTCAATATTATCAATAATTTTCTTCTGCTGATTAATCTGATCTGCTACCTGGCTCACGCGCTCTTTTGATCGAGAAAGAGCTGTTTGAGATTCAGCGTATGGGGCCTCGTACTTTTTCAACTCAAGCGCAATTTCTTCTTCGGTGGAAAACTTCTTGTGATAGGACATCTTCACTTGAAGAGAAAGCGTCTCATCTTTTATCTTTTCATCTTCAAGAACAATATTCGCCTCTAACAGCTCCTGCCTACGCTGCAGCGCTATAAGCTGCGTTTGAAGTGAGGCAACCTCGCAATACGCCAAATATGCCCCCGCCGTAGCTTGCGACTGCTTAGACCAATCAGAGACCTCGCGTCCCAGAGTAATACTATGCTTGCTTGCAATTTCCTGTAATTGCTTTTGTATTCGTTCTTCTTTTATCAATAAAGCATCGATTTCTGAGCGTAATTGCTCTTTCGTGGTGCGGTAGACTTGCACCTTTTTATTTAACTCTTCCCGGGCATGAACAATATCAGCTTCTGTTACGCGTACAGCTACTTTAATAGTTTTTAAATATTCTTTAAAAACGCTAAGATGCGCCTTTGCCGTTGAAAGCTGTAAAGAAAGCAGCTCAACCTTATATTTGCTTTCTTTAACTCGTAACGAATCAAGCACTTTTCGATAACTATAAATACGCTCTTCAATGCTTAACAGCTCACTTGCCTCTTGCGCGTTGAGCGCCTCATTTTCGCTATATGTTCCCGATTCAATTTGCTCTTTTTTGGCAGTGTATGATTCTTTTGTAGTTGCGGCAGTTCGCTTGCGCCCTTCCATTTCAGTGACACTATGCTTCTCTTCATCAGCAAGGACGCTCACTTTTTTTTCTTGATCCAAGATTAAATTATACAGCCGCTGCAAATCTTCAAACGAATAGAAAAGCCGCTCTCCAAGGCGATGTTCTTTTTTAAAACTGTTGAAATCAGGATCATCTAAAAATGATTGCAGTGAACGAATGAAATCATCGAGAAGTAAAAGCGTACGTTCTCGATCACGCAAAAGATCTCGAAATATTTGATACAACTCCCCCAAAAGAAGCTGCTTTTGCTTGAGAAAATCATTGTCCGGTTTTTCTTTTAACTGCGTGCTTATTTCATCAATATGAGCTTTTGCTTCTTGCGCAAGCGTTTTTAACTCTTGCTCGCTTTCTTGCTTAATCTTAAAAAGCTCTTCGCGCTCTGTTTGTAATTTTTCAAGCTGTTGTTGCCGGTTTTCCACATGCCCAACAAATAAACTTTCACTTTTCGGCAATGCAATGCCCGGAAGCTCAGCTGCAACACAACCACTGACCATCAATACAGCATTAATAATAAGAACTATACGCATTTTCATAAAAATCTATTCATCCGATAAAAAGTGCATGGTCTTAAACTGCTCAATCGCAGGATGTTCTGCAACACATACACGCAACCATTGATCCAATATTTTTTCACTCTTTTCATCGAGCACTTCATGGCTCATGTGCTCTGGTTTCAACGCCATAAATCGATGCACGGTAGCTGAAGGGAGAGTGGGTATCTCAGCCTGTATTCCAATGGATGATAATAATTTAAAGAGATACAATTTTTTTGCATGTGCACCCCAACAACTTTTCTTTTCAACTGTATACAAAAAAGAAAGAAGTTCAAACAATTCTGCTGCATAACTTCCTACCGGCATAAAATAATAAGAAAGCTCAAGAACATGGTGCCAAAAAAGAATATCGGAACTGCCTAAAAAAAAGGGGAGATCAACAATCGAAACATGATTAAGAAAAAGAAGCGATCCTTTTTCTCGCTCAACTCGATACTGTATCAACGCTCCCAGATGAGGCGCCTTGATTGCAACAGCATCAACGCGCCCTACTATATCATTCAATAATGCTACTTTATGCTGAGAAATTTGTTTTAATACAATACCTGTTTGATCGTACACCTTTTTCTCTAGTTAGCTTCTATTCCCAAATCACGAATAAATGCATCTTGGCGAGGCTCGCGCCCTAAAAAGTTTTTGAGCAATTGATTTGGATCAGCACTACCGCCTTTTGAAAGTATTTCAGTTACGTATCGCTGGCCAATTTCAGGATTTAATAATCCTTCTTTTTCAATTGTTTCAAACAAATCGAGCGCAAATACTTTCGACCATAAGTAGCCGTAATATTTTGCTGCATAGCCAGTTAAATGACCAAAGTTTGCAAAAAGACGATAATGTGGCCCATTCTCAATGCGCGGCTGCATGTGCGCAACCAACTTCTTCAAAATTTCAGTTGGATCTTTATCGGCGCCCTCTTTAAAAAGATCAAGCGCATACTGTGCGAGCATGATTTGCCGCGTTATGGAGCTTCCCGAATCATAGCGCTTGAGTGCAATTATATTATCGATCATTTTGTTAGAGAGCGGCTGCCCCGTCTTATAATGCTTGGAGACCTTTTTAAGCATTTCTTTATCCCATAGCCACTCTTCAAGCATTTGAGACGGCATCTCTACAAAATCTGTTTTTACCGCCGTTCCTGAATGCGAGCCAAGCTGCGTGGCTCCCAAAAGCGCATGTATTGCATGGCCAAATTCATGGAAGAATGTATTTACTTCAGAGCGCTTTAAAAGCGATGGTTTCTCTTTTGTTGGCTTTGTAAAATTTGCAATCACTACTGATACATCCGGAAGACGTCTTCCATCTGGAAGTTGCAATGCAGGAATTATTCCCCCATGGCACGCATGCCCATATTTATTATCGCGCGGATGCAAATCAAGCAATAAATAGCCATACAGTTGTGAGCCATCCTTGCTGTATACTTCAATAAGTTTTACATCATCATGCCACATTCCTGATAACGGCCCTTCTTTAAATGTGACGCTCATAAATTGGCGATAGATATCAAGCAACTGAGCAATCGTATAATCCATTGGGAAATACTCAGCAACTTTTTCTTCATCAATATTGAAATGCTTTTGCTTGTATTTATTTTTGAGAAAAGAGAAATCCCATGCTTTAATTTTTCCTTCAGGAGTCAGCTCGACTGATTCTGGTAATTCCTCAATAAGCGCATCCAACTCCGTATCTTTTTTCTTTTCAGCCTTGGCATACAAATCTTTTAAAAAAGCTTCTGCCTTTTCAGGGGACTTAACCATCTGGCTCTCAAGATCAAGCGCTGCATAACTCGCATACCCAAGCATCTTTGCAAGCTGATCACGCGTCGCAATAATATCTTTAATAACCTGCTCATTTACTGGATATCCACGAGATTTAAATGCCTCAGCTAATCGTCGCCGCGTTGGCTCAAATGAGCAATAGTCAAGCACCTGAAATACCGTTGGATAATCAACGCCCAAGATATATGCGCCGTCATCTGTTTGCTTGAGTGCCTCAATAAATTCGTCGTTCAACCCTTTAAGCTCATCGTGCGTCGCTGTAATCGTGCGATTATCTTCCGCAATATTTTTATCAAATTCCATGCTAAGTTTTTGTAATTTCTTTTTAAGCTCACGAACGATTACCAACTTATCCTCAGGAAGCTCAAGGCCCGCTCGCTTAAAATCTTTCATTGTCTCATCTAAAAAATAGCGCTGTGCGGCATTCAGATTTTCAGTTTGTGCATTGCCTTGCACATATGCCTTAAATGCTTCATATAATTTTTTATTATTGCTTATATGCTCTACTGAAAAGGCTTTCATTTTTTCTCGAGCTGCATGCGCTGCATCACGCATAGCTTTCTCGGGATAAACCATTTCTGTTAGTTCATACAACGTAGCCATCGTAGACAAATTACTTCGCGATCCTAAGTCATCGAGTGCTTTTGCTGTATTTTCAAACGTACGATTTTCATTGGGAACTGCAATTATAGCATCAACCACAGCTTGTGCTTGTTTGATATACACTTCTGTTTTATCCGCTATTTCCTGGGGTGTTTTTGGAAAAAGATTTTTTACGTCATCAACGGATGTAATTTGCTCGCTCAGCATCTGAAATTCTCCTCTTCGTGCGCAATAGCCAAAAGTAAAAGTAAGCCCTACAACAATCAATACTCCAAAAAATACTAGCTGCTTATTCACATGCATCCTTTCAAAAAATTTACAAAAAAAAGCTGGCATTGAGTATATCATCAATGCCAGCTTTTTATAACTCGAAAAATAATAAAAATGAAGTTTATACAAGACCTTTAAATTCTGGCTTTAACTCCGTGCAAACGGCACGTAATCTCTGATCTGCATATAGCATATTATCAACCACGTCACGAGTACCTTTTTCTTGAAAGATTGCCTGAGCATCAGCATCAAATACGGCTCCAGCGCGAAGTGCCTCATACACGCCCTTTCCATTTGCTGATTGAAGTGCAGCATTTAAACAATCCTGCAGTACATCTTGAGCAGCTGCTTGTGCGCGAGCTCTCTCCTGGGTAAGTTCTTGTTCCTGAGCTCTCACCTCTGCTAACAACGCATCGAAGTCTGATTGCTGTGCAGGATTAGGAAGCCCAAGCGCTTCTGTCGCATCACGACCTATCGGCGAGTGAGTATAACCAGCCAAACCTTCCCCACCCACAACTAAAGGGGCAAATCTCAAAGGTGCCTCACTGCCTGAGAGCAAAAAACCTTGTGAGGTAGTATCAACACACACTAAAGAAGCATTCTCAAAGCCAGCGACTTGATCATCCCACTTAACTTGCACAGGTGCAAGTCCACCCATCGCAGATACCCCACTGCCCATCAACAATAATCCAATACACAATATACGTTTCATAGAAACCTCCATTAAAAAAATATAATTCATTAAACTGCAACATCTTTAAAATCACCGGCTGCTTGATGACAGCTCATTTCTAAACACATCCAAGAAGTAATATCTGTATCAGGATTAAAGCCCCAATAATTCGCCAATTCTTGGTTATACTTTAATGCTAGAGCGTGCGCCGCTTTGCTTGCATCTAAAACGCTATTCCCATTGTCCACAGTCAAGAGTGGCACAACCACCCCATTAGCACTATATGTGGCTGCTGGGTTTGAAATCAAATTCACTGGAAAAGAGTCCAACGGTAATGGATCAAATAAACTATTATCGCACCACCTACTGGGCAAAAGCACCATTCTTTTTACTGATTTTGATGATTGTCCTGCGCACTCTATAGCACCACCCATACCCACTAGAAGTAAGCATAGAAGGGAGCGAATGCATTTCATAATAACCTCCATCCGTCTTCACTTTTCAGTTTCGACGTGATTTTTTCCGCCTTCGCGCCCATTTTTCGCTATGGCATCATTAATTACTTTTTTCCACCTTGCAGCGCTTGCCATTCAGCTCGCAATGCAATCGCTGTCTCGAAATCTAATTTTTCTGCTGCTTGCGCCATCAAAGTCTCAAGCTCTAATACACGCGCTTGCGTATCCTGCGCAGAACGCTTAACCGTATCCGTTTTCTTTTTCTTACTTTTTGACTTTGAAGCCTCTGCAATCAACTTCTGAATATTGGCAATACTTTTCGTTACTTCTCGTTTTACGGAAGCTGGCGTAATGCCATGCTTTTCATTATGAGCTTTTTG
Organism: Candidatus Babelota bacterium; assembly: GCA_029262595.1. Lineage (GTDB taxonomy): Bacteria > Babelota > Babeliae > Babelales > Vermiphilaceae > JAJCZB01. Next base: position 12,733 of record JAJCZB010000039.1, on the reverse strand, counting down.
AATCTTTCTACGGCGCTGTGATTCAGAAATCGCTGCTTGCATAGAACGTGTTTTTTTATCTCCATACAGAAGCACTCGTGCATCTACGTTTCGCGCAGCACGCCCCATAATCTGAATAAGTGATCGTTTATCTCGTAAAAAGCTTTCAATATCCGCATCCATAATTGCAACCAATGCAACTTCAGGCAAATCGATACCTTCACGCAATAAATTTACGCCGACTAAACAATCAAATGTTCCAAGACGTAATTTTTGTAATAGCTCAGTTCGCTGTGGCGTTTTTAAATCACTATGCAAATAACACACTTTAATTTGCTGATCTTCTAAATAGCGCGCCAATTCTTCAGCCAGCTTTTTAGTCATCACCATGACGAGAGAACGATAGCCTTTTTCAGTTGTCTTTTTAATCTGATCAATGAGATGATCTATTTGCCCAATACGCGAATGCACTTCAACTTCTGGATCGAGCAAGCCTGTTGGGCGAATAATTTGTTCAACTACCTGATCTGAATGCGCGAGCTCATAATCTCCCGGTGTCGCTGATACGAAAATAACGTTATTAAAATACCGCTCTATTTCTTCAAATTTGAGTGGGCGATTATCAAATGCTGATGGTAATCGAAATCCAAAATCAATTAATGATTTTTTACGCGCTCGATCTCCTGCATACATGCCACGAATTTGCGGCAATGCCATGTGCGATTCATCAAGAATGAGTAAAAAGTCTTTCGGAAAGAAATCAAATAAGCAATACGGAGCATCCCCTTCTTTTCTTCCTTCAAAATGCGCAGAATAATTTTCAATGCCAGAGCAGTAGCCAATTTCACGAATCATCTCAATATCATGCGCTACACGCTTTTCGATTCGCTCTCGATAAAGTGGATTTTCAATAGTAGGCAAATGCTCTTGCAGTTCTGCTTGAATGCTTGCAATTGCTGACTGCTTTTTTTGCTCAGTCGTTACAAAATGCTTAGCTGGAAAAATGATCGTATTATCAAGCTCCATCAAAAGTTCGTTGTTCTGCTTGCCTACCCACTGCAGGCCTTCAATTTCATCACCAAATAGTTCGATACGCAGCTTTTCTTTTTGGTACGGTAAGTTTACTTCAATCGTATTGCCAAGTACTTGAAACGTGCCTGATGAACGATCCATATCATTGCGCTTATATTGAATAAAAATCAGCTGCTTAATTAAATCAGCTCTGCTTATTTTTTGGCCAACCTTTAAAGAAAAAGAGAGCTTGCGATAATCATCAGGATAACCCAATGAATAGATACTTGATACAGATGAAATCACAATTACATCATTACGATTCACGAGAGATGCTGATGCTTCTACTCTCAAACGCTCAATCTCACTATTAATTTTTGTTTCTTTGGGAATATAAATATCCTGCGCAGGCAGATAGGATTCCGGCTGATAGTAATCATAATAACTGACAAAATAACAAATTTTATTTTCTGGAAAGAAAAGAGAAAATTCTTCGTAAAGTTGCGCGGCCAATGTTTTATTGGGAGCTAAGACAAGCACTGGTTTATCTTGCTGGGCAATCGTTTGAGCCATCGTATATGTTTTACCCGATCCGGTTACTCCGAGCAACGTCGAACGGCCGGGAAGGCCGCTTACTAATTTTTTAATTGCTTCTGGTTGACCACCAGCTGGAGCAAACGGAGTATGTAATTTAAACGTTGCCATAGCGATTCTTTCAGTTTACTGTTCTACTGCCAGCACGCAATGCGGCAAGTCTCGGCGAACGACGCTGTGATCCATCCCCAATGGAGGCAATTTTACGACTCGCTCGTCTTGGTTGCGGTGCTGTCATCGGCATCTGAGGAACCCGTCCTTGCAACGCTCGTTTGGCTGCAAGTCGTTTGGAACGACGTGGCATCTGATACCTTGCTTCTTGATCATCTGCCGCAGCACCCGACGCCTCTGCATGAGCATCTGCTGTGGCATCCGCCACATCCGAATGATACAAAGTCCATGCAGAATCAGACTCATATGTATCACCAAGCTTTTCCAACTGACCATGCAATGCATCATCCCCCGGGCGATGATAATCAAAATTAACCTCTTGATCACTTCTCACGCAGAGATTACCTGTCGAGATAATTACATGCGTTGATACTGTTCCATTAGAATGCGTAACGCTACGCGTAATAGCTTTTTGGTGAGCAAGATCTGTAAATCTGCCCCATATTTTTTGCGATCGATCTGCGTTAAAAATTCGAATACTCAGACGATCGCCCCCCGCAGCTTTTAAGCGATCCAACAAGCCTGTATGAGTTAATGCTGATTTATCTAAAAAGAAACGCATGCGAGGTTGCATATCTGCAGGGCATCCTGCATATGTAGCTTCAACTTCACGCACAAATCGATCACTATCCAAGCCCATTGAAAAAACATCTAATCTATTATCCGAAGAAGGATCGGCAACAAAAGCCCTCATACGATCTGCTTTATATCCACTATGCCCACGCATCATTTTAGATTCTCCAGGAGTAGGATGTTGAGGAGTTGCACCAGCTCCTGCTCCTGCTAAATAAGGAATCCTAGCAAACGCTCGACGCCCTTGAGCCGCAGTACGTGGAGTATGAACAAGTACTGCCAGTTCGGCAGATCGAACAGCAGATACCTGACTCCAGTTATCAGATCCAATTACAACGGCATCATCAATAATAGCTAATTTTGCATGAAGATCTTTTACCAATTCTACCTTCATACCCGCATGCGCTAACCTATCAGCTTTTGCTCGGCCTGCCACATACACAGTAACCGGCACACCCCGTTCGTGAGCAGCTACTAATGCGCCTTGCACTTTTGTGTCAGAAAAAAACGGCGTAGCGATACCTATACTTTTTTGAGCAGAACCAATCTGCGCAATCAAAGCATCTCGTCTTCCTTCTAAAAGAAGGGTTGCTCCATTATATCCATTTTCTTGATCAGCCCCCATAATGGGTGACATAATCGAAAACGCAAAAAATAGAGAAATTAAACTAAAAATCTTCATGCGTATAGCCCCCATTTTAGGCTCATTTCCTTACTATTTAGCATAGTTTTATAGTACCATAAATTGCCTAATTGTCAAAAGGGGGCGCTTTACCCATATATGCCTCAATAACACCTCCTGCAAATGAAATACCGCTAATTACCCCCAAATCTCAGCATGCCGAAGCATGCATCAATCTTGACAAATTGAAGCCGCAAATCCGATACTAGCTGCTGTACTCATACCGCCCACTTGGGCTCAAAAAAGGAGAATCTACGATGAATGAATCCCTGCTTTTTTACGCCACGATTACTATTTTCGGCATTATTTACGTCGGCCTGGCACTGCTGCCCCGTAAGCAAATTAAAAATAAAACGGACTATTTTTTAGCTGGTAGGAATTTGGGGGTCATGAAAGCTACGTGTACCCTTATTGCCACTCAACTCGGAGCGGGGCTTCTTTTGGGAACCTCGCAAGACGCATACCAAATGGGGCTCTATAGCTTGCTTTTTACCTTTGGCATAAGTATTGGATTAATAATTTTAGGCTGTGGGCTTGCCGGAAAATTGCGGGCATTGCAAATTGTTACCACCACGCAAATTTTTGAAAAAAAATATCATTCTGACTTTTTGCGCAAGATAGCATCGTTACTCGTTACATTTACCCTGTGTGGGATTTTGGTCGGCAATATGGTCGCATCAAAAACATTAATGCACAGCCTTGGATTTGAAAATGATTTCTTTTTTGCGCTCTTCTGGCTTTTTATTATTGTTTACACCATGATTGGCGGATTGCATGCAGTCGTGCTTACCGATTTGGTGCAAGTGAGTTTTATTGTGGTCGTTTTTATTGGTATTACACTCTATAGCTTATTTAGTTCACCACACTCATTTAGCTTTACCATGCTGGAAGCTATTCAAAAAAACTTTTCTGGGCAGCTGCCCGACGCTTCGGATCTTGTTAATATTTTATTAATGCCCGCACTTTTTGCGCTTTTCGAGCAAGATTTAGCACAAATATTTTTCGCCTCAAAAACAAAAACAGTCGCAACTGTCACCGCGATTATAACTACTATTTTCATGCTCACCTTTGGACTCATTCCAATCTATTTAGGCATGCAAGCAAAGCTGATCGGGCTGCAAGTAGCAACCGGGCACAGCCCATTGCTTGAGATGGTAAAGCATATTACCGGAGAATTTATGGTGGTGATGGTAGCATGCGGAATTTTAGCAGCAATTGCATCCACCGCTGACGCGCTCCTTTGTGCAATTGGCGCCAACCTTACACAAGACTTTTCGTTTTCATTTTTGGGGTTATCGCCCGTCTTTGAATCAAAAACTGTCACATTCACGATGGGAATTCTGGTATTTGGCGCTTCGTACTTCATGCCCAAAAATGTGATTACCATTTTGGTGAGTAGCTATGCTATTCCAGTGAGCATTCTACTCATTCCAATTGTAGCCGCATACTTTATGCCACATGTACATAAATACGCAGGCTTTGGTGGTGCGATTGGGGGAGTAAGTGGCCTTATTGCTTTTTACTTTTTCCCGTTTCCATTTCACTCGCTCATCACATTGCTCTTTTCTTTTATCGGATATATAATCGGCCACATCATTCAGCCAGCGCACCCGCATCCTTCACCAACACCCGATGCAGTCGCCACTGAAAAATAACGGAGACAGCCTTATGAAACAATATGTAATTTTTCTTGTATGCATTTCACATGTAATCACAGCAATGGAAATGCCTACAAAACCAACATGTGTGCTCATTCAACCTGATAGCACAACTGAAACGCTCTCTAAATCCTCCACCGATAAGATACTTAAAGGGAGCCTCAAAAGCGGACCACGCGTAGATTATTTACGACTAACTCCCAAAGAGCAAAAAGCTCTTGCGGCGACATTGCAACCAACAGATATTTTTCTCATTGTTTCGCAAGATGCAGGCGATGGCCAAAGCGAAATCGAACATACCAGAACAGCCCCATTAACGCTTACTATTTCCGCAAAAACGACTCTTTTTATGCGCAAAAAGAGTGCAACAAAAAACGATGCTCATGCGCCCGAAAATTCTAAAGCCGCTTTAGGTGCAGTCGTTGGTAAACGCAGAATGCAACACATCACTTCTGGCAAACGTGAATTTTGGTTTGTTGACAATCTCAAGCGAACAGAAATCGATGCTATCCATGCAGTATTAGTAGGAAAAAAAAGCACATGAAGAAATTCACATTCGCTGCTCGAACCTACTGCTGATACACAAGGTGAAGCTTATTAGTCAACTCTGCCGGATCGTAATCACGAGCTGACTGCCATGCTTTTTTTTGCAACTGCGCATAGTTTTTCTGGTCAGACAATACATTCTGAATCGTATCAGCCATGCATTGCTCATTTTCTACAATGTATCCATTATAACCAGTTTGAAGTGCATCACGCTGGCCGGGCCCATCGAATGCAATAATGGGCGTAGAACATGCCATCGCTTCTGCAATCACAATTCCCTGCGTATCTGATTTGGAAGGAAACAAAAAAAGATGCGCCGATTGATACAGCGTAACTAATTCGCTCTGCTCTGGTTTAATCAAAAAACGAACTCGCTCTGGTGTAAGTTTTTTTTTCTCATACGCATAGTCTTTGAGTTCATCCAAATAATCACCATATCCAACTAACGTTAATTCATATTCTTGCGGCAATTGTTCCATTACATCAAAAATCGCCGTGATATTTTTTTCTTTTACAAAGCGCCCTACATATAACAATTGATATGGAGAATGAAGCTTTTTTTCGGCGTAAGCAAGCCCAACAAATTGCTCTTTTAATCCGCTGGGAAGAATGGCAGTATGCGCAATTTCATGTGATTGTAAATACGCTTGCATTGCGGAACTGGGAACAATAATCGTATCTACCTTCCTGCATGCGCGCAGCACCCATCGCTTCATGATCGCGCGAACTATAAAATCCGGTAACGGAATATAATGCGCATATGCTTCGTACATCGTATGATACGTAAAAAGTGTTTTGATACCCATGCGCTTGGCAAGAGAAACTGCGCTCGATCCAAGCAAAAAGGGATGATGCACATGCACTACATCTGGCTGAAACTGCGTAATTATTTCACGTATATATTTTTTTATCCGTGGCATAAAAGCCATATAGTTATTTTTATAGCGAAAACGAAACAGTGATGGAATGCGACTTACCCATTCAGGATCATCGTGCGCAGTGCCTAAAAAGTTGGGAGCCACTACCCGTACGTCATGCCCTTGATCTTGCAACGCCCTGCATGTAGCCACTATTGAGCTAACTACACCACCAGAATACGGAGTATAATTATTGGTCACCAATAAAATACGCATGCACCACCACAGTTATCCAACTTTTTGCACAGATGAAGCGCCCGAAGAACTTATGACAACTTGCGGATTGCCCTTATAGCTCACAACCGAAACACCACTCGCTTCAACTTCTAATTTTTTACTTACAGCAACGGTCACACGAGATGCTCCCGCAACCTCTAACTTTGCTCGCTGACTTTCTAAGCTACCAGCATCATAGTGCACTGATCCTGCAGCTTTTACTTTTTGCCTTTTGGCATCACCCTCAAAATAAATCTTTGCTGATCCCTGCGTTTTAACCTTGAGTTTATCTACTTTCAGTGCTGCTTTAATTCGCGATGATCCTGAGACTTCAATTTCAAGTTTCTTTGAATCAATCTTATCTGCATGCATATCTATAGATCCAGAAAGCTCAATCTTATGAAGCTCCTTAAGGGTCACATGATATATGATTTTAGATTTTGAACGTAAGTGCATATGTTCTTGCGGATGAATCGAAAGCTCTCCGTCCTTTACGTCCGAAATAATAAAAGGAAGAACTTTTTCATCTGCCTCAATTACAAGCGATTCAGTATCACCCTGAGTAAGTATGAATTTTCCCACACCCGATAGTTGAATTTCAGCAACATTCTCGATAAAACGCTTATGACGAGTCACCTTTCCGTCACCTTGAATAACTTTAGTGTTTGTTGGAAACCAATCGCAGCCCGGCACTACTGCAAATAGACTCAATAAAAATAACCGTTTCATCGCACCCCTTGAAAAGAATTTTAAATAATCAAACTATCGTGCAGCACCCATCTTCACTCTCACCTCTTGAAGCTGATCGTACAGCAGATCCAGGAGCTGGCGCACCTTGCGTGCGAGCACGCCTAAGTTGCTGGCTTTGACTATCTCGCACCTGCTGCGCTAATTGTTCTCGAATATTCGATGGAGTTTTAATTCTTTTTGCATCTGGATCACTTACTGGCCTCATCTGGCTAAAGTCCCTATTGATAACAAAATACCATTTCCCACAATACATCACTTTGGGAGGATGGGAAGCTGTTGCCGGCTGGAACTGTAAGTTTTCAAATTCATCTGAACTTAGATCTGATGCATAAGCAATTCCACTAAACAATGCAAAAACACCTACCATCCATATACGAAATTTCATAAAAGCCTCCATGCTTAAACTTCGATTAATTGCATGCTTTTATGATAACAAAGATGGCAAAAAAGTAACGCCACCTGCCTAATCCTTGAAAAATCTATCGAGAGAATATGCTCCAGCACCTGAAACGAGTAAACTGCAAAATACCACAAATAACGACATGGGATAAGAAGACGTCATGAATGGATCGCCAAGATTTGTATGCATAATAATTGCCACGAGCATGACGTTTGCCATTAAAAATGCCGCTAAGCGTGTTGCAAATCCAAGCACTAACAATACGCCACCAATGCATTCCGCAATTGCCGCCATAAAACCCCAAAACGTTGGCGCAAATGTGATACCAAGATAGACCATTTGATTTCCAAGCCAGAGCCATTTTTCTTGGCCGCCCATTAATTTTGGATATCCGTGTTTGATAAAAATCAAACCAATACCAACGCGCAGCACAAGAAGCCCAAGATCTTTTGCTCGGCAACTATCTTTAAAAAGCATATCCTTCTCCTTTTAAAACATGCATGATACTTGCTATTAACAATGCCGCATTGAGCAGATATGTCAAAGTGCACATACGTTACATTTAGACTATGAGGACCTGGTCTAAAACTCTTAACTGCTGCGCTTTGCGTGCGTCGTTAATTCCAAAAACAATAAGCAGTACTTTCTTTTCTTGTGAGCTATTAGATAAGTGGCCGCCTCTCGTGAACGCATGTTCAAGATCCGCTCGTTGACGCAAGTCTAATTGATCCCAATATCCCACATTATGAACCCTGTCTTGCTCATCCACTCTCAGTGTATATACACGAAAACCAAGTGGCGGATCCATTGGACAAACAAACGGCGCAGATTCTGTTGTTGTCTTATTCTTTTCTGGCTTTAAAATCCAATCATTTGGATGGTCCTCGCATTGAAGTGCATTGCATGCTACCAAGGCAATAAACACAACTAAATATTTATGAAACATGAAACCTCCATTATAAAATCGTTTTACGGAAATTTGCGCACTCCCAATTTTTTCCAATCTTTATCGAATTTTGCAATTCCTTGATCAGTCAAAACATGCTGAGATGCTTTTTCTAAGATGGCAATAGGAACCGTGATTACATCCGATCCTGCCATAATTGCTGCATGAAAATGCTCAACTCCGCGAATTGATGCGGCAAGAAGTTGCGTTTCAAATCCATATTCATCCAGCATGTGCCGTATAGTATACAATAAATCAACCCCTTCGACATCAATATCATCCAATCTTCCGACAAACGGAGAAATATAATGCACTCCTAATTTAGCCATCATAAGCGCCTGAACAAGCGAAAAGACAAGCGTAATATTGAGCTTTACTCCGTCTTTAACAAGCTGCGCAATCACGTGATAGTAGTCTTTATGGCACGGAATCTTAACCACAATATTACGTGCTAATTTGGCAATCGCCATTGCTTGCTTATAAACAGCATCCGGCTTTTTCTCAGTCACCTCAACGCTAATAGATCCCTTGGGCAAAAGTTTTGCAATTGCTTTCACTTGTGCAGAAGGATCCTTTCCTTCTTTGCTCAAATGCGTTGGGTTGGTAGTAACTCCGTCGATCAAACCGGTTTCTTTCCATTCTTTTATCGCTTTAAGATTTGCACTATCTAAGAAAATTTTCATCTCTCTTCCTTCTTTTTAAGCGTATCTAATTTTTTACGTGCCTGCCCAATGGCGCTTGGCTTTGCATTGATATCCTTCCAGAGATCTCCAACGCGAGCAATACGAGGGAATATATTTTTAATCGTATACTTTTGGGGCGATGAAAGCGCTGCAAGCTCACTCCATTTGAGCGGTGTTGCAACTGGCGCACCTTCCTTTGCACGCACCCCATACGGAGCGACCGCCGTAGCAGACCACGCATTACGCAATGTATCAATAAATATTCTTTTACCCCGCTCACTTTTTTTGAGCTTGAGCGTAAGCTTATTTGGATATTTTTCTACCAAGTAGCGAGCAATTTCTTGGGCAAACTCGCGTATCTCATCAAATAAATAGATCCGCTTAATAGAAACAACTACGTGCAAGCCACGCGAACCCGTCGTCATAAGAAATGCAGAAAGTCCAAGCTCGTCTAAAAGATTTTTTAATTCCTTTGCTGCCCACTTAACGGTAGTAAAACTCACGCCCGGAGAGGGATCTAAATCAAAAATCATACGATCCGGATAGTTTAATTTTGGTTCCTTGCTCAACCAGATATGCGGTACGCAGACGTAATTTGCCAAATACACAAGTGCGGCTTGAGAATTGATAAGCGGATAGTTGATGGTGCCCCCCGAACTCCTTTTAATCGGCTGAATAGGAATAAATTCTGGAAAATAATCGGGAGCACTTTTTTGATAAAACAGTTCGCCTTTCACGCCATCTGGAAAACGATTCATAGTAAGCGGGCACCCTTTAATATGCGGAAGCATAATGGGTGCTATTTTTTGGTAATAGCTCACAAAATCTTGCTTTGTAATCTTCGCTTTGGGAAAAAGTACTTTATCAGGATTAGTAACTTCGATTACCTCTTTTCCTACTTTAATATTCATTTTTCCTTCTTCTCCATCTCTTTTATTTTCTTTTTCCAATCCTTTATTGTCTTGCCCGTTTTGACTGATTCGGGTTGCGTAGACACGGGATTTTTTCGCGCATGCGCATACTCGTCGCGCATTTTAATTAAAAGCCATTGTGATTTTTCAGCATCTGCCGCACTCGTGCGCACCAGTGCAAACGCACCGTATACTTTTTTTCCATATAAAAAAATTTCTATGCGTCCCGCTTTGAGGCTCGCTTTCATAGAAACGTCACGCAAGTTCTTATACGTACCACGATCCCAGACAATAACAGGCCCCGCGCCATATTCTCCTTTTGGAATGATGCCCTCAAAGGTGCGATACTCCATGGGATGATCTTCCGTCATAATCGCGAGGCGCTTTGTTGCTGGATTTAATGATGGCCCTTTTGGCACTGCCCACGAAACCATCACACCACCTATTTCAAGGCGTACATCATAATGCATGGCACGTGCTGCATGCTGCTGAATTACAAATTTAAGTCGCTTTGACGATACGCGTTTTTTACCTGCGGGCTCTTTCGTCTTTTTAAAATTTCTTTTTTTTCGATACGTCGTCAACGAACTGCTCATAGCTTCCTCTGTTTATCAAAAGAGTTGCAAAAGAAAAACCAAACCGTACATAGTAAGACCATACTGCGTAATGAATCTTCAAAAGGAGAGTTTATGAAATTTCGTTTAGAATTATGCCTACTGGCATTATCTTTGCCTTTACAAGCCTCACGGCTTATCTCTTTAAATGTTGGCCCAACAGCGCAATACACACGATACACTCAGGGCTGCCTGCCAAAACAAAGTGGATTGATGATGGGCCCAGCATTGGATATGCAAATCAAAAAAGCATGGAAGCCCATGGCCTATATTGGATTTCGAGGATTATGGGATATTCCCCATATTTGCTCGGATAACGGACTCATCATTGATTCCAACGAATATCAACTAAACGCGCATCTTGGATTTAACTTTCAACGATGCTGCCGATTTAGCCTTACCCCTTTCACCGGAATCGATTTCATTCATTTAAGTCATCAAATAAAAGATGACATCATTCGGCATAAATATTTTCAAGTGAACGTGCCACTTGGACTAGAGTTTAATCATTATGCCTCTGAATGTTTTACATGGGGAATAAAAGCCTATTACGATATCGATGCATGGACTCGCCTAAAAGTATCCACACCCTGCCTATCCGACACCGAGGATTGCAAAATCAAACTTAAGCGATCACATCGCTTTCAAATAGAACTTCCACTTGAATATCATCTACGCACAGATCATCGAGTTGGCATTGATATAACATGGCGACCACTCTTTACCTGGCAAAAATTCGGCTCTGAAAAAAACTGCTGCCCTGAATCATGCAAAACTGATAACTGCTGCATCACAGGAACAAACGATCCTGATGCATTAAATATCCCAGAACTCAAACAGTGGCATTTCGGATCAGTAGTTACCGTTGGTATTACTTTTTAAGGAGAGATGATGAACATTAGAATCGCACTGAGCCTGCTCTTGTGCTGCGCACCACTTGTAGCAGAAAATCCATTACAAACAAATATCCAACGAGCACAACGACGCACCAACAGTTTATTAACTCGTAATGCCGCTTCTCAGCAGCGCTCCCAGCAAGGCTTGCAGCCCCAATGCGTAAATGGAGATGAATGCCTCTATGCTGATCATCGAGCAAGCTTTGGAAAATCTCTTGCTCATACTGATCAAGGATTTATTGTTGATTGCGCATTCACAGAAATGGTGAACGCAATCAAAACACAAAATCCATGTTTTTTTGATCAAATCAGCATGGGTACTTCTCCCGTTGAACGTCGACTCGTCAGCCCGCAAGCAGCATTTGCATATAACTTAGACGGCGCTGATGGGTGGATACACTCAATGCCCGCAGCTCCTACGTTAACTTCTGCTGAAACTGCTGGTGAAATGGTGGAAGATTACTGGATGGCACTCTTGCGCGACGTCGCATTTAATGATTTTGATACCAATGGAACCGCCGCATCTGCGATTTCAGATTTAAATAGCTTATCTGATTTTAAAGGCCCTAAAGTTAATGGCCTCGTTACAGCTCAGACATTGTTTCGAGGTAATACTGACGGCGATTTGATTGGGCCATTTATTTCTCAATTTTTGTATCAACCCATTCCGTATGGCCCAGGGCCAAACTTTGATGGATCTGGTACATTATCCATTGACTACCAAGATCAAGTAGTACCCACTTCCAGCACGACAAATGATTTCATAACTAATTTTACTACGTGGCTTGCAATTCAACGAGGCGCTAATCCAACTGCAACCATTACCTACGACACAACAGCAAGAATATTCATTAGAAATCCACGCGATCTCGGAGATTACGTTCATCAAGATACTCCAATGCAAGCCTATGTAAATGCCGCTCTAATCTTACTTGGATACGGCACGGATGCACTTGATCAGTCCAATCCCTATATTTCTAACCCAACACAAGAATCATTCACCACCTACGGAACACCCGATATTCTTTATATGGTTGTAGTTGCATCAGAAGTTGCACTTCGCACCGCATGGTATCAAAAATGGGTAGTTCACAGAAGAACTCGCCCTGAGTACGTTGGCTTTTTAACAAATCAGCAAAAAAGTGGGGCCCAGGATTTTGGCCTTCATACTGATCTTATAAATTCG
>JAJCZB010000038.1 GCA_029262595.1 Candidatus Babelota bacterium | reverse complement strand
TGCCCTCAGAGGATGTTGCCCTCTGGGAAAAGACCGAGGAAACCGTCAACGACTGGATTCGAACTCGGCTCGATGCGCCAGGTCTGAACATCGACGCCAACCGCGAGCTGGCCGACGCGCTCGAATCCGCGGGCTGCATCGGTGAGTGGGTCATGACGGCGCCGTCGAAGCGATTCCCGGGTGGCCAGCGCTCGACGTCGAAGACGAATCTGCCACTGGCCATCGCCGACGAACAGGTCGTGCAGATGCTCAGCTACCGCGGCACGTTGCTCAACTGCCTGCGAACCTACGGCCGGCCCTGGCTCGACACCGCGGCATCGACGGGCAAGATCTACACGCGCTGGAATCAGACGATTGAAACCGACGAGTTCGGCAAGCGCAAAGGCGGCGCACGAACCGGCCGGTTCAGCACGTCGCCGAACTTTCAGAACATCCCCAACCCACCTGACATGGCCGCGCTAAGCGCGATCATCGGAGGGCTGCCAGCGCTGCCGAAGATGCGAAGCTACATTCATGGCGGTGAAGGGTGCGGCATGATGATTCGAGACTACGACGGCCAAGAGCTTCGTATCCTCGGTCACTTCGAAGACGGGCCGCTCATGCAGGCGTACATCGACGACCCGACGACCGACGGCCACCAGTTCGTGGCTGATCTGATCAACGGCGCTTTCGGTACGAGCTTCACGCGGAAATACATCAAGGCGATCAACTTCGGAATCATCTACGGCGAAGGCAATCCGAAACTAGCCAGCGAACTCGGCGTCACAGTGGCCGAGGCGAAGCGAATCAAAAAGCAGTACCTGAAGACACTGCCGGGCGTGAACGATCTCAGCAAGGATCTCAAGAAGCGCGGCAAGGCCGGCGAGCCGATTCGAACCTGGGGTGGTCGCGTCTACTTTTGCGAAGAGCCGAAGTTCGTCAAGAAGTTCAACCGCGTGATGTCATTCGAGTACAAGCTGCTGAACACGTTGATTCAGGGTAGCGCGGCCGACTGCACCAAGCAGGCCATGGTCAATTACTATGAGCACCCCGACCGCGACCCCGCCGCCTCGATCCTGCTGTCAGTACACGACGAACTCGGAGCGAAAGCTCCGCTGGAAATCATGATGGAGCAAGCGCGAGTGCTGGGCGAATGTATGGAAGCCGTAAAATTTGACGTGCCAATGTCGAGCGATTGCGCTATCTCCACAACGAACTGGCAGAGCGCAGTCAAAGGCGCTTACAGCAAAGAGAGTGACATCCCCGAACATGCTCGCGATAGATTCGCAGAGTATGACGGGGTCTGGAGAGTAGCCGCATGAAGCCGCCGCAAGAAACTCGAATCGAACACTCGGCCGGATCTCCGTTCGGCAACATCCAATTGCACCCACCGAACGAGCCGCCGCGCGTCGTCGTGGCCAATCGAAAGAACCGACGCTACCTGGCGAAGCTACGTCGGGCAGCGATCTCAGCAATGAAACGTCGAGAGCGCTTTCGCGCCGAAAGGAAGGCTAGCTAATGCCCGTCGCACGAGTACCCAAGAAGATCAAAGCGTGGTCGTTCAGTCGATACGGCGACTACGACGATTGCCCGCGGAAGGCGAAATACAAGCACGTGCAGCGAATCGTCGAGCCGATTCCTTCGCCCGAAGACGAGCCCGACCATCCGCTGAACCGTGGAAGCCGGATTCACAAAGAGGCCGAAGACTTCCTGCTGTTCGCTCAAGCGAACGGGCCCGGCGGCGAACTGCCGGAGTCACTCAGCACCTTCGCCGAAGAGTTCGACGTGCTCGCGCGCGACGCTGGCAACTGCCATGTCGAAGAGCAGTGGACATTCAAGAAGGATTGGAGCCGAACCAGCTGGTTCGCGCGCAATGCGTGGCTGCGGGTCAAGCTCGATTGTGCCCACCTGATCGAAGATGGCGTGCTGCGCGTCATCGATTTCAAGACCGGGAAGTGCCGGCCCGAGCAGGTCGACAAGTACCGGCGGCAAACGTCGCTCTACGCCCTGGCCGCGTTCATCATGTTTCCGGACGTGAAGGAAGTGCGGGCCGAGCTTTGGTTCGTCGATCCCGGTGTCTTGGTGGCCGAGGGATCGTTGACCAACCCGCACGATCCGAACTCGGAGAAGTACACCGGTTTCAACTTTACTCGAGAACCAGACGCGGAAGGGCTCAAGGAGAAGTGGCTCCGCATGAGTCACGCGATGTTGATCGACGAAACGTTCGCACCGAACCCGACGTTCAAGTGTCGCTGGTGCTACTTCTCCAAGAAGAAGGGCGGAATCTGCGAGGCCGGATGATCCTAGGCGCTGACGGGGAAGGAACGCCCCAGCCTGCTAACCCCAAGGCTCGATGCTGCAAAAATATCGGGGAGAGAACGACGCATCGTCAGCGCGTGGCACACGAAATTCTCAACGCTTAGCCGTTTGATGAGAATCCAATTAAACGAAACGGCCGAATGGGTGAAAGGCCCGAGGAGAATTCGATGAGTACAACAGCCGAAGTCAGTCAACGAGGTTTCCCCGTAGTCGGAATCCTTCTCACGATTTTCATCCTGGCGAAGATCTTCGCCGTGGCACCGGTTGCGGCGTGGTCTTGGTGGTGGGTATTCAGCCCGCTTTGGATTCCGCTCGCCTGCATCGCCGCGTTTTTCTCTGTCTTCGCCATTGGATGGTTGGTGCTGTGGCTGCTCGTGAATCTCATTCCTGACAAGTGAAAGAGGCAGACATTGAGAAGGCTGTCTGCGCGTGGGCGAAAAGAGTTCTCGGGGCTTGGTGCATTAAGCTCACGCCTCGCGGATTTCGTGGACTTCCTGACCGTTTGGTTCTTCTTCCTGGCGGTCGCGTCGTTTTTGTTGAGTTCAAGGCTCCGGGAAAAGTCCCGCGCAAACTGCAGTGGGTCGTCATTCGACGGCTAGAGAGGTTCGGGTTTCGTGTCATCGTTTGCGACGACATCGACAGAGGAAGGGCAGAGCTTCAGAGGTTTGCAGAAACCTAAGTTCAAGCCGCACGGCTACCAGAAAATGGCCATCAAAATGATGATCGAGCAGGGGGCCGCGGGTCTTCTTCTTGACCCTGGCCTCGGCAAAACCTCGATCACGTTGGCGGCGTTCACGATTCTGCAAGAGCAGGGCATCATTCCGAAAATGCTCGTGATCGCGCCGCTGCGCGTTTGTCACTCGGTCTGGCCAGGTGAAGTCGCGAAGTGGGCCGAGTTCGAACACCTCAAAGTGACCGTGCTTCACGGCCCGAAGAAAGCCAAGATGCTCGACGACGATGCCGACATCTTCGTGATCAATCCCGAAGGTCTGCAGTGGTTGCTCAAGCAAGTGAACGAAGGCAAGTTTGATCTACCGCCCATGCTCGCAATCGACGAGTCGACGAAGTTCAAGAACACGGGCACGATGCGGTTTCGCCACCTGAAGAAACTGCTGCCGCTGTTCAAGCGTCGCTACATCCTCACCGGCACGCCGGCCCCGAATGGTCTCATGGATCTATTCGGCCAGATCTACGTGCTCGATCTCGGGATGGCGCTCGGCCAGTACATCACCCACTACCGCAACAAGTATTTCATGCTCGGGTTCGACGGCTTCACGTGGAAGCTGCGGGAAGGGATGGAAAGAAAGATCTACGAGGCGATCGATTGGTTGGTTATGCGGCTCGATGCCCAAGACTACTTGGACATGCCCGAGCTAGACAAGCTGACCGTACCAGTCACGCTCCCGAAAGACGCCATGGAGAAGTACAAGACGCTCGAAGACGAGATGGTCTTGAACCTGGCCGACGGCAGTGTCGAAGCCATGAACTCCGGCGTGTTGACCGGGAAGTGCCGCCAGATCGCTAGCGGTTCGTGCTACGTCGAAGGGGACCAAGGCGAGCGCCGCTCTTGGGAAGCAATTCACGACGCCAAGTTGACGGCCGTGGCTGATCTCGTTGAGCAATTGCAGGGCCAGCCATGCATCATCGCCTACGAGTTCAAGCACGAGCTGCACCGGCTGCGCAAGCTCTTCGGGGAAGACACGCCGTACATCGGCGGCGGCGTGACTGCGAAGCGCGGCCGAGAGATCGAAGCCGCATGGAATGCCGGGGAGATCCCGATTTTGCTGGCTCACCCAACGAGTGCAGCCCATGGGCTAAATCTTCAGGAAGGTGGCCGCGCCGTCATCTGGTACACGCTGACCTGGGATCTCGAACTCTACGAACAGCTGAACCGCCGAGTCTGGCGTCAGGGCCAGGACGCCGACAAGGTTTTCATCTACCACATGATGGCGATCGACACCGTCGACCAAGACGTCATGACGACGCTGATGACGAAAGACCACACGCAGAAAAGTCTGCTAAATGCGCTGCGGCGCCGAACCATGGAGAAAAACAGTGTCGAGTGAGAAAACCTACGTGGCGGGGCCGATGCGCGGCTATCCGGAATTCAACTTCCCGGCGTTCATGATGGCGACCGCGCGACTACGCGCCGCCGGGCATGAAGTGTTCAACCCGGCCGAGCGCGACAACGAAAAGCACGGCACCGACATCTCGAAAGGGAACGTCAACGGGGACGAGAACGTCGCCGCCGCGCAACACGGTTTCAACCTACGCGAAGCGCTGGCCGCAGATGCGAAGTGGATCTGTGAAGAGGCGACAGCGATTTTCATGCTGCGGGGTTGGGAAAAATCCAAAGGCGCCGTGGCCGAGAAAGCCCTGGCCGAAGCGCTTGGGCACAAAGTCTGGTATCAGAAAGGAGCATTGCGATCATGAACCCGAAACGAGCTCGAATCCAATTGACCGGCGCCGGAGGCACGGGCAAGACTGTGTTGGCGCACCACCTGGCCAAAGAACTGGGCCTCAACTTCCGCGGATCTGTGGCGCGCGGCATCTTCGAAGAGTTCGGGGAGACGCACAAAACGCAAGTCGACATGGCACCCGAGCGCCGCTTCGAAATGCAGAAGCGGATCAACGAAGCGACGCACGCCAAGTTCATCGAAGATGGTGCGTTCATCTCGGATCGATCGCTGCTCGACAACTTCGTCTACATGCTGGCCTACACCGGCCGACACGTCGACATGGATTTCCTCGGTGAAGTGATGGAAAAGCTGGTCGCGGAGCTTCGCTCGCTCGACATGCTGGTCGTCGTTCCCTGGCCGCCGCCGTTCGAAGTTCCTGACGACGGCTTCCGCGAGACATTCGCCGGAGATCAGATGCTGTTTCAGTGTGCGCTCGAAGGCATGCTGAATCGCATCCACGCGTTCGCCGGTGGCGCACTGCCGCGGTTGGGCGTAGTCTACCTTCACCCCGAACTGGTCCGCGTCGAAGACCGGGCCGCTGCACTGATCGGGCATTTGACGGCTGGAGACATCAAGAAATGACGTTCGCAGAAGCCATTGACTATCTGCTCGACGAGTTCAAACTCGGCGAAAAGTACGACGACGTGAAAGAGCGCCAAGACTACACCGACCACCCGGGCATTTCTTGGATCGACCATCCCGATAGCAAGAGATTCGCAGCGGCGTTGAATGCGATTGAAGTGGGTCGCGCCAGTCTTCGTGCAAACGGCGGCGAGATGTCTTTCAAAGGTGCGGCGATCGTGCCGGATTCGGAAGAGCCGGAAGAGTTTGGCGCCGAGGATGCCTTGCTGCTGACCGGCGATCGAACAGGTCTGGTCAGGAGAATCAAAACGCTCGAACGCGAGCTGCTTTCCTTGACGCTCGACACTGTGCTCGAAGTCGCGAAGAGAGTCGAACGCATCGAGCGCTGGGCTGGAATGAAAGAAGAGTGATCATCGACTTCGCGCCGTTCATCCACTACTATCAGTATTTCCGAGGGATGGGAATGCCGCCGAAGCGGGCTCGAGAGATCTCCGTAGCCATGGGCTTCACGGATCTGAAAAAGCGGAACGAGATCCCGAAATGAAAAAAGGGCCCAGCCGCCGAAGCGACTGGGCCCTTAGCTCGACGTGCCAACCCCCGAAAGCACGCCAAAATGTCGCCGGAGTTACTCCGGCGCTGTACTCTCCGCGGTCTCTTTCGAGGCCAGCAGATCTTCGAGCCGACTGGTGATGTCATCCGACCCACCAAGCAGTTCCGCGAAGTCTTCGTCGGACGGCTGGCCGTCCTTGTCGCGAATGATCTCTCGAACCTTCGCGACGAAAGCCTCGCTCTGTGCGTCTCGCTCACCGATTCGCGCGAAGAGCGCGCTGGCGATGTCGAGAACCTTCAGAAGAACCAGAATTGCGTTCGGGTCCATGGTCAGTTACCCCCTGCACCGCTAGCGCGAAGTTGCGCAGCGGCAGCGGCGAGCGCGATGCTCACGGATTCGAAACGATTGGGAGCGACGCCACCGAGACGACGGATCGCCTCGAAACTTCGGATGACGCCGTCGCCACCGTCAAGGCAACGCGGCTCCGCCGAGCCCACCTCACATCCCGTGTCATCGGTTCCGCCGTTGATGGCGAGCAGAATGCGCTCGACTTCACTGGCCGAAGTTGACGGTAGAACAGAATAGGCGAAGGCGTCCTGCTTGGCTGCCACGTAGTCAGCCAACACACCGTAGTAGCGCAGCTCGGGGCTGGCCGTGACGCCTTCCTCAGTCGCTACGGCTTGAACCGTTCGCGACGCGCACCCAATCGGACCCGCCAGGAGCGAGGCCGCGAGCGCCAGAGCAAGGATGAAATGCCGGATCATCGGTTCCCGCCTTCACCCGATTCACCGAAGGGCTGCCGTGCCGGCTCGCTGGGCGAACCTTCTTCGTCATCCTCGGTTGCGGTATCGACCAGTGCGTCGAGCTGGTTTTTGAGATCGCTCACGAAGCCGCGAATGTCTTCGAGTTCGTCAGCAAAACCGAGCTGGTCGGCCACTTCCTTGACCGTGCCGTCGGACGCGGAACCATGAAGGGCATCGAGACCGAACTGGCCGGTGACGAGTGCGGCGATTGCCGTATTGAAAACGAAACCGAGACCTTCGGTCAACGTCTGGGGGTCGACGTCGAAGCCGAACACCGCGATGGCATCGACTGCCACACCGACGAACGCCGTCAGCGTCTTTTTCGAACCGAGAAACCGGTCGAGGGCTGCGAAAATTGAATCGAACAAGTTGCTACTCCTTTAGTCGACGATCTCGAAATGCACGAGATCGTCGAAGCTGTTGTCAGTTCCGGTGCCATCTCCATCCCAGTCACCGCCCCACCGGATGGCGATGCCAAGGAAATCTGCCGCGAGCTGCACGGCTCCCGCAAACTTAACGAATCGTTCGCGGTCATTCCAGTCGATCGGCCAGGGTGCCGCGTCGACAGCCTTCGAGAGGGGTTGCACATTGTGCCGGCTCTCGGGCCACTTGAGCTTGGATCGGCCGCGCGTGTACGCGGTCATTTGATCCTCTTCGCTCCGGGGGCCCACGAGGATCGAGCAGTCTTGATACTGCACGACGAAGCGAAAGAGAAGCTGCAGCCGCTGGTCACAGCCATCGAGCCGAGCTTTGCTGGTCTTGCCGAAATGGGGCATCTGGTCTCCTATGCTACGCGTTCAAACACGGCCACGTAGGGGTGCTCGCAATCGAATTGCGCAGGCTCGTGGCGCTCTGTGGTGATCGTGATCCGGATCGTGTCCGAGTTCGAGACTCCGTTGGCTGGCAGCGCCAGGAAGTCGATCGACGTGGCCGTGGCCAGGTCAATGTCACCGCTGGCCAGCGTGGTCGTTCCGCCGTCGATACCCTCTACGAGCACCGCAGCGCGACGAAACGGCGTCGCCCCTACACCCACACCGAAAAACGGATCGAGTGGGTCTGTGGTCGATTCTACGGGGTTCAGTGCTTCATTTCCGTCGCCGGGCTCCCAGAAATCCGCCGTCGCGGGCCGTCGGGCGCGATGCGCGACCGAAACGCGCAGATCGAACGACCCCGTGACGCCTGCGATCGTATTGCGCACCGCACCGGCAACTAGGGTGTCAGAATCGGGCGTGTAGTTGTTCGGCGCTGCACCGAGCCCG
>JAJCZB010000037.1 GCA_029262595.1 Candidatus Babelota bacterium | reverse complement strand
GATGAAGCGCGGATTCGAGAGAGTGCCCGGCGCCGCTTGGGCAGCGAAATTGGAATCCGTTTCGAGTATGTCGAAGCCATCGAGCGTGGCCCATCCGGGAAGATGCGCCATGTCCTATCCCACCTACCGGAAGGCCAGTTGTAAGGTAGCGGTTGTCGAACTCAGGCTGTGAGGTGGCGACCGTCAGGAGAATAGGCTGGCCGCCATGATCCAAATTATCGCGGCAGGACCCAAGAATTTGCAGACAATTCCCCAAACCCGCAGGGGAATCGCGATCCGGTCGCCGGCCGGCTGCATTAACTCCCGGGCGAGGCGGGGATAGACCACCCACCCGGCGAACAAGCTGAGCAGGATCGATCCGAACGGCATCAAGATCTTTGTCGTTGCGCTATCCATGAAATCCATGACGCCGAGACCGAAAAGCGTGAAGTCACTCCAAACGCCAAGCGAGAGCGACGACGGTATACCCAGTAGAAAGACGATGGCGCCCAACAGAAGTGCTGCGCGGCGCCGGCTCACGCCATGCTCGTCCATCAGATAGGCGACGGGCACTTCCAGCAGTGACACCGCCGATGTCAGCGCGGCGACGGCCAATAGCAGGAAGAAGGCGAAGGCGAAAATTGTACCGCCAGGCATTTGCCCGAAGATCGCGGGGAGGGTGACGAAGGTGAGACCCGGACCCGCCGCCGGGTCCAATCCGAACGCGAAGACAGCTGAAAAGATAAGTAAGCCGGCCAGGAACGCGACGCCGCTGTCGATGATGGCGACCCAAGCGGCTGATTTTGGAAGGCTTTCCCGCACATCGAGATAGGATCCGTAGGTGATCATCGCGCCGAGGCCGACAGAGAGCGAGAAAAATGCCTGGGACAATGCGGCGATGACCGTGCCGCCTGTCACCTTTTCGAAATCGAGTTGCAGGTAAAAGGCCAACCCCGCGCCGGCATTGGGCAGGGTGACCGCCCGGCCGACGAGGACCAGAAGAAGGATGAACAGGGCCGGCATCAGAAGTTTGCTGGTCGCCTCGATTCCGCCCGCGACCCCGCGCAATACGATGAAAGTGGTCAGCGCCATGAAAACCCCATGATAGGCCACTGGCTTGAGCGGATCGGCGATGAGCGCGTTGAATACCTGGCCCGCACTTCCAGCGGTCGCGCCGTCGAGGGCGCCTGTCGTTGCCTTGACGACGTAGGCGAGCGTCCATCCGCCAACCACGCTGTAGAAGGACAGGACAAAGAATGCAGCGGCGACGCCGAAATAGCCGGCCGCGACCCATCGGCCACCCCCTAAGGCGCGGAATGCCCCCGCGGGTTGTCGTTTGGCCGCGCGTCCGATCGTCAACTCGGCCAACAGGATGCTGATGCCGATGGTGAAGACGAAGATCAGGTAGAGCGCGAGAAAAACGCCGCCGCCATGCTCGCCGGCGAGGTAGGGAAAGCGCCAGATATTGCCCAGACCGACAGCGGAACCGGCGGCGGCCAGTATGAAACCGGTCCGGGATTTCCACTGTTCGCGTGCGTGCATGGCGGTGCTCTTTCCCTGACCGGAATGGTCGGCGTTGTGCCGTCGGTGGTGCCTGGATGCCGAAATCCTCGACGTGAATCAAGCGGGGATACAACTGAAACAGTTTCTCATCGGATTCGACATGGGACAGAAATACTCTCACTGCAGAGCCATGGAACGCTAAGGAATTCAATAATCCCGACGAAATCGCCGGGGACCGATGGAGGGCGTGCGGCAAGGCTATGGGTGATCTTAGAGGAGATGAGACGATGTGGCCTGACTCTGACTTCGATGCGACAGGTGGATCCGCCCGGCCGGAGGACCGGCTTCTCGCCAACAGTGGGCAGCAGGAATATCCCAACCAGGAAGTGATTGATTACTATCTCGCCAAGGCGAGTGGCATGCGGGCGCGTCAGTTCCGCCGGATACTATCGCGCTCTTGGAAGGCGATGCACCGCTTCGTGCGCCGTCAATTGTCGCCTTGCACACGCGTCAAGCTTCCGCCAACCGCGGCATAACGTGTCGTTGCCTCGGTTGATGAATGACCTGATTGAAAAGGGGCGGCTTGGCCGGCATGGTCCGGCTGTCCCAAGACGCATACGCAAAAGACGCTGGGTTAGGCGGTCTTAAGTGTTTGCACGGGAATCTCTGGCAGGTGCTCTTTCGCCTTCAGGCGTCTCTGGACGGCGTCGTCGCGAAACTCAAGTGCTTGCCGGTAAAGATTTGCGGCAATTTCTATATCGCCGGCTGCGTGAAACAATTGTCCGGCTCGTTCGCAGATGTCGATTGAATCGGGTTTGAGCTTCAACGCCTTAAGCATCGCGGATTTGGCCTTGTCGCCCTCTGAGGTCGCAGCGAGCACTTCCGCCAGGTCAGCGTGGGCGCCAGCGTCATTCGGCGCAAACGCAACGGCGCGCCATAGACAGTTGGCAGCCTCGTCCAGTCGTTCGGCTTTCTTTAGTACGGCGGCCAAATTGATGAAGTAGTTAGATTGCCCTCCGGTCAGGGAGATAGCGCGAAGGATCATTTTTTCCGCCGCCTCCGGACGATCTGCCTGATGGGCGATCACACCGAGTAAATGCCAAGCATCGGCATTGTCCGGATCCTTGCCGACGATATCCTGGTAGATGGCCGTGGCTTCTTCGAACCTGCCGGTCATCTGGAGCCGCAACGCGACCTCCATCGGGTCTTCCGAATTTTCCGGATCACGTGCCAACTCCGTGATGGGAGCGTCAGCCTCTAAGCGGTCCACCATTGCGGAAAACTCACGTTCAATGACGTCTAGATCATCCGGTTCCCAGACAAGTCGTTGATAGGGAGTGGCATGAGGAAGCTGGCCGCCCTTCTCTAGGCCTTGAGACGTAATGTAGGACGTGGTGGTGCTCGGCCAGTCTTCGTTGATGATCTTGAATTGCAGGAAAGGAATATTGCGGTTGAGCCAGCAAAGAACGGTGGGGCCGCCCGGTACCATCGTGTTCAGCCAACTCAATTCGTACAAGGCCATACGAAGATCGACGTTCAGGGACGCAAGCGAACAGGTCGTGAATTCCATCAGTTCGTCGGTTTCGTCTCCGAACAGCTTCTCCGTATCGCGAACGAAAATCGGATGATAGATGTCCGTATCCAGTCGCCGGGCGAATTCGAGCCAAGCATCGAAGTTGCTGTTTCGCACCGCGGCATGAGTACTTTCGCGAAGCGTGATCGTTACAGGCTTGCGGTCGCCGATATGCGATTGCAGCCATTGCCCCATATAGGCGCGCGCCTGCTCGCTCGCGTGCAATGACGGAATCGATTCGCCGCGCGCGGATGCCGCCGCGATGTGCGACCACATAAAGGCGGATGTCGGCTGACTCGTATGATAGCCCTCCGGGAAAATCGGTCCTGTACCGGCGCGTTCGATCTCTTCCGCGTCGGAGCGCGCCGCACATACCGTCAACCGTGGGCGCAGAGGCATGGTCGCCAGATGTGGGATGACAATGTTGTTCAGCCGCCAAGCCTTGTTAATTACATGATATTCCGTATCATCCTGACGAAACCCACCATCGCCGGCGGGTAGGATGACGATATGCAGCTCCGCACATTTGCGGCGCACTTTCTCCATTTCGGCAAGGATCGCAAAGGCCGAGAAATCGAAACTGACCGGAGAAACTTCTAGGTCATAGAAGGCGGTAAGCACAGGTTCTCGATCTTCCCCGGGATCCTGCATCATGCACTGCGGCGCAGGTCCGCCGCATCCTCCTGGACCATTTGCAAGGCCGTTGCGTAGTCGATCCGCGGGAACAGAGTGAGGGCGCTGTCCGGTGAAACATTGTAGATCGGCGGGCGCTTGACGCCGTACAAATGTTCGGCGGCTATCAGTCCGGTTTCCGTAATGTGATTGAACATGGTCGCGTCGGCCCGTAACGCCGATTCGATGGTAGACCGGTTCTTCTCGTCGAATTTGAATAAGAAATTTGAATTTTGCGCGCCGTAATGCGTTTCCGCGGTTGCGCGATCGGCTACGCCCCCATCCGCGCCAAACAAAAATACGCGGCGGGCTTCGGACATTGCCGCAAAGACGATCATTAAAGAGAGTGTATTGCCATAAATGAAACGCAATGGATCTAGTGGTGTGGCGGGAACCGAGCCCCCCGCACCGCCGAAATAAAGCATCTTATTGTCAAACTTGCGCTCGAGTTCATGCCGAGCGGGGCAACTGCTGCCCAAACGCTCCATTGCCCATTTGCTGGTAAGAAACATGTTCTTTTCCGGGCGTTTGAGGAATTCGTCGAGTTGGTCAATATGCGGCCGAATTCCGCGATAGTGCGTTTTCATTACGACATCGATTTTGGCATCTTTAGGTGCAAGAAATCCGGTTTCAAACACTCGGAAGCGGTTGACCGCAAACAAACACGCCGCGTGTTGCGAAAAACCGCTCCAATACGTGTCCATTTCGGCAATCGAGGGGCCGTGACAAAAGAGGAACACATCTCGACCGGCAACGATTTCACGAAGCGCGTTTATCCTTCCGGGCGTGTCGTGCAGATTGTATGTCGTCAGATTTTTTCGGACAGATTGAGGTTTAGAATAGGAGAGTGTCTGGCTCCTTTGGTTGATGTTATGCGGCCATGGCCTGACGGTGCAATGTTCGCCTGGTTTGCATGGTCGCATGTTTGATTTTCTCACGC
>JAJCZB010000036.1 GCA_029262595.1 Candidatus Babelota bacterium | reverse complement strand
TCTGGCCTTGTAAGATCTACAAACTGCAACAAATCACCCAAAAATGAAGATAAAATCGATTTTTTCCTTTTTTATTCTCTATATTTTTCCATAAAATTGGCCGAAAATTAGCCGAAAAATCGAAGAAAATAGGTAAAAATGTGCTTAAAAAATAGGCAGATTCGGGTATTTTGGTACCACGGGATATGCAACTATGTGATATCATTGGCTGTTACTAGTTACGTAGGTGTTACACTTATTTAAAATTTAAGTAACGTCCAAGTATATGAAATCTATACCGATTACGTTAGTTACTTATATTATATATATATATATATATATATATAAACAGTATGTGAGATGTGCGTGTGGTGTGGGTGGTTTTTGTGGGGCTGTTTTCCTGTGGCTAAACTTGCGACGGGATTTTTTGCGTTATACGTGAACACTTTCCATTTTCCTTATTAATATCATATGTTTGCGGCGTTACAGACCTAAAATCAGTCAGTAACAGCCGTTCCTTTAGGGGTAACGTCTAATGATATCAATAACTTAGGTCATAAGTTATGAGTTATGGGGGATTCGGGAGGTAAATTCCATTTGGTCACCTAAATTTATGGGCTGGACTTCCTTTTTGTGGATATTGATTCCAAAATACAGGCATGGCAGATAGAGGCCCAAATCTGAAATTTCAAATAATAGAATGGATCGATGCCAGGGCTTCGTGTGGATGGTCAGTTTATCAGACTAGTGATGACTATGGAGTCGACGTAGTCACCAGCGCAGGCTGGTTGATACGAGACACCAAGGAGTACATCACATTAGCTGGCAGCATCTCGGAGAAAGAAAGCAACAACGCTATGTCTATCCCCAAGGGTTGGATAAAGAAACGAAAGACTATCAAAATTGACAACTAGGCACATATTGATTAACTTTTAAGAGCTGTTAGTCGCTTCCCTTTTCTAGAGAAAATATTATGGATTACAGGGGACCATTTCCACTAAAAAAGAATCCAGGTACAAAGGCACAGCCCAGTAAGCATGTGACCTATGGTAAGATCGGCGATGATCCAAACGTAAGCGCTGAGTATTTGGACACTGTTGAGCGTGATGTGTCCATGACGTGCCACGAGCTTGATAAGGTTAACGTGCAGGCTTCACGCATCATAAGCAAGTTCGGGGGTAGCTACAGGCTCGAGAAGGCTCTACAGATTGCTAACCCATTAAACCAGAAGCATTGGCGCTGTGGTTCTAGCATATATAGGTGGACTTATTCTAGGAGAAGGAATGGTACTGGCGGGTTAATCCCATCTGAGATGATTGAGCCCATAATGAGGGCAGCTAGATATTGGGGAGTGTTTTTAGATGACTCTGATTTCTTGATAAGGTTGAGGGAAAAGAAGCTATCACCGAAGCAGCTGCGCTATATCAACAGGATGCATCTAAAGAAGAGAGCGCGCAGGATGGGGGGAGAGCCTGATGAGGAATGCCGGCCAAGGATGTTGGGGAATAAGTTTGCGCACAAGGATGCTTCTAAATATGATGAGATCGCTGAAGATATGGATAAAAAAGAAAACGAAAAATGTTTGGAATTTGATTTAGAAGTGGTGAAAGAGGAGAGTTCATGAGACGTGTTTTTGAGTTTAAGAAGTATTGGTCGCAGATTAAATCCGTGGAATACCCATCTAAGAAGAATAATGTGTTGGTTTGGAAGGTTAAAGTAAACCGTCATGACCATAAATGGGGAGTGTGGTTGTGGGATAAGGAAAAGATAACGGATTATAAGAAGGGTCCTTCGCCTGATACTAAGTTTGATACATTGAAGCAGGCCCGCGAATATGTGTGGGAAACATATGAAAAAGAAAAATATGAGAAACACAAGGCAGCGCGAGCACCAGACCCGCAGCTCGAGTTTGATGAGAACATCCTCTGTCCCGTGGTGGACGCGCAGAATGTACAGAAAGATGACACATACGACATTGCACCGAACAGCCCAGATTCAAGTGAAGTGGTCGAGCATTCCATTTGTCATATGATTGCTCCAGATGACGTTAGAACGTCTGAAATATAAGTCAAACCAGTATAGACCCCTGGTCCTAGGGGTAGACCCTGGCTTCAGCGGCGCTATGGCAGTTGTAGATATAGACGCGCTGCATATCATTGATATGATTGATATGCCTCTAATCACAACAGAGACGAAGTCACGAAAGAGCGGTAAGACGCACCAAATGGACGTTCACAAGCTTGTATTCCAGATTGAGCCCTACATATCAGATATTGCTCTATCAGTGTTAGAGAGCCCAGGAGCGCGTCCTAATCAGGGTCTAGGATCTACCTATAAATTCGCGATGAACGTGGGGCAATTACATGGGATATTGGCGGGTATGCATGTGCCAACTTTCTTAATAACTCCGCAGGTTTGGAAGGCTAGTATTGGGGTAACACAGGATAAAGTAAAAACTATGGCGTATTGCAAGAAGATATTTCCAAATTACGATTTCTTGTGGTCCCGTAAAAAGGACCATGATAGATGCGAGGCTGCTTTGATGGCTTATTATGCCAAACAACATCTAAAAGGACATTTGCAGCTGTGCCGAAAGAATTAAAGCTATTTGATTATCAAAAAGTTGGGGCTGAGAAACTATCAAAGACGCCATTTATGTTGTTGGCGGATGATATGGGTTTAGGAAAAACGGCCCAAACCATCCATGGCGCAGACCTAGCAAATTATACCAAAGTATTAATAATTTGCCCAAGTATTGCTAAAGTAAATTGGTTGAGAGAGTTCGATATGTGGTCTAAAAAACCCAGATCCTTTTGTCTCCCTGGGAAATTGAGCGAAACTCCCCGAACAGAGCAGAGCGTTATATGTTCTTTTGATTATGCTAGCCACAATTTTGATATACTAAAAAATTTACAGTTCGACGTGATGATTGTTGATGAGGCTCATTTTCTAAAGAATCCCACAGCCAAAAGGACAAAGAACCTACTTGGTAAATATGGAATCATTCACTCAGTCTCTGCTTGCTGGTTTCTCACGGGAACGCCTGCGCCTAATAATGCGAGTGAACTTTGGGTGATGTTGTACACGTTAAAGCAAACCACACTCACTTATGAGGCTTTTGTAAGAAGATATTGTGCGGTTAGGAATACCACGTATGGGACAAAGATTGATGGGACATGTATAGAAAGAATTCCCGAACTAAAAAAACTCATGAACCCAATAATGCTGAGAAGAAAGAAGGAAGACGTGCTTGATTTACCACCAATACATTTTGGCGACGTATATTGTGAACCTGGAACTGTAATAATGGAAGATCAATCATCTTTCGTGCAATATTTCTATCCCAATGATAGGCGAGCAGAATTAATAGAAAATCTAAAAGCCCAAACACGGATGACAAAGAGTGTATTTCTAAATTTAAAAGATAATGAAGAAGAACCTTTGTATGCGGCGATGAGTATTTATAAGAGTGTTAGTGAATTAAGAAGATATATTGGTCTGCAAAAGGTTAAACCAACGGTCGATATGGTTCGTGCGGAGCTTGAAGCGAATGCTTACAAAAAGATAGTTATATTTTGTGTCCACAGAGATGTGATCTTTGGTTTGCAAACGATGCTTAGTGAATTTAAGCCAGTAACATTATATGGCGGAACTCCCCAAGAAAAAAGAATGCGTAAAGTAGACAGGTTTCAATTTAGAGAAGATTGCAGAGTGTTCATTGGGCAAGTCGTAAGTGCAGGTACTGCCATTACTTTGACTGCGGCTAACCATGTTTTATTTGTGGAACAGGACTGGACCCCAGGGAACAATGCTCAAGCAATAATGAGGTGCCATAGAGTTGGGCAACGAAACAATGTTTATGTTAGATTCCTGAGTATAGACAAATCTTTAGACCAAAAAATTGCTCGTGTCGTCAGACGTAAGACTGAGGAATTGACGAAAATGTTTGATTGAATGCATTAACACTTGCAAACTTATAACAAAAAAATGACTCTGCATTATCTCGGCAAAACAGGAAAGGAACCATTTAATGATCAACGCGCACATCAATGGACCAGTCAGTCTTATAAACAAGGCTGCAGAATTATTAGAATCAATTGATAAACTTAAACTAGATCACGAGGGTTTGGACATACATATACGTGTTAACCTACCTCTTACTAGTTCTCATCTTTCGTCTAACTCTGTTGTAAAACCAGTTGCATCTCCCGTTGTTGACGATGGTGTAACATCTATAACTAAAGTAACTAAAATTAAAGCCAAAAAGGCTAAGAAGGTTTCTAAAGTTGATGTGCATGAGGGTGAAGTTAAACAAATAAAAAAAGTAAGTCATAAACAAAATTCAAAACCAGATGTAAAACAGCCAAAGGTCCTGAAAGAGGATGTTCACAAAGCTTTGCAGGAAGTTAATACAGAAAAAGGTCTACCGGCTGCCAGAGGCGTGCTTGAGAAGTTTAGTGTAGCGCGCATTTCTGAACTTTATAATACACCGAATGTTTGGCCTCATTTTATTGAGAGCTGCAAAGAGCTATTGGCTTAACTAGTGACTGCACATAGTAAGATTGGCGCAAGCTCGTATTACCGCTGGAAAGCATGTCCACGGTCTGTAAAGTTATCAGAAGGTGTTAAGCAATCCACATCAGTATATGCTGAAGAAGGCACACACGCACATACCGTAGCCGAATTGCTCACCTATGAGGCAGTGTATGATCTCTGTTGCTGGAAGAAATCCCAGAAGAAAATGAAAGAGCTTGCTGAATGGATTTCAGACGCTCCCGATGAAATGATAGATGCATGTAATGTGTACGTAGACACTGTTTTAGATGACGTAAGAGGTGCTTTAGAATCTGGTGCCGACGTATTGAAAAGTCATTTCTTGCTAGAGCACAAGTTTGATTTAGAACAAGTACACCCTGGATTATTTGGAACTGCGGATTGTGTGTTTTATGATCCTTTAGCGAAACTTTTAAGAGTCTATGATTATAAGCATGGAGCAGGCATTGCTGTTAGCGTAGAGGATAATCTACAATTACAGTATTATGGCACGGGAGCACTGCTTTCCACAGGATTTCCGTGCTCTAATATCGAATTGGTAATAGCACAACCAAGGTGTTTTCATCCCGACGGGTATATTAGGCGGTCAAGATTTCCATCAATTAATATGATCGACTATATGGCTGATCTTAAAAAAGATGCTCTAGCTACCGAAGATGATAATGCGAAAATAGAGGCAGGAGATCATTGTAGATTCTGTCCTGCGGCGGCTAACAAATGTCCAAAGCTCCAAGAAAAAGCAAAAGCTATGGTAAAGACAGAATTTTCTCCGGCTGCAGACTACGATCCTAACAAATTATCTGACACCCTTAAATGGCTGCCTATCTTAGAGGCATGGTGTAAGAATGTTAGGGAATTTGCATATAGTGAACTTAAATCTGGCGTTGAGGTTCCCGACTATAAGATGGTCCAAAAGAGAGCCACACGTAAATGGATATCCGAAACAGTGGCCCGTGAAAAGTTAAAAAAATTATCATCTGAAGGTATTAGCGAAGAGGATATTTTAACAGTGCCCAAATTAAAGACACCTGCTCAAGTAGAAAAAGCAATAGGTAAAGATAAAAAATATTTAATAAAAGATCTATTTGAAAGTATATCTTCAGGAACAACTATGGTTCATGAATCTGATTCACGAAAAGCGGTTGAAAGTAGTAGTGCGTCTGAGGATTTTTCGTGAGTGAAATTGAAGACCATCTTAGTCATGAGCTTGATTGTTATAAAAGGCACACAACTAAATTAGTGCAAGACAATCACAGTCTGAGAAATCAGTTGAAAATAGCAAATGAAATGAAATCAGAGTTAAAGCAGAAAAATGATATTTTAGAATTAGAATTACATAATTTAAAACAGATGATAGATGACGTATTTAGTGAATCTCTACAAGACTCATTTACAGACGTCAATAAACACTAAAAAGAGAAAAAGGAGACAATAATGTCAAAAGTAACAACACCAGAATTTAGAGCAAGCTTTCCGAATTTGTCGGAGCCCCGTAAAAATGATCTCAATGGAAAAGAAGAGTACTCAGTAGTAGCTTTATTTTCTAAGGGAGCTGATTTATCTAAACTAGAAAAAGCATGTAAAGATGCTATGGTTAAAAAATGGGGATCAGATAAATCAAAGTGGCCATCTCAGATCAGATCACCATTTCGAAAGCATGAAGAAAAAGCTAAGAATGTAGAGGGTAAACAGATTTTACCCAATGGTTATGAAGATGGAGGCGTTTTCGTAAATTTTAAAAGCCAGCAGAAACCACAATTGGTGGATCAAAATGTTGATGACGTTATTGATAAAGATAAAATATATGCCGGATGTTATCTAAGGGCTTCGGTTAATGCTTATGCCTATGATATGAAAGGTAACAGGGGAGTATCTTTTGGACTTGGCAATGTACAATTTCTCAAAGACGGCGATCCGATTGGCTCGCGATCACGCGCCGTTGATGATTTCGCGCCTGTTGAGTGTGCGTCTTCTAATGGAGAATCTAAATCTAGCGACGATTTATTTAGTTAAGCAGCTTCCGTTTCCTGCGAGATACTTTTAGCTGCTAGGGAGGTGCCTTAGCCTAAAGTAAGGCACCTCCTGATTTTATCAAGGAGAATATGTGACACACCACGCCCACATAGATTTTGAAACCTATTCTGAATGTGATTTATTAAAGGAAGGATCAGATAAATATGCTACGCATCCCTCTACTAGTGTCCATTGTATGGCTTTTTGTCTGGATGATGGCGACATACATATTTTTATTCCCGGACAGTCCTGTCCTGAACTCTCTAAACTTTTAAATTTTGCAAAAGACGGCGGTAAAGTATTTGGCCACAACGCCGGAGGCTTTGAAATACTTATATGGAATAATGTTTGTGTAAGGCTGTTTGGGTGGTCCCCGCTATCGATAGATCAAATCGGTGATACTATGCCAATGTGTTACGCCATGGGATTGCCAGGATCTCTTGACCAGGCGTCTCAAGCTTTAGGACTCAATGTCAGCAAAGACATGACCGGCAATCGCATCATGAAACAAGTGGCAAAACCCCGCAAGAAAGATGAAAATGGAGTAACTATATTAAGATATACTCCTGAAAATGCTCCAGAAAAATTTGATTCCCTTTATAAATATTGTATTAATGATGTTGAAGTTGAGAGACAACTCTATAAACGTTTATTAAATCTTTCTAAAAAAGAACAAGAATTATGGCAATTTGATTGGGTTATCAATAGGCGTGGTGTCCAGGTTGATGTACAATCCATAAAAGCTGCCATTGACATAGTTGAAAGAGCTAAAAACTTTTTCGACAGCCAGATGAGACAGGTTACTGAGGGTGCGGTTTCTACCTGCACCGCGACTGGACAACTTACAGATTGGCTTAAATGGCAAGGTCTGACTGTTCCCTCGGTAGCAAAATCTGATGTATTAAACCTTCTTGAACTCGACATTCCAGAACAATGCAGAAACGCATTGCTGTTGAGGCAAAAAGCTAGTAAAACATCAACTGCAAAACTCAAGGCGATGCTTGCGGGTGCGTGTGATGATGCACGCATCCGTGGGCTTTTTCAGTACCATGGTAGCCACACTGGAAGGTGGGCAGGCCGCAGAATTCAATTACAAAACCTAGTCCGCCCTAAAATCGAGCAATTCGAAATTGAGCATATATTTGAGTTATTGACTCAAGAAAACCCATACAATGTAATAGACACCTTTTATGGAAATCCTATGGAAGCTATCTCAAATTGTGTTAGAGGTTTTTTGATCCCAAAAGAGGGATATGAGTTTGTTGGGGGAGATTTCTCCAGCGTAGAGTCAAGAACGCTAGCCTGGTTGGCGGGTGAAGAAGATAAATTGGAGGTATTCCGTGGAACAGGTAAAATTTATGAACATGCAGCTGCAGGAATCTATAACGTATCACCAGAAGAAATTACAAAAGCAGACTCTCGCAGACAGGTTGGAAAAGTCGCCGAACTCGCGTTGGGTTTTGGCGGGGGAGTTGGTGCGTTTAAACAAATGGCCAAAGGTTACGGGGTTAGTGTCTCTGATGACGAAGCAGAAATCATTAAGAAATCATGGAGATCAGGAAACCCAGCTATCGTTCAATTTTGGAGAGAGTTGGAAGACGCGGCTTTTATGGCCATTGAAAGTCCGGGTAGCAAACATAAAGCAGGCGCTGAAGGAAGACATTGCACCTTTATGGTTAATGGTTCTTTTTTATTCTGTAAGCTGCCTAGTGGCAGGGTGCTTTGTTATCCTTATCCTAAAATTGTCAAATTAAGTGTATCATGGAACGACACTACAAAACGATTTGAGGATTACGACCCATCAAAGCATGAGTCTGAGCCCAAAACTAGATACCAGATAGCTTATTCGGGCGTTAATCAATACACGCGAAAATGGGAACAGCTAAAAACATATTGCGGTAAATTGTGTGAGAATGTCACGCAAGCGGTAAGTAGATGTCTTTTGTCGGACGCGATATTAAGGCTTGAAAAAGCAGGACATAAAGTTGTGGCCCATGTTCATGATGAAGTTCTTATAGAGAGTTTTAAAGAATCATTAACAGAAGCACAGTTAGAGCACATGATGTGCGATTCAGAACCTTGGGCTAAAGATTTGCCTGTAGACGCGGAAGCATGGACCGGTAGGAGATATCAAAAGTGAGTTTAAAACACGCATTAGTATTAGCTAACAAAGGCTTTCATGTATTTCCATTACTGCCTAACAGTAAACTCCCCGCTATAGAAGGATTCCCATCTAAAGCAACCCGTGATGAGAAGACTATAAAAGATTGGTGGGTTGATCCCGTTCTTGATGTAGAACAACCTTATAATGTAGGTATATACACCGGTAGATTCGAAGATGATCAATCATTAGTAGTTATAGACGTAGATAATAAAAAAGGTAAAAATGGCAGTAAAGTTCTAATAGATCTTAAAGATATAGGTTGTGATATACCCGCAGCTAATTTTACTCAAGTTACTCCTACCGGAGGATTACATATTGTTTTAAAGAACAAGGAGCCCGTCAAACAAGGGGTGGATGTATTAGGTCAGGGCCTAGATATTCGGAGTTTAGGCGGCTATATAGTGGGCGGAGGGTCAACTATAAATGGCGATGCTTATACTTATAATGATTTATCTGTTAAAGACTGCCCTGAATGGGTATTAAACCAATGCGGTAGGGTTATAAAAAAATCTGAAGTGAAAATAGACGTGTCTAAAATAAATCAAGAACGTGCCCAAAAAAGAGCTATTGATTATTTGGACAATGAGGCTCCCACCTCCATAGAAGGTGAAGGCGGAGATGCTGTCGCCTATAAAGTCACGGCTAATGTTAAAGACTTTGGTGTAGATAAAGATACGGCTTTAGAGCTTTTAATGGACCATTGGAATTATAAGTGTGAGCCCCCATGGGATGTAGATGAACTATCCCACAAGGTAGATCATGCATATAAATACGGTAAAAATACCCCTGGTGAAAAAGCTCCTGAGTCGGAATTTGAACCGATAGCCGGAGTAACTTCAGAAAATTTTATAGAAAAAATTAACAAGGAATATGCTCTTATATTTTTAGAAGGTAATCATGTGATAATGCACGAAACTAAGGATCATAAGGGCCGCTACAAAAGGATGTATCTCAGTGAGCAAAGCTTTAAAAGAAAATTTAGTCCTTACGACATCCAGCAGGGCCGAGGGAGGCCAAAAACTTATGCAGAATTGTGGCTTGATAGCACAAATAGAAGAGAATACAAGGGTGTGTGTTTTTCGCCAGAAAGAAAAGCACCCCCCGGTTATTTTAATATTTGGTCAGGATTCTCCGCCAAAGCTACTCCGGTATCCGCCGCCTCAGAGGAAGCAGTTGCCGGTTTTAATATGTTCCAAGAGCATGCCTTGCACAACGTATGCGCCGGAGATACCAAACTTTTTACTTGGCTCATGGGATACTTTGCCCACCTTATACAAAGGCCTTGGGAAAGGCCACTCACAACGCTCGTTTTTCGTGGGCGAAAGGGTGTTGGAAAGAATGCTTTAATAGATCGTTTTGGGCGGCTTCTTAAAAATCATTTCATGACAGCACACGACGCCAGATATTTAACATCAAATTTTAATGGGCATTTAGATAATTGTCTTTTGCTTTGCTTAGATGAGGCCTTCTGGTCAGGCGATAAGTCGGCAGAAGGAAAGCTAAAAGGTCTCACTACAGCTCCTGAGATAATGATAGAAAGAAAAGGTAGAGAACCTTACATGGTTGATAATCTAGTCAGACTACTAGTTGTAGGAAATGAAGATTGGTTGGTCCCCGCATCAATGGACGAGAGAAGATATTGTGTATTTGATGTTGCTGAAAACAATATGCAAGATGGTGATTTTTTTAGAGATATGAGAATAAAAATGGATGAAAAAGGTGGTTGCGGGGTGCTTTTAGATTACCTGCAAAACTTTGATCTATCTCAAATTGATGTCAATAAAGCACCTTCCACAGCGGGCCTCACCGAACAAAAAATAAATTCATTAAACCCCATAGAACAATTCTGGTTTGATTGTTTGAGTGAAGGACAGATTATTCATGCGGATTTGTCAGGGGATACATGGGAAGAAAGTATAGAAAAATCCAGATTAAGGGATTCTTTTATTAGATACTCTACTGAAAGAAAAATTAGAACCAGGATTCCTACCTCTAGAAAATTCGGTTTATTTATGAAAAAGTTTTTACCATCATTCGATAGTAAACACCGGTCTAGAGTTGGGGGTAAGATTGTAGGTGTCTATAAATTGGGCAATCTTGAGCAGTGTAGACAAAGATGGGTCGCAGAAATAGGTGGAGATGTAAACTGGGATTGTTTATAAAAATAAATATTTAAGTTTTTTCTTGCAAAGTACGAAACTAAACTATATGATTTGAACTCACTCTCGCAGGAGTAATTAAAATAAGTTTTTCAATAGATGTCCATAAAATGGAAATAGGTGAAACCTTATGGGATGATAAGGTTAAATGCCTACACGCACGTCGCGGTAAACGAGGCGTTGTATTCTTTTTGTTTTATAGAACAAGATCAGGGAAACAAAGAAGACCTAAGATAGGCACTCTATCTAATGACACTGTAGATTTAGTCCGCAAAAGGGCTCGCAACATTATGGCACGTGTTTATTTAGGAGAAGATCCAAAAGGTATGTGGGACAAATCCCGTGAAGATATTACAGTCAGTCCTTTATTTGAATTAGTGTGGGAAGAGTATTGGAATAAACCTCAATTTATAACGACGGGATGGAACTCTAAAGTACAAAGTCTTTGTAATAAGTATGTACTGCCTAAATTCGGGGAAACAAAGTTATCAGATTTATGTCACCAAGTTATAAATGATTGGCATCAAAGTCTTAAACACACCAACCCTTCAGCGGGAAATCATTGTTTAAGCTGCTTATCTACGATGTTAAGATTTGCTAGAGACAGAGGGCTTGTTAGTTATAATGCATGTGATACCGTTAAACATTATACTCTGCCTTCTAGAAATCGTTTTGCTACAGGCAATGAGTTAACTAAAATACTTGATATTTTAAATGAAATTATAATTGATCCTGAAAGCAGCGATCATACGGGGGCGCTCTTCCTGTACACAATTTTGTATACGGGAGCGCGCCCCACATCTATATCTAGAGGAGACTTTAGTAAGGTGCAAATCGTGGATCAAGGCGGCAAATTATATGGTATTTATGAGTTTAGCGGCAAATCTACGAATAAATCGGCGCAAAAAGAAAAGATAATACTCCCCGCAGATTTAATAAATAAATATTATGACACAGGATCACACCCTTTTGGCTCCAAAATGCCCCGCAGGTTATGGGCGTATATACAAGAAGAAATAGATGCCCCAGACCTATGGATAAGAGATCTGCGAAGGACTTTCGCCACTATAGGGCTCAGCTCAGGTATTGGGCTTGACGTAGTAGGAGAGCTTTTAAATCACAAGAACAAACAGACCACATCGATCTATGCGAAGCTCATAGACGATGTGCGTGTTAGCGCTGTAGAAAATATAGCTGATGAATTACAAAAATTAAGGGGAGATTAAAATGAAATTATTATTTGCCGGTATAGTTATAGTCATTGGTACGGTTTATTGCGGAGATAAGTGTGCGACGATGAGTTGCGTTTCTGATCTTGCAAAAGAGACGGCCCCTGGAATCACACCTAAGGACGATTATAGGGCCGGGCAGAAACTCGCAGTAGTCCTCGGAGACTCAATCATGGAAGGCGCCCCGCTCCTTGGAAATTCTTGGAAACAAGAAGAACACAAGCCAGGGCAAGTATCTTATTACTTACAAGAACTGGGTTATGAAGTAATAAATGCGGCTATAGGGGGTTTTCGATGTCATGAAGTCCTGGGTAGAATGGATGAGTATTTGAATTATGCAGTTAATACCACTAGGAAACCTGTAGAATTTATTATTATAAACTGCGGAATTAATGACATTTCTACTGATGGTGTGAATCCCATACCAGCACTTAAAGAAATATTTATTAAGCTGGACGAAATGGATATTGATTACTCTTTTGTTAACCTAGGATATCCTACTACGGGCCCTGGTTTTGATGCCAAGATAAAAGAGGTCAATGACTGGCTTGACGAGCAGGATATTGATGTAATTGATTACGGGTCATTTACTAAGGATCACCCGGAGGCATTTCTTGATGATGGATATCATCCTACTATTGAAGGGCATGATATGTTTTGGACTGAGGTTTTTGGGTTGTGAGGACAAAGTTAAGAAGCGATTGAAAGCGCCTACGGGCATGGAGTAGGGATGAAAATTTTTTTAGCGGCATCTTTAGAGTTAGATTTTTTATTTTATACGCCGAAGATTGTCCGGCTACATTTTATGACTGACGGTATGGCGGGATATAGGTTGCGGTGGTTGTATTTTGCGGTAACGGCAACTTACAGACCACATGCAGGTAAGGATGCATTAAAAGAATAAAATTTTATGCTGAGGCGGCGTGGGAAGCTGTGGTGTTAGAGAGTCCAAACTTAGGTGCGGAGCAACTCACCACTGGAGACACGCAAGGTAAAATAAGTACTCCGAAAAAAGAGTATACCTGCCTAGTGAAAATGACTAGGAAGCCAGACTCGCGACTGGTCCTTAGCACCTTTTAAAGGGGAGAATGAAATGAAAGTTTGTGAAACGTTAGGGCGACGACAATGATCTGTGCTGATTGCAATAAAACCCTAGGTGGTGGGTTTAAATTTAAAGAGCCAAAGCGAGAAGGCTTTAGATGCTTTGATTGTTTGATGGTTGAGCATGACAAAATGCGTGGCTGGCAAGGTCTTGAGCAGATTTTTGAAGAGCTTGTTGAAAATCAGCCCAAATTAGATGGCCGGTTTTATAAGGATTATGCCAAGGAATTAGCAAGACAACGAGATACGATTTCGCACATTGTTTGTATTTACCGGGCTCAACAGCCCTATGCAGATAAGTCTAACGTTACTCGTGGGAGCAGAGAGACCCAAATTGGCAAAGGATGTAAATAATATGAACACTGAGATTGAAAACAAGCGCATTATGCACCTCCTACGATTTTTAAAGATCAAGATGTATGCCAGGAACT
The DNA here is from genome assembly GCA_029262595.1 of Candidatus Babelota bacterium. Lineage (GTDB taxonomy): Bacteria > Babelota > Babeliae > Babelales > Vermiphilaceae > JAJCZB01. Next base: position 10,115 of record JAJCZB010000036.1, on the reverse strand, counting down.
ATGCACTTTTAACCCAAGCGCACTCGGGATCGGGGGAATAAATGGAAATCGAACTTGGCGGACTTTATATACATTATCAAAATCGAAAGACCTATATGGTCCACGACGAGAAGGCAAAGGTCCAAATGAACGGACACTGGTATAGCGCGATTATTTACCAAGAGTTTCCAGCTGGCAATCAGACTTTTGTTCGATCAATGATTGATTTTGAGGAAAGTTTCACCCCGAAACCCGCCAAAGGCAACCTTCACCAACACGCGCAGGAATCAAAATGACCGAACCGGAACTGCAACAAATAATTACATATGTGTGTTTAATATTATTTTGCGTAGTTATGGTGGTGTTTAAGTGACCTGCCGGGAGTCAAAATGAAACCAACACTAACTGAACTTGAAGAACTTGCGAGAGCGGCTACTCCTGGGCCTTGGTCAAATATTGGTGTCTGCAAGTCATATACAAAGAAAATTGAAGCCCCTGAAGGGTTAATAGGATTTTGTCACACCAATCATATGGCTAAAAACTCAATAGATAACGGGATAGCTAACGCGAGATTTATCGCAGCAGCCTCACCGGACACAGTACTTAAGTTAATTAAAGCTGTGCGGGTAATGCGGGAAGCGCTGTTGAAATATCATAAAGAACAAGAAGGTAGAGCTGCATTAGGTTTAATTGCTGATGGATGTAAGATAATACCAAAAATAGAAACTCTAGGCAGTGAGGCACTAACCACAGTCCAGAAACTATTAGGAGAATCAAAATGAGTATGCCAACAAAAGTTCTAGAAAAACTTAAAGACACACGTAAAAAACTTTTTGGTGATTATAAAGAGGGCTTATCTTCTGAGGAATACGCACATCTCAGGGCTTATAGCATGGGTTATGAGCATTGTTATGACATACTAAATGGGAATGAGCCCAGAGAATACCTTAAATTGGAGACCCAAAATGACTAACCCAGAAGAACTAACCGACCGGGAACTCGACGCACTTGTCGCTGTGAAGGTGACGAAAGTAAATATGTTGTGTTCTAGTTGTGGGCACGATGGGTACTCAAGAGAACGGCGGCCTGATGGGTACACAAAGTGCTTGGCTTGTGAGCTTAAACTCAAGTCATCAGAGTGGGGATCAAAGCATATTCCAAACTACTCAACCTCAATCGAAGCAGCTTGGGAAGTTGTTGAGAAGATGCGAAAAGACGGGTGGAATTTCTCTATAGGTAACGGCTATAAAGGAAATAATTGGAGAGTACATTTTACAGAGCGCCTAGATAGAGAGCCATTTAGGGGCGGTCTCTTCCACGAGGCGAATGCGGACAAAGCACCCCGAACAATTTGTGAAGCAGCGCTTAAAGCAGTAGGAGTTGAATAATGAACGTAATCTGGTACGACCCAGAAACTGACACAATATTCCAAAGTGCCCGACTCGAGGCGCACTTCTGTGCCTTGTGCTGCGAGCCCGAATGGAATAAGTTTAAAGTTGTCGGTTTACTATAAACTATAAACTATAAACTATAAACTATGGAGCGAAGAGTGACATCAATGCAAGAACTAGAAGACTGGGTACAAAGAGTGAAAGTTATGATTGAAGAATTCGCCGTCCTGGAAGAGGTAACAATAGAGCTTGGTAAGGGCACCCTAATAGCAAAATGTCATGATGAAGAATATCACATAGATTGTGACGGAGATGAATAAGTGGCAACCAATCGAGACGGCTCCGAAGGACGACATATTGCTGGGATATTATCCTGACTCTCAAGAAACGGCAGCATGCCCCCTATATCAAGTATGTTGTTGGGACCTTGATAAATGGATTGGTGATACTGGAGTATCTGAGGACTTCCAACCAACTCACTGGATGCCACTTCCCGGATCACCAAAAGGAGAACAAAATGAGTAAGTGGAGACCAATTGAAACTGCCCCAAAAGACGGTACACAGATATTAGGTTTTGAAAGGATAAGATACGACGAGGAGATCAGTGAAACGCATACTTATGAAACTTATTGGTGCAATAGGCGGTCTCACTGGGAAGGTGAAATACCACATCAACCACCATTAAGGTGCACGCCGACCCACTGGATGCACTTACCCTGGATGCCACTTCCTGAACCACCGGAAGAGGAAACTGAAGAATGAAAATTCTATTACGAATCCTACTAGCCTTTACGGGCATGCTAATAGGAGCTGCCTCATGTGGAGTAGCTTGGGAATATGAAAGAGAAAAAGATCGATTAAGAATGAAGCCAGAATTAGACTGTAAAGTTTCTTGTTATGAGAAGAAAATGCCACGGCATGAGTACTTAAATGATAAGTGCTTTTGCTGGGAGGAGAGCAAATGAAACTACAAATCGAAATGCCCAAATGGATGACAAACAGTCCGAGAATGATGGACTGGTGGTATGATAATGTTGACCCTGTGAATCAGTTACTCTCTGAGGGGGTTGAGGTCGAAGGGTATATAACACCTGATCACATCGTTATGCATGAGCCTCATGGATTAATTAAAGATGATAACCACAAAGCCCTCCTAATCAACATCCAACCAATTAAGAAAGGGACCGCTGAAGATATATTACATGAGTTAGTTAATACTCCCGAGTCACAAATGTTTCCTTGTAATTGGCAAGAACGTGCCCGAAAAGTATTGGAGAAGAAATGAGCGGATATGAAATTGGTTTTATAATAATTTCAATAGGAATTTTATTGTGGCTCCTTAGTTGCGCGGCAGGAGATTAAGATGCCAGATATATCAATGTGTCACGGCGAAGATTGCAAGAAGAAAGAAACGTGCTACAGGTTTAGAGCGAAGCCGAGCTCTTGGCAATCATATATGAAGCCAGATCCGGAAATCTGTGACATGTATTGGGAAATAGAAGACGAAGATAAAGAAGAAACCACACAAGAAGGGGAAACATCATGATTAAATGCAACTGTGGAAAAGATTTTGAACCAAAGAATCCAAAACCTTGGCCGGACTTTCATGAGGTGTACGCAGTAGACTGCCCGCATTGCGGAAGCTCTAACGTAGTACTTAAACGTGATGGCGTATTAAGGAGATCAAAAGGCGATGAAATTAAACAGGCAAAGAAGAAAAGATGAAATACAAATTTACATGCGAGAACAAAGATTCTCGTGACATAATGCAAACATTAATAACTTATGAGACAGAGACAAATTTTCTCGGGGGCCCCGACGTCATGGGCCTAATAAATGATTTTGAGCTGTTTCTTAAGGGGTGTGGGTTTCTATTCAAAGGAAATTTACAAATCGTGGAATCAGAGGATGACAAAGAAGAATCATAGTTTATAGTTTATAGTAAACTATAAACAGGGTAATAATTGGATAATAAACATGACAAATAAAAAACAAATCTTAGTTTATTCAGGAATAGTACTGACAACAGCAACCATTGCTACGGGAGTAACCCTAGGCTGGATGGTTTATAATTTACTTCATTGGAAGGTAAGCCTCGGGAATCACACTTGGCACATTCATAGCAGAGTTGATCACCGGGAAGGAAAGTGAGCAAACAAGAAGCCTTCGAATCAGTACTGGAAATATTCAATGGTGACAAAGCTAAGGCTAGGTTCTGGTGGAATACTAAGAATCCACACTTTGGTAACATCAGGCCAGTTGATTTATTAGAACTTAATTCCGAGAAGGTTTTTGAATTTATTAAATATGCCAAGGACGAAACATGAGCAAAGCAAAAGAAGCATTAGAAGAGCATCAGGAATTAATGAAGAAACTCCATAAAGTAACCGAGGACCGAGTGGAACTTCTGATCATGCTCAGGGCAGTTAATAATCTTGTAAATTCCGTTGGCACGGTACTTAACGGAAGTCCTTGTCATAAGAGAATTAAGGCCATAATTAATAAGCATTCGTGGTAGGAGGATTGATGGCTCCCATTTATTTAATTAAAGCACACGTTATTTTATTAAATAAATTACGCAAAATAGCTTTAGAGCAGACAAGGAAAAAGCCTATGGCAAACAATATGGACAACAAAGAACGAAACTCAGCAGTACAAAAGGATGAAGTTAATAAATTCCGAGTATCAGCAGGATTACCGCCGATTAAAGAGGGGAATAGAATCTGTCTTAAGTGTGATAGGGAATTCCTTTCCACGAGTAAAATTCATTTCCGCATGTGTGAACGATGTCGGAAGTGGGCAGCAGAACAATAAATTCAACAAGATGAATAATATTATTTTTTAAAAACTTCCCCAATTTTAGGCACTATCTTTTCGGCCGATCTACCTACTATATAACCGCCAATACCTAATTTAAGTAGCTCAAATAGGTTGTTTACGGTCTCTTGACCCATGTTTTTAGGGGTATATCCGTACCAATATGACCCTAAAAGGAAGGCAAAAAAGATCATCATACAGGGTCTCCAGTTGCGTTGAATCCACGATTGGCCTTGGGCCTCCGCCATAATGATCTTGGATTTGGATTCAATGAGTTTAGATTCGTAATCTAAAAGCTTTGCTGAAGCCTCATTTCTGAGTTTTGTAAATTCATTTTGTAAGGCTAGTTTTTCTTCAGTACTAGTGTGTAAATTATCTACTAAATCAGCTGCCGGTTTAAAAATGCCGGCTACGAAACTAAATATACTCACGATATTACCAGCTTAAACTCTTCATCATCTCCCATAATGCCTCTAAATTTAGCCATAGCCAGTCTACTATTAGAGACCATTGGGTCATCGCCAAGGCTACAAGCCCCGAGCCCGAGTAAAATACAGCCTTTAGTATCTCGTTCAAAATTCCCAGCGTGAAAGAGAATATGTGTCCTATTAGGTACTTCAAGTACCTGATAAACATTAGGGTATTTGTCGCTAGAATACTTGCGGCACAAATAAGATCCTTCAGGAATACACGAAACCATTTTCTGGTTTTGTTTCCAAGGGTTTTCCAGTGTGAAGACCGGGTCATGATCTAAACCTAACACCTTTAAAATACCTAAGCTCGCCTTCCTACTCTGGAAAGCTCTTCTAATCACTATCGTTTTCATTCAGCCTCTATCGTCTCGGCCCCGGAGAAATCCATTTAATTCCGCAAGCTCTGTTTTTATGCAGGAGATTCCATTCTCACAGTTATCTATCTTTTGGTGTATTACTTCTTGTCTACCTTTACATTCCTTTACATGTTCTGAGATCTTAGATTTGTTTTGTCGGGTGTCCCATTGTGCTTTACCTAACCATAATACTAGGCTAGCAAAAGCTCCTGCTAATAAATAAAATTTCCATGCCAATCCTAGTGTCTCACTCATATCAATCCCAATTTGTTATAGCTCTTTGGTACCAGCCCCATACTTCGTTCCCGTTTGCAAAGGTAAAAGGTATTGCCTGATCTACTCTATGCCCAGATCCTGAAGCGAGATAAGTACTAGGTATTGCAGCTTCATTCACAACGCCTGCTGCGAAATATACATCGGTCGAAGATTTGTAAGTAACATCTCCGTGCCACACTCCAGCTGCCGCTTCTGCGGACCACCGGCCTATTGAAATAGAATCCGAAACCGCCGTACCGGGGACAAAGGCGTCTGACCCAAGTAGTCCTCCCGGATTGTCTAGAGTTAAATCAGCAGATGTGGGAGCCCCTGTGCATTCAGCTACAAAATCAATATATATGATATGACCATCCCTTAACCAGAAGCCTCTATACGTTACATTTGTTGTCCAATCGCCTGTCGGAGTAAAAAGTTGTTTTATCTTAGGTCGAGGCCCTAGATTAATATCTCCTACCCCAGACTGCACTGTCCATTGAAGTTCGCTGTCTCCGCCTGTTACGTCATGATTTGCTTTAAACCAGCCGAATTCTAGAGCAGCACTATCTCCGCTCAATGCTGAATTAACGAACACCTTTTCTACAGAAGTTAGAGTGGCTGCTGTTGTTACATCATCAGCGGTAACTATCTTAGTGTGCCCTGGTATAGGTGTTACTCCCCACTTTAAAGATCCGGCGTCATTTATCGCGTATACTGAAAATAAATAGTCTGTAAGATCTATAGCTTCTCCTGCGGTTATACCTTCTAACGTGAATGTTACTGGGGCTACCACTGTGAATTTTGTTAAGAGCCCAGAGGTTGCGGATGCCATAACCACATATCCTGGATTTGTAGAACTTAAAGCCGTGCCATCCGCCGAGACAATTCGTATGGAATCGTCTGTATCAGTAACGGTTACATTTGCCAAGGCTAGATTATAAAAGTCGGCTCTGCCTCTAGCGTTTACTAATATCGATTCTAGCGTCCGTAAAGGGCTCATGTGAGTTAGATTGTCAGACGCTTCCTCTGCTTCAGCTTTAGTAGCTAGCGTTGAAACAGTAGTGGTTAGTGCTGTAGAAACGAGAGCTGTTTTAGCGGCGTTAAAACCTATGACTTCAGAAGCAGCTGGAATAGGTAGAGTTGTATCAAAAGCACCTGTCGCGCCTTCGTCTCTTTTAACAGATCGAGTTACTTGTTCTTTAATATTTTGAGCAATCATTGTTAATCTGTCGTAGGCTTCTTCTTGTGATTCCGCTGGACTCGGGTCATTTTCCACGAGATCTAGACCCTGAGTTACAGCCGGATCATTAGATATAATAAGAGTTTCCCCGGAAGCGGGAGCAATCAACATCGTGACAGAACCACCCGCCGCTAAACCGGCGCCAGCTACTGTGTAATTTGTTGTAATTACTTGGGTAGTTGAAACCCCGGTAGCATCTACTGTTTTTGTCACTAACAAATCTGCTGCTGCCAGGAAGAAGTTCGGGAAAGAAAATAGAGTGGTTGTCCCGTCCCCCGCGTATTCTTGTCTAATTGTTTCGCTCGATACTGTCATTTCCCTATCCCCTTATTTATTTTATATCTTGTTGTTCTCTCTGTAAATCTTCTTGTATTTCTATCAGTAATTGGTTGCCTTCCTTAGCAATTTCAATCATTTGGAAATATATAGTATCTATTAATTGACGCTTTTCTGTGGCGTCGAACACCCCTTTAGATTTATGTATTCGTCGCGCACCCTTAGACATAATCCTTAATGCTTCCTTAACACCGTCAAGTTTAACAACCTTACTTTTCTCAGGTTGTGCGTTTGCCAGTCCTTGCTCTAACTCTGCTTCGAATTCCCCTTGTATTCTAATACCTAGGAGTTCTTCCACTCCTTCTATGTCATTTTCTTTGGCTCGTGCCCTGACGCTATTAGATACTTCCAGAGAAGATTGATAGTTATTGTGGAAATCAACTATAGGCTGTGCGTTTAAAGATGGATATCGTACAACAAAAGCCTTAACTATTGGAAGGTCCGATAAAGTATCAGCGGGTTTTTCAGGGTCTTCTACTACTCCAGATTTTATTAAAACTTTATCTAAAAGAGATACTGCATACTGACCCAGTGTCCCGCCCCAACCCCTTATGTAGTTATCTATGACAATCGGGGAGCCTAAGGGGGCGTCTTTCGGACCTATCTTTGAAACATTAGGGAGTGTTCCAATAAGTTTAGCCAGTTGTTTTGCTGTCTCACTAGTGTAAAGTGTGAAACGATCAGCTGGTACGAAATCTTCTAGATAATCAGGAACAAGTTGTCTGCCTGCGAAAAAGTTTCTATTAGTACCGTGTTCTAAAGCCGGAGCGCCTATAGTAGGTATAAACGGAGGTGTTATTAATCCTCCTATTGTTTTGCTTAAATCTTTAAATGCATCTGGATTCTCAGTCATAAAACCGGTCAATAATCTTTCGGGGATGCTCCCAAACAGTATGCCTAATTCTAGCGGTTTTCGGAGTCTATACGGTATGCCTTTGTTTACTTGCTTACCTTTGGGTCCTTCCCTGACCATATCATCAGGAAAACCGGATGCTTCTTGTTCGTCTGCATCTTGCCAGTCATCTGTTAGTATTATCCAATAATTATCTTTTTGCCAATTAGGTAAATTATCATAACGGGGGTTTGCAACTAGCTTTCCATCCTTAACATCGTGGTTGGCCCACCAAAGGAGTATGCTCGGGACTGTTATAAATGCTGCAGACCTAATTGCTACCTGCCCTGGGTTATTTTTTATAGCCCTAACTAATTTATCTAATCCTTGTATGTTCGCGTTTAAGAAAGGTATGGCTGTGTTAAACGCGGATATCTTGGCCCCCATCCTTTGGAAGTCTAATGTTATTTCTTTAGAAGCAAATCCTCCCTCAAACAAAGAATTAAGATCTGTTTTACCTCTGGTATCTCTTTTAAATTCAGCTAACCTTGTTCCGTTTTCTGCTAGATCGGAAGCAACTTTAAGAACGTCTATGGGTTTACTAACATAATTTTGTACTTTATCCAGGAATTTTACTTCTGTGTTTAGTTTAAATATATTTTGTTCTAGATACCGAGAGTTCATATCAAAGAACGCGCTGTTAGGTCCTTGCGATTTTAGCCAGTTAAAGTACACTTCATTTTTAGTAAATATATCTCCCATGGCTGACGCAATATCTAAAAAAGGAACTCTCGTTTTACTACGAGAAAATGCAGCACTTTGTATCTGATCTCTAAATAAGTTAGTAGCTATAAACTCTGGTACTGCTGTCACCCCTATTCTCAATGCTGTGCTAAACCCTCCCGCTACCCGTATAAGCATATGAGCTGCCGGAAGATCGGCTCCTATAGTGTTTATAGCTTCTGCTAAAGAAGGATCTAAAGTTTTAAATACTTTTCTTTTACCCTTTATAAAAACTTCAAATTCGTTTTTAGCTAAAGGTCTTTTAGTGCCCCGGAATACAGTAAATCCTTCAGCGTCTAGCTCGAAGCCTTGTTTAGCCATTGCGTTTTGTATTTCTTTGGAGTTTATCTTAACAGGTTTTAGACCTGTTTTTACCTCTACTATGCCAATCGACTCTAGTTTATCACCTGCCAGATCAATAAGAGCTTTTTTAGCTCTATTAGTTTCCGCCATTCTTGTAAACAGTTCTATATTGGTCGCTATAGATAAAAGTGGGTTCTGTTTCGCTAAATCGCTGCCCTTGATTCTTGTCCTTACCGTTATCTTTGTCTTACCTCCCTTTAACTTACCGCCTTCCTCTATAACTTTATAAGGGACATAATCTTTATTATTTTTTGTTATTTCAGTGAATGTTCTTTTATCAATAATTTCAGCATCTAATAAATATTTCACAAGATGATTTTGAAATTCTACAAGTTCTTTTTGTGCTTTATCAAATTTAGCTTTACCTAAGTTAACGACAAGTTTAGCATCTTCTAGGATAAACCCTGAGTTTATATTTCTTTTTTCTAATTCAATAGCTCGTTTTGACATTGCATATCTAACAAAATCTTTTAAATTCGTACTAAACGGCTCAACAATATCACTTAAAGGTTTAAATACTTTTTCTCCGGTTTTAAAATCTAATGCACCTCCGCCTTTTTCCATGAAATATCTGGCCTTAGCTTTGCTGCCGGTCACCAGTCTTGCTAATTTCATAGGGTTATCTAGAGCTCTCAAAAGTTCAGGATTATGTCCCAAGTCCCTAACAGCTTCTGTTATGGGGTTTAATCTATCGATAAAGTCTTTATAGAAATCCCTATACGTATATCCTTCTTTCTTAGCTGTCTTTGGGCTTACTATTTTTTGGTCCATTCTAGCAAAGGCTTCGGCTACATTTTTGGGAGGCGGTAATACTTCAGATATAATAGATTCTGATTTGCTTTCGGTTAATGGTAAGCCATCTCTACCATCTTTTAAATTTGTCGATTCTTTTTGTATAGCTTCTTTACTAGTAGGCTCTGGTTTTTCAGGTTTTGGTCTTCTCGGGTTGCCTTCGATCCCCTCTATGACTTTCTGTTTAGGATTTTCTACCTCGAATATATTCCGTCTTAGTACTGGGTCAATCTCTGCACGCTCAGCAACTTCACCCGGAGGCATACCTGTCTCTGCATATATTTTCATTAATCTCTGTTGGATAAACTTACCGCTGGCAACGGTACCTTTGAACGCGCCAATGACAACCGCTGCGTCTATAAAATCATCTACGTCAGGAACTTCGCCCTCAAGGGCGGATCCCACTGCTGTCATTGTAGTTACTTCAGACGCTATTTGGGCTGAACTTTTAACCAATGCTTTTGACCCGTGTAATAATTTCCCAACAGCAGCGCCTGTTC
>JAJCZB010000035.1 GCA_029262595.1 Candidatus Babelota bacterium | reverse complement strand
TAGACCTTGAAAGATTGAGGTGTATTTGGCATTTGCCCAGCAAGAAAAAGCGGTTGCTTTTGAGCGGTATTTAAAATTCCAATCAGGTAGAGCATTTGCAAGAAAGCGATTCTGGTAATCAATCAAAGTTACTAGCTGAATACTATCGCAATAAAACCCTTTATTTTGCTTGCTTTTCTCTTGAATCGGAGCATAATCGATTAGTAAGTAAGTGTTTCTTTCACATCTTTTCTTAGGGGTTTTACCATGGTAAGTAAGCAGTCATGGGGACGTAATAGTAAATTATTTTCTCTATTATTTGTTTTATCACCAAGTTTTCTGTTTTCAGCAGAACAGATATCAACAAAGGAGTATCATATGACAGCAACTACATCTAAACCTAATTTTGTTTTAATGGGTCCTCCAGGATGCGGTAAAGGTACATTCTGTTTCTACATGACCAAGCAAAAAGGGTACCATCAGATTTGCCTAGGTGATATTATTCGGTATCACAAAAAAAATAATACTGACATTGGAAAATCTATTGCAGCAAAAGGTGGTTTTGTTGATGATGAATTAGCCTTTGGTATTATTGAGCAAGAAGTGAAAGATGCTGTTAAAAGCAATCGTCCTTTTATTGTCGATGGTTTTCCTCGCACTGTTCCTGCATATGAATTTCTCAATAAAGTGTTTCAAGATCTTTCAATCGAATCAACATTAACTTTTATTTATTTTGATATTGATGATGCATCATGTATAAATCGAATTGATAAACGTCAAGTATGTTTTGATTGTTCAGCTGTATTTAACTCAACAACTCGAATTCCTAAAAAAGAACTAACATGTGATCACTGTGGTGGCAAATTGGATGTTCGAGATGGAGATGATGTTGCGGCAACAGTTAAGAGGCTTGCTTTTTATCGAGAAAATACAGAGCCTCTCGTTGAAACTGCAAAAAGAAAATTTAAAGTCATTAGAATTGATGCTACGGCTCCAGTAGAAGACTGTTTGAAAACATACGAATTATTAACTTAAAAAAGTGACGCCCAGAACGGGCGTCTTTTTTTGTAACCATTTCACATGAAAGCAGTGCAATGAATACACATAACTTTAAAATCAAATATAGCAAAATTGCGCTTTTTGCCTTAATTCTGTTTGGACAAATTTATTCAGCAGATTTATTGGTTGCTCCTCACATAAATATATTGTCTGAGTTTAATGATGCTACGCAAGGTGTTCATGCAATAGCAGAAGAAGTTGAATGCAGTCAGGAGCTTTCTCGAAATAACGAAGCTCACAGTAGAATGTGTCGAGGAGATGGAGCAAAAGAACCACCTCAATTTTTATTACAAGGTGCTATTGACTCAATTGCAGAAGACAATCGACGTTATCCAAGCGATAAAGGTTTTGGTCATACCCGAAGAATTGTGCTTGAGTTTATAGAAAAGAAATTTGGGATAAAAGGACTGACTACTAACAATTTATGCCCCAATAATGGTGTATCAGATGGATTTGCAAAATCTATAGCGCTTTTATTAAGAAGAAATGATGTGGTAGTTTCATTTGCTCCTACATTTGGTCTGCATAGCAGAACAGTTAATAATTTTGGTGGCCAGGTCATACCTATCGATATATTAGATAAAGAGAGGGCTATTCCAACTATTGAGGAATTAGAAGCACATATTATTGCTATCAACTCAGGGTTTGAAAAAAAAGCTGAGTCAGCTGGAGAAGTTTTTGGTTCTGGATTAAGAATGACTCATATACCAAGAGTAAAACTTCTTAATTTGATTAATCCTTCAAATCCGCTTGGTACTGTAATCACAGATACAGAAGAGAATAGAGAATATTATAGAAGGATATACTGTTTAGCAGAGAAATATAATTTTATGATTTTTGATGATCTTGTTTACTGGGGAACTGAGCACGATCAAAAAAATCGTGCTATGCCCTTTTTAAAAGCTGTTCCCGAGGCTAAAGATAGAGTTATAATGGCTTTCGGTCCATCAAAGGCAATTGGTGGAGCAAGGATGCGTTCAGGAATGTTAGTTGCTCCAGAATGGTTTATTCAAGAAGTACGGCAAGTAGTTCTCAATGTTAATTCTGGCATCTCTGCATTTAATCAATATGTTATGGCTGCAGCTTTTAATATGGCTAATGAAACAGAACGCGAAGCATTTTTGGAAAAAAATGCAATCGAATACGCATTGAGACGTGATGTGTGTATTGTAGGAATAATGGGTGAACAAGAAGTTTTGAATAATGCAAAATATGGAATCGATCAAGAAAGAATGCTTCAAATAAAAACTTTTATAAAATTGGCAGCATATGCACGATTGCTGATCAAAAAATATAATGAAAAAGGTTTACCGCTTCATATACAAAATGCTTTGTGCTTTTGAAAAAGAGCAATGGTTTCAATCTCAAAGTAAAAGTACAAAAAAAGTTATTGTACAAACTAAAGTTGCATCGACTTTAAAGAAGATTAAATTTCCTGATGAGTTACATTTGATTTCTTATATGTATCACAAAGAACTAAAGAATAATAGTGGGATTGTTATTCCTAGCGGAATTATTCCATACCTTGATACTGTTCATTGTTCAGAAAGTTTACTTAACGTTAAGATTCCGGAACATTACAAAGAAGAAGTTGATTTATATCTCAACTCATACTTAGAAGGCACTCAATATTTAAATATTTATTCAGTTCCTAAGGCAACCTTCTTTCTTACGATTGATGCTTCGAATATGATTGGAAGATTTGCTCCAATAAATATTATGAAGAAAGCTGACTCTAGAATTAATAAAAGAAAACAAGGGAAAATTGTTCCGCAAGGGAATAATATAATCAAGACTCCTCTGGAAAAAATTAATCCAACAGCTATCAAATCAAGTAAAGAAATAGATCTGCTCTTTTCTTGGATTGGTGGTCATAATTATATTACAGGAGAGCTTATGAATGTTTCTCCAACAAGAGGATTAATTCGTATGACTTATGCTGAACCACCTATTATCTTTTTAGATGCAATTGATAGTATGCGACATGTTGAAGAGTATATAAATCCAATTTCAGATATCAAAGCGTTTTTTACATTGTAATTGAAAGGCGATAATAAAGAAGGCAAGCATCAAAGCCGCAGAAGCAATCTGCGGCTTTTTTCTTTGTTATTCAACATCGGAAGTTTTTCGCGAATGCTTCTCCATCGAAAAGTTCGTAGTGTACCACGTGTCTGCCGCCAGTCTTGATGTATTTACATAAACATTAATAGAAAAGTTAAGAACGAAGACTGCCCGAAGAAGCCGTAGGTCCGAAGTAGCTGAAAGCGTAGACGGATAGGCAAAGACGGGCTTAATGTAAAAGCAAATCTATGTACTATGTTTATCTATTAAGATCTCTAGCAAATTCTAAAAAAACATATATTGGTTACACGACAAATCTTAAAGATCGTTTAAAGAAACATAACGAAGGAGGCTCAATCGCTACTTCTCAAGATAGACCTTGAAAGATTGAGGTGTATTTGGCATTT
>JAJCZB010000034.1 GCA_029262595.1 Candidatus Babelota bacterium | reverse complement strand
TGACGATTACGGACACCACCCCACAGAAATTGATTACACCCTTACCGTTGCACGCAAACGAGCTCAGAACAAACTCATCGTCGTTTTTCAACCCCATCGCTACACGCGTACCCATACACTCTGGCAGTCCTTCATTGATACATTTTTAAAAAGCCCCATCGATCACCTCATCATCACAGACATCCACCCCGCAAACGAAGCGCCCATACCCGGAGTCACCAGCAAACAATTTGTTGAAACACTCAAAACCCACCACCCTTCCTTTTCAATATCCTACACCCCCCTGGACCCTCACTTTCAAACTATAAAAGAAACCATCGATGCTGACATCCAAGAAAAAGATCTCATTTTATTCTTGGGAGCAGGTAAAATAAATCGCATTATTCCAACGCTTCTATAATTTCTCATAGAAATAAAACTCGTAGCGAGTTCAAAATACTAAAAAGAAACCCACACTTCCGCCTTTCTTTCAAAAACCCTCACGTTACACTTCTACCTAACGCGGCACCCCTATAATTAGCGCCTAATCGACCTCTCATAGCCATTAATTGTAAAAACTCTTGCAATTTAATATATTCAACTTGTAAAATTTACATAGATATTAGAGAGAGTGTGTTCGTCAGGCAATAAAAAAAAGGAAGCCATGAAGCGTTCTGGCACTAAAAAACGAATATTTGCCGTAATAAAAAATGCGTCTCGACCAATGCTGGTTGGCATTCTTTTGCTTGGCGTAGCGGTAGCACTTTTTAATAAGCAATCAATTCACGCAACAAGCGACCGAGCTAAAAAGGTTGCTGGTGTATTTATCGGTGGTGGAGCTGGTGGAGGAATCGCAGCCATTGCGGGAAGCGCAAAATGGTTTCCCCTTGGTTTTGGAGTTGGAGGGCTCGCTGGCGGTCTAATCGCTCGACGAGTTATAAGAAACCGACGCCGACGACGAGAAAATGCGACGCCCTATGAATCAAAACCGAAAAGCAGAAGGTCTCAGCGTAACGGCCTTCAAGCTTCAGATGAGTTTGATTCTCAACCAACGTTCGCAGCACGTAGGCACATCAAAGTAAATAATTAGTAATAAATAAACCCATTGGAGACAAAATGAAGAGAATTATTTCAAAAAAACACATGCTACTGTTCAACCGCAACAGACAAACTCTGCAGAGAAAAGGCGTACCATCTCTGTTAGTCATTCTTCTTTTAGTTGCATCTGCTGGATATAAAAAACCAATACAGGCTGATGCAGGCCGAGGCGCTCTTTTTGGCGGTCTTGGTGGCGCAGCCCTTGGTGGAGCCCTTGGGGGAGGCAGAGGTGCTGGAATTGGCGCAGCTGTTGGACTTGGAGTCGGGGCCATTGCAGGAAGCTCACGCTCTCGTGGAAGAGATCCATATCGCAAACTCGATCGCTTAGAGCGCAAACTCGCTAAACAACAAGATAGAGCAGCGTCATATCGCGATGATCTAAAGGCAGCTACTTCTGAAAGACGTCGAAACAGAGTGCAAAAACGTCTTTCTAAAGTTGAACAACAAATTAACTCAACCCAGAGAGACATCAGCAGAGTTAAACAAAATCTTGGTGTTCGCCAACAACCAATCGCGAGCGCTCGCCGATAATTACCGTTAGGTAGGAATTCCATCCCACCAAACATGCAGGCAGTTCTTCTTTATGAGGAATTGCCTGCTTTTTATGTGCAAGTATTGCGCTTTTATGCAATGGAACATATGGTAACAATAAAAAAGGAAAAACATATGCGCAACCTTACAAAAAAAATGCTGCAACTTTTGCTCATATTTTTCTCAAGCGCGCTCCTCGCAGTAGAATCGCAATTTAATACACATTTCCAGCGTCGCTTTGGCCCCGCTAGCCCAATGTATAATACACCTCTTTATTTTTCATCAAAGCAAACAAAACCCAAAAAACGTCCTTTCAAAAAATATAGAGAAACTGTACGAAAAAAATTGAGAAAAAATAATTCTCGGGCTAAACGAACAAAAAAAGTAAAGTAACCGATCTGTAGTCACTATGAAAAAAACAGTCTCAATACTCGCTCTCTTCTTGCTGGCTACTAGCAATCCTGCACATGCTGTAACACTTGTATACAACCTCAGAGTACGCCGCGTATTTGCCGTAGCTGCTGTACTTGAGCAGATGAAATCACGTATCTTAACATCGGTTGTGCCATTATATTTCAGCAGAAGACGCCCTCTAATCGATGCGCGCACCAATTTAAATGGCTGTGAGCAACGCAGAGCCGGAGGCGCCATTATAAACTTTAGATATGTGCACTCAAAGCATTGGTGGATAGCAGGCACAACCGCAATTGCAACGGATCATGGTACATTTACGGGCACAGATCCTTTTAAAGCTTCTCGCACTGGTTTTGATGATATTGTACTCACCACTGGGTATCGGCACTTTGTGGGAAAAAAAATGCAGCTTATTGGATACGGTCTTGTTGGATTACCAACAAAACGATCTGTTAACTTAGAAGATCGGCATACTCCCCTTTTAGGAACGCGTTTTTATAACCTTGGCATTGGTGGAGAAATTTCTTATAGCTTTTTGAGCGAACGAAAACGATCATTTGCCACGATTGCACAAATTCGTTTTATTCACGGTTTTAATAGATCCTGGTGCCCTATTTTACCTGCTGGATCAAAAATTCAACCCGGCAATAGCACAGACATGCTACTCACAGCACAATATCGTCATCGAAAAACTATTTTTGAAGGCGGCTACGATGGAACGCTCTTTTCAAATCAAGCAATCATTTTACCAACCGAAACTATTAAAGCTGATAGCGTGTATCGCCACACAGTATACGCCTCTTTTTCTCAGGCAAAATTTAAAGCGCTGTTTGACAAACCAATTGTCTATGGGGCTGGATTCAACGTAAGCTACGCGCCAAAAATAGACACGAGAACGTTCTCTATCTGGGTGCATGGGAGCATTGTGTTCTAAGAAAAAAAAATGGAGTGCCCGAAAGCACTCCATTTAAATCTAACTAAGAGAAAAGCTTATTTTGCAGCTTCAGTTACTTGTGCTGCAGCTACCGGCTGTACTACAACTTCCGGAACTTCAGTTTTCTTTGTGTCTCGTTTTTCTTTAATACGAGCAGCTTTCCCAACGCGATCACGCACATAGTACAATTTAGCACGGCGTACATCACCTCGTTTAATTACTTGAATATCTTTTATCAAAGGAGAATGGAATGGAATAATTCGCTCAACTGGAATATTGTGAGCACCTATTTTTCTAACGGTAAAAGAGCTGGATGAGCCATTTTGTTTTAAGGCAATCACATCGCCTTGAAATACCTGAACCCGTTCTTTATCGCCTTCTTTTACACGCAAATGAAGCGCAATCGTATCACCCACATTAAAAGTTGGCAAAGAAGAACCCGTTCCAACGTTTACAATCGTTTCTTTTGTGTAGCCTCTAGCTTTCATGGCGCCCTGTCCTTGTCATATCATGATAATAAATGATCAATTATATCCTCTAATATAGCCCAAAATCAGCCTGCTGACAATTTTTTTCCATATCGTTCGTTGATCCCCAGCCAACGATCTAAAATTGCCGCAGTAGCCGATCGAACGGATAGATGGTTAAAATCAGTAAATCCGTGTATCGGGCCCAACACGTAATCGCATCGATTGAAAGCCTCTGGAGCCAGCCCTGAGCCAGTCCCTAGCACGATTAATACCGGCTTTTGATGCTCCCATACCTTCTCTTGGTCATAATACGTTATAGCTTTTTTCTCATCTGCCTGCCGTGCTGACGTAGCAAGCAATACTGGCCTCTCACCCTCTTTCTTCTCAATTTCTGCTATTACCTCATCAAGTGAGGAGGCAATATGTACCAAATTGATCGCATCATGCCGTTTTTTGTTGTATTCGGCACCAGCCCCTTTTTGCCAAAAAGAAAGAAAATGGCGGGCTACCGCTTGTTGGTCTTTAAGCGGGGTTGCTATGAAAAAGTTTTTCACCCCATACGTGCAAGACGAACGCGCAATATCGTGCATATCAATAGACATCAAAGAGGTTGTCCCTACCCTTTTATCCGGACCAACCAACACATCTCCATGCATCAATACCACGTAGTGAGAAGGAATAAATTGTGCTGCTTTTTCTTTTTGCTCAGACGTCATATCTGAGCTTTTCAGCCAATCAAAGTGCTGTATTACTGTCTTTTTTGCAGCTTCATTGTAGCGCCATTCATCAATAGCTTTATGGTTCCCTGAGCGAATTATCTCCGGGACTGTCATGTCGTGCCAGGTAAGCGGCTCAGTAAACTCTGGATAATCTACAAATGCCCCTGAAAACGAATCTTCTAGTACCGATTCTTCTTTTCCAACCACCCCCGGAATGAGCCGAAGAAACCCCTCTAAAAACATCATAGCGGGAATATCGCCGCCCATGAGTACAAAATCGCCTACGGATATAATTTCGTCCGCATACTCTTTTTCCACGCGCGCATCCATTCCCTCATATCGGGCAGGCAAAAGCATCACATGTTTTTTTTCCGCAGCTTTTTGGGCAATTTCTTTAAGTAGTGGCTGAGTAAGTTTTTTGCCTTGGGGAGAAAAGAAAATTTTGAATGCCGGCCCATGCTTACGCTCAAGCGTCTCTACCGCGCACTCAACTACTGCAGGCTTAATAAGCATGCCAGCACCGGGGCCAAAAGTTGGCGCATCAATACGCTCTTTTGGCTGTACACAATCAAAAAAATTTAAAGTGGAAATTGAGACAAGATCACGCTCTTGAGCACGCTTTATCAGACTGGTTTTTAAAAACGATTCGTATAATTCATTAAAAACGGTGGCTATAGAAATGTTCATGGTGCCTATCGAGCAACGTCAACTGCTATTTTTTTATTATCAGCGTTAAGCGCATTAACAAGCATTCGAATAGCTTTAATAATTTGCCCTTCTCTGCCAATAACTTTACCGCGATCTTGTTCGTTAACGGTTATCTCAATAAGATTTTTATCCCCAGACGTAACAATTGCGATCTGTACGTCATCGGGATAACTCACAAGTTGCTTTACAATGTGAGCAACCAACTCTTTTGTCATGCACTACCTTGTATGGTTACGCCGAGGTTGATGAAGATGCTTCAGTATCTTTTTCGGTTACTGCTTTTTTAGGTTGCGCATCTTTTTTTACAGAAGTCTTTGCAGGTTTTGCTGGAGAAGCATCAGTTACTGCATTTTTCTTTTTAAAAAGACGATACAGTTTCTTAGCTGAGTCTGATGGCTGAGCTCCTTGCTTAACCCATGCGTCGTAGCGCTCTGCATCAAATCGAACAAGTTCACTTTTAATCGCATCGTATGTTCCGATGTTTTCAATGCACTCACCATCACGCTTTTTACGTGAATCAACTACTACCACACGAAAGAATGGTTTGTGTTTTGTGCCAATACGAGAAAGACGAATAGCAACAGGCATATTGAAAGTCCTTAGCGTTAAATATAGAGATTTTACTATTTAAAGGGGGATCGAAAGCCTCCCGATTTCCTTATTAGTTTAGCATACTGCTGCATTTGATCAAATCGGGAAAGCAATTTATCTATCTGACCCACCGCAACTCCGGCCCCCTGAGCTACCCGGCCTTTGCGAGAATCGTTCAGAAGTCGCGGATAGAGGCGCTCTTTGAGCGTCATAGAGCCTATTATGGCCCGAAATTGCTTCATTTCCCGCTGTCCCTCTTCAAGCGCTCCAGCAGGAATCTGAGCCCCTCCCATGCCAGGAATATATTTCATCACCGAAGAAAGCGACCCAAGGCGATTTACCATGTCCATTTGCTGGGCAAAATCCTCTAAAGTGAGCTTTCCGCGCTCGAATGAGCTGGCCATTTGCTCCTGCTCACCCTTCTTTATCTTTTCCTCCGCACGCTCAATCAGTGACTTTATGTCCCCCATTCCAAGCATACGGCTTGCCATTCGCTCTGGATGAAACAAATCAAGATTATCCACCTTTTCACCGGTACCAATAAATACAATTGGTTTTTTCAGAGCATATCTAAATGAAAATGCAGCTCCACCCTTACTATCACTATCAGTTTTAGAGAGAATCGCTGACTGAAAGCCAATGGCTTGATCAAAGGCTCGGGCCACCGCAAGAGATTCTTGGCCCGTCATGGCATCCAAAACCAATATTTTTTGCTTTGGCTGCAATTCACGATCAATTGCCTGCAATTCTTGTAACATTGCACTGTCAACATGCAAGCGCCCTGCAGTGTCTAACAATAAAATTTCATATCGATTGTCTTGCCAATGTTTATGAATTTCAAGAGCTGCTTGGAGTGGTTTTTCTGCCTGAGCTCGATAAAAATCAGCGCCAGCCTTTCCAGCCATGACTTCAAGCTGATCAACCGCTGCTGGACGATAAAAATCAACGGACGCTACCAAAATGCGTCGTTTCTTATTTCGCTTTTCTGCTTCTTTTTTTAAATGATACGCCAGCTTTGCAATGGTTGTCGTTTTCCCAGATCCCTGCAAACCCATCACCATCAGCACTGATGGAATAGTAACTGAAAACGTTCGATTATCCGTGCCTCCAAGAAAAGCGAGCAACTTATCGTTCACTACTTTTAAAAGTTGTTCAGAAGGTTTTAAACTCCCGATTATCTTTTGGCCAACAAGCTCATCGTTAATTGACTGAGTGAATTGCTCAACCAAATCATACGGCACATCTGCCGAAAGAAGTGCATCTTTTACCTGGCTCAGCGCCTGATCCACCGATTTCTGATCCAGTGTTTTTTTGCCGGAAAAAGAAGAAAATATTGATGAAAATTTTTGTGATAAAAAATCAAACATGCTGCAAAATCCTTTTATCTAATGCGATATATTCAATGCATAGCATACCACTTTTCTACAAAAGGCTGAATAGCAAAACGGGGCGCATTAAGCACCCCATTTTTAACTGTGCTTTATATGGATGCTTACTGCTGAACAGCGCTTTGAGCATCCTTAAGAACTTGAGCTATTTGATCCAGAGCCAAAAGTAGAAAGGAAGCAATATATTCTGGCTTTGGATTTGTCTGAGTATATGTACACCCTTCACTTTCTATGGTAGTAGTAACCATAACATTCTCTTCTAAAAGCTTTCCAAGTGCTGGAGCAATAACGGCAAAAGCTTCTAACGGCTGAAGCTTCGCATTCAAATACGCTCTTTCTGATTCACTTATATTGTTAACATCACCACGAGAAATGACTTCGCGCACAATGGGATCAGTGACAATATCTGAAAGCAAACGCAGCGCCATTTGAGCAAGAGCTTTTTCCTCGAGCGTCAATTTATTGGCAACTGAACGAAACGTAACATTCAAAAACGTAAGATGGGCTTGCATTAAGTCGCCAAAAGCCTGTTTCACTTCAGAGTCACTATAAACACCCTGCGCAAGCTGCTCACCACGCATCACCATATGATCCATTGGATTCACTGGGCTTCCAACAGGCTCATCGGCTGCAGACGCAATAAGAGACGAACTAAGCAATAAAACAAATGCTGTGTTTTTCATAAAACATCCCATAGTTGTAAATGTTAAATAGTGTAATTATGCCGTAATTATAACAGTTTCTTCAGTTTCTGATAGCGCTTCAATTTTTTCATTACATGAATCAATAAGTAGATCACACGCAAATAAAAACACCTGATCGTTCCTTACCACGTGCAACGCGGATCGATCATACAATGATTCTATCGATACTGCCGTGGTTGGAAACCATTTAAAAAAATGAACAAAAACAGGAAACGCATCATTCTGAGTTATGAGCAAAGCCACAAGAAAAAGCGGCTTCATGCTGCCATCTAAATCAAAAACAAAAGAACGTATAACTTTTTCTTCTTCATCCGTAAAACCAGCTATGTCTATCTTATATTTACTTTCAATTTCACACCAGTTAGCCGCAGCTTGATTTGAAGCATTCATGTTGTCACTCTGTATCAAAAAAAGAAGCTTCTTGATAATCGACTTCTTTTTTAAGCTTACCCCAAAGCCATTATAAAAAAACGAATCATAAAACCTCAAAGCGTGCAACGCTGCATTCCAATCTTGTTCTTTTTTGCGATTGCTTGTGATTCCATCATCAACTAAAAACTGTTTAATGCATTCAAATAAATGTTTTATTTTTATCAAAAAGCGACGCATCCTTACTTTCTCTTCTTGCGCTAATTCTTGCAATTCACTAATCACAGATTCATCGCGTTCTTGAAACGCGATGGTAATTTTATCCCAAAGCTCCAATTTCTCCTGCGGGGAATATTTTCTTCTGCTTGGATCAGGATTTCCTGGCACAAAGCGCCGTATTCGGCCTGGCTTTTTCTCTTCCACAGCGCAACACATCCCCACTGAAAAAACTATAAGTAGCAACGCCCATCCGCGTAATATATTTTTCATTGATTTCCCTCTGTGATTACTGTGATGCGTTCACATCTGATGATCGCTGTATGCCGAGTAATTGATATACTTGCTGAGCAGATAACGTTTCTTGATTAAAAAGCTCGCCCGCCAATGCATCTAATTGCGCCCGATTCGCCTCAAGAAACTTTTTTGTTGCTTGATATTCTTCTTGCAGCATTTTTTGTATTTCATCTTGTACTTGTTTGGTAGCCGGCCCTGCATGAACGCGCCTATCATACACCATCAATCCAAGCGCCTCAGACATTCCATACTCACATACCATCGCACGCGCGATGGAAGTCGCTTTTCTTAAGTCTCCCGACGCGCCTGTAAATTGCTTATCAAATACGAGATCTTCGGCTGCTTTACCGCCAAGCGCAACTCGAATAATATGACGCATTTCCTGTTCAGACTGCGTATATTTTTCTCGAGTAGGGATGGCATGCGTTACACCCAACGTTCTTCCGCGAGGAACAATCGTAACTTTATGAAACGAATCATCTTCTCCATCGCTTAACACGCGCACAAGCGTATGTCCTGCTTCATGGTACGCAGTAATCCGTTTTTCATCGTCAGTTAAAACGATACTCTTTATTGCTTTTCCAAGTAAAATTTTATCTCGCGCTTCTTCAATATCCGCACTCGTAATTTCACCTCTCTTTTTGCGTGTTGCAATAATTGCAGCCTCATTCAGCAGATTTTCAAGATCCGCCCCAGAAGAGCCTGGCATCCCGCGAGCAAGCAATTCTAGGTCAACATCATCGCAAATTTTTTTGTTTTTAGCATGAAGCTTAAGAATTCCAAACCGGCCGTGTACCGTTGGGTTAGGAACCTCAATAGTTCGATCAAATCTACCCGGACGAGTAAGCGCTAGATCAAGAATATCAGGACGATTCGTGGCTCCCAATATGATGACTGGCGCTTCTGGCTGAACAAAACCATCCATCTCGGACAATAGTTGATTTAACGTCTCACGCCCCCCCCTCGCATCATCACTTGTCCTTTTCATACCCACGGCATCTATTTCATCAATAAAAAGAATACACGGAGCGCACGCGCGAGCCTGATCAAAAAGCTCTCGTATACGCGCGGCACCAACGCCTACATAGTTCTGGTCAAACTCTGCTCCATTTGCAAGTAAAATCTCACATCCAACTTCTCCCGCCAACGCCCGCGCAAGAGACGTTTTGCCCGTTCCAGGAGGGCCCACGAGTAATGCGCCCTTTGGTACACGCGCTCCCAATCGAGTAAAATCATCAGGATCTTTTAAAAAATGGACAAAGTCTTGCAGATCCTCCACAACCTCATCCACGCCCGCTAACTGGGCAAACGTGTATTCTGTATCTTCAACTTCAGCATACGAATCAGGCTTATCATTGCCATGCAAACAAGAAAAAATAAAAAGAAACGCACACATATAAAACTGTAATGATAATCGTTTCACAAGGCCTCCGCTTAAGGTGAATTTTTCATGTTTAAAATTGCTCAATACTATCATAATGGTGTAAAAAACCCAGTTTTCTTGACCCTGAATACTGTTCTGCTATGATTAAAACATCTAAAAAAAGAACCGTTTACACCCTTCCAATCGGCATATTCAAATGGCAAGAAAACCTTATTATCTCACTGAAGAAATACCAAAAACTATTCTCGTGGCGATAGATGCTCCGTATAATCGCGCTGTTTACATGCATTCATACTTTGAAGAATTTGAAAATTTAGTAAAAAGCGACGGCATTCCTTACGAACACATGATCATTATAAAGTTAAGAGATATCGAGCCAGCAACCTTTATTAGTAAAGGCAAGCTCCAAACGATTAAAAATGAATGCGAAGAACGCGGGGCGCAACGAGTTATTATTTCTGAACGCTTATCTCCCGTCCAAATACGTAACCTAGAAGATTTTCTTGGTTGCAAAGTAATGGATCGCACTGATTTAATTTTGGACATTTTTGAAAAAGCGGCCCTTTCTTCTGAAGGTAAAACGCAAGTTGCTATCGCCCTTTTGCAACATAACAAAGCACGACTTGCTGGTAAGGGAATCCATTTAGAGCAACAATCCGGCATTACCGGTTTGCGCGGTGGTCCAGGTGAAAAAGCAAAAGAACGCGAGCGCCGCCACATCGAGCAGCAAATTTTAAAAATGAAACGCCATCTGGAAACGCTTTCCAAATCTCGCGCTGTACAACGAAAACGGCGCCTTGACAATCAAGTACCTCTTGTGTGTCTGATCGGGTATACCAACGCAGGAAAATCTACCATTTTAAACGCACTCACTAAAAGCGACGTACTTGCAGAAGATAAACTCTTTGCCACGCTTGATACCACAACGCGCGCTCTTTCTTTTAATGGAAAACAAAAGGGAGTTATTTCGGACACCGTTGGATTTATTCAGCAATTGCCTCACCATTTAATCGAAGCGTTCAAATCAACACTTTCGGAATTGCAGTTTGCCGATCTTCTTTTGCATGTCATTGATTCCTCCGATCCTAATTGGCAGAGTCATATTAAAATAGTGCACGAAATATTGCTGAGTTTGGGCGTTGAAAAAAAGATGCTCTACGTATTTAATAAAATTGATAAAGTTGACGATGCAAATGAATTGGCCGTACAAGCCCAAGAGTACCAACCCCATATTTTAATTTCAGCAAACAACAAAGAGGGTTTAAAGCCGCTTGTTGAATACCTAAAACAGTGGAACCCTTCTTCTCAAATAAAAAAAACGACTGAGTCATAACCAGCAATATCAACCAGCACATTTTACATTTCCAAAATTCTGTAGTATCACATTGAGCACTCACTTACACCACAAAAAAGGGTAGTGCTCAATGAACAAACATCTATTTTTGTTACCGCTTTGTCTCGTTCTTGCAATTTCGGCAGATATGCCACCTCCCAATGAACATCATGCGTTGTCTCAAGAATATTCTGAACTTGCTGATCACTTTGAAGAGATTGGCAAGCACGAAAAAGCTGAATTACTGTACACCAAAGCGCTCAGCCATCATCCCGATAATCCGCACGCGCTTGTTAAACTGGGTAATCTCTATTATTCCCAACGTAAACAAGAGCAAGCAATGCGCCAGTATGAACACGCCGGGCGTTTAGGGCATCAAGACGCCTCCATGCATTTTAATACCGGCCTTTGCTATCAACATAAGCAAGAATGGCACAAGGCAGCGGAACAGTTCCAAAAAGCTCTCGATCTCGATCCCTCACATCTAAACGCAGCGCTCCATGCCGGAGGCGCGTATGAGAAATCGCAACAAATTGCCCGCGCGCTCATGGCCTTTAAAAAAGCATCACAACTGGATCCAAACTCATTTGAAGCATGGCATCAAATAGGAAATCTATATCGGCACGTAGACCAATTGGAAAATGCAATCCACCCCTACCGTACGGCCTGCGCATTACAACCCAATAATGTGCATGTCATGATGGATCTTGCGAACGCATATAACATGCTTGATGAATATGAAAATGCACTCGAATGGTATCAACGTATAATCCAAAAAAATGCCAACGCATTTTCCGCGCTGTATAATTTTGGCTTTACTCTCAAGAAAATGGGCAAACTTGATCGTGCATTGGAAATATATCAGCAAGTACTCGCCAAAAAACCTGATTATGCCCCCGTTCATTTTAGCCTTTCCTCAATTTATCTCACTCTTGGAGACCTTGAAAAAGGATGGGCAGAATATGAATGGCGCTGGAAAGCGTACAGCGAAAACTCTAAAAAAAGTAACGCTCCCGAATGGAAGGGCGAATCGCTCGACGGGAAAAGTATTCTTATTTATGCAGAACAAGGACTCGGGGACACCCTTCAATTTGTTCGCTACCTAAAACTGCTTAAAGAAAAATATCCCTATTCTCGTCTCATTTTTGAAACACAAGCATCACTCACCTCCCTTTTAAAAATGCAGCCGTATATTGATCAAGTGATTCCCCGCCGCCAATTCCTTCCTACATGCGATTACCAAATACACGTAATGAGTATTCCATACGTAGTACGAACACGCCTTGAAACTATTCCTGCGGATATTCCCTACCTTGCTCCTGATGGTCAGCGCGAAGCTTTTTGGAAAGAAAAACTCGCGCAAGACACCAACTTCAAAATTGGTATTTGTTGGCAAGGAAATTCGCAATACAACACTCTGTCTCTTCGTCGCGCCGTTGCAAAAAAATCATTGCCATTACAAGCAATGCAGCCGCTTTCAGAATTACCTGGCGTTAGCATCTATTCGCTCCAACAAATAAATGGTTTAGAACAAATACCCGGATGCACCTTTAAAGACTCTCTCATCATCTTTGATGAGCAATTCGACAAACAACACGGTGCTTTTATGGACACTGCTGCTGTAATGAAACAACTTGATGTTGTAATATCAGTAGACACAGGAGTATGCCATTTGGCCGCGGCAATGAACGTGCCAACGTGGATTATGCTGCCTTTTCCTGCCGATTGGCGCTGGCTGCTTAATCGATCTGATTCTCCATGGTATCCCTCTGTGCGTCTCTTTAGACAACCCACTGCAGGAGACTGGCAAACGCCTCTTCAAGAAATCGTAAAAGCAATTCAAGAAATAATGCAGTCAAAAAATAACCCCCCGGAAACCACTGAATTACAACCACACCGCCCCACTCCAGAGCAACAACAATTTTTTGAACAAATAATAGAAAGACTCTCCTAAAGACATCAAAAAAGGATTTTTAATGAAGCACGTGAAGCCCTTTCTTTTTTTATGCATCATCTGCGCTGGAATTACCATCCAAGCAAGCGATGCAATGGCAGAATTTGACGCAAAAGAAATTAGCCCCGCATCCGAGCAAAAGCTCACCTTTGAAGACTACTTTAATCGCGGCACTGACGCGCTACGTAAGAATGACCTCGATACTGCCATTTCCAATTTAAACAAAGCAAAAGAAGCAAAACCTATTGTCCCGCAAACACATTTCAATTTAGGATTTGCACTCGAAAGAAAAAACGATATAGATGGCGCTATCGAAGCCTATAAAGATGCAATTTTACAACGACTCGATTACCCCAAAGCGCATCTGCAACTCGCAAAATTATTACAAGGACGCGGCTTACTTGATCAAGCAATCAAGCATTTTCAGCAAGCAATACAGTTTGATGCAAATAATATCGATGCCGCACTTACCGTTGCACGCCTTTTGTGCGAACAAGAACAGTTTGAAAATGCGCTGCCCTACTTTGAACGGTTTTTACAAAAAAACCCTCAGGATGCTAACGTACGATTTGAATATGCAAACACACTCAATACCACAAACCACCTGGAAAAAGCGGTAGAAATATATTTTGATCTCCTTAAAGGAAATCCTACTGGTGTTGGCATTTTATATAACACCGCATACACACTGAAAAAAATGGGCCGCATCGAAGAGGCAATGCCCTATTATGAAGCTGTGCTCAAACATAAGCCAGACCACGCCGAAGCGCACTTTAGTTTAGGGCTTGCGTATCTTGCATCAGGAGATTTTAAAAACGGCTGGCCGGAGTACGAGTGGCGCTGGCAACGAAATACCCAGCTTACGCCGCGCAACTTTACGCACCCACAATGGGACGGCTCATCATTGAACGGTAAAACCATTCTACTTCACGCTGAACAAGGACTGGGCGATACGTTTCAATTTGTTCGCTATGTAAAACATTTAAAAAATCTCTACAATGTCACCATTATTTTTGCATCCCAACGCCCACTGCAAACGTTTATTTCTCGATGCTGCCCCTATATTGATCAAGTCGTTACTCTTGATGCAGTTCCAGCAGACTTCGATGTGCATGCACCTCTTTTAACCCTCCCTCTTCTTTTGAAATCAGATGAAAAGACCATCCCTCGGGATATTCCATACATTACTCCAGATCCAACGCTCGTAGAATTTTGGAAACGAAGATTGCAAAAAGATACTCAGTTAAAGGTTGGCATTTGCTGGCAAGGAAACAATAAATACAGTACTCCCTTCCTGCGGGCGGTAGTTGCCGCTAAATCTGCAGCTCTTGCAACCTTTGCACAATTAGGCAGCGTAAAAGGCGTTACGTTTTATAGTCTTCAACGCGAAACCGGAGTTGATCAACTCAATACTCTTTCTGATGATTTTAAGCTCGTCACCTTTGAAGAAAACTTTGATCAAAGCCGTGGGCGTTTTATGGATACTGCCGCCGTGATTAAAAATCTCGACTTAGTAATTTCAGTTGATACCTCTATCTGCCATTTAAGCGCTGCAATTGGTACGCCTGTATGGACGCTCTTGCCCGAGCCTGCTGATTGGCGCTGGATGATTAAACGAACTGACACACCATGGTACCCAAACATGCGACTCTTTCGGCAAACAAAGCATGGCGATTGGGACACAGTGATACATACTATTTGCCAAGAACTTGAAGCACTTGTATCGCCTTCAGAGTTGATTAATAAACAACCCACTGATCTTACAAAGGAACACACGCAACAACCAGCTGTGTGTGGCATGACAACCGTAGAACAATTAAAAAAAGAACAAACGCTTCTTGAAGCTAAGTTTAAACAAAAGGCTCAAAAGCTAAGCTCTCTTTCCGTGTCTTTGCAAAACCCCGAATTCGTAAAAGAACTCCGCGCACTCTACCTACTTTCTGAAATGCGAGAACGCGTTACAGAAAAAATCGCGACCTGGGAAGAATAATGATACGTACGCGCAACGCACTCATCCTAGCACTCACATGCAGCATACTAATGCATGCCGATGCACTTGATAGCACGATACAAGAAACAATCGATCAACATGACGCCCGGATCGCGCAAGAGCCTGAAAGCGCGAACGCTCATTTTTCTTATGGTGATTATTTAGCATCGCTCGACCTATATGACTATTATGAAAAAGCATTGTTTCATTTAAAAAAGGCAACCCAGCTACAACCCAACAATTTACAATGGCTTTTTCAACTCGGCTCATATGCATGCCGAATCGGAAAATTACAAGAATCACTCAACGCATACAAAAAAATATTGGAGCACAACCCCAGTCTCACTTCCGTATTATATAATGCAGGATTTTCACTCAAAACCGCTGGCGACTATACCACTGCAATCAAACTGTATCAGCACATCGTTTCACATCATCCCGACTATGCGCCAGCCCACTTGGGACTCGCTTTCGCCCATCTCGCACAAGGAAACTACGCTGACGGATGGAAAGAGCATGCATGGAATATAACGCAACAGGGAAAAGACTCCCCTGAACTGCGAGCCTACATTGCCAATGGCACGATTGCCGGCAAACGTATCCTACTTACATACGAAGGAGGCCTGGGAGATACACTCAACTTTATCCGATATGCACAGCGCATAAAAGAAATGGGCGCACATGTAACAGTAGTAGTGCAAGCACCGCTAATTCCCATTTTGTCGCGATGCCACTATATCGATACCCTTGTAACCAATATCGATCCGATTCCTGGATATCATGCAAAAGCAACCCTTATGAGTTTGGCAGCATTTTTTGAAGATGATGAACGCACAATCCCACAAAACATTCCCTATATTTTTCCTGATCCCGAACGGCTTGCTTACTGGCAAGAGCAACTGAAAAACGACACCAACTTCAAAATTGGTATTTGTTGGCAGCCCGATACGCACAATGATGTCTCTCGACTTCCCATCGCACGCCGTGGCATTCCACTTTCTCACTTTTACAGCCTCGCATCAACGCCCGGAATTACACTCTATAGCCTGCAAAAAAAAGAAGGCCTCGACCAATTGAATGCGCTTCCAGAAAACGTCACTATTAAAGCATTTGGCCAAGAATTTGATGAGACGCACGGCAGCTTTATGGATACCGCTGCCCTCATGCACTCACTGGATCTCATTATAAGTACCGATACCGCTACCGCTCATTTAGCTGGTGCAATGGGAAGGCCAACATGGCTTCTGCTTCCTTTCAATGCTGATTGGCGCTGGCTCGCTGGGCGATCCGATACTCCGTGGTACCCAACTATGCGTATTTTCCAACAAGAAAAACCTTTTAATTGGGAATCAATAATAAAAAAATTACATGAGACATTTTTTAACGAGATATATACAACGCACTAAAAATAAAAGTTTTTTTAACACTAAAAGAAGAGAGTATTTAAATGAAGCACAAATACACTTCACTTTTCGTTCTATCGCTATTAAGTATTTCTGGAGCAATTGCTTTGGATGCCCAAAAAATATCGACTCCTGTATCGGTAGGAGAACTGTTTGATAAAATGACCATTTTGGAAATTAAAGTAGCGCGCTTTACAAACGAACAACAACGAGCAAATGTAGCCTTTGAACTCAAATGCTTACAAGAAACAATTGAGAAAAAAAAGATCATAACGCCTGCAATTGAAAAAAGATTACTCGAGCTCAAGCAACAACTTTTACAGGTCAACCAAAAATTATGGAATATTGAAGATGCTATTCGCGCAAAAGAAGCCCAAAAAAGTTTTGATACTGAATTTATTAAAATTTGTCGTTCAGTTTATTTCACCAACGATAAACGATGCCGCATCAAGCGCGCTATCAATGAACTAACTGGATCTGCAATCATCGAAGAAAAACAGTACTCGGAGTATTAATGAAATCATTCTGCGTCTCCGCGTTACTACTAATAAGTGCATGCTCTTTTGCACATGAATATACTCAAGAGGTTGCCACCGCCTTACGAGAAAAAAATGCATCGCTAGCGCTTACCCTTCTGCAGAAAGCAGAACAAGCCAATCCTCAAGATGTAAGCGTACTCTTACAAACAGCAACAACCCTTTTTTTGATACATGACTATACGCAAGCAGCCGTTTATTATGAACGCGCACTCAAACTGCAGCCTCATCATGCTAATACGAGGTATAATTGCGCAACCGCCTACCGCATGAGTGGTAATCTCAGCAAAGCGCTTGAGCATTACGAAACGGTGTATCAAACTAATCAAAGCGATCAAGTTAAAAGCGCGCTTTTCAAATTGTATATTCGCAGCAAACAGTGGAGTAAAGCAGTCGCAATACAATCCCCTCAGCTGTGGTGGTACGGCGAAAATATATATGGAAAAAGTATTTTGCTTGATAGCGATAAAGCAGGCAACGGATTAGGGGATGTCATTCAGTTTGCTGGGTATGCACAAGCACTCAAACAAGCTGGAGCATATGTAATCGTCAAAGCGCCGGCTCCCTTACACCATCTTTTAAAACGATGTGCTTTCATTGATCAACTCATCACAAAAGACGATCCCCTTCCCGCATACGATCAGAAGTACGACATTTGCATTGCGTCGTTCTTACTGCAAAACAAAAATCGCATTATGATGCGTACGCCACAAAAAAGCTACCTAACAGCAGACCCCGAATTGGTTACATTTTGGAGCAATCGCATTGCAAACAATGCACAGTTGAAAGTGGGCCTTTGCTGGAGAAGCAATTTTGTACGCGATCGATTTACCGAAAAAGTAATTCCCAGCCCACGTAGTATTTCACTTGAAGCGCTCGCACCACTCGCCGATTCCAGGATTGCCTTTTATAGCCTCCAAAAAAGTACTGATCCAATCGAGAGTCCATTGGCCATCACGCACTATAGCGATGATTTTGACGAATCACATGGACGTTTCATGGATACCGCTGCTTTAATTATGAATATGGATGTGGTTATTACGGTAGATACCTCTATTGCGCATCTTGCAGGCGCCTTGGGCAAGCCTGTCTGGCTCCTGCTTTCATGCGAGCCGGACTATCGCTGGTTTACCGATCAAGAACGCTCTCCTCTCTACCCAGATGTTCACCTCTTTCGCCAACGCAGCTATGGCGACTGGACGGAAGTTGTAATTACCATCAAACAAAAACTAACTGAACTTATTTTTACTCACAGGAATAATAACTCATGAAAAAAATAATTGTGATGATCGCATTGATCTCATCGTGCATGCATGCAGAATCGGCTGATGAACTCATTAAGAAGGGCAACGCTGCACTGCGACAAAAAAATAAAAATGTTGCTCTTGCATTTTTTGATCAAGCGCTCACTCAATCCCCCAACCACCCAGAAGCACTCTACGGTATCGGACTCGTGCATCATTGCGCGCAAGACGGCCCCAAGGCACTCCACTACTTAAAGCAATCCTACGAGCATAATAGTGATCACACACAATATATTTATGCATACGCCTTGGCAGCATATCACGCAGGCCATTCAGCTCTCGCACGAGACATTATTGAAAAGCATTTTGGTGCAGAACCAAATAACGCAGAGCTACGTACAAAACTTCTTCCCCTCTATCTACGCGATATGGATTGGTATTACGCACTCAAACTATGCAACGTAAACGATTTAAAATGGAGCAACGCAGACGTACATAATAAAATTGTACTGCTTGATTTAAGCTCTGAATGGAATGGCCATGGCGATGTAATGCAAATTGTGCGGTATGCAAAACATTTATACGAAGCAGGCGCATATATTTTGGCCTATGTTCGCCCCGAGCTTATACCCCTCCTTTCTTTATGCCCATATTTAGTAGACGTTATTTCCTGCAAGCAGCCCAAGCCGTTGCACGACGTTACTTACGCCCTCACTGCTGACCGTCTCACATTAGCTATGCGAGAGACCTTACGCGCACCATCAAAAGACGTTCCCTACCTGCATGCGGATGCACAATTATGCGAGCAATGGCAACAAGCAATAGTTCAAGACAACGGACTAAAAGTCGGCATTTGCTTTGCAAGCACTAAGATGCGTGACTTTTTCTCAAATACAGTGAACCCGGGTCCGCGCGGTATGCACGCATCTGAAATCATGCCACTTTTCTCTACACCCAACGTGCATTTTTATAATTTACAAGTGAGAGAAAATGAGCAAGTAAAACAATTCAACGCATATCCAAATGTCCACGTTTTTGATCAACTCGATCGCACTTCTGGTGCCTTCATGGATACTGCAGCTCTCATGAAGCAACTTGATCTTGTAATAACTGTTGACACCTCTATTGCACATCTTGCTGGCGGACTCGGAGTTCCAGTATGGGTGATGCTTCCATTTGCTGCCGATTTTCGATGGTTTGAAGATCGATCCGATTCTCCGTGGTATCCAACTATGCGTCTTTTTAAACAAACACGCCAAGGAGAATGGAGTGACGTGATTGAAAAAGTTAAACGAGAGCTTGAAATGATGGCGCCTACACAATAATTTTCCATCCTTCGATACAATTTTATGCTTCGCTCAAAATCACTCAGGACGAGCGTAAAAAATAAGCTTTAAATATAGTTCCCGCTCATCCTGAGTGTTCTACGCAGCATAAGCGAAGTCGAATGTATCGAAGGATGCAATCCTATAAACAGTTTCCTAAAAAGGTACAGAATACACATGAAAAACATATTTTTGCATACGCTTATTCTCATCGCATGCAGTATCGTCTCACTTGGCATCGGGGCGCACTTTTATTATTACTCTCCCCTTTACCAACGAGTAACAAAAGCAGAATCCGTGATTCATCCAACGAAAGGCAACTCGCTATCGGGTGTGGTTAATTTTGAAGAAAAAAAAGACGGTCTCCATATTACTGCTCGCATGCACGGACTCACTCCCGGAAAGCATGGCTTTCACGTGCATGAATTTGGCGATTGCTCATGCGAAGATGCAGTATGCGCAGGAGCGCATTTTAATCCAACAAATAACAAGCATGGCGGCCCGAAAGATTCAGACCGCCACGTTGGTGATTTAGGAAATGTAATTGCCGATAGTGAAGGTAACGCAATCTACGAACTCATTGATCAACACACCACGCTGAATGGCCCTCACTCCATTATCGGCCGCTCACTGATCGTGCACGCAGATCCGGATGACTATGTATCACAACCAACCGGAAATGCAGGCGCACGCATCGGCTGCGGCGTCATCGGCATTGCAAAAAATTAGTTGCCGTATATTGATTTCTCGTGCAGCAAAATGTTTCTTTTTTTGCGAAATGGATGGTGCGTAGTAAACAAGCATCCCAATAACTTTCCAATCTTTCTTTTCAGCTTAGCGAGCTTCCATGGGCGCAAATCGTCTGAACACTCTTTTTTGTATTTGCTCATCCCGCGATAATACGCAATCGCTGCATTAAATACTTTGAGTTGCTTTGCCGCCTCTAGATCCGCGCTCATATCATAACTACGATCAATGTATGGAGCGGCAAAAGGCAATAACGGAGCCCCTACTACCGTCATAGCAACGGCTGTAGCAGTAGCAGCTCTTTTTATTAAGTGATCCTGCTTAATACGCATTAATTCTCGCCCAACGACAAATCTCTTTTCATCTAATGAAAGCGTTTCAAATACTTTTTCATCGATAAAAATACTTCTTACAAATCCAAAACAATGCACGGCCATGGCAGTATAATCATTAAATGTAGGGCCCGTGACGAACGCTGTAACCCCAGGAATCTGTACCGGCATCTCACTTCTTTCATAAACGCCATCGCGTATTACATGCTGGCTCAACCGCTTAATATAAATCGCTTCTGGGTTTTTCAATCCCATTTCATAGGCCATGTCACGCACAAATCGCTCATTTTGCGGTTTAAGATCAGCACACCCCCATCCGCCAACCAAAATTTGCGCAAGAAGCCGATCGCTCGGATGGCCCGGCAATGCGCGCATATGATTTGCAAGAAAACAAAGTGAAATAAGCAGAGCTGCTTTAAAAATCTTCATAGAAATCCTCTCTTTAATACGATTACTCATTGGACCTTAAATGCAGCAAATACTACCTTATATTTTGATTTTGTCACCCTAAACTGTACTCCGCTAGACATTTGCATCTCCCATCGCTACACTTTGCCCAAATAAAAAGCGTACACATCACTGAAAGGGCATCATGCACAAAAAAGCTTCATATATAGCACTCACACTTCTTTTACTCTCAATGGAATCAATTGTTATGAGTACTCCACAACGCGTCACCCTACATGACAAAACATTTGAAGTAAGCATCAGCCAAACGGACATTGAAGCACGCATTCGGCAGCTCGGCGCACAAATCACAAAAGATTATGCGGGCAAGCGCCCAATTTTTATTGGCGTATTAAAAGGTGCGTTTATGTTTCTCTCTGATTTAGTGAAAGCGGTTGATTTAGAATGCGAAGTGGCTTTTTTACAAATATCAAGCTATCAGAATGCAACCAGATCATCTGGAAGCATAAATGTATTGCAAGCATTGAGCACAGACATTTCCGGCCGCGATGTGATCATCGTTGAAGATATTGTGGATACTGGCTTATCAATGGAATTTTTACGCGGTCTTTTGCAGCATTCAAATCCAAGCTCCATTCGTATCGCTACTTTACTTGATAAAAAACTTTCCAATCTCGATTTCCCACTCGATTATGTAGGATTTGAGATTGCGCCGGACTTTGTAATTGGGTATGGTTTGGATTATGCGCAATTG
Organism: Candidatus Babelota bacterium; assembly: GCA_029262595.1. Classification (GTDB taxonomy): domain Bacteria; phylum Babelota; class Babeliae; order Babelales; family Vermiphilaceae; genus JAJCZB01. The sequence continues at coordinate 12,698 of JAJCZB010000034.1, read as the reverse complement.
GGAAGAAATCTCCCGGCGATTTATACATTAGTTTCATAACAAAGAAAAAAAAGGAGAGTAGTATGTGGAATTCAATTTTAGATTACCTTTTGGATTCATTTGGATTTAATTTTATGACAATACCCGATGCGCTTATGATGATCATTCGTGGTATTATCATCTATTTTGTAGGAATAAGTCTTGCACGTTTTAATAAAAAATTAATTGGAGTACGAACCCCCTTCAATTTTATTTTGTTCGTTATGCTTGGTTCTATTTTCGCACAAGCCATAATAGATGGCAGCTCTTTTATTCCTATTTTAGCAACTATCGTTGCATTAACAATGCTAAATGGCCTTATGACCTTGCTTGCTTACTATTCTCCTTCAATAGAAGATTTTGTAAAAGGCCAGCCATCAATCTTGTTAAAAGACGGTGAAATACAGTGGTCCAAAATGCGCAAGTACTATATCACTGAGCAAGAGCTTCTTAATGAACTTAATGCACAGTTACATACAAATAATTTCAACAAAGTTGAATCTGCCATTCTTGCAAGCGATGGCACCATTAACTTTATTGAAAAAAGAACTTAAAAATACTTATGCCCTTATTCGTGAGCTCTCAGGAATAACATCCCCACCAAGAGCTCCATCTTTCTTGATAATGCTGATGCTACCCGAAGGCTCAAGGTACGCATATTCAACGTCCGCCAAGCGCAAAATTCCCCGCATACGCAAAAGGGAATAGATCTCTTCTTTTGAGATATTTTGATCGCTCATAGCGCTCTTAACTAATTGCCCGCCGCGTATAATCAATACTGGGTCACCATTAATCAGACGCTCAAAAAAACTACTTAACATTGATACTTTAGTGATTACTCGCTCTGCAAAAACAATCGTAGAAATAACTACCATGGCATACACGAGCGGAATTTCTCGATAAAACATAGGATCGCCTACCGCTGATCCAAGCGCAATAATAATAATAATTTCAAAGGGACTCAGCATTCCCATACTTCGTTTATCCATTAATCGCACATTTAAAATGGTATAAAAAAACATAAATGCTGTTCGAAACATAATTTCAAATAAATGAAGCCACTCAAACTCAGAGCCAATGAAAAGACGATACAGTTCATCTACTATCCAATTCATGTATTTTCCTCTGCACTATATGTTTTCACAAATCCATCATGAGCACTATAAAAAATTTGCTCTCGGAAAATAAAGCAAAACACTTTATACTATTCATCACTGAAACCCTTAGACCGAAAAAAGCATATGAGTACAAAAATCTCACTCAATACGCCACAAAAAAAAGCTGTAGAGCATGTGACGGGCCCTCTTTTAGTCGTCGCTGGCGCAGGATCGGGAAAAACACGCGTTATTACCGCACGCATTACGCATTTAATTGTTGATAACGGTGTTCCTGCTCGTGAAATTATCGCGCTGACTTTTACTAATAAAGCCGCTACTGAAATGAAAGAGCGTATTGCAGGATTTATTGGATCAGATAAAGATCTTCCGTTTGTAGGAACCTTTCACTCATATTGCGTTCGCATTTTAAAAGAAAATAGCGCGCTTTTAGAAAACCCATTTATCTCAATTTTAGACGAAGACGATAAAAGAAAACTTCTTTCTGGTATTCTACATCGCGCCAACATGCACCAGCAACTTTCTGCGCGTCAAGCAGGCTACCAAATTTCCAATGCTAAAAATAAACTTACCGCCCTTTCACGGCCTGCAGTTGAACTGTTTGATCACCCTTTACTGCCGGACGTTTACACCGCATACGAAAAAGAAAAACGAGAAAGCAAAACGCTCGATTTTGATGATTTACTGCTTGAGACTGTACGCCTCTTTAAAAAAAATAAAAAGTTTAAAGAGCAGTTCCAAAGTAATATCAGGCACGTAATGGTCGATGAGTATCAAGATACCAATCTTGTGCAGCACGAGCTACTCAAACAAATGGCGCTGCGCACCAAAAAACTTGTCCTTGATTCTATCTGCGCAGTAGGCGATGAAGATCAATCCATTTATGCATGGCGTGGCGCGACTGTTACTAATATGCTCAACTTTAAAAAAGATTTTACCGGCACCACGCGCATTGCCATTGAGCAAAATTATCGCTCTGTACAGCCCATACTAGAAACAGCTAATACTGTTATTAAAAATAATACGCAGCGTAATCCAAAAAAATTATGGTCTGATCGCACCGGCACAAATCGCACTAAGCAAATCACGTGTATGTCTGAATACCAAGAAGCAGACGTAATCACCCAACTTGCATCGATCGCTCGTGAACAAACTGATACTCCTTCAATGGCAGTACTTTATCGCACGCACGCGCAATCACGAGCAATTGAAGAATCATTTTTAAAGAATGGTATCCCATATAAAATTATCGGTGGCGTACAATTTTATGAGCGTAAAGAGATTAAAGATTTGCTTGCGTATCTTAAATTAGTTATGAACCCGTTTGATCGCGCATCACTTTTTCGTATTTTGAATACGCCCGCTCGCGGATTTGGCGCAAAGTTTGAAGAGAAGCTCTACGCAGTAATGACTGAACAGCCGTTTTTAACGTTCAAGCAAGCAGCCGAGCAACTCAGCGAAGGATTGCCTCCATCAAAGAAAAAAGCGCTCTCTCAATTTATTCATATATTTGATGAGATCGAGCCTGAAAGCAAACCCAGAGAAGCCGCTCAAAAAATTCTTGATCGTATTGAATACACCGCCTACTTGAAAAAAACCTATGAAGGCGATGATGCGCAAACGCGCATAGAAAACGTGAATGAACTACTCAATGCAATGAGCCATTTTGAAGCGCAAAAAGTGCAAACTATTTCTGCATTTCTAGACGAAGTTGCGCTCATGCAAGAAAAGCTCATCGCCTCGGATGATGACGAGCACAAAGTCCTTTTAATGACGCTCCATGCAGCTAAAGGATTAGAGTTTGATATCGTGATTTTGGCGGGCCTTGAAGAAGGCATTTTGCCCACTTCGCGCGCACTCTATGAAAATGACGACGCACTTGAAGAAGAACGCCGCTTATTTTACGTCGGCATAACGCGCGCCAAAAACTATCTACTGTTTTCTCATGCAAAATTTAGATATACGTATGGCCAAATGGTAGATCAATTATCATCTCAATTTTTAGATGAACTGCCGAAAAAATTAGTTACACGAGATGATGCGCAATACTGGAACCATTCTCAAATTCGCCACTTTTGCGCTGACTGGCTCGGATTTAATCAGCCAGAGATTGCTGCAAAACAAGCACAGTTTGCATCGCTGATTAAAGATAAAATATCAGCAAAGCCCGCGCGTAAATCGGTGAATAAAAAAACAAAGCCTACTTTTGCAAAGCAAGACAAGCCAGAAAAGCTCTCATCAGGATTTAAACGCAATCAACCAGTGCGCCACAAAACATTCGGCATGGGACTCGTGCAAGACGTGGATAAAAAAAATGCCAACATTATCATCACAGTGAAGTTTAAATCTGGCATCAAAAAAATAATGTCTCGTTTTTTACAAGTGATATAAAACTATATATTCAACTTCTGCGCAAACGATTCGCCTTTAAATGAAAGTGCATTTTTATCATCCATCATCGATTTGATATCTGCATTCTCATCGAACACAATATCTTTGCCAATCACTTTGCCATTCGGCAAACGAACGCCTTTGCCTGGAGTGATAAAGTAGCCCTGCTTAGTCCGCACTACCATAAACTCTTTTGATTGAATGGTAGGATTATCTTGCACGTATGGCCCTTGCCATTTTTCAGGGCGCGCCAAATTCATGGGGCCAACTTCAGATCCAGTAAAATTACACGTGTTTAAAAAGTTGATTCTGTTTTGCTGGTTATCAAATCCGAGAATAGTACACTGCTCATGAATGGTTTGAAAAATACCAGATAAGCGCTTAATATCTTGCGTAATAACTGTACTAGTAACAATATCAGAGCGATAAAAAAAATTAACAAACGAAACAGCCAAAAGACCAACAATCACCACCCCAGTCCCCAAGCTAATCGCTATACGACCACGACGTTTCATATAAACCCCTTTTATTATTTATAATCCAATAGCATTGCTCTGCGCACATCGTACATGGTTTGTTCTGCTACGTGCAAGGTTTTCTTGGTACCGTCTAAAAGGACGTTCATCACATAGTTTGGATCCTTTGCAAGCTGCTCACGCCGCTCACGAATCGGAGCAATAAATGCATCCAATATATCAATGAGGCGGCGCTTGAGCTTCACATCTCCCAAGCCACCTTTTTGATACTCCGCTTTTAACTGCGCAACTTCCTGCTTGTTTGAATCAAATACATCGAGATACGTAAATACCACGTTTCCTTCTACCTTCCCCGGATCCTCAACGCGAACATGATCAGGATCGGTATACATACTCATTACTTTTTTGGAAATGTCGTCCAGAGAATCTCCGAGCGAAATTGCATTACCCGCAGATTTACTCATTTTCGTACCATCCGTGCCGGGAAGACGCGGTACATTAGAAATCAATGCTTTTGCTTCATGCAACACATCCGTTTTATAAATGCGATTAAAGCTGCGCACAATCTCATTTGTTTGCTCAATCATAGGAAGCTGATCTTCGCCAACAGGAACAAGGGTCCCTTTCACAATCGTAATATCAGCTGCTTGGCTGACTGGATACATGAGAAATCCTGCGGGAAGACTTCGCTCAAAATTGCGATCTTTAATTTCAGTCTTCACCGTTGGATTACGCTCAAGCCTGCTCACGGTGACTAAGTTCAAATAAAACATCGTAAGCTCAGCGATTTGCGGAATCATTGATTGAATAAAAAAGGTAGTCTTGTCTGGATCCAGCCCAACCGCTAAATAATCAAGGCCGACCTCAAGTACATTTCTTCGTATTTTTTCCGGATGCTCAAAATTATCAGTAAGCGCTTGCACATCAGCGATCATCACATACTGTTTATATTTCTTTTCAAGCTCAAGTCTATTTGCAAGTGATCCCACATAGTGCCCCAAATGAAGTGGGCCCGTCGGGCGGTCTCCCGTTAATACAATTTGTTTTTGTTCCATAGTAATAACCTTATATTCATGTCTTATGTTTTTAAGTACTATACTACAGTAACGCAAAAAGTGAGAAAAATCTCCTTTCTCATTGCGCCATGATGCCTCATGATGTAGCATCAAATAACGTATCGAAAAAAGGAGTTTTAATCATGACAGATTTTTTTAACGCACTATCACACACTATCTCCTCCACATGGGCACTGACAACATGGAGCGATATAACTGAAATAATGCTCATATCTACGGCATTTTACTATAGCGCTCTCTGGTTAAAAAAGGACCACGATAAAAATCTACTGGCATACTTCTATGGCTACCTCTTTTTCATCTTTGCAACGCATGGATTAGAGCTCACTACTCTTTCTTCAATGCTTCTACTTTTCTCTCCCGCTGTTGCAATGCTCTTTATGTTTATGCACCAACAGGTATTACAACGCAATTTTGTATCGCTCAAAAACATTACCCTTGCCACTCAAGCGCCCTCTCCTGACTGGCTTTCATCCATTATGAAGGCAACGCTTACAATGCTTACTCATAATAAAAATATCATTATTTTAATTGAGCACACCGATGCGCTCAGCCCGCACTTACATAGTCCGGAATTACTTGATGTGCCGATAACTGATGGTCTGATTTCTCTCCTTTTTAATAAAGTATCGCGTCCTGAATACCTGTGTTGGATTTCAAGCGCTGGAATGTTGCGTGGTATAAATGTGAATTTTAAAGCAAGTTGGCATCCCGATGCATACCAAACCAAAGTCGCATGGATCGATGATGCAGTCGCTTATACGACAAAAACTGATGCCGTCATCCTCTTTGCCGATGCTGCCCAACATGATTACTCGATTGTTCATAACGGTATCGTTAAAAAAGGTTTGATGATGGAGCAAGCGCACACGCTCATTAAAAAGCTTATTAGTTATCAGATACCGCTACCTAAAAAAGGATTGAGTTATGGAGTCACGAGCCAAACAAACCTCACGCAACGTACCCCTTAAAGTAATTTCTTTATTACTCGGCTACACATTCTGGTATATTTTTGGCAACTCTCATACGACTACTGCATGGATAACCATACCTCTTTGTTTTTATAATGTTCAAAAAGAAAACAGCGTAAAAGCTCCTGAAATGCTCTCTCTAAAAATAGCAGGAAAACGGACGGTACTCCGCTCGCTTGATGCACGCGATCTTGCAATTCACGTTGATGCAGCACGCCTTCAAGAGGGTAAAAATTTACTCACGATTACCCCCGAAACAATCTTTTTACCGGAATCAATTAAGTTGGTACACTATTCCCCATCAAACCCAACAGTTGAACTGATTAAAAAATAAAAATTAGGTTGGTATTATGAGCAATCTTTTCGGTACGGATGGCATCCGTGGCGCGATTGGAATATTTCCTTTTACAGTTGAAGATACCATTCGTCTCGGAAAAGCACTGGGCGAATGGATAGGAGACACCTATGGTACAAACGCACACGTACTCATGGTGCAGGATACCCGCGAGTCAGCAGACTGGTTTTCGCACACTTTAGGGACAGGCTTGCTTATGCATCCTCTCACAATACATCATGCAGGAGTGCTTCCTACGCCTGCCGTATCACATCTACTTGCCGGCAACTCGCACTTTGATTGTGGTATTATTCTTTCAGCTTCTCATAATCCTTTCCAAGACAATGGCATCAAAATTATTGATCGAAAAGCAGGAAAAATTAATCAAGATCAAGAAATAAGTATCAGCAACAAATATCATCGCAATAGGCCAAGCACCTATAATCAGTTTGGCACTACTTGTACTTTTAAAGATGCCGCACAACTCTATACAGAAACAATCACGGCACGCTTTCAAACTTTGTCCTTAAAAGGAAAAACCATAGTCTTGGATTGCGCACATGGAGCTGTCCATGCTGTGGCACCTGCGATATTTTCTGCGTTAGGTGCGCGCGTTATTACCATGCACAATGCTCCCAATGGCAGAAACATTAACGAAGATTGCGGGGCGCTCCACCCGCTATCAGTACAGAAGGCAGTGATCCAGTATAAAGCTGATTTAGGATGTGCGTTTGATGGAGATGGAGATAGAGTAATTCTCGTGAATCAAGATGGGGAAATTAAAAATGGTGATGATATGCTCGCACTTTTGAGCAATCATCCTCACTACACAAAGCAATCCGTCCTCGTTGGCACTGTAATGTCTAATCAAGGACTTGAACATTATCTTTCTCTGCAAAACAAGCAATTACTCCGAACTCCCGTCGGCGATCGATGGATTGCGCAAAAGTTAAATGAGCAAAACTTCCTGCTAGGAGGCGAGCAGTCCGGGCACATTATTCTTCACGATGTTTTATCTACCGGCGATGGGATTGCAACAGCATTGCGCGTTCTAGAAAGTATCGTGCATACTGATAACTGGTCTATGCAAACATTTGATAGCTATCCACAAAAACTGATTAATGTCCCCATCGTACATAAAAAAGATTTGAAAGAACCGGCAATAGCGGCTATCATAGCAGAATACCAAAAGCAACTCGATTCTGGTCGATTACATGTTCGATATTCAGGAACGGAAAACTTGCTGCGAGTCATGGTAGAAGACCGAGAAACGGATGCAACGCATCGAATTTGCTCTCACCTCGCACAAGCACTTGAAAAAGAATTGCAATAGAAAGGGCCTCATGGCACACAAGCGCACTTTTTTACAATCAGTGAGCCACTACTTCACCCGAGCATTTATTAATGGGCTACTCGTTATATTGCCCTTCACGCTCACTATGGGACTATTTCTTCTCTCTGCTCGCCTGATTATCAACTGGCTCAGCCCGGTACAAAAATTTATTGAGCATCCGATAGAATTTATTGCGACTGTCCCTTATAGAGCGATAGCCAATCAAGGCTTTCTTTTACTGCTCGGCATTGTTTTTTTTGGAGTTGTGATTCGTACCTTAGTGCTGCGCAATCTCATACATCAATTAGAAAAGCTCCTCTTTAAAATACCGCTTATCCGCCCGGTATATTCCGGCATTAAGCAATTGGTGCATGCCTTTTCCGTACAGGATAAAATAACATTTAAAAAAGTGGTACTCGTTGAGTTTCCCCGGAAAGGGATTTATAGTCTCGGCTTTTTAACAAGCGAACTGCCCCTTAGCATCGCTCCTGAAAAAGAAGAAAAATTCTTCAATATTTTCATTCCAACTACGCCCAATCCCACCAGTGGGTATTTTGTTATTCTCTCCGAGAGTAACTTTAAAGCAATCGACTTGACTCGCCAAGAAGCCATGGCAATGATCATTTCTGGTGGAATCATTCAACCTGATCGTTTATCAGAATAAGATATAACACGAAGAGTTAGCGGTTCTTCTCCAAAACCATCGCATAGAAAAGATCAAGAATATGGGTACTCCCGCCATTTTTTACATGATGGTCCATATCATACAGAAAGTGATGATAGGATTTGAGTTCTTCTAGCGTATAATTCCGCCAGGCGCGATTTAAAAAGGAAAACGGCAGTCGATATCCCATTTTTTTCGCGTCGAGCTGCTTACCCTTTTTTTGATACAAAATATAATGATACGCGCGCCACATCTGCTCAGACCAAAAAGTAATCCAAAATGGTGCTGCATACCGATGCGCAAGCTGCTTCCATAGTCGAAAAAAAGAAGATGCTTTACGATCAAAGAGTGCTTGGCTCAATGAAAAAAGTGACACTTCGGGTACAACCATATCGGGCAGCCAATCTTTTGCAAATGTTGCTGAACCCTTACCCAATACGCCATCATATTTCACAAACAAATACGCTTCATCAAGTGATATTTTATTCGTCTGCCCAAAGAGGGGCGATTGAAATGAAACTTTTTTTTGCCCAAGCATCTGAGCTATTTTTTGAAACAATAAGCCATCTACAACATCTGGCAATTCAATCGTTTCTATATCAGGAGCGGAAAAAGAAGCGCTACTAAATACAATAAGCGTATGCGGGCCCGTATATTTTTTAAAAAACTCTGCCCATACTTTTTGCTTACTTTTTGAAAGGTCATCAAAAGATCCAAGCCAATAGCAAGACGTTGATCCGAGAAATGATGTTTGCAATGCCGCCATAGCCGCAGATTGATTATCCGCTTGCATACTTTGATAGCAAAAAGCCAAACCAAGCTGCTCTGCATAATACATCGAAAATGCACGACCAAAAAGAAGAGGGTAGTTTGAAGATTTTAAGCAGATTACGGACTTTGCCGCGGCAGCCTTTGAAGGACTACTCGTTAACACCGATGAAAGACGCATCATAGAGAAATATCTGGCTGGCGACTTTTCAAGCTAAACAAAGCGGATTTATTTTTCTGCATCCCTTTGTTTTGCTGAGGCGCCTTAAAAGAATTTTCTTGCAAAAAAGTAGCAATGCTTCGCATACCTTCTCGTGCAAGCTCACCTGCATTGATCATCTGTTGCCACGCAATCGGCTCTTGCTCAGCCCCACCTTGCACTTCAATGACGTCACCAGAGTGCGTCATAATAAAGTTAATATCCGCGATACCAGAACTATCTTCGTGATAATCCGGATCAAGAACCAAAGACTTGTCTTGTAACACGCCTACAGAAATAGCAGCAATGGTATGTTCCAAAATATCTTCTGTAATAACACCGTCAGCTTTCCATTGTGCTTGTGCCATTGAAAGAGCAGCAAACGCTCCTATAATCGAAGCCGTTCTTGTTCCGCCATCTGCTTGAAGCACATCGCAATCTACCATAATGCTTCGCTCTCCAAGTGCTGAAAAATTAATAATAGTGCGAAGCGATCTACTAATAAGACGAGATATCTCAACGGATCGATGATTACGGCGCATCGCAGAAACTTCTCTTTGCGTACGGCAAGAAGTGGATGCAGGTAATAACGCATACTCTGCTGTGAGCCATCCAGTCCCTTTACCTCGCATAAAATGAGGAACAGTTGGTTGTAACGTCACTGCACAAAGTACTTTAGTTTTGCCCAGCTCAATTAATACTGAGCCGGGCGTATATTCATAGATATTATGGGATAGCTTGAGAGAGCGAAGTTCATTGTGCTTACGTCCATCAGATCGTTTCATAGCGCCTCTCAAACCTCATAGATTCAAAATATAGTCTCTTATTTATCCATTATTTGAAGACTAATACGTCCGTTTGAATCATCGTAATCAAGAACTTTCACGCGTACATCGTCATCATTTTGATAGTCATTCATGAATGTACTTTGCTTATCGCGTGGAATTCGAGAAATATGAACTAATCCCTGCACACCAGGAACCAACTCAACGAACAAGCCAAACTCAGCAGATCGACGAACTTTTCCGTCAAAAATATCTCCCGGAATAATCTGACCAACAAGAGTTTTCACCCAGCGAATTGCTAAATCAGTTTTGGCATTTGCATCACCAAATATTTTAACCAATCCGTCTGGTTCGATATCAATTTGAGTTCCCGTTTCAGCAATAATTTCACGAATGGTTTTACCACCAGAGCCGATAACCGCACCAATTTTTTCCGTATTAATTTTAAGAGTCGTAACACGGGGAACCAATGGAGATAGTTCTTTACTTGGCTCAGTCATTACTTCGCGCATTTTATCCAAGATAAAGAGCCTGCCACCACGAGCTTGTTCAAGCGCTCGTTCAAAAATTTCACGAGGCAAGCCACCTTTATGTTTGATATCCATTTGAATAGCGGTAATACCAACGTCAGTACCAGCTACTTTAAAATCCATCAAACCAAAGTTGTCTTCAAATCCGGTAATATCGGAAAGAACTTTAAACTGGCCATCATCACTTTTAATCAATCCCATTGCGTTACCAGCAACCATTTTTGAAAGAGGTACACCCGCTTGCATCAATGCCATAGTAGCACCACAAGTAGTTGCCATCGAGCTAGAACCATTTGATTCCAAAATATCGGAAACAACACGAATAGTGTATGGGAAATCTTCTTTGTTTGGACGAACATATTTCAGTGCAGATGCAGCTAAATTACCATGTCCAATTTCACGTCGACCAGGGCCTCTTAAAAAGCGCGCTTCACCGACTGAATAAGGAGGGAAATTGTAATGAAGCATGAATGAACCATCATACTTTTCGTCTTCACCGAGCAAAGTCTCTGCTCGCTGTGCATCATCTCCACTACCAAGAGTAACAGTTACTAATGCTTGTGTACGCCCACGCTGGAACATTGCAGAACCATGCGTATTTGGAAGTACTCCCACCTCAACAAAAATATCACGAATCTTATCAAAAGCACGACCATCGATACGTTCGTCTTTTTCAAACATGTACGCAGTCAATTTCTCTTTTAATGCTGATTCAAACTGATAACCAGCCAATGATTGCGGAGTGTCAGTTTCTTCGAGAAAAGCTTTATTTTCTTCAATGAACTGCTCACGCAATGCGCTTAACGTTATATCGCGTTTAATTTTATCAGCTTCACAAATGCTCAAAACTCGATCTGTAGTCAAAAATTTTGAAGCACGTGAACGCCATTCATCAAAATTGTATTTCGACTCAGGCACGTCTTTTGTCTTACCAACTTCTGCCTGAACTTTTTCTTGCCATGCAACAATTTTTTTGATGCTTTCATGTCCTTCAAACATAACATCAAGAAAATCACTTTCAGAAAGCTCATTTCCTGAACCTTCTACCATGACAACACCATCTTTAGTTCCCGCAACTACAACCCGACCGTCAGCCAATTCCGTATTATCATACGAAGCGCCGAGGATCCACTTGCCATCAACGCGAGACATTTCAACAGAGCTCACCGGCTCTAAAAATGGAATTTGTGAAATAGAAAGCGCAAGCGATGCAGCAGTAAGAGCAAATGATTGTGGCGGATGCTCTTTATCTACTGAAAATACCGTAATAATAACTTGCACTTGATCAAAATAATTTGCAGGAAATAATGGCCGAATAGCACGATCAATCAAACGGGAAGTAAGAACTTCCCCTTCAGTTGGTCTACCTTCTCGTTTGAAGTAGCCACCCGGAATTTTTCCAGCTGCTGCAAATTGCTCTCTGTATTCTACCGTAAGAGGAAAGAATCCAGGAAACTCTTTAGACGGCGCAGAAACGACTGTCGCCAACATAACTGTACCACCACGCTGTAACCAAACAGCGCCATCAGCTTGTTGTGCATACTTGCCGATCTGTACCTCGTATTGAAAATCTTCTAAACGAAACGTTTTTACCATTAGAACCTACAATAAGTAATTAAGTGTATATCACGCTATGGCTGTTTTATTTGCGAAGCCCAAGCTTTTCAATAAGCTCTTTATATTTCGCTTCATCTGTTTTTAGCAGATACTTTAAAAGCCGTTTGCGATTGCAAACCAACTTAACCAAGCCACGGCGTGAACTAAAATCTTTAGCATTTATCTTGCAATGATGCTCATTTAAATCATTAATACGTTGCGTCAACAATGCTATTTGCACCGCAGATGAACCTGTATCTTGAGCGTTCTGCCCAAAATCAGTAATAATCTTTGCTTTTTCTTTTTTGTCTAGTGCCACGATCAACCTCTTTACGCTATATAATACAATCACAATTCAGGGTATGCAACATAATTCACTTTCAATTTTGGTAGGCACGAGCGGGATCGAACCGCTGACCTCTGCTACGTCAAAGCAGCGCTC
>JAJCZB010000033.1 GCA_029262595.1 Candidatus Babelota bacterium | reverse complement strand
TGTATATCGATTAGGATCATCAACGCGGCCATGCGTTTGAATAGAGAGCATCACTTCATGCGCTTCATGATCTTCTGGCGTTGCATAGTGAGAGTCTGCAGTTGCGATCAGTGATACATTTTTTTCTGCGCTTAATGCATAGAGCTTTTTATTTAATATTTTTTGCTCATCTTGATCTTCTGGCTGAATTTCTAAATAAAACCGTTCAGGGCCAAAGTGCTCTAAAAACCAATCAACGCGTTCATCCGCGATCTCTTTTTTATTGTTCATGAGTAGCTTAGGAATGTGCCCACCCAGGCACGCAGAACTTACAATTAATCCTTCGCTGTGCTTGGCAAGCATGCGATAATCGATACGCGGTTTAAAATAAAATCCTTCTTTATACGAGTAAGCGATCAGTTTGCATAAATTGCGGTAGCCTACGCTGTTTTGTACAATCAGCAAGAGGTGATAGTACTTATTATCAGCATTTTTCACCGAAGCATCTTCCGTTAGATAGGCTTCCATGCCTAAGATCGGTTTGATGTTTTCTTTTTTGCACAATTCAAAAAATTTGACCGCACCAAAAATGTTTCCATGATCCGAAATCGCTAGGGATTTAAAGTCGTTTTCTTTGCCATACGAAACTAATCTCTTAAGCGAGATGGCTCCATCAAGGAGTGAAAAATCGGTGTGAACGTGCAGATTGGTAAAATGCTTCGACATATGTTTTTTTTGTTTTACGTTCGTATCCTTCGACACGCTCAGGACGAACGGGGAGTAATCCCATGTGGATGTTGTACGTATATTTTAGAAATTTTGCGCATTGGTTAAGTTAACTCGCACGGTTCAGTTTACTCAGGTTTTTGGTAACCGTTCGCCCTGAGCTTGTCGAAGGGTGCGAATGGTTTATAAGTGTACGGTATATCAGAAAAAATGTTGAGTAAAGATTGCATGTAAAAAGTTATTTGTATGTTTCGTAGGTTGGAAAATAATCAAGATCGGCAATTGATACCCAATCAAAATACCTAGCTTCAGGATCTAGCGCGATACCAACTTTACCTCGCTGATCGTTAATGATTACATAGTACTCTTGTCCTTGATACGTAACTATATCGCCGAGTGGTATGGTAAGAGGGTTTTTTCTTTTAAATGGATTTTTTGCATTCGCGACTACAGCTCTTGCAGGAGCTTTAAGTGCAGCACCAGTTTTTTGTAAAGCAGCTCCGGTTATTTTTTTTGTTCGGTCTGCTACAGATAATTCATCATAGCCCGATTCAAAAAGTGATTTTCCGATTAGCTCAAAACCGTGTCCGGCACCATACATGAGCGCAGCAAGTGCTGCAATTGTTACCACCACATCGCGAAAAGCTTTTAAGGTTTCACTTTTTGAGCATGTACTATCTTTGCGTAAGCAGGTTTTTATGCGGTATAACCGTTTGGTAAAATCAGCGCGCAATCTATCTAAGCGTGGAGTGGGAGAGGGTTCAGAAAATTCTGCAGGAGCTGCGGGTGCCATAAGAGATGGCTGCTTGTTTGCAGAATAAATCAGTGAATTGCTTGGGAACAAAAACGCCAATATTATAATGAATATAATTTTTTTCATGTTATTACCTCCAATCAATTTAAAACCATGAAGCTGAATAGGTTTCCATTGCTTTGTATATGGCGGAGGATAATGCGCCCTCGATTGCGGTCTTAATTGGCTGCGCGACAGCAAGAGAAGAAATGAGATGATTAAACATACCTGTTAGCTGCATCGTTCCTGCCTCGCAAAAAAGTGCTTGGGGCGTTTTGTTTTTTTGAATGTCATAAAGTATTTCAGCTGCAACAATATCGCCTTGCTGGGCAAGTTGCGTTGCAGCTATTTCTATTACTGCTTGCATTGCAGTAACAAGGCCAACGGCAAGTTTTAATTTACACGCTTGCAGCCATGAAGACTCTTGTGCAGAAGATTCTTGGGTAGAAGATTCTTGCGCATGAGATATGCCGAAAATAATAGTGAGTGCCAAAAAGATGGCATAACGCTTCTTCATACTTTTCCCTTTTAAAACGATTCCTATCTGCTTTTAGTGTGGCAGAATTAGAGCGGGAAAAGCAACGGTTTATACGATATTTTGGGCTTGCTCTCGGGCTTTTTCGATCTCGACCTTGATATTGATTGCTCGGGAGCTAATGAGGCTATCAGAGCATTTAGCGGTAATGGTATTAATTTCTCGAGCAAGCTCTTGGAGCGTGAAATCGATACGTTTGCCGTTTTCTGCTCCCTGAGAATCAAGGAGGGTTTCGAGATTTACTAAGTGGCTTTCAAACCGAACGATTTCTTCATGAACATCGATTTTATCAAGGACGGTATAGAGAGCGCTTTTGCGCGCTTCAGCGAGATCGCTTTTATCGCCTTCTAGCTCACTCATAACATCAGAGAGTTTCTTTTTTTGTTCTTCCATGTGCGCTTGAAAGCGAGTATTTATTTCAGTTATTTCGCTTTTCATAAAGGCGAGGCGATCACTGATATCTTTTTTGAGTTGCACGCCTTCTTTTTCTCGTTCCGAGATAACAGTTTCGATCAGCTCTTTTGCAGTTGTGAGTATTTCTTGCGCTGATTGCTTATCCATGCCTTGTTCTTCTGTAGAGAAAATGTTGGGCAAGCGAACGAGCATTTCGAGCGTGATAGGATCAGCAATACCCACTTCTTTTTTTATTTTTTCAATAGCCGCAGCATAACTTTGTGCGGTGCTGAGGGCAGGAGTAATAGCGCCTTTAAATATTGATGGATTATCCACATATACGATAAAGCTGATATAGCCGCGTATTAATGATTTTTTAAAGAGCTTAATTAAATCAGTTTCTAAATAAGAAAGGGCAGGAGGAAGCTTTGCATTTAGTTCAAAGTAGCGCGAGTTGAGCGCTTTTAATTGAATTGAAATGTGCGCTTTTTGATCTGAGCCTTTAGTGATTGTAATTGTTTTAGTCGCATAGCCGGTCATACTTTGTATCATTTAATATCCTATAATCTCCCTCCGTTCGCCCTGAGCTTGTCGAAGGGTTGAAAAACATTCAACAACAAAATGCTTAAAATGTATTAAAACTACAAACTACTCTTTCTTAATATATTTTTTTACGTTCGACCGTTCTATAACCCTTCGACAAGCTCAGGGCGAACGGAAGAAAAACTATCATTTTTACGCTAATGTGGTGTACACATTTTGTACGTCGTCATGATCTTCAAGTGCAGAAAGAAACTGCACCGCTTTTTCACTTTTATCGTCAGAAAGTTCTAAGGCTGTTTGCGCTACCCACTCAAGCTCGGCGCTTTCTATTTTCATATCTGCAGGGTTGATTGCTTTTTTTACCTGATCTAATGATCGTGCATTGCAAAAAATAGATACAAATGTGCCATCTTTTTTAATATCTTCGACATCGTATTCTAGAAGTTTTTCGAGTAACGCATCTTCACTTAAACCGCTTGTTCCGCGGATGACGCCCATTTTTTTAAACATCCAGCTTACTGATCCCGCTTCGCCAAGCGTACCGCTGTTTTTTTGAAAGAGTTGTCGAAGATCTGCAACGGTACGGTTTTTATTATCTGAGAGAGTTTCAACCATAACGGCAATGCCATTTGGGCCGTAGCCTTCATAGGTATACGCTTCATAACTAACGCCAGCAAGCTCGCCAGTACCGCGTTTAATTGCGCGTGTGATATTTTCTTGCGGCATATTGATATGTTTTGCTTTGTCGATGAGCTGGCGTAATCGCGCATTTCCGGAAGGGTCGCCACCGCCTTCTTTGGCAGACATAATTATTTCTTTAATGACTTTAGTAAACGCTTTACCGCGCTTTGAGTCTTCTTTTGCTTTTTTATGTTTGATTTGCGACCACTTATTATGACCTGCCATGGCGGATACCCTTATCTTAGTATTGTGCCGTTTAATAAACGGTATGAGAGATTTTTTGTGCGTATTTTAATTATACGCGCAGGCTTTTATTTTGTCGAACGAGTGCCTGTCATGAAATGAGTGTTTTTTGTCCCAAAAATCGTTGCGTTAAAATGGGAAGTTTTTTGTGGGGAATTTGTCTTCCACGGGCTGTTTTTTCAAGATATCCTAATCGGAGCAAGTATGGCTCATAGACGGTTTCAATCGTATCGGCATCTTCACCGATTAAAGATGCGAGCGTATCAAGGCCAACGGGGCCACCATTAAAGTTCTCGATTATTTTTTGTAGTAGTTGTACGTCGACAGTCGAAAGGCCTTCTTGGTCGAGACCGAGAAAGTCGAGAGCTTTTTGCACAATTTCTTCAGTGGCTTTATTTTCATTATGTACTTGCGCAAAATCTCGAACTCTTCGCAAGATTTTTTTTGCAATCCGAGGAGTGCCGCGCGCGCATTTCCCGATTTGTAATGCTGATTCAGGAGATATTTCTATGTTTAAAAAATCTGCATTTTGCAATACAATATCGCGCAGTGATTCAAAATCGTAAAAATCGATGCGCTCTGTGATGCCAAATCGGCTTCGCAGCGGAGCTGAAATCATGCCACCCTTGGTGGTTGCGCCAATTAACGTAAACGGATTTACTGGCAAGCTGACTGATTTTGCGCCGGCGCCTTGGCCAATAATCACATCAACGCGAAATTGTTCCATGGCAGAGTAGAGTACTTCTTCAACGTTGGTTGGCATGCGATGTACTTCATCAATAAATAAAATATCTCGTGGCTCAAGGCTAGAAAGAATAGCAACTAAATCACCGGTGCGCTCCATCATGGGGCCACTGCATAGTTTGATATTTACTCCCATAACGTGCGCCATGATTGTAGCGAGCGTTGTTTTGCCGAGTCCGGGAGGGCCAAATAGTAGAAGGTGATCAAGCGATTCGTCGCGCATTTTTGCAGCGGTTGTATAGACGCGCAATTTTTCTTTGATCGTATCTTGGCCTAAATAATCGTCAAATGTTTTGGGGATATAACTATACTGTGTTTCTTCCGGTTGTTCTTGCAGGGTAAGGACGTCGAGCGCTTGATTATCCATGATTTCCCATTGCTTTTTACTCTCGTTTGTGAGATATCTTAAAAGCTTTAGTATATCGTTCCAACAGGGAGGTTACAAATGACACGTAGATATTCCGTTCTTATGATTATTCTTTTATCACTTTTTTGCTCCTCGTTTTTTTCGGCACAGGCAACTGTTAGCGATAGCGAGCAAGCCTCTGAAAGATATCCACAGCCACGCCGCCGAAGGCGTGTACCAAAAGCGCCCAGAGCTGCTCGAATGACTAACACTCCGCGCGGATATGATATGAATCGTAGTCCTGGCCTTGAGTGTGGTGGGACGTGTTGTTGTTGCCCGTCCGCTGAGTGCTGCTTGGGTGTAAGTTTAGCGAGTGGAGTTATTGCAGCATTGAGTGCTTTAAGCGAATTGTGCTTCCAGCAGCCGGAGTAATAAAATCAATAGAATGAACTATGCAAAAAAGGCTACTGATTTTTTTTGCATAGCTTGATGAATTCACTAACGGACCCAGTAGCGATGGATCAATCATTTCTTATGGCATACATACTTGTTTTGCGTAATGTTTTATGTTATTTCTTACCTCAGAAAAAAAGAGCGTACGGATTGCATGACGCATATGTATACACTTAAAAAAGGATGCCTTATGAAGAATGTTTCACTGTTTTTGATTGCGTTTTTATCGGTAGCAACGGGTTCGATGCACGCTGCAGGTGATGCTCCAGGAGGGGGTGCACAATTAAGACGCAGGGTGTCAGCCGCGGGAGCTGCAGCTCTAGCGGGATCGCGTCGTGCTACCAGACAAGCGGAGCAGCGAGCGGGCGTTACAGATGATTGTTGTGGATTGTCTACAGATCAGCGGTGTGCCATTTATTGGGCACTTATGATTGCTGCGGGCGGAGCTGCTGCTCTCAATATGGAAGCAATTACGGATGGGTTTATGTGTGGATCTGGTTGGGCGAATTGCTAGATGGGGCAAGCATGAGAAATGGTTTGCTTTTTTTGGTTGCATTCTTGATTGCACATACAGGATTGATTCACGCGGAACCTAGCAAAGATGATGGGTTGTTTGGGATGGTTGCAGCGCTTGGAGGAACTCCGGTTGATCTTGGAGAAGAAGTTAAGAAAGATTCAAATGATTTGCCTCAAGAAGGCTTGGCAGTTGAGCGCGAGACTGGCACTGATCCAACGGGCGAAATGGAAGAACGATTGCCTGAGTACTTAAGGAAGCCAGCAGCTTTTGTGATTGGGGTATTATGGTTTACTGCAGGTAAACTATGGTGCGATCATCATTGCCCTGAATGGTAGCGTTAATAAAAATCGCGTTGCATATAAATGCCTTGAATCCATCCGAGACTTGCAAACGAAATTAAAAGATTACTGAGTCCATAGCTTAAAAGTGGTAATGGGATTCCTACAATTGGCAGGAGTCCCATTACCATTGATACATTTATGATCGCTGAAAGAATAATGTGCAGGAGTAAGCCGATGGCAAGCAATTGTGCATACGCGCACGAGATGGATGGAATGATGAGCATCCCACGTATACATAAAACAAGATACAGTGCAAGGAGGGTGATAGCTCCTACAAAACCCCACTCTTCACATATCACGGCAAAAATAAAATCAGTTCTGCTTTCGGGCAAAAATTGTAAATTATTTTGTGTTCCGTTACTAAACCCTTTGCCATATAATCCGCCTGATCCAATTGCAATCATTGATTGCTCAATTTGATATCGTTCTTTATCCGTTGCGCCATATCCTAAGAAAACTGCGATGCGATTTTTTTGATACGGCTTGAGCGTGCGCCATAAAAGGGGAGCGGCAAGTAAGCATGCCAGGCTGCTATATAAAAAAAATGTTTTTGGCAGTCCAGCGAGCCACAAAAGCGCGAGGCCACACAAAGCAATAATGAGTGCGGTACCTAAATCGGGCTGCTTTAAAATAAGCAAGAAGCTTATGCCAAGCATCGCAAGCAGTGGAATAAAATGGCGCCACGATGCATGCCGTGTCTCTGGGTGCGTATATAAATAATAGGATACGAATGCAGGAAAAAGAGGTTTTGCAAGCTCAGAGGGCTGGAATTTAAAAAAGAAAAGA
Source organism: Candidatus Babelota bacterium (assembly GCA_029262595.1). Taxonomy (GTDB): domain Bacteria; phylum Babelota; class Babeliae; order Babelales; family Vermiphilaceae; genus JAJCZB01. The sequence continues at coordinate 61,040 of JAJCZB010000033.1, read as the reverse complement.
TTTACCCATCGTTGCGCGCCCATACCAATGGATCCTTTTGCGAGCGTAAAAAACAATAAGCCAATCACGAAAAAATAGCCAAAGTATCCCCATCGCTGTAGCGAGCGATAGTCAATGAGTGCGAATAGCCAATAGGCAATGATACCTATAGTAATACCGATTGCTTGTTTTTTAAAAAAAATAGAAAGGTGTTGCTCGGGCGTCTGCGTTGCGCTGTATACAAAAAGAAGGCCGATGCAGGCAATCATAAATGTGATACTCATTGAAAACCAATCAATGTGCCAGCGTGCTTGCAGTGAAGATGTTTGCATATTATTCCTGAATTTGATCGTTCGCAAGAACCCTTCGACAAGCTCAGGGCGAACGGTTGGGTAGAAAATTGAGTATCTCTCTCCGTTCGTCCTGAGCTTGTCGAAGGATACGAACATATTGCATATCCTTATCATACTGTTTAGTATGCAAAAAAGCGTAATCGCTAACCATTATGAATGCAAGGGATCTCATATGATCGTTGAAATACTTTCCATTACCGTGGTCAGTTTTATCGCCAATTGTGTTGGTACTATCTCAGCGTTTGGAGTGGGCACGATCATGACTCCTATTCTTCTTTTGTTTTTGCCGTTTAGCCAAACGATTTTATTAGTCTGTGGCGTGCATTGGTTTCATGATGTTTTTAAAATGAGTTTTTTTCGCGCGGGTATTGATTGGCGTTTATTTATGTATTTTGGCATACCAACTGTCGTTGCCACATTTTTTGGTGCACTGCTCGTTACTCCTGAACAGTCGATGGTACTTACGTCTTTGATGGGCCTTTTTTTAATTTTCTCTGTAGCAATTATGCACGTTATTGAAAATTTTCAAATTCCCAATAACTGGGTAACCAGCATGATCGGTGGGTTACTTTCCGGATTTTTTGCCGGAATTTTTGGTATTCGAGGCGCAGTACGGAGTGTATTTATGGCTGCATTTGATCTACATAAAGTAACCTTTATTGGAACCACCGGAGCAATCAGTTTGGTATTAGATAGTACTCGTATGGCCGTATATCTTTGGGATGGCATTCGATTGGATGCGCCTCTTTATTGGGGATTTGCACTTTTTGTGCCCGCATCATTCTTAGGAGCGTATTTAGGATCGCGCGTAGTCCATCGAATCCCACAACACAATTTTCGTGCAGTTGTATCCGTTTTTCTCGTAGTGGTAGGAATTAAACTACTACTTACTCCATGGCTCGGGTGGTAACTATAATTTGCACACTGCTTGCGCCTGCGCAATTATCTTTTTAATTTCGTTCGGCTTGAGACCAAGTTTTTCGAGTGTTTTTTTATGATCTTTTGCGTCTTTACAGAGCACGAGTCCATTTTTAATAAAGGTGCGCTTTTGGTATTTTGAAAGGGATGTGAGTGTAGTGATCGGATAGAGGGAATGCTTTTGAATGAGATCTGCGAGGCTTGCGTGCGCGGGATATCCCCATCCGAGTAGTTTTATATTTTTGCAGAGTGCATACTTAATTGCTTCAGAAGTAAATTGCGTGTTAGTAACGATCCATGCTTGATGAACGGTATGCTCAGAATTTTCTTTTTGTTTCCATTGATCACGAATATCTTCAAAGCGAGCTTGTACGTAGAGCGTAACCTTAACATCTGATTTCATGCCGCGGCGATTATGAAATTTACATTCCATCATATAGTGATGGTTTTTCTTGTGTGCGATGACGTCTACTTCGTGGTCAACGCACATACCGGGAATAACACGATTAGTTTTGGTGGTATAGCCAAGCTTGGAAAAAAGCTGCGCAACGAACTGTTCAAAGGGGTAGCCATCGGGGCCAAGCTCCATGAGCCCTCGTTTGAGATTGTATCGATCAGCAACGGCAGGATTTTCTTTTTGAAGTACTTCAGTAACAATTTCGTGAATGAGGCGAGTGCTTGTTGGTTTATCTTTTTTGATACGGCGTATGATGGTAGCAATGTTTTTTTCGGGTGCGCCCGCGTTTAATAATGAGCGGCGAAACTTATGAAGATCAAACCGCTGTTTTTCGCCCGAAGATTTTCGGATGGAGAACATAGTTTAGCCTTCGTTTCGCCGCACAAAAAATAGGAGGTATGAAGAAGCCTCAATTAACGCTTTTTATTCATATGGTCGTAAATACATACAAAGAGGTAAATATAGATGTATGAATAAACAGCTGTTTGCACTAAACCGCTTACAAATAGTTGCGCGTTCAGTTCAAAAAATTCAGTGAGTGGCCCGAAGCTACTCAAATGAAATAATGCCGCGCTCATGTTTATTGCTTGTGCTGGCCAGAGATGCATGAAAATTGAACAAGCGGTAAAAATAATCGCGCTGGTAGCAGCACCAACGAGTCCTAATTTGTGTCCGTTTAATTTCATTTTTTCTCTCCCTCTACTCTCTAACTTTCAATTTGATAGTGATACTACTATGTCAGATTCGCCAGGTCAATTTTTTTTTCAAAAAGAAGATTATTTATGAAAGTAATGGTTTTTTTGCAAACAAAAATAGGCCACCTGTTTCAAACAGATGGCCTAAGAAAATAGGGGTGTATTTTTTTATTGCGTAAGTTGTTGCATAGTTTTCGTTGCAAAGTCACAGGCGTCATCATCGCACAAATACCATACTTCCGGATCACCAGAAGGAGGAGTTAAATTGCTTTCATCGCCTTCCAGAAGAGATGGAGAGTCAGCAGTGTATGTATTAGCGATTTTTTATACCGTTCTCCATAAGAAATACCTACTTTTCATAAGTAATCCTAGCATAGTCGAAGGGCTGAAATAAAGGGTTTTGAGGGGTAAATTGGGGAAAAAGGGCAAAAAAATGGTCGGGATGGCCAGACTCGAACTGGCAACCCCTCGCTCCCAAAGCGAGTGCGCTACCAATTGCGCCACATCCCGACACGTGCAATTGCAAAGAAATTGATAGTAGTAATGTAGTCCTTTTTGCGCCTATGCGCAAGCTTTTCTTTATCTCTTTTTCAAGGAAAATAGAAGAAAATGGGGTGAGCGGAGGGGATTGAACCCTCGACCCCCAGAACCACAACCTGGTGCTCTACCAACTGAGCTACGCCCACCATGTAAGGAATACATGGCAAAAGTATACGTGCTTCAGGGGAAAATGCAACGTTTTCTCCCGAATTTAACGGTTAATATCCTGTGAAAATAGAGCCTTCATTTTTGCCAATACCCTCACTCTGTGCTATAATCAAGCTATAAATGGAGAATTTAAACACATTTCATGAGATACCTATGACTAAATACACGGCAGCTAAAAAAACTAATTGGATCTCTGTTAAGGGTGCTCGGGAGCATAATCTTAAAAATATAGATGTTGCGATTCCGAAAGATACATTAACAGTGATTACTGGCCCATCCGGATCGGGAAAAAGTTCTCTTGCGCTCGACATTCTTTTTACTGAAGGTAAACGGCGCTATATGGAATCGCTTTCTTCTTATGCGCGGCAATTTTTAGGCATTGCAAAAAAACCGGCCGTTGATCGCATCGAGGGGTTGTGCCCGTCGATTGCAATTGAACAAAAAACGGTTGGTTCAAATCCGCGCTCTACCGTTGGCACTATTACCGAAATTTATGATTATTTGCGCGTGCTCTATGCGAGAATCGGTACGCCGTTTTGCCCAAATTGCAACATACCGATTGAAGCGCAATCTCCAGACGCGATTACGCAGATGCTTTTGTCTGAATACAATGGCAATCTCATTACGATCGCTGCTCCGATTGCCAATCAAAAAAAAGGTGAATTCGTTACTGAGTTAACCAAGCTGTTTCATGCAGGGTTTTACCGTTTTTCCATTGATGGCACAAGCTATAAATTTAAGTCAGAAGATGATATTAAGCAGCTGAAACTGAAGAAAACATATAAGCACACAATCGATTTATTAATAGATGCTTTAGATGTACGAAAATCAGAATCAGCTCGCTTGCAGGAAGCGGTTGAGCGTGCGCTTACGTATGGCGCCGGGACGTGCAAAGTAATTGCTGGATCAGAGTCGCGCCATTATTCATCTCATCGCATGTGCGTGAAGTGCAATGAGTCAATGCCGGAGCTTGAGCCCCGTTTCTTTTCGTTTAACTCGCCTATTGGTGCGTGTAAAAAATGTCATGGTTTGGGAACGATTCATGAGTGGCCGTGGGCGCAAGGATCAAAAGATGCGTGGAAAGAAAAATATCCAGATTTTTTTGGGCCGAAGTATGCAAAAGAGCATACCTGCTCAGAGTGTAACGGTAAGCGTTTAAATAAGCATGCGCGAGCTGTTCGTATTGGTGGTGAAAATATTTTTGATTTGTGTGCAAAATCAATTAAGCAGTTACGCAGATTTTTTGATGATTTAGAACTTGGGCAAACGCAGCATGAAGTTTCAAAATCGCTTGTTTCAGAAATTAAAAATCGTATTCTTTTTTTAAATAATGTAGGCCTTTCGTATTTAACGTTGAATCGCTCGGCTCGTACGCTTTCGGGCGGTGAAGGCCAGCGTATTCGATTGGCTACGCAAATTGGATCCGCATTGAGTGGTGTGCTTTATATTCTTGATGAGCCAAGTATTGGTTTGCATCAGCGAGATAATGATCGCTTGATCGAAACGCTCAAACATCTGCGCGATCAGGGAAATACTGTTGTGGTGGTTGAGCATGATATGGATACAATGCAGCAGTCAGATTACTTGATTGATATGGGACCGGCTGCCGGCGTGCACGGCGGTATGATCACGGCTGTAGGCTCGCCAAAAGAGCTTGCCCAAAATAGTAATTCTTTGACGGGTGCTTATTTGAGTGGTAAGCGTGCAATCGTTGCGCCGAAAAAAGTACGGACGCCAAGTGGTACGATGACGCTTTCGCATGCTGATAAAAATAATCTGAAAGATCTTACGGTTGCGTTTCCACTTGGAGTGTTTTGTGGTATCTCCGGAGTGTCTGGCTCGGGCAAAAGTACGCTCATCATGCAAGAATTAGTTCCTGCATTAGAACGTGAATTATTGGGCAAAAAAAGGAAAAACCCTTCGACAAGCTCAGGGCGAACGGGTGATGTTTCAGATTTAATAGGAGCAGACTCAATTGAGAGTATGGTCGTCATTGATCAAAGCCCAATTGGAAGAACGCCGCGTTCAAATCCCGCAACGTATTTAAGCGTGTTTGATGAAATTAGAAAACTGTTTGCATCCCTTCCAGAAAGTAATGCGCGTGGATACGCGGTAGGGCGATTCAGCTTTAACGTATCAGATGGACGTTGCTTTGAGTGTAAGGGTGATGGGTCGGTAACGGTTGAGATGCACTTTTTGCCAGCGGTTACGATGCTCTGCAAAGTATGCAAAGGCAAGCGATATAATCGCGAGACGCTCGAGATTACATACAAAGAAAAAACCATTGCAGATGTACTTGATATGACTGCTTTTGAAGCGGCAGAATTTTTCTCCGCGCATAAACGCATTGCAAAACGATTAGATTTATTGTGCCAAGTAGGGCTTGATTACCTTAAGCTGGGCCAACCATCAACGACGCTTTCTGGCGGTGAAGCACAACGAATTAAATTGGTTGATGAGCTCGCAAAGCGCGGTAATGACACACTTTATATCCTTGACGAACCAACAACGGGACTGCACAATAGTGACATTGAAAAATTATTACTCGTTTTAAATCGGCTCGTTGATAAGGGCAACTCTATGATTGTGATTGAACACAATCTTGATGTCCTCAAAACGGTTGATTACTTGATTGATCTTGGGCCCGAAGGCGGCGATCAAGGTGGCACGCTTTTAGCAACAGGAACTCCCAAAGAAGTTGCGCAAGTAAAAATGAGTCATACCGGAAATTATTTAAAATAAATGATGTAAAATATTAAATGGTGGTTATTTGATATGAAATATATTGTAATGATCTGTGCGCTGAGCATGTCGCTTGCGTCTTATGCAGCAGCTTCCGAATCGGGTGATACATGGGATTTGAAGAGGTATGTGGATGCTATGGAGGTCGCCTTAGGGCCCGATCATGCGTGGGTCCAAGAGGCGAAAAAAGGACTTGCAGCTAACTCGCAGAGGATATATATGTGTGCGAATGATAGCTGTGGCGAAGGACTTAATCACTCAGGATCATGCCCTCAGCATTCCGCATCGGATGTTGATACTCACACGTGCTCTCGGCGCAGATGTATCTTTAAAGGGACAGCGTCTGAGCTAGATAGGCACATGAAAGATAGTCATTCGAATAGTTACGCATGCACTCATCCGGGATGTTCTTTTGCAACAGATTATATAAGTAATCTTTCCAGGCATCTCCGTAATCAGCATCCAAATTAATCGTAATATTAGGACTTCTTATGAATACCTTAGATAAGCGCGATTCAAAAACATCCGTGCAAGAACTGCGCGATATTATGCAGCAGTTTGTAGCTGAACGGGATTGGGCACAATATCACAATCCAAAAAATTTGAGCATGTCTATCGCAATTGAAGCTGCTGAGCTTATGGAGAAGTTTCAATTTGTTTCTAATGAAGAGTCCCAAGAGCTTGCGCAATCGAATAAGCAAGAGATTGCAGATGAGCTTTCTGATGTGCTTGCGTACGTCTTAAGTTTTGCCAATGCTGCTGATATTGATTTGAGTAGTAGTTTTGTAAAAAAAATGGAAAAGAATAGCAAGAAATATCCTGTTGCTGTGGCAAAAGGTGCGTATGGAAAATATACGAAATTAAATTCGTCAAAATAGTAATTAATTGAGTGCATAAAAGTGAAGCCCTGTGCGACTGCATGGGGCCTTTTTATTTGTATTACCTGATTAAAAACAGTATCTTAATGTAGTATGTTTTTATCAAAAATAAACAAAGACGAGCGCCTTGATGCAATCAAAAATCACTCCTTTAATGCAGCAATTTTTCGATATAAAAGCAGCGTATCCTGATACGTTGCTTTTTTTTCAAGTCGGAGATTTTTACGAACTTTTTTTTGATGATGCCAAGACGGCAGCAGCCTTTTTAGGAATTGCACTTACGTCACGTGGAAAACATGATGGCGAACCAATTCCTTTGTGTGGCGTGCCGTTACATGCAAAAGATCATTATTTGCATAAGCTCATTAAAGGTGGATTTAAAGTAGCTGTTTGCGATCAGCTTGAGCAAGCTACGCCGGGGAAATTAGTAAAGCGAGATGTTGCGCAGGTGATGACTCCAGGAACTCTCACCGATTCGCAACTGCTTGATGAAAAATCTGCTTCGTATCTATTTGCATTGTATCCGGGAGAGAATGAGTGGGCGCTTGTTTTTGGCGAATTACTCACCGGGCAATTATGGGCTACGGTTATTCCCGCAGGATCAGAGCGAATCGTAGAATCAGAACTGGCTCGCTTTTTTCCCGATGAATTGCTTATCCCGAATATAAAAGCAGCAAAGCAATTTGCGCCTCTTTTTAAAAAGCAGGGATATTTTACAACCCTTGTTGATGGGAAAATTGAAGAACAGGGGCCAGTTCTTGATGAGTGGGTGCAAAAATTTCCAGCAAGTAGCCAAAAGCAAATCGCTGATCATGATGCATTGCGCTTAGCGCTTTTTTATTTTTATGCATACCTTTCAAAAACGCAGTATCAGGCGCTTGAACAATTCAACCAACTTTTTTTATATAAATCAGATGACTTTCTCATTCTCGATGCAGCTACGCAGCGTAATTTAGAGCTGACGCGTAATAGCAATGATGGCGCACGCCTCGCGACATTACTTGCAGTGATGGATGGCGCAGCGACTCCAATGGGCTCGCGCATGATCAAAAAATGGATTCAGCGCCCGTTAATTAAAAAAGAAGCGATTGAGCAGCGCCAGCAAGTGTTAAGTTTGTTTGTTTCTGATGTGATGCAGTTGCAAATGATGCAGCAGCTTTTATCTCCGATTGGTGATATTGAGCGAGTGATTGGGAGAATTGTATTGTCTCGAGGCCAGTTGCATGATTACATTGCACTGCGCAATTGCTTGCAGATACTTCCTTCGATTAAAGCATATGTAGTTCAGCATGCGAATGTGCCATTACTTCAAGTAATAGAAAAGCATATTGGATTATTTGATGGGCTGCATACCTATTTGTGCAATGCCGTAGTGAGCGACCTTTCTTCAAATAAAATTATTAAAGATGGATTTGATAAAGAGCTTGATTACATGCGCAGCTTGGTAAGCTCGAGCAATGAAAAGATATTAGCCCTTGAGCGGGCTGAGCAAAAAGAGACAACGATTAATTCGCTAAAGATTCGATACAATGGCGTGCATGGCTATTACATTGAAGTAACGAATGCAAATAAGCAGCTCGTTCCTGAGCGCTATCAGCGCCGGCAGACATTGGTTGGCAAAGAGCGGTATACTACGCCAGAGCTTTCCCAGCTTGCATATGATATTGAGCGCGCGCACGCACAAATAGCTGAACGCGAAAAAGAACTGTTTGCGCAGGTTAAGCAAGCGGTTGCCCAGCAAAGCACACAGTTACGAAAGCTTGCGCATGCACTGGCTCATTTGGATGCGCTGCACGGGCTTGCAAAAATCGCATACAACAATGGGTATACCAAGCCAGAGTTTCATGGAACGCGCGATATTATCATTCAAGAGGGCAAGCATCCGATTGTACAATCGCTGAGCGATACGGGATTTATTCCGAATGACACGCAGTTAACTGATACGCAATCATTGTGGATTATTACGGGGCCAAACATGGGCGGTAAGTCTACGTATTTACGGCAAGTTGCTTTGATAAGTGTAATGGCGCAATGCGGAAGCTTTGTTCCCGCGGCGCGTGCACAACTGCCGATTCTCGATCGTATCTTTACGCGTATTGGCGCGGGAGATAATCTTGCAGCGGGCAAAAGTACGTTTTTAGTTGAGATGGAAGAGACTGCTTCTATTTGCTCGCAGGCTACGAAAAACAGTTTAGTGATACTTGATGAGGTGGGGCGCGGAACGAGTACGTTTGATGGGCTTGCGATTGCGCAAGCAGTGATTGAATATCTCTATGAAAAAGTGGAAGCGCGATGCCTTTTTGCTACGCACTATCATGAACTTACGCAGCTGAGCTCAGCGTATCCGGGAATTGCTCCTTTTTATGCAGCGAGCAAAAAAACGGAACGTGGAATTGTGTTTCTCTATAAGATGATGCAGGGAGTAGCGGACGGCAGCTTTGGAGTAGAAGTCGCCAAGCTCGCGCAGCTACCGCAGCAGGTAATTGATCGATCTCAGGAGCTTTTAACTCAGCTCACGGTAAAAGAATCTATGCCAGCAGCCTCTGGAGATGCTCAGCTTATGGGCACCTATGAGCGCTTGATACAGGATAATGCGCAGCTGAAGATCCAGCTCTCTGAACTACAGAAAAAAGGGCAGTTGAACATGGAGTTAGAGCGCCTTTCTCTTGATGACCTTTCGCCAAAACAGGCTTTTGACTTGGTGTGGAAATGGAAGGATGGGGGCCTCTGAACGGGGTATTGGGGTCATTCAAAAGAGACTGCAGCTCATTTTGACGCTCAGAGCCATTTTTGCTATAATAAGAGCATAAGATAGCCAAATCTAAGAAATTTCATACTTTTCTAGCGAGTAGGAACTACTGTGAGCAAGACTCAAGAACCGATAACATTTGATAGATATGCCATTTTTCAAACTGGTGGCAAGCAGTACCAAGCAATCGAAGGCAAAACTGTAGCTATCGAATTACTTGACGGGCAAGAAGGCGATACTGTTTCTTTTGATAAAGTACTTTTCCGTAAAGAAGGTGCTGGTAAATTTGAAATAGGTACACCATTTTTAAAAGATGGTATTAAGGCGACTATCGTAAAACACGATAAAGGTCCTAAATTAATCGCATTTCGTTTTAAACGCCGTAAAAAAGTACGCGTGAAAAAAGGCCATCGTCAGCCTTTAACCGTTGTGCGCATCGAATCTATCTAAGCATATGATTCGTATAAAAAATGTAATGAGCATTCTCTGTTTGGGGATGCTCATTTTTTTACCCCTCAAATCTTATGAACTACCTCTCTTGCTTTTTACTCAAGATGGCCAAAAATTACATGTAGTCTTGAGAGGCACCGGTAGGTTTAGTCGAGGCGGAGTTGTAGTGCCTGCTACTGAAGTTACTTTGCAGTGTGAGTCAGAGCGGTATGAGCAAGATGGATTTTTGTTTAAAGATATGCGATATGATTTGAGAGATGATTTGACTGAGCTTTTTACTCACTTACGTAACAAAAGCCGTAAGAGAGGTAGCTTTTATCTTGATCGTAGTCGTCGTGGTAATAGATTCTTTTTTTCACAACGCGGACAGACGCGAGGGGTTCAAAAGCCTCGCCGTGTAGCAAGTCCCTCTTTTAAAAAAATACCAACGCGTATTCCTGCACCTTTAAAGCACCGTAAAAAGTATGTTTTTTTTGATGGAGAAGGCGAATTTAGCGATAGCTAACTTTACAACTTAGTTATTTTTTCTAAATCAGCATTACTTCCAGATACAATCAAACGATCCCCTTCTTGGATGGTATATCCCGGATCCAACGGAACAATCTTATCTACGCCTTGCTCAATACCAATTGCATGTACGGAATAGTTTTTAAAGAGATCGAGTGTATGCATGGTTTTGCCGACAAATGATTTTGGAACGCGAATTTTACTGACAGCAAAGTCTTTTGTGAGGCGCGTGAGATCGGTGAAGGGTGAACTGAGTGTATCAGCTAATCGAATACCCACTTCTTTTTCTGGCAAAATTACGCGATCGGCACCAACGAGTTTAAGAATGTCTTTGTGAATTTCATTAATTGCTCGGGCAATAATTTTTGGAATTTCGAGGCGTTTTTTGAGTAGCGCGGTAATCAAAATTGATTGAGAAAAATTTTCACCCATTGCAACGATGACGGTATCCATTTCCTCAACGCCAATGCTGCGCAGTGATGATTCATCTGATACGCGCATGCAAATGGCTTGCGTGACCTGATCGCGGATTGATGCAACGATAGACTCATTACTATCAATTGCCATCACTTCCATTCCATTTTCTGCAAGTACGATAGCAAGTTGATATCCAAGGCGACCTAATCCAATGACACAAAATTTCATGCTAATTCCATTTCGTTTATTATCCAAGCATTACTCGTTCTTCTGGATACGAGAATTCTGCTTCTTTTTTCTTTTTTAATTTTAACGCCAAAATCAAACTAAATGAACCAATTCGTCCTATTATCATGCTAGCCATAATAAAAATTTTTCCTAATGAAGAAAGGGATTCGGTTATTCCAGTACTCATTCCCAGAGAGCTAAATGCGCTCATTGATTCAAAGAGGACTTGTATAAAGGTAAACCCTTGCTCGGTAATTAATAGGCAAAACGTTGAGAGTATTACCCAACCTAATCCCAAACTAATAATTGCCATAGATCGATAGACTTGAGAAAGAGAGATAGTGCGTCCTTTTAAATACACAACGGTCTTTCCAGAAATAGCAGCTCTGATGGTTGCAAGAAATACTGCAAAGGTCGTAATTTTTATACCACTACCGGTAGATCCAGGAGCTACTCCAACAAATGAAATGAACATTATGAGCATGATAGTGGCCACATGAAAGCTGCCAATTCCGGTAAGTAAAAAGCCGGTACTACGAAATGATACAGCATAAAAAAGGGTGCTGAGTATTGAATCGCCAGCACCCTCATTTGCAAGAATATTTTTATGTTCTAAGATCCAAAAAATAATGCCCGTACACATGAGCATTATTGTTGATCCATACAGTACAATTTTACTGTGAAGTGAAAATCGATAGGGTTTATGATTTCGTTTTGCCTGCAGCCAGTTGCCAATTTCTTGCCAGGTAATAAAACCTAACTCGCCAACGAACATTAAAAGCATTGTTATGATCACAATGACATAACTACTACTATAATTGCTCATGCCACCATCAAGTAGGGTTATTCCTGCACTACAAAAAGATGAAATTGCATGAAACAGGGATATGAACCATGCCATGCCGACGGGGTATTTTGGCGCAAGTACGCCGAAGATGCAGAGTGTTCCGATGAATTCGCATGCGATGGTAACAATGGTAATAAGGAGCAAAACTTGCTTTGTTTGTTTCCAGTTTTCAATTTCTAATATTTTGCCAGCCATTAATTGGCTTCCAAGGCCTAAGTTCATCAACATATTAAGAAAAAAAAAGGTCATAGAAATAAGTCCGAGTCCACCGATTTGTATAAGAAATAGGATAACTGTTTTTCCAAACAGGCTGAAGCTATCGATGGGAATTGTGAACATTCCATTAACGGTCGTTGCGGATGCAGCGGTAAAAATAACATCCAAAAGAGCAATCGATTTTACTTGAGCCATAGGGAGAGCAAGCAGGAATGCGCCAACTCCGATAGTAATTAAAATAGACCACAGAAGAATTTGTTCTGGAGGAAACAGGGACAAAATGCGTTTTGTGCTCATTGATGCATCCTATTTTCTATCGTTCAGAGTTTCTATTAGGATATCATTCTTGATGTAGCATGTTTAGTTTTCTATGTAAATAACCAGACACTGAGAGCGATCAGAACGAAGGCGCCCAGGAGGATGAGGTTGAAATATTTTTCAAATGAACCTTTAAGGCGTTCCCCAAAAATAATACATGCGATTGCAAGTAAATAAAAACGAGCCCCTCGAGCAATAATAGAGCACAAGACAAATGGTCCAAATGAAAGTTTGCAAAACCCAGCAGCAAGTGTTGCCGCTTTGTAGGGGATAGGCGTAAAGCCAGCTGCAAGAATAGCGCCCCATTCGTATTGTTTAAAAAGTGCAGATATTTCGTAAAAGCGGGAGGGAGTTAAAATCACGTTTATTATTCGATTATGAATGATATGTTCTCCGCAGTAGTTCCATAGCGTAATCCCGAGCGTATAGCTGGTAATGCCGCCGAGCACTGATCCGATAAGGGCGATGGTTGCGTAAGTAAGTGCGCGTTCTCTGCGTTCAAGGCAAAAAACAATTAAAATTGGATCGGTAGGAAGAAAAAAAATAGCCTCAAGATAAAAAAGAAAACAAAGAATGTAATCGGCATAGGGCGAGTGAATAGATGAGCCCATCCATTCATACGACTTTTTCAGTCCAGCAATCATGGAAGCTCTCCTTATTGAGATAGTGATGCTTGTATATACTCTTCAATTTTTTCAATAGAGATACGTTCTTGCTTAGTAGTGTCTCGATTTCGAACGGTTACGCAGTTATCCTCGACGCTTTCAAAATCATATGTAAAGCAAAGAGGGGTACCGATTTCATCCTGACGCCGGTAGCGCTTACCAACAGATCCAGATTCATCAAACTCAACCATGTATCCTTTTGCAGCAATATCCTTGTAGATCTTGCTCATTGGCTCAGAAAGTTTTTTAATGAGTGGAAGAAATGCAGCTTTAATCGGAGCGATTTTAGGAGAAAACTTTAATACAGTTCGCTCTTCTCCGCCAATAGTATCCTCTGTATATGCGTCACACAGGAGCGTTAAGAATAATCGGTCTACGCCTACAGAGCATTCAACGACATGAGGAATATATGACTGTTTGGTTTCATCATCGTAGACTGCAAGATCCTTGCCGGAATGTTTACTGTGTTGCGTTAAATCAAAATTTCCACGATCGGCAATTCCTTCGAGTTCTTTCCAGCCAAATGGAAACTCATATTCAATATCCGTGGTGCGCGCTGAGTAGTGAGACAGCTCGCCTTTACCGTGTTCACGGAGCATTATTTTATCTTTGATAATTCCCAAGTGCGTGTAAAAGTTTTCTCGCGCCTTTACCCATAACGGGAAAAATTCATCTACTTGATCAGGTTTGCAAAACCATTCCATTTCCATTTGTTCAAATTCACGCATACGAAACAGAAATTGTTTTGGAGTGATTTCATTGCGAAATGCTTTTCCTGTTTGCGCAATGCCAAAAGGAATTTTTACTCGATTGGTCGACATTACATTTTTGAATTGTACAAAGATTGATTGAGCTGTTTCCGGGCGCAAGTAGGCAATTGATGAGCTATCTGTCGCTGCACCGACTTGAGTTTGAAACATAAGTTGAAATTGGCGTACATCTGTCCATGCTTTTTTTCCGCATACAGAGCAGACCTTTTCAAGATCAATGTCATCAGCGCGAAAACGGCGCTTGCAGTTGGTACAATCAACGAGTGGATCGCTAAAGTTTTGCGTGTGTCCAGACGCTTCCCACATTGCATGGGCACCTAAAAGGGAACCTTCTAAAAAAAGAATTGGTTGTTGAGTGGTAAATATGGACTGCGTCCAAGCCTCGCGAATGTTTTTTTTAAGGAGCGTGCCGAGTGGGCCAAAGTCGTATACGCCGTTAAGTCCCCCGTAAATTTCTGCTGATTGGTATACAAAACCACGTCGTTTACACAGGGCGACAATTTTATCTAATTGATTCATTAAATTCCTTACTCAGTCATAAACAAGATATTCCTCAATGGTAGCTTTTTTTAGTATAATTGGCAAACGAGTGCCGTTATATACGGGCATTTAATATAGGTAAAAATTTCTCTTGTTCGAGTCTTTTTTGATTGTATGCTAGACTGCTACGCGTAGTGCGGCTTTGTTTGAAATTAATAAGAAGGAATTATATGAAATTACAATCATTTTTTACGGGTGGCATTATTGTTGTGGCATCCATTCTGCTGGGGGCTGGCTTTTATCAAGTGCTCGCACATAAGACATATGACCAAGCAGAAGAGATTGGCGACATTGCAGAGCATGAAGCGGTAGAGCTTGATGCTGGGATGCATCCTAATATCGTTGAGCGAGTTATATCATCTTCGCAGCTGTGGCGGCCGGTTCAGGATAAGGTGAGTGATACGGTAGTGCAAGTATTTGCGCACGTACTCCAAAAAGATCTTTTAAGGCCGTATGCTCCGCCTGCTCAGGGCACTGCGACCGGGAGTGCGTTTTTTATTAACGATCAAGGGTATTTAGTAACGAATGCACACGTTGTTAATGAGGCAGTGGGTATTTGGATGCAAATACCATCCCTCGGAAAACGTATTATTGACGTAGAGACAGTAGGAATAAGTCCAGATCGAGATTTAGCACTCTTGAAAGTTTCAGATGAAGGACTTGATATAATCCGCAGAGAGCTCGGCGGTGTACCCTATTTGCCGCTCGGAAACTCTGATTTAGTTCGTCGATCTGACGATCTTTTAGCATTAGGGTATCCACTCGGGCAGCAATCCTTGAAAAGCACTACAGGAGTAGTAAGTGGGCGAGAAGATGGACTTATTCAAATTAGTGCTCCAATCAATCCCGGAAATTCAGGTGGCCCAACGCTTAACACGCGTGGAGAAGTGATTGGTATCAATAGTTCTGGTATTGTAGAAGCACAAAATGTTGGGTATGCAATTCCGATCAATGATCTAAAGGTTATTTTAACTGATTTACAAAAAGTGAAACTGCTTCGCCGACCATTCTTGGGTGTATTGTTTAATAATGCCAATGAAGCTCTTACTGAATATTTAGGTAACCCTGCTCCTGGTGGATGCTATGTGGTGGAAGTGGTTTCCAATAGTCCGCTTGCTCAAGTGGGTGTTCAAACGGGTGATATGATCTATGAAATAAATGGGCATACCGTTGATATGTTTGGTGAGATGAAGTTGGCATTCTCAGAAGATAAAATTTCGATTATTAATTACGTCTCTCGCCTCAAGCTTGGTGAACAGTTGCGATTAACGGTGTATCGTAATGGAGTCCGTAAGAATTTTGAATTAGCGTTCGATCTTTCTGATAAACCAGCAGTACATGAAGTGTATCCAGGATTTGAATCGGTAGACTGGGAAGTGTTTGCAGGTATGGTGGTTATGCCATTAACGCTGAATCACATTCCGCTTTTAGGAAAACACGCGCCCGGGCTTTCAAAATACCTTGAAACAAAATATCAATCTGAGCCAACGCTGATTATCACGCACATATTTCCCAATTCACAACTCTATCGTTCTCGAAGTTTCCCTGTAGGATCAACGATTAATGAAGTAAATGGTGTGCGCGTAAAGACGCTTGATGATTTTCGTAATGCAATTAAATTAAGTGAGCGTAATAAGTTCTTAACGATTCGTGCATCCGATAACGTAACGCGTAAATCAGAGAACTTATTAGTTGCACTTCCTTGGAGCAAAGTGCTTCAAGAAGAGCCGAAATTGGCATCCGATTTTAGATATCCGATGACCAAGATGGCTCAATCGCTTTTGCAAAATAATATGCTAAATAACTCGTTACAGCCGCAGGATATGCAGTCACAGCCTGAGTTAACTCTTGCTGCAGCTGCCGCATGAAGAAATGAAAATAAAAAAACGATTAGATCAACTGATACAAGAAATGGCGCCGACACTGAGTCGGCGCCAAATTCAAAGTGGAATCATGCAGGGGAAGGTTCGCGTTGATGGCACTGTGGTTACCAAGCCGGGTGCACAAATCACCGAGGGGACTCCCGTGATATTTGATTTTGAAGAGCCTAAATTCGTAGGACGCGCTGGATTTAAATTAGAAAAAGCGCTTGATTATTTTTCGATTGATCCTACTGACTGGGTAGCGCTTGATGCGGGCCTTTCGACGGGTGGTTTTACTGATTGCTTACTGCAGCGTGGCGCTAAAAAAATATATGGCGTAGACGTTGGGTATGGCCAAGTGCACGAAAAAATTAGAAATGATCCGCGCGTTATTGTTATGGAGCGTACTAATTTGCGCACATTGACAAGTGTCGGAGAGCTCGTTGATTTAGTAACACTGGATGTATCGTTTATTTCTGTGTTGAAAGTAATGGATGCGGTGACGCAGCTTTTAAAACCAGATGGAAAGCTGATTGTGCTTATTAAGCCTCAATTTGAAGCCGAGCGAGGTGAAGTTGCTAAGGGAGGTATTGTAAAAGATTCTCTTATTCACGAAAAAGTAATTAAGAAAGTAACAGAGGGAGTCCAAGCGCACGGCTTTACGCTTGAAGGCGTTACAGAGTCTCCCATTCGAGGAGCTGAAGGTAATAAGGAGTTTTTAGCGTATTTTGAGCGAGGTTAGCTTAAGATTTTTTGGAGCGATGTCTCTATTTTTGCTAGCTCTTTTTCAAGCTGTTGCTCTTGCAATACAATTCCCGTAGTTCCAATTGGTCCAAGTAATACGATTGCAGGACTTGTGTGTTGGTACTTGCGACGCAAGTAAAGAAGGCGATGGCGAATGCCCTTTAAGTTTGCAGCTTCAGGCTTGCGTTGATCGAAGGTTTGGATATTTGTATCAACTTGAGCTAAAAGGTCATTGAGTTGCTCCATGATATGCTTTTCGGGCGGATGTACTAAATCTTGCTCGTCGTCGAAGTTAAGCACCATGTCATCCGCTTGCTGGGCAACTTCTTCTTGCGCCTCTTCTTGCTGAACCTCCTCTAAATGTCTTTTTGAGGCTTCGCTTTGATTATTCGCGGGTGCATAGACAATCTGATCAGTGGTAGCTTGTGGCTGCTTATTAAGCGCTACTTTTATCATGACTACCAGAAGAATAAAAAATATAAAATCTCGGCGCGTGGCCGTTATACGTATCATGCTATTTTATTGGCATTTCATCGATTTATTGGTATCATATAGTTAACTATTCTCATCATACATGTCTCATATACGTGAGTCAATTGAAAGGCATAGAGCTTCAAAAGAGCGTGCCGATGTAATAGAATTGAAAAAATAATGATGCGCCCATAGCTCAATTGGATAGAGCGTCAGACTTCGGATCTGAAGGTTGAGGGTTCGACCCCTTCTGGGCGCACCAGAAATCGTCGCGCTAAAAGCGCTATGCCGTGATATTGCGTTGTAGTTCTAAGCGAAGACGGATGTAGATGATGTGCAGGTCAGAATGTGGAGATGGACTGCCGTAAAGAACCGTGCGAAGCCTTTCTTTTATCGTTGCCTAGTGTGATTCTTGCAACTGTTTTAATACTCCTGTTACGTTACTAATAATTATTGATAAAAGATTTTTTATCTGAAAGGCTTCTTGTGAGCATATTTTCTAATTTTCCATTACTTCCTGCTATTCAAAAATCTCTTGATTCGCTTGGGTTTACTACCCCGACTGAAATTCAAGAAAAAGTTATTCCCATTCTTTTGGAAGATGCAAAAAAAGATGTGCATGCACAAGCGCAGACAGGAACGGGTAAAACACTTGCATTTGGTATTCCATTGCTTCATGTAATTGATCCAAAAAAGAAAGAAGTGCAGGCGTTAGTGGTTGCGCCAACTCGTGAGCTAGTTTTACAAATTTATGAAAGTTTGCGAGACGTTTCTCGTCAGACAGGTATTTCTATTGAGCCAGTATATGGTGGCATGCCGATGTCTCGTCAAATTGATAGCATTCGGCGTGGGGCTCAAATTATTATTGGTACACCAGGGCGCTTGAATGATCACCTTCGCCGAAAAACGTTGTCTTTAAAATCAGTTAAAGTATTAGTGCTCGATGAAGCTGATATTATGCTTGATATGGGTTTTAAAGAAGAAGTTGATAAGATTTTAAGTTATACGCCAAAAAATCGTAATATTTGGCTTTTTTCTGCAACGGTTAAGGCCGGCATCAAAAAGCTTATTGCATCTCATATGAATGATGTGCTTACTGTGCGTGCAATGAAGAAGAATGTAGCCAGCGCACAAGTGAAGCAATATTATTGTGTAGTTCAGCGCCGTAAGCGAACTGAAGCGGCAGCGCGTTTTATAGAAGCCGCTCCAGATTTTTATGGCATTATTTTTTGCCAAACCAAGCTCCTTACAAGTGAAGTCACTGAGCAGCTAGCAAGCAAGGGTTTTCGCGTTAATTGCCTGCATGGTGATATGAGCCAGAATTTGCGTAATCAGGTAATTAAAGGATTTAAAAATAAAGATTTCAATATTTTGGTAGCTACAGACGTGGCGGCACGTGGTATTGATGTATCTGACCTGACGCATGTTATCAATTTCTCTATTCCAGAAGAGCATGAAAATTATATTCACCGTATTGGGCGAACAGGCCGAGCGGGCAAGGAAGGAATTGCGATATTATTGGTATCGGGATCAGACATGCATCGATTGCGCCGTCTTGAAAGAGGGGCAAATGTCTCCATTAAAGAGATTCCTATTCCGCCAATTGCCTCTATTATCGCAGCAAAAATGAGTGCGGTTTCCGATTTTATAGAGCAAGCAAAAAAACCAAACAAAAAATTGTCAGAAGTGCATACTGCGCTTAAAGAGATGATTGATTCATTTACAGAAGAAGAAATTCGTCAGTCTCTTGCTGTATCGCTTGAAGATAAGTTCTTCAAAGACATGGTGCATGAGAATCTTGAAGATGTTCGCCCGCAATCGGGCGCAGCTCCTAAAGAATTGTGCGTTGAGCGTGGGCGAGATGATGGGCTTACTGAAGATGATGTGCGAGACTATTTGCATACAACATGCAAATTATTGCCGCAAGATATTGGTAAGGTACGGGTGTTGAATAAAAAGACATTTATCTCTGTTCCTGAGTCTCGATTGCGCGAATGTTTTAAGATGATGAACGCTAAGCCAATCATGGGCAAAAAAGTTCGCGTTGCGATCGTGCAAGACGTGTATCGTGAAAATCGCGGTCGTCCTCGCGGGGGCAAGCCGGATCGTTTTGCAAGAAGAGATAGCAGAAGACCATCCAAAGGGCGCTCGAATACACGCCGAAAATAACTATTAAATTCATTGAAGCTGCTTGCATTCGTACATGGGATATCTTACTCTAGGGTAAAACTATGTATAATAATGATTTTCAGGGAGCTTCTATGAATATTTTTTTACTCGTCGGGCTTGTTTTTTTAGGAATACTGCTTCTACTTTTTCTTTGGGGCATTTCAGTGTATAACCGCTTAGTGCAACTGCAATCACTATCGCAAGAAGGTTGGAGTGGTATTGATGTGCAGCTCAAGCGGCGATATGACTTAGTACCGAATCTCGTCGGCGTGGTTGAAGGGTATAAAATCCATGAGAAAGAAGTACTTGAAAACGTAACCAAAATGCGTGCCGCCTCCATGAGTGCAACAACTATTGATGGAAAGGCTGAAGCTGAAAAAGGGCTCACTGGCGCATTGAAGACGCTTTTTGCCGTTGCTGAAAATTATCCTGATCTGAAAGCAAACGAAAATTTTCTCAGTTTACAACAAGAGCTTTCTACGCTTGAGACCGAGATTCAGCTTGCACGCCGCTACTATAATGGCACAGCGCGAAATCTTAACATTGCAGTTCGCTCATTTCCTTCTAATTTCATTGCAAACATGTTTGGTTTTGCCAAAGCTTCTTATTTTGAACTTGATGATAAAGCTGAGCGCGAAGCGCCAAAGGTAAAATTCTAAATTGAGAATTTTCGAGGAGCAGTATGATGTACTTACTGTTAGCGCTTTTCTTTTCGGCATCTTTGCATGCTGTCGAGTCAATCACGCAGTTCAAGAGCGACATAACGATCCATACAGATGGATCAATGACCGTGCGTGAAGATATAACGGCGAACGTGGAATTGAGAAAAATTCGGCGCGGTATTGTGCGTGAATTTCCTACTACATATAAAGATAAACGTGGCAATTGGTATCGTGTAGGGTTTGATGTGCAGGGGGTAATGATCGATGGAAAAGGCGCTCCGTATTTTATTGAGTTTGCCTCGAATGGAAAGCTTCTTAACTTTGGCGATGATACTTATCTTACGCGCGGCCAGCATACATTCACAGTGATCTATAAAACGAATCGACAGCTTGGCTTTTATGAAAATCACGATGAGCTCTATTGGAATGTAACGGGCAATGGCTGGCGATTGCCGATTGATCGATTAATTGCGCGGGTGCACTTGCCCGCGTCTATTTCCGATAAAGATATTCGATGGGAAGCGTATACGGGTCGCTATGGATCGCGACAAAAAAACGTGGTTGCATCGCCTATTTCACACGGGGTGCAATTTACCACTACTCAACGACTAGGCGAGTTTGAAGGGCTTACTATTGTAGTGGGGTGGCCAAAAGGATTCATTGAGTCTCCATCTGGATGGCAAGAATGGCAGTGGTTTTTTGATGATAATAAGCATATTTTTTTACTTGGATTTGGATGGGTATTATTGCTTGCCTATCTGCTTTTCATGTGGATGCGCATTCGCGCAAAGCGATTAGATGAGCCTATTATCCCATTATTTTATCCACCGAAAGGAATGCTTCCAGGTGGTATGCGATACTTTATGCGTATGGGATATGATAGTGTAGTGTTGGCTTCAGACGTGGTTAACATGGCGGTTGGTGGATGGTTAACTATTGATCAAAAAAAAGGATGGTGGGGATCGAAAACGTATACGTTACAGCCAAAAGAGTCAAAAGAGGGCGACTCTACATCTTTATATGAAGATATTTTTTTAAAACTATTTCCCAATAATAAACCGATTACATTGGGAAGCTCAAATAATAGACAGGTACAAGATTCCATTTCGCTTTCAGAGCGCTATTATGGATCAAATTATGATGGTTTATTTGATTATTGTGTCAATGAAACTATTGGTGCCATGTTGATAACATTTGTATTTGGGGTGGCGGCAGTACTTGTTGCTGGCGATGGATCGTGGATGGTATGGGCAACTATCGGGTACTTTATTCCCATTATTATATTTTATAATGCGGTCAAAGGATATACCCGCGCAGGAATGAAACTGCATAATGATGTCGAAGGTTTTAAATTGTTTCTTGCGACGACTGAAACTGATCGATTAAAAGTTATTGGCACACCGCCAACCAAAACGCCTGAGCTCTATGAAGCGTATTTGCCGTATGCGATGGCATTGGGAGTAGAAGAACAATGGTCTGCGCAATTTGCGCCATTGTTTGAAAAACTACGACAAGCGGGCAATCCGTATGTGCCGATGTGGGCTATTGGATGGGATGCGGGGGCATTTCGTGCATCTTCTTTCGCTTCAAGTATGAGTAGCAGCATGAGCTCTGCGATTTCTTCGTCTGCATCACGTCCTGGAAGTGGTTCTGGATTCTCTGGTGG
The DNA here is from genome assembly GCA_029262595.1 of Candidatus Babelota bacterium. GTDB lineage: Bacteria > Babelota > Babeliae > Babelales > Vermiphilaceae > JAJCZB01. The sequence goes on along the minus strand of JAJCZB010000033.1, from coordinate 39,029 downwards.
AAGTGGAGGAGGTGGATTTTCCGGCGGCGGAGGCGGCGGAGGTGGCGGCGGCGGCCGTTAAGAGTTCATCTCTTTTTTAATTCACGGTATACTACAATATGTCTTTTGTATGCGCTCGTAGCTCAGTAGGATAGAGCGACAGATTCCTAATCTGTAGGCCGCAGGTTCGATTCCTGTCGAGCGCACCAGCCTACGCCAAGGCTTCGGCTGGCAGGCCAGTTTTTTACTTAGACAGCCAAAAAAAGAGCTCCCCAGGAATTCCTGACGAGCTCTTTTGCTTTTTAATACGTGAACTTATTTTCTCATAAGAACTTTGCTGCCATTGATAGCGCCTTTAAAGAAGTTAGCAGTAAATTCGCGGACTACTTCAGGATCGTAAAGCTTGCAGCTAAATATATCGATATAAGCGGCATTAGTAGCATTAGCAAAGTGGCCAGAAATGCAGCTTGTTTCAATGAGTTGCACCATAGAGTATCCTGCCACACGCTCTTCTTCGCCAAAGTTAACTACCATGGTATCGCCAAAGCGCTTCATTTTGATGAGCTCGCATAATTCATGCACGTATTGCGTAATAGCTTCTTTAGAACGAATGAGTGCCGGATCGCAATCACGAAGATCAACAGTTGTATGTAAGCCCCATGCGTTTTTTTGTTCAAATTGCCTACAGAGTTCTTCGTAGCTTTTTGGCATTGCTGCGTAAATTAAAACAGATAACACTAGTAGGCCAGCTGCAAAGAATCCCTGTTTGACCATTGAACGCTCCTGGAAAAAATGATGAGTTAACAGATATGTATTGAAAATGTTGTGTAAACATATAAGAGAAATGCTGGACTGTCAATGCTTTTGGCTGTTTCTATTTCTGTATGTATTTTTGAATATTCTGATAATTCTTGGTATTATGGTATAGATTTTAGGGGTTACTTGTTGGTGGAGGTTTGAGTGAAAAAGGATTGCATGGGAGAGTATACTTATCTTATTATTGGCTCTGCTGCGGCGGGGATTAGCGCGATTAATAAATTATGGCAATTAGATCCAAGCGCTTCTGTTTTATGCATTTCTGATGAAATTGAAAATCCATATAATAAATGCTTTCTTGCTGATTATCTATCGGGTGAAAAAAAAGAGCTTCAACTCTTTACGAAATTATTTCACAAAAACGTTTCTTTTATGCTTGGAAAAAGGGTTGTTTCGATTGACCGCGAAAATAAAATCGTTATTTTGTCTGATAACGCTACCGTTCGATACGGTACACTTTTTTTAGCTACTGGATCATCGCCTGCTATTCCGCCGATCTCTGGGATTGAAAGTGAAGGTGTTTTTACGTTTCACACATTGCGTGATACGAATCGGATACTTGATTATGTGAAGCGAAACGATTGTGCTCACGTAACGATCATCGGAGCAGGGTTAAGTGGGCTCGAGGCGGCTGATGCGTTACGCTCGCACAATCTCGAAGTGTTAGTAGTAGATCGTGAGTCGCAGGTATTGGCGCGCCAGATTGATTTTGAGGCGGGGCTTTTTATTCAGGAGCGCATGAAGGTACAAGGAATTGTTTTTATGCCTCATACTTCGGCAATAGAAATAATGAACACCAATCAAATGGTAAGTGGAATAACGCTTTCTAATGGAAAGAAGATCAAGACAGATGTAGTTATTTGCGCCACAGGATTACGCCCAAATAGCGCGCTTGCGCGCGACTGCGGACTGCGCCTTATTGATGATTCAGTATGGGTGGACCAGTACATGCAGACGTCAGACGAACACATTTATGCTGCCGGGGATCTAGTAGTTGTAAAAGATCAACTTACCGGACAGTTAGTGCGCAGCTGCACGTGGCCCGATGCAATGCATCAAGGACTTATTGCCGCGCATGCAATGACTGATAATCCAAAGCCATACCCGGGAGTTATGATTGTGACGAGTTCTGCGTTCTTCGGAGTAAAGTTTGCGGCATGCGGATATGGCGCGCATTTCCATAAAGGGGATGGCTATACTACCGTCTCGTGCAAAGGGGCGCCGGATGAGTATTGCAAGATGTTTGTGAAAGATGGGGTACCTGCCGGATTTATTATGATTGGCGATACGTTGCCGCAGCTGGGCGCGCTGCGCAGATCAGTGCTTTTAAAGCAGCCCTACGCGCCAAAACTGTATAAAACTATCGTGCAATAGTTGAACTGTTCACTTTGCATTGCTTTTGTTTGCGTCATTTTGCTACGCTATCTGGGAGGAAATGAAGCTGTTTATTTAGGGGCGTGAGGAAGGTCGTATGAATGGTATGGCTTGCGTCGCTGCTTGCGCGGTATCGCATAACGTGGCCACTGTATGCAATTGTTAAAACGTATGGAGGTACGCTTACAGATTTTGTAAGCAATTCGAAAGCAGCAGCCGAAATGTATTATGGCTTTGAGCCGAGCAAAAAGCAGGTTGTGGCATACGTGAAAAAGTTTTTCCTGGATCCTAAACCATTCGAGGCGCCGCAATATCCAAGGATCCCTTCGCTGCCGCAAGAGGTTATAGGTAAGTAAAAGAGTGTATGGATATATGTGTGTTTTTTATCTAAGGAAGCATTATGAAGAAGTGTGTTATTTCTTTATTGTTATTGGCAGGAGTATCTGCAAACGGGCTGTATGCTGCGGCGTCGCCAACCGACACTGTGCAGGTGGCAATAGGACGAGGTGTTTATCCTGTTGCAGGTATTGATTTTGAAAATGGGACTGTTGGGAGTGTTATAGCTAAGATGCAGTCTCGCTATGGCCTACCCCTCTCACCACAGGAGCAGCTGTATTTTATGGGTAAACCTGTAAGTAGAGATGCTAAGCTGAAAGCTATAGGCCTTACTCGTTTTACGGGAGCAGGGATAGTTGTAGGGTCGAAAGTAGAACGGTAATATTTACATCTCTGTATTTTGTTTTTTCTTTTATTAACAATCGTTAAAAAACACGGTAGCCTCTTTTGCAAAGATGACTTGCAAAAGAGGTTACTTTATTATGCATTTACCACTACTTTTCACTGAAGGCAGCATCGTCTTACTGGTTACGCTGTTTTGCATGGCGATAGGGCTTATGTTTTGGCATCCGCTTTTTTATATTTCTACACTTTTTCTAATCTTTTCTATCTATTTTTTTCGTAATCCCGTTCGCTGCAATCAGGATGCTTTACATAATACAGACATTATTTTGGCTCCCGCCGATGGGAAAGTGATTGCCGTTACTGATGATGTGCTGGATAAGACAGAATATGCCCATCGTATTTCTATTTTTTTATCTGTGTTTGATGTGCACGTGAACTGGACACCAATTGCCGGGACGATTGAAAAAATTACGTATCGCCCGGGCATATTTACGCTTGCATGGCTACCCAAAAGTGCTGAGGAAAATGAGCGAAATGATATTGCTATAATGTCTGATAACGGACATCGAATCCTTGTTAGGCAAATAGCGGGAATGGTGGCGCGGCGCATTGCATGTTGGGTGCAGCCAGGGCAATACGTATCAGCATGCGAAAAAATAGGAATGATTCGTTTTGGATCACGCGTAGATCTTTTTCTTCCAGCAAATATTTCTATAAAAGTGAAAGAAGGGGATTATGTTTCTGGGGGGCAAAGCATTATCGCTACATTTCAATAGGGACTTTATTTATCGATAACGATTGCTATTGTATAAGTTCAAATGGTAATATATATTTGTGTTCGGATGGGTTGCTAATTTTTATTACGATTTTTTTAAAAAGGGGTAGTGAGATGAAAAAAATAGTCGCTCTCATGCTTCTTGCATGTGTCGTTACGTATTCGGCTCGCGCCCAATGGGCTCATTTGTTTCATAAAAAAATAACTGCTGATGAAGCTGGGCTTGCGCGCCAGCATAACTGTTTCTTTTTTACTAAAGTGGGTGTTCCGATGTATTCCCAGTTATTGCTTTCGTGGAATGCGCTTCGCCCTCGCAAGGGGCATTTTGTTTTTTTTGTGCAAGCACGAAATGCGCATACGATGAAATGGGGAAGGTGGCATCGGATGCTGGAGTGGGGGCGCGACAAGCAAAAATCGTATGCTACTGCATCTGATGGGTTTACGAAATATGTGCATGTGCGATTAGAGGTAGAGCCATTGCAGCTTGCTGATGCGTTTCGCATAAAGGTGGTTGGGGCAAAAGGAGCGTCGCTTTCGATGGTAAAAAGCGTTGCGGTTACTACCGCAAATATGAATGGTTTTGCTCCAGAAGATGTCGAGAAAAATGTAGGCAAATTAGTTTCGGTGCATCTGCGAAATGTGCCAAAAATTTCTCAATTTTCGCTCGAGCATGATGAAAATCATCGTATATGTTCTCCGGTATCATGCGCAGTATTGAGTCGATTTGTTACGCGTTACGCAATAGATCCCCTACGCTTTGCTCGCGCAAGCTATGATAATGGACTTAAGACGTATGGTAGTTGGCCGTTTAATATGGCGCATATGTTTGAGTGCGCACGAGGCAAGGTAGCGTGCTATAATACGCGCCTTAATTCATTTCAAGATATTCATGCGCAATTGAAGCGAGGAGTCCCTGCGGTAGTAAGTGTTCGAGGCTCGTTGCCTAGGGCGCCGCGACCATATAACCAGGGGCATCTTTTAACCGTGGTTGGGTATGATGCGAGTACGAAAGAAGTAATTTGTCATGATTCGGCGATAGAGGGGCACTCAAATGTAGAGCAGCGATATGCGCTTGCTGACTTTGTGCGTTCATGGGAAGCGTCTCGCCGATTAACGTATTGGATTGAACGAGTGTAGTACTGAATCATTTTCTAAGAAAAATACAAGGGGGAAGGGTTATGAATACATACATGCGCTGCATGATTGCAGCATTTTTTCTTTCGTCATCGGTATACGCGCAGCAAGGAATTACATTGGAAAAGGTATATTTTCATCAAGGCGCTGCGCAGAATGAAAAGAAGTTAGGCGTAGGAACGATGCTTTTGTATTTTAGTCAAAAGCCACGCGTGGAGAGCTCAGTTGTTACAAAAAATAAGCGTACGTTGCAGGTATTGTTTTTTCCGAACGTTACCGTTTCTAAAGAGCTAGAATCGACGCTAGAGACTTTACAGGAAAGAACGAAAAACCAATCATACTCAATACGGAGTAGCGTTAAAGCAAGCCCAACGCGCAAAGGATTAGAGATTGCTCTGATGTATCCCACCCAGGCAGTGGGGGTGAAATATGATCACTTTCAGACAATGAAATTGCAAAAGGGAGTTGAGATTCAGCTCTATAATAAAAAAATGGTACAAGCGATAAAGCGCGTTGGTAAAAATATTATTACCACTGCGTCTGTAAGTCCCGCCCGCGTCATTGTTGACTGCGGGCACGGAGGATCGGATTGTGGCGCGGTATCTCATTCTCTTCAAGAGAAAAATCTTACTCTTGCAATAGGGCGAGACGTTGCGCAGCAATTACGATCGCAGGGAGTGCAGGTGGCATTATCTCGTGATGCGGATATTGCGGTGCCGCTTGATATCCGTACTAGCGCCGCAAACAGCCAGAATGCGGATCTTTTTGTTTCGATACATGCTAACGCAACAACCAATCCAATAGCGCATGGTATCGAGACGTATTTTTTTGATCCTTCATTGTTTACACATACAGGAGGCGATAGTTCTCCCATCAATACATTTGTCCAAGAGTGCAATAAGACTTCGCGTGCTGAAAAAAGCAAAAAAAGCAATGTATTGGCTTCGTGTATTCACGATACTCTTTTAAAGACAGTTCGTTCTACATACATGGTAAAAGATAGGCAAATAAAACTCGGAGAGTATCAGGTACTTCTTGGAACTCAGATGCCTTCTGTTCTCGTAGAGGTTGGATTTATAACTCATCCGCAAGAAGCTCGTCTTCTTTCTTTAAAGCCGTATCAGCAAAAAATTGCCAGCGGCATCGCATCTGGTATTATGCATTATCTTAAGCGTGCATAATTATTTACTCTTTTTTCATAAAAAATGATTATACTAATATCTCTAGTGGAGTTGTTTCTTGCTCCCTATTTTTACAGATAAAATAAAGGCTCTGGATGCACATGATTTGGAATGAATTTCTTACTATCATTCGCGAGGAAGCGGGGAGTCGAGTAGTTGAAACGTGGTTTAAGGCGATTGTATTTGAGCGATGGGATGCAATCGAGGGGGTAGTATATCTTGTAGCGCCTAATTCTTTTGTAAGGAATTGGGTAAAAAAACATTATTTAACGCTAATGCAATTGCATTTAGGGCGGCTTTTGCATGCGGAAAATCCACGTATTGAATTTTTATCGCAAAAAGCGTCAGAGGCAAAATCCGTATCAACAGAGTCAAGCCCCAAAGGGGTGCAAGTAGTGCCTGCATCGGTTATTCCAAACGGAAAACCTCGCTCGTCTTCACTGATCAAAGTTGACTCTAAAAAAATTGGAAATATTAATAGTAGTTATTCATTTGATACGTTCGTAGTTGGGCCGAATAATTCTCTTGCCTATGCTGCAGCACATGCGGTTACCGAACAGCCGGGAACGCGCTATAACCCATTATTTATTTATGGAAAGTCTGGTCTTGGCAAAACGCATCTTATGCATGCGATCGGAAATGCAATTCGGCAACGGTATAAAAAAGCGGCAGTTCTCTATCAAACGGCCGATCGATTTGTGAGCGAATTTATTACAGCAATTCGATTTAATAAAGTGCATAAATTTCAGAGTAAATATCATGCAATAGATGTTTTACTGGTTGATGATATGCAATTCATTGCACACAAAGAGCACACGCAAGAAGCTTTTTTCCATATTTTCAATGCATTGTATGAATCTAATAAGCAGATTGTTTTTTCAAGCGACACATTCCCTCAAGACTTGAAGGGTATTGCTGATCGTTTGCGATCACGCTTGGCGTGTGGTTTGGTCACAGATATACACGAACCAAGCTTAGAGACAAAAATAGCTATTTTAAAAAAGAAAGCGTCTTTAAATGGAGAACAATTGGACGACGAAGTTGCTCACTTTGTAGCTGAGCATAGCTTTGGTAATATACGCGAACTTGAAGGATCGTTAATTCGCGTCATGGCGTTTTCAGCGCTCACTAAGCAAACTATTAGTATTGATCTTGCTCGTAAAGTTTTAGTTCGCTCATCGCACCCCTCGCATAATCTTAATGTTGATTTTGAAAAAATAATGAACACGATCGAAAAGTATTATTCTTATAAGCATAGTGATTTGTGTTCAAAGTTGCGCAACAAAGAGCTTTCAGAGGTGCGTCATATTACGATGTTTCTTATGAAAAAATTGACGGATAAATCATTGCGTGATATTGGTGGATTTCTGGGTGGAAGGGATCATTCAACAGTTATGCATGGTTTGCAAAAAATTGAATGGCAATTGAAAACCAACAAAGAGTTGCTTGAAAAAATTGGGAAATTAGAGACAGAAATTCGAACTCAGTAAGTATCACTATGTTTTATTATAAGGAGAGAGTTTATGAGCAAAAGAATTATCTTTTCAATTGCGCTGCTATTTTCGCTGCCATCACTCGCACACGCGCTTTCTTTTGTGGAAAAAGATTTTAAATCATTTGTTAACCGCGTAGTAGAGGCGCCTTTGAGGGAAAAGTTTGCAGACTACTACGGAACCCTGAATGCTCGAATTAACACAAAAGATGAAAAAGAAAGAAGATCGCTTCGGGCTGACATTTATCAAACAGCGCTCGATAGCATGAAGACTGAGCACAAAGCATGGGCGCAGGATATACAGACGCTTTTAGCGGATGTACGTTACCTTGATAAGTCATACGACAAAGAACGAGCAGAGGCTCGAGATTTTCTTGATTGGTATGGCACATATTCAAAATTCCGCGCAGCTACTCAAGCCCCAAGCAAAACAAAGGTTGCTTTCTCTAGAAAAAAACTGTCCGATGGGACGAAAGAATTTTTCGATGGTGTACGCGGGCAAGTTACTAAAGTAACAAGCAAAGTAGGCGACTGGTTTAAAAATCTGAAAACAAGCCTTACATAAGAGCTAATGCGCTAATTTTTCCTTGCGCATTAAAAAGATCACGCTTTGTTTGTAAGTACATGTCATGAAAGCATTTTCCTGCGAGATAGGTATACCAACGATTATGATTTTTGAAATTTTTCTCGTGCAATATTCCTACCATCGTGGGAAAATGCTCTGTATCTACAATAGTAATTTTGAATCGCGCCGTTTTTTTATCTTGTGAAAACACGTAGTTTTTATCGTGTGGGTCCACAAACATATCCAGATCATTGCACAGCTGCATGATTATTTCGCTTTTTACTTTTGGAGTAATGTGCTCCGTGTCAGCTTCCATATCGACGAGATCAGCAATTACCGCGTATATTCCAGGGATACGTGTTTCTACTGTGTCGTGCCCCGCAAGATTTTGTGCAGTCAGAAGCATGTCTTTTTGCTTTTGCGGAAACCAAAACCATTTTCGCGGAACAGAAACATGATCTTTCCATCGATCTTTGCGTGCGATTTTATCAATGATGGCCTCTCTGTTTTTTATACGAGTAAAACCGCTTAAATGCCTATTTGCACCCCCTCCCATATAGAAGAAGAACATGGGCTCAATGCCAGTCGCATGCAAATCTAAAAAGGTTGAGGGTTGTTCAAGAAACAGCTTAACCACAAGCGGGTAGTCGTTAAATTTTAAAACAATAAGCCCACATGATTTTTTATAATTAAAATTTTTATGCTGTAACACCTGAAAATGAGAAAGATGTTTTCTTTTTTTTATTCTTTTTTTCTGTGTTTTTATTTCGGTTAACGCTTCTTCGATCAGTTTTGATAAAACGGAGCTTTGCATTTTTTGAGTGGAATCATGTAAATAAGCAATCTCATTTGGGAGGACATATTTTTTAAAGTCTTCTGTTTTAAATGTAAACAAGGGGTGAAATCGAACGTACGGAGTTCGCATAGAGTATGTTTCACTGTGTTTATTCCAAGAAACTGTTATCACAGGAAAATCGAGATTGGGCAAACGAAATGGGTGCCGGGCAATAAGGGAAAAAAAACCAAAAACTAAAAAAATAAGCGTACTATACTGAGCTGCTTTAACTATTTGCTTCATGTGGAGCCTAATTGTAGAGTTGAAGTTCTCTAAAAATATAAGAGAGAAAATGAAAGTGTCAATTAGTTTCAGTTTGTCATATGTCGCCTTATTAATCCAGAGGCTCATTTGAGGGCGAAAATACACATTGACTATAAGAGAGGGGGCGATTGATTTTATTGCCAAAGCTTTGGTAGCCTAGAAAAAAGAGGTAGATGATAAATCATTAAAAAGAAAGGGTGGGAATGAAGCAAAAAAATTTTCTTGCCGAGCGCAAACAAAAGATAGCGCATTTTTTAAGTGCGTTGCCGCGTAAAATTTTAGGGATGCATGGGCGCGACAATGTGGTTGAGTTTGTATTGCATGAACTTGGTAAGCAAGATTGTTTTGATTTAGAGAAAGCTGCATATGTAGTTGATAATCCAGACTTTGATTGTTTGAAAGGTGTTGCTGGTTTTTATCGTCCAGAGGCGTTTACGCAAAAGAATGATATTTGGAGCGATCAAGAATGTTTTTCCGATCATATGAGAAAGTCTGTATACAATAATAAGGTTCGTTGTTTTCAAAAAGAAAGCTGTGTGAAGCAAGGAGCGACAGATGAGCAAATTGTAAAAGATATTGCTCGCGATCTTGAGCTGGAAAACCCTTCTTATTATGCGTGGAATATGAAGCACGATAATCACGGAATTCTCATGTATGAAAAGCACAACAGAGATTCGTGCGATTGCGATTATTTACTCGAAGGGTTGTGCTTGATAAGTTTTTGCCCAGTCTTTTAATAAAACGGCTCTAGGCCGGGAAGTTTTATTCCGCTGAGATAGGTGAGCGTCGCCCCTCCCCCAGTTGAGTAATAGGTGATACCTGTCAAAGAAAGTTGATCTGCAATTGCAATAGAATTTCCTCCAGCGACAATGCTAGTGCCACTTGCTGTGGAGATATCAGTAAGAAGTGACTTGAGGCCTTCTAGAGTCTCGGGCCGATCCGGAAATCCCATCGCGCCGTTATAGAAAATAGAACCGCTTTTTTGGATGTACTCATTAAACACGCGCAATGATTCTGGACCAATGGATACGCCAATACCATTATCGGGAATATCATCCGATGGGACTATTGAGAGGGGTCCGTCAATTGCACCGCCGGCAACTTGATAATCTTGAGGAAGTACAATCGGTATATTCATGAGCTGTGCTTTTTTCAGAATAGTAAGAGCTTTTGGAATAGATTCATCATCTACCAACGATTTTCCCGTTTTTTTACCTATAGCTTTTTCAAATGTAAAAGCAAGGGCAGGGCATAATAAGATATAATCTGCAAAAGTAAGTAAATTATTTATAAGTGGAAGCTTATCAGCTATTTTTCCTCCTCCAAGAATCGCACACACTGGCTTTTTTGAACCATGTAAAAATTTGTTGAGGATTGTAAGTTCTTTTTCAATAAGAAATCCAATTGAACGATGATCGGCTGCAAATTCATATGCTAAGTCTGCAAGAGATGCATCATTGCGATGAAGCGTTGCAAATGCATCGTTGACGTACCAATCAGCAAGAGACGCAAGGGCGGTAATAAAGGTGCGATCTCGAGCTTTTTCTTCAGGGAAAAAGCGTAAGTTTTCTAGGAGTAAAATTGATCCCTTTCGGGCGATTTTTTCTTTTTCTATAGCCTCCTCGATTGTTTTGCAAAAAGTGATAGCGTATCCCTGTTTTTCAAACCATGGGATTAAAATCTTAGTAGATAGGTGCGGCTCTTTTTTTTTAGGGCGACCAATGTGAGAAGCTAAAACAATTATTGCGCCTTTTTTAATTAATTCGTCCAGGGTGGGCTGTATACCGCGCAGGCGCCTATCGTTGGCAATCGTATTATTTTGCAATGGAACGTTAAGGTCAGCTCGAACAAATACGGGTTGTCTTGCGCATTCCCATGAGCGTATTTTGCACGCAATCTTCATTCCTATCCTTCAAAACGTAAAACATTTGCAATGTTTATTGAGCGAACGCGTCGTGCTGAAAACCAAGATGCTACAAAAGTAATACACATAATCAGTAAAAATACCAGAACAATGATACTTAATTCCATGCGCGCGGGTAGATGAGAAACATAATAAACATCCGGAAGTTGAATAAAAGGATAGTGCTCAAGAATAAAACTGGCCACCCATGCAGCGATCAGGCCGCAGAGCGTAGCAATAATCGAAATAGTAAGCCCAAGCAGTATGAACGAACGGGCAATTACAGAATGACTGAGCCCCATTGCGCGCAGTATTGCAATGTCAGAACGTTTATGGGTAATGATCATGAAGAGAAGTGCAATGATATTCATGCTTGCGACAATAGTTATTAAGAGCAAAATAAGAAACATTGCATATTTTTCTAATATAAGCGCAGAAACAAGGGGGAGGTATAAATCTTGCCATGTCAGAACGCTCAATTTGATGTAATTTTTGATGCGAGGTATAACGCTTTCAGGATTGACGGAAGGTTGAAATGCTATTCCTACTTGCGTAATGCCTTGATCGGGAAAGAGTGTATTAAAAAAATCAAATGAACTATAGATGGTTTTGTTATCGTATTCGTCAATACCTGTTTCAAATATGCTTCCGACCACAACTTCTTTTTGATGCACGGTCACCTTTTTTTGTTTGCCGGTAGGTTGCTCAATATAGAGTGCGGTAACGGTGTCCCCGACAGTAACTCCTAATGTATCTGCCATCGCTTTCCCAATCATGACCCTGTTTTCTTTTACGTCGGAAAGATTGCCCTGAATGATTTTTTGCTTGAGAGATGATACAAGTGATTCAGTATCAGGATCAATCGCTTTAAATGCAGCAACTATTGGCACGTCGTCATCTTCCATTGCATCAGATTGCACCATAAGATGAGAAATAGCGTAGGGGCTTATTGCATTAACTTCAGGAAATTCTTTAAGCAGTGCTTTTTTGAGCGCATCAAACGCGATTGGATCGCGATAGGAATAGATAGTTGCTTGTGGGTGAATGTTTTGCATTTTTTCGGTAATCGACACCTGGAATCCGTTCATGATAGCGGTTACGAGTGCGAGCGCAAATGATCCGACTGCAATTGAGATAAAAGAAATGATTGCCATTGTGCTGATGGCATACTGCCCTCTTTGAAAGGGTAAATAATGACGAGCTAAATACCAACTGAGTAATTTCATAATATCTTCCTGCTGGTTCTTGTAAAGTACGACTCTTTTTTCTACGCTACTATTATCAATATCTCTCATTGTACAAAACGAGGTACTTTATGAAAAGAATGAAGATGTTTCCGGCAATGCCTATCGTGCTGCTTGCACTGCTCAGCAGCTGTGGGCGCCTCATTGATTGGGGGAAAGGTAATTTTTATCAAGGCGAGGACGTTGTATTATATGATGAGAATATAAAGCCATTCATGAAATCAGTAACGATTTATGACCAGCTTCAAACGAAGGCAAGCTTTGATATCATGTGGCTTTCAGATACGGTGAAAATGGCGTATGCGCAATTACATATCAAGCGAATGGGTGAATCTGAAAGTCGGCAAAACGCTTTCTTGAGACGTCAGCTCGAAGAGAATCGTCATTACATTACGTTTTATCTTTTGAGTACTCATGATGTAAAGCTGGGCACTCCTGAATCATACTGGTCTCTCTTTTTGCAAGTGAACGGTAAAGATTATCAACCGTTTGAGGTTAAAGAAGTTGAATTGCCCACCGAATATCAAGAATTTTTTGGTAGCAAATGGAATCGTTTTAAAGTGCCATATCGGGTAAAATTCCGTCTTAACGATGAAAACGACGAGCCAATTATTTCAGATGCGATGCAAGCAATGTCCTTCTTTGTGCGTTCGGCAGAAAAAGAACATGCATTCATCTGGAATGTGCATGACCCAGAAATGGCTCCAAGGCCGATTGTGATTCCTGATGAAGATACACCAACAGTACGGAGGTAACGTGAATATTGCAATTGGTGCAGATCATAGAGGGTTTTCTATGAAAGCATATTTAAAGCAGTACGTGGTGGGTGTTCATGATCCCATTGCATGGATAGATGTTGGTGCATTTGATGATGAACGTTCAGATTATCCGGTTTTTGCCGAAGCGGTGAGCCGGGCAATACTCAACAATGAAGCGCAAAAGGGAGTTTTAATTTGTGGGTCTGGCGTAGGGATGGGAATTACTGCAAATCGGTTTCCCTCTATTTATGCTGGCGTTGCGTGGAACGAAGATATTGCGCGTCATGGGCGAGAGAATGATAATGTTAATGTTTTAGTCATACCGTCAGATTATGTTTCTGATGAGCAAGCAGCAGCTATTGTGACTGCGTGGTTATCCGTTGAATTTAAAGGTGGTCGCTATCAGGAGCGTATTGATATGATTAATAATATGAAGGTGCCCTTGTAGGACACCTTCATATATTTTCTTAGGCAGTTACTATTGATTCGATTCTTTCTTTTATGTGCTGAGAATCTAGCGTTTGTTCTTTAAGTAAATCTTGCGCTATAAGTGAAAGAGTTTCTTTGTGCGCACTCAATAGATCTCTTATTTCTTGCATGCATGTATCTTTAATTTCTACAGCTTTATCGTAGCAAGATTGCACCATGCGTTTTGATACGGTTGATTCATCAACACCTTGAAACGCCAGAGATTTGGCAATACTTAAAGCGATGTTAGTATCGTCTTCTACATGGCAGCTATATCCACAAGAACCAAGCAATAGTTCTTCGGCAACAAATCCTGCTAGATGTAATTTAATAAGGCTCATTTTTTCTTGATGTGTTTGCATATTAATTGAATCTTGCTCGCAGTAGGTAAAGACTTTTCCATATTCAAACCGCTGCTGTTCTTTATTCTTACTGTCCCAAAGATGGCTTCCCATAGCCTTTTCTTTGAGTTCGGTCATTACCTGTTTGATGGTAACTTTTGCCAGTTTCATATTGGCGTCCAACAATGACAAAGCGACCGCCTTTCCTGCAAAATGCGCTGCTAAAATTTGTTTTTCTTGATGGGGGATATCCTTTGAGTGAGCGGGAATAATGTGGAAAATGTTTTCTTCGAGTGCACTTTCAAGATGTTGCTGAGTGAGTTCTCCATTATTATTGATTTTTGCTTTCATCATTGCGTCTTTGATAAAGAGATTCATCGCTTCGTATGACTGCTCGTTGGTGTAATGCGCAAGTTTTTCAAAATCAAAAGACTGCTCTTGCTCGGGTAAAATAAATTCCTTAACTTTGGATCTAATAAAATGAATACGATCTTTGAAATTTGGATATTCAAAGCGAAGTTCTTTTCCAAATCGGCCAGGTTGACGAAGCGCTTTATCAAGCGTTTCGGGGCAGTTGGTTGCTGCGATAATAAAGATTTGTCGTTTTGAATCGTTACTATTAACAGCATCTCCCATTGCCGTTAAAAATTCGCTTAATGTTCTATTTTCACCAGTTCGTTGTAAATCAAGCAAATCGATTTCATCTATAAAGAGAATACAGGGCGCTTTCGCCTTTGCTTCGCGCAGTATTCTTTCCATGCCTTCAATTTTGATTCTTAAAACAGATGGTTTAATTAATCTAAATTTGCCAATTTGGCCGGTACTTAAAAGCATTTGGTTTACTTCTTCTAAGAAAGCATTAATGCAGTATGTTTTGCCGGTTCTCGTATCTCCAATACATAATATGCCACGTGATGGGCGCACGCCTTGTCGATCGTGCGTTTCAGAGTCTTCCAAATAATTAACAAGAAACTGAAAGTATCGCTTAATCTCATCATGCCCGTGAACATCGTCGAATCGTACTTTTTCTGTTTTTTCATCAATACGATCAGCTTCTTTTAAGTATGAGCCGCCCTTAGACTGATTGAGCCATACGCTTATTTTTTTGTCTATGACAGGCTTGATGCTTGCGGCGTATTCTCGTAACATCCACCCCAGCACGATAGCTCCCCCAATTTCTCCAATGGGAGCTTTGTGTTTAATAATACTTGTCCATAGGCGATCCAGCTTATCTGTTTGATCATAGAGGAGTGGGAGCACGTTTTCGTCATCACTGTGAAACTTGTTCCAGAAATACCCTCCAAAAAAAAGTGCCCCGACTCCTCCTGAAGTACGCGTTGGAATAGAGTGGCGTTGAGACGGAGCAATGAGTTTGTCATCAATCCATCGAGCAATACGATTAATCCGCGTAAGTCCAAGGCCTTCTTTTTCAATTGTCGCTATAAGTTTCCAAGTGTTTTGAAATTGTTTAGCAATATCCTCGCCCGATAATACCTTTCTACTTTGTAAAGCAAGGATAAAACTGTCTTCGTCAAATTGATGCGCTGTTCTAAATTTAGTTGCGCATTGATGCTTGATGAGAGAGATCAATCTATGATTGAACTCAACAAGAAGTTGGCAGCTATCCATATCAGCATTTCTAAAGCTTTCTTGTTTAATAATATTAGTGAGATGCATGATCTGTGAAATAAACGCTTGTATTCTTTTTCGGCGCGTCGCAGTGAATAGTTTTTCCTTTGTTACGGTGACGTTAAGTGATCGGAGAATTTTTTCAATGCCAATTAGTTGAGCATGGCATTGGGTAATAAACCTATCTTCTAGGGTTATGACATTTTGAGGGTCTTGTGATGATTCTGGTAAAAGCTTTGATGTGGCAGAAAAAAGAAGACATACAGCTAAAGCTGAAGTGCGTACATTCATGATCATACCTTCCCTTAATTGGTTCGTTACTGCAGTACCTGTTTTTTGTAATGCATAGAAATTAAACGTATATTGAACTGTTGTCGAATAAAAAAACAATCAGTGTGCGAATTTATAGGAGAACTAATGAAAAAGAAACTGGTATTTTTAATGCTCGGAAATGCGTTATTATTGGGTTTTTTAGGGGGATGTTCTGCGTCTTTGGAAGAGCAAAAAAATACAGCGTTTGATATCAAAAATATTTTTGAAAAAGAAAATTTAGCACCTATTGTTGTGGTGGGTTCTGGCCCTGCCGGACTTATGGCCTCAGTGTATGGTGCTCGTGGCGGGAAAGAAACATTTGTAATTGAGGGTAATGAACCAGGTGGCCTTTTGATGAAAACTACAGAAGTTGCTAATTGGCCGGGAGAAACAATGATTGAGGGTCCTCAAATTATTGCAAAATTGCGTGCGCAGGCTGAGCACCAAAACGTTACTTTTGTTCAGGATCATGTGGCGCATATTGATACCGATCGATGGCCCTATACGATTCACTTAGAAAGTGGAAAAAAAATAAACGCCTTAACTATTATTATTGCCACTGGAGCAGAGCCACGAATGCTGAATGTTCCAGGAGAGCAAGAGTATTGGGGCGGGGGAGTAACGGCATGCGCAGTGTGCGATGCGCCTTTTTTTAAAGATGAGGAAGTCGTAGTTGTTGGAGGAGGTGATTCTGCAGTTGAAGAGGCGATTCAGTTGTCACCATTTGCAAAAAAAATCACCATATTCGTGCGAAAAGGCGAGATGCGGGCTGCACATAGCATGCAAGAGCGTTTGAAAGGGTATCCTAAAATAGAAGTGAAATATAACGTTGAAATACAAAAAATTTTGGGTGACTTGGAAAATGTAACGGGAGTAGAGCTATATAACAATAAAGATAAAAAAGTAGAATTGTTCCAAACTACAGGAGTATTTCTTGCGGTGGGACACATTCCCAATTCAAGCTTTGTGCAGGGAACTTTGAAAACGGATCCAGAGGGATACATTGTAGTTGATCGACGTAAAACATCGGTCGCGGGAATTTTTGCTGCTGGTGACATTGCAGACAAAGTGTATCGCCAAGCCGGTACATCAGCAGGTAGCGGTATAGAGGCGGCTCTTGATTCGGTGCAGTTTTTGGATGATAATGGCTACACCAATCAAGTAGCACAGCAAATAAAAACACAATTGTTTTCAGAAAATGATATTGCTTTGCAAAGCAACGATCTTCATGAACTGTCTTCCATGGAAGAACTCACAGCCTTGGTGACGAATAACCCTGATCAATTGGTTGTTATTGATTTTTGGACAGAGACCTGCTCTTCGTGCAAACAAATGATTTCCTTACTTAAAGAATCGATTGACGAGTTTGATGGATCAATCATTTTTGCTTCAGTTGATGCGGATGAGGCAGTAGATATTGCGAGCACCTATAATGTGATGAAAGTGCCAGCGCTGATAACCCTTAAAAAAGGTGTAGTTCAGGATAAATTTACTGGATTTTTGGGCAAAAAAGAGCTGCGTGGTTATCTTGAAAAGCAGCTAGCAGAGGGGCATCTAGAGGCGTAATTGATTTGAGAGGGGCAAAAAAGACTAGATTCTTGCGATTGAAAGACGCTATTTGCTATCCTTATAAGTGAATAAGGGCCTGAGTGAAGGCTATTTATTTATAGGAGAGGAGTGAAGATGCAAAACAAGAAAAGGATAGTTATCCTTTCGGTCTTTTTTATCGTTTCTTATGTAGTGCAAATCTCAGCGGCTTTTGCAGGCCCAGAGCGCTATTTTTATAAATATGGCAACTATGTTCGCCAATTGGTCTCTGAACCAAGGTCTACCGTTGAGCGTATTGCTCTGACCTCTAAAAAAAATGATGCGTCAAGTGAAACAATAACGCGTAAAGGTATTTTAGTACGCAATCCAAATGCGCAAGCGAATATTGTTATTTCACATGGGTTTATGTGTGATAAGTTTGATGTTGGGTTTTTACGATCTATTCTCCCAAAAGGTAAGTATAATTTTCTCACGTATGATTTTCGTGCTCACGGAGAAGACATAAAGGGGCAGTTGTGCACGTTTGGCCGAGATGAAGCGTTTGATGTGCAAGCGGCGGCCCAATATTTTAAAGACCATCCAGAGATGGGAAAGTTGCCAACTCTCGCCTATGGATTTTCTATGGGAGCGGTAGCGACTATTGAAGCCCAGGCAAAGAATCCTAACTTGTTTCAAGGACTTGTTCTTGATTGCCCGTTTGACTCGACTGAAAGTATTGTAAAAAAATCTCTTCAAGGGCTTAAAGTTTCGCTTTTTGGATATGAAGTTGATTTGCCGGGTCGTTCGTATTTGGAGAAGTACGCATTTCATCCGTATGTGCAGTCCTTTATTAAGTTTCTCTTAAAAACAGTAGCACATATGGATGCAAAAAACATTCAAACGTTTATGTATCGATTTAGCCCAGCAGAATCAATAAAAAAGATTACCGCACCATGCTTGTTTATTCATTGTAAGCATGATCAAAGAGTTTCTGTAGATGCGATAAAATCAATTTTTGAGGGTGCTCGTGGTCCTAAAAAGTTATGGGTAACCAATGGGCGTGGTCATTATGATTCGGTATTTTTTAATCCCGAAAAATATTCAAAACACGTTGAGCAATTTTATGACGGTGTCCTTCATAAAATGAGCGTACTTGGAAAAGAAGTTTTTATTGAAGATAAGGAAGAAGAAGGATTGCGTAATCTTATGCAAAGGCAAGCGGGTGTGTGATGAAGATGGTAAAAAAAATACTATATATACTGTTGTGCGTTGCTCCATTATGCGCAAAAGATGTTCGCGTGAGATCGTCGAGTGCTTTGCAAAAAAAACTTTCATCAGCTCCATATTCGATTGTTTTATTTTACGATAAAAGTCGAGACGCAATGCGCGATAAGACAGCAAAACAAAAACTTATCGATATAGAAACAATGTTTCGATCGTTGAGTAATGATGATTACTACAAAGATGCACAATTGCAGTTTATTCGTGCAGATGTGGCGCGTAAAGGACTAGTTTCTTCTTCGCGAGATTATAATCTCATACGACTTCCGGCATTTGTTATTTTTCTTGGCAGACAACTGACAGATAAACTGTACGGATATGCTTTTCGACAAACGGTCGAAAAATTTATTGCTCAGAATTTAAAAATAAAAATGGATAAAGCGATTAAGCAAGCTGATGAGCAGCGTAAAAAAAACCTGGAACAAGCAAAAATTAACAATCTTAATCGTCCATATTGGTATGGCCCTTATGGATATGGCGGATTTTATCCGTACTGGTGGTATGGCCCAGGCTGGCCTTATTACAGAGGATTTTATTGGTAGTGTTTTTAGTTGTTACAAGGAGCAGGTATGAAGAAGAAGTGGTTATTATTAATACTTTGTGCAATTTTTGCAGGAAGCGCTCTCGAAGCTCGACGCGGTGGCGGAGGCCGACGCGGTGGAGGCATGAGAATGGGCGCTCGTCGAGGTGGTCGTGGAGGGTTTCATCGCGGGGGTGGTAGACGACGCGGTGGATGGTACGGTGGACGCCGAGGGTATTGGGGCGGTCGTGGATGGGGCGGCTATGGATACAGAAGACCTTGGTATGGCGGTATAGGATTTGGCTTAGCAGCAGCTCCATGGTATGGAGGGGATACGACAGTGGTGGTTCAGCCGAGCATTACAGCGCCGCAAAGACCGGCAGCATTGGACTCATTTATTGCAGAATTCGGACGCGAACCTCGTAGCGTAGATGAATTTTGTAATTGGATAGGGAGCACAAATAGGTCCCCAAGCCAATGCGATGCATACAAAGCATATCGCGCGTATTACAGGTAAAAAAAGGAAGAGGTATGAAGAAGAAGTTATTGTTACTCATTATTTGCGCTATCGTCGCCGGCAGCACCGCTGAGGCATGGCGTGGTCGCCGCTATGGTGGTTATCGCCGTGGATGGGGTGGTTATGGTTACCCAGGAGTTGGAGTAGGTTTCACTGTTCCAATCGGCGGTGGGACTAGCGGCCCAAAGTTACCAAGTGCAGTAAAGCGGTTTAAGCGCCTAAAGGGATACATGCCAAACGCCAGAGAATTCTGCAACTGGGCAGTTGGGTATTTTACTCCTGGTAAAGCACAAGCGGTGTGTAGGCAGTTTGAGAATTATTTGAGTGCACCGCGCACTTATTCCCGTCCAAGCGGATATGTTTCGTTTGGTGTTGGAGGTGGCGGCTATGGAGGATACGGTGGTTATGGCTGGGGCCGTCGAGGCTGGTGGTAAACCATCTCATTGTTTTGCACTCTACACAGATCCTCGCTTTCAAGCGGGGATCTTTTTTGGTACGATAGGCCGTAACGCAAAAATGATTAAGCAATAAAAGGGCTTGTATGACAACTATTCTTGTATCGTCTCAAAAAATTATAGATCAATCAGCCGATGGGTTCGGTTTTTTATTACCTGAAAAAGATATGAGCTCAGCCGATCTAAAAGCGTGTGAAAAAGAGTTTGATATTTCAATCTCTGACTATTTAAAAAAACATGATTTTACCGGAAAATTAATGCAAACCTTTGCAGTTCCGGTTATGAAAAAAAACAAAATGTATCATATTATTTGTGTCGGGCTAGGGTCAAAAAAAGATACGACTATTGAAAATTATCGCAGGGCGCTTGCGCATTTGTATCGTCAAGCTGCAGCGCATAAAGCGACAACACTTGCTATATCTATGCCAGCGGCTTCATTATTTGATACTTCGATAGAGGAGCTTGGGCAGCAAACGGCAACTATTTTAGATATGACGGCATACCATTTTGATGCTTTTTTTTCGAAAGAAAATCGTCAAAAAACAGAACTCACAAAGATTGTTTTATGCACTTCAAGCGCAACAAAAACAAAGCTTGAAAAAGGGGTGCGCGCTGGAAATATTATTGGTAAAGCAGTAAACAAAGCGCGTGAATGGGTAAACACTCCCCCATCAGATTTAACCCCACCAGATCTTGCCAAATATGCCAAGGCGATAGCACAAAAAAATAAACTTAAATTTACGCAATTTTCAGAAAAAGAAATTATTAAAAAGGGGATGGGTGGATTAGCTGGAGTAAGTCGCGGGTCTGAGCAAGATTGCCAGCTAGTGGTTCTTGAATACAAAACAAATAAGAAGAATGCAGATACGATTGCTTTTGTGGGCAAGGGCATTACGTTTGATTCAGGAGGGTTAAGCTTAAAACCTGCCGTACACATGGAGACTATGAAAGAAGACATGTCTGGGGCCGCTGCAGTTATTGCAACTATGGAAGCGATTGCACAGTTAAAACCGAACGTAAATGTAATTGGCGTAACTCCTTTAGCAGAGAACTTGCCGAGTGGCAAAGCAACTAAGCCGGGCGACATTGTTCGTTTCTATAATGGCAAAACAGCTGAAATAAAAAATACGGATGCTGAAGGGCGATTGGTATTAGCTGATGCGCTTGCTTATGTAGCGAAGCATTACAAACCAGATGCGATTTTAGATATAGCAACTCTCACTGGTGCATGCGCTTATGCACTCGGGCCTTTTCATACAGGACTTATGAGTCAGCATGATGATTTAGTCGAAATCGTTGAAGAGTCGGCAGAGCATTCAGGAGATCATGTATGGCGTTTGCCGTTAACGGATGACTATAAAGCTGCTATTAAATCTGATGTTGCTGATATATGTAATATTGGAAGCAATAAGTATATGGCGGGTGCTGTAACTGCGGCGCACTTTCTTAAGCATTTTGTAGGCGATATTCCATGGGTTCACTTGGATATTGCAGGCACTGCATTTAATGTTCCTGATAGACCGTATTATAGATCTGGCGCTACGGGAGTAGGTGTTCGGCTCATGACTGACATTGCACAGCATTGGAAATAAAGAAAAAGGCCCCGATCTCTCGGGGCCTTTTTTTATCCAGCGTATTTTGTAAATAACTCAGTAAACTCATCTTTAATTTCAGGCACATATAGCTCTTGCCAGATTCCAAGCGATACTGGAAAGTGTGGAAGTGCAAGGGCAAGAAGGCTTGCAGCATAGTTGCGAATTTCTTTTTGCGCGCCGGCGCCCAAACGCAACTTTAAAAAGTGCATTAATGCATGCAAATTACTGGTGAAAATAAACTCTGTGTAAGTACACAGTGGCAATGTGGCTCGAGCCATTTCTCGTGATACGCCTTGCTCAAGAAGTTGTTCATATGTTTTATAACTTTGCTCAACGGATGTTTTATACAACTGCAAAAGTTTTTCATTTTCAAATGCGCCAACTGAAGCTTGTTTATTTTCTTTGTCTTGAAAGCGCCATGTAGAGGGAAAATAAAATTCAACCGGTGCCTTCACGTATCGATAGCTTATTTCGTTATACGAATGCATCCGGTGACGCATCCATTGGCGTGCGACAAAAAGGGGCGCTTTGATGCGAAACGAAAGCTGATTGTGTTCGAAGGGGCTGGTGTGGTTGTGTTTGATCAAAAAGCGAAGAAGTTTTTTGTCTCGCTCTGTAATAACATCAGTAATTTTTCCATACGAAACCCTGGCTGCATTTGAAACATCTACATCTGATCCAGAGGCACGCACAAGCGCTACAGAGCTGATATCATCACCAAGCGGGTCTAATCTATGAGGATCTTTATCGAGCGCAGTGCTTTGCGATTGTGATTGTATAGATTGATTTTCCATGCAATTCTCCTTGCGAGTTAAGGTTTTACGTAAGAATAGCAAAGAGTTTTTAATGGGTATAGTTCTCTAGTTTTATTAATCTCAGAATGATACCAATCATCCATAGATGGCATACGAGTGCCGTGTTTCCGTAACTAATAAATGGAAGCCCGAGACCTTTTGTAGGGAGTAATCCCGAGGTTACTGCAATATTCATGATAGCTTGCAAACTAATAAGGATGGTAAATCCTTGTATTGCAAGGCGAGAAAAGGGATCGGATAATTCATGGGCTGCTTTAAAACAATAATAGAGTAGTAATATATAGAGAAAGATAATGCATGTTGATCCAATAAATCCTACTTCTTCGGCAATGATTGCAAAGATGAAATCAGTGTGCTGCATAGGAAGATAGTAAAACTTTTGTTTTGAGCTAGAAAGCCCAACCCCCCAAAACCCTCCAGATCCAATAGCGATAAGCGATTGAATAATTTGAAATCCAGAACCATGCGGATCATGCCATGGATTGAGAAATACAAGGATACGCTTTAAGCGATATGGTTTTATTAAAATAAGAATTGTGGCAACGGGAATGATAGAAAAAAGCGTACCGGCTAAATGTTTTAATTGGAATTGGCTAAGAAAAAGCATCACGATGATAGTAATTGAAAGAGTAACCGTGAGGCCAAAATCAGGTTGCTTTAAAAGTATAATTGCTGGCAAAAGCACAATTGAAAGAGTGGGAAGGTAATCGTGGAGTAGCGAATGCTTTTCACGCTTTTTGCTTATGCATAATGCTACGTATAAAACAAACGCTATTTTAAGCAACTCACTTGGCTGAAACGAAAATCCACCTATACGTAGCCAACGAGCGGATCCATACCTGTGATGTGCAAACCCTGGAATAAGGGTAAGTATTGTTAAAAACAATGCACTTACAAAAAAGAAAGGGCTTATTTTTTTGATAAAGCTGAGAGGGAGAAACTGCGCACTCGCAATTCCAATAATCCCAATAAAGATTCCTATAAATTGTTTTTTTACGAAATAAAATGCACTACCATATGCTTCAAGCGCAAAGATAGAACTAGAAGAATATACTGCTACCAGTCCAATCAAGACGAGTACCGTAACAATAATTCCAATATATTTGCTGTCAAAAGAGGTGTTGGTTTTTTGCATAATAAATACTTATGCGCGTGGATTCGTAGTTGATCTGGGGCTTCTACCTAATGGAAGCCCGCCGGGTCCCCTTGTAAATCTTTCTCGAGCTGCCGCTCCAGGCGCACCGCGTGCCCCTAGGGATCCACCGCGATCAGCGGGGGGAGTTGGGGAAGGGGGTGTATCTCTAGGGTTTTCTATAAGATGCCTTATAACACCCAAAAGAGTATGTCTCACAAAATGCTCTGTAAGAGCTCCCTGGAAGTGCTTGGCTAATATAAATACTACTGTTGGCGGAAGCCACCAGTACTTTTTTAACCACTCTTTCCATGTCATATTAGAAGTGAATTCATATTTTTCAAGCAACGGAGGAAGTTCTTTATTGAGTAGGTCGATAGCTTCAAGAATTTCTTCGATGGGAATTTTATCCAAATTTTGGTTGATATGTGCGACTTGGTCACGGTGTCGTTTTTGTGTGGAAGTTGGAGGGTCTTGAATGTTATTTATAAATATGTTTTGTGAAATAATAAAAGCGAGCGCAGTGAACTCTTTTAAAAACAACTCATCTTGAATCAGTTTATATGTAACAAATTCTTTATACAGTCGCAAAAATGGCTTTAATGATTTTGCTTTTTCCATTGCTTTAATACAGTCATTGATGGCTTTATTTTCAAAAGTGTGATGCGTGATAAAGCTACAATCGCACCCATCGTGTTCTACTTCAAATAGTGATCGCTTTGAGCACCGAATTTTTTTAAGAAGTTCGAAAGTCTCAAATAATCGCCTAGAGTAGTACTTTCGAATTGTAGTAGCTTCTGTATAGCTAGAACAACTTAAGTGAAATTCTAAGTCAAAGGAAGGAGCATCTCTTGTAGGTTTTGATTGTGTATAAATGGTGTGTTGAATAGTGAACAAAAGCTTAGTTACTTCAAGAGCGTATGCTTGATCGTCCAGATACTTATAACGCCGAGTTTCATTCCAGAGCGCATAGAAGGGGTCAAGTGCATTCGTAGCTTCAATGTCTTTGATACACTGTATAATTCGAGCGCTATTGAATTGAGCGCTATTGAATTTAAAAGTAAATGGTTTTGTGTCGCGCTTTTTTATAGATGTAATAATTTCTTCTAGTCGAAGAATAAAATACGAACGTTGATGGTATTGCTCGCAAAATTGAGTAATAGTTACGTGATCGTGGGTAGTGTCATTGTGTTCTCCGCTATGAGAAAAGACGTTATTGCTTATAAAAAATAACAATAAAATAATGATTTTTTTCATAGTATTTCCCCTTTTATGTTTCTACTGTATGAATCTTTTAGGGGAGATAACAATCAAATTAGTTTTTATGCGAAAGAATCATTTTCTTAAAAAGATTTCCACGCTTTTCGTAATTAGCAAATTCATCAAAACTGCTTCCAGAGGGAGAAAAAAGAATAATGTCATACATATGTGCGTGCGTGAGACTGTACTCAATTGCCAACTGTGTGCTTGCATGGCAAGAGGCATTAATAGAATGCTTTTTGCAGATATTAAATAGTGTTTTTGATTCTGAGCCAAAGCACACAGTCGTTATGTTTTTAGATAAAGATTTGATTAGATCTGTTCGATCAACTCCCTTGCTTAGACCTCCCAATAAAAGAAGTATTTTTGATGACTTAAAGCAATTAAGAGCAGCCAGTGTAGATGCAGGAGTGGTTGATTTTGAATCATTGATAAACGTAGCTCCTTTGACTGTTGCGACGGTTTCAAGTCGATGTTCAAGAAAGGGTGGCCGAATCTTTGTAGGCGTCTCATTTAAAAGTGAAAGTGCTGTTTCAACAATAATCCAGTTTACAGCAAAGCCAGAAGGATGATGGAGTGGGCGTTTAGATGGGTCAAAAAAGCGTAGAGAACTTTGAGGTGATTTTTTTTTGATAAGTGGTTCTAAATCAAGAGGGGCGAGTGCGATTTTTTTAGGCGTTTGGTATCGGAGAATCTGATATTTTGCCAGAAAATATTGCTCTATGGTTGTATGGCGATCGAGATGGTTGGGATAAAGATTTGTCCAAATAGCAAGATCGGGAGCAAATGATTGCGTATGTTCTAATTGATAGCTTGATAGTTCTAGCTCTTCGGCATCCAGATCGTTCTGGGTTTCAATGAGCGAGAGCATGGGAGTGCCAATATTTCCGCCGGCTTGCACTCGCCATCCGGCATCCTTTAAAGCTTGGGTGAGCAGGTGAGTTACACTTGTTTTTCCTACGGAACCAGTGATGGCGATGGTTTTTTTAGTGAAGAATGATTGAAAAAGATCCAGTTCTGAAATCCATTTGCCTGGATATGTGGCGATATAGGGGTTTATATCAATGCCCGGACTCGGCAAGATTATATCAGTTTGGGCAAAAAAATCTTCGATTGACTGAGTGGTTTTGAAAGAGCACTGCGCTAAGGCCAATGCATTAGAATCATATACTACTATGCGAGCGTCATGCTTTAAAAGGAGCTGTGCTGCAGCTTTTCCTACTCGCCCATAACCCCAAATGCCGATTTTTTCATTTTTAATTTTCATGGGTCATAGTATAGCCGGAAAGTGGCAAAAACGTGAGAAAATCGTATACTGGCTGTAATACGCCCAAACTTTTATTAAGAATTTTACTCTCTCATAGAAGGTATACTCATGGCAGAAAAAAATGGTTCAGAGAAGAAAGTAAGCTTTAAAGACTCGCTCAATCTACCCAGAACTGATTTTCCTATTCGTTCTAATCCTAAGGAAGATGATGCTGCCATGCTCAAGCGCTGGGCAGATGAAGATCTTTATAAAAAGACTTTTTTCCACAACGAAGGCAATGCTCGTTTTGTTTTTCACGATGGGCCTCCTTATGCTAATGGGCATATTCACTTAGGGAGCTCTTACAATAAAATATTAAAAGATATTGCGTGTAAATCTCGTCGCATGACAGGAATGCAAGTGCCGGTTACTCCTGGTTGGGATTGCCATGGCCTGCCTATAGAATTGAAAGTTACTCAAGAAAATTCTGATCTTTCAAAACCGCAACTGATTAAAGCATGCCGCTCATATGCTAAACATTGGATTGATGTACAGCGCGAAGAATTTAAGAGTCTTGGTGTCTTAATGAACTGGGACTATCCTTACCTGACAATGAACTTTGAATATGAATCAAAAGAGTTGCGCGCATTAGGCGTATTTGTTGAGCGTGGTTATATTAATCGAAGCAATAAAACAGTTCCATGGTGCGCCTCATGCCAGACTGTGTTAGCAACTGCCGAAATAGAATATGCCGATCGGAAAGATCCTTCAATTTATGTATTATTTCCACTTATTGATGCGTCGAAAAAAGACTTATTGCTTGACGTTGAAGGTGAAGTGAGTGTTGTTGCTTGGACTACTACTCCATGGACACTCGCTCTAAACAGAGCGGTTCTTTTTAAGCCAAATACAGAGTATGTACTTTTGGATGTGAATGGTAAAAAAGTACTTATCGGCAGCAAGTTGGCTGATAATTTAGCCAAGCAACTAGAGATTGAAAAAAAAGTTATTAAGGAATTCTCATCTGCTGAGTTGCAAGGATTAAAATTGCAACACCCATTCATAGAAGGGCGAGAGGTTCCTTTGCTGGCAGATGAGTCAGTATTAACCGATGAAGGTACCGCGTTTGTGCATTGTGCACCCGGCGCTGGCCCGCAAGATTATGATACTGGACTTAAAAATAACCTTGAGATTTTTTCACCCGTAGGGCCCGATGGCAAATATGATGAGACTATTCAGCCAGCGGAACTTGCAGGGATGGCTGTCTCGGATGGGCAAATTTGGGCGCTTAAAAAATTAAAAGAGGTTGATCGATTACTTCATAAAACTTCTATTCGTCACCCGTATCCTCATTGCTGGCGATGCCGCAAGGGACTCATTTTCCGCGCAACAAAACAATGGTTTTTTGATCTTTCAAAAGATAATTTAAAAGAGCGCGTACTGAAAGCAACAGAATATATTGCGACGCTTCCTGAAAAATCGATTAATCGTTTACAAGCAACTGTAGAAGGGCGCTTGGAGTGGTGCATTTCCCGCCAGCGAACGTGGGGCGTACCAATTCCCGCTTTGATTTGCACGGTATGCGACCATACTCATATAGACAAAGCTTTTATAGATAAGGTTGCAGATGGTGTAGCAAAAGAGGGCATTGAGTATTGGAACGAAGTAGCTATTAGTACATTAGTAGGTGAAGATTTTACGTGTGCGTCATGCGGCGGAGATTCTTTTACCAAAGAAGAAGATATTCTCGATGTATGGTTTGATTCCGGATTGAGCCATTATGCTGTTTTAAAAGACAATCCTGAACTGGGATACCCGGCAGATTTATACATTGAAGGTAAAGATCAACATCGCGGATGGTTTCAAAGCTCGTTACTCACAAGTATGGCGCTTGAAGGTGAGGCGGCCATGAAAATGATCATAACTCACGGTTTTACGGTTGATTCCAAAGGAATTAAAATGTCTAAATCGTTGGGTAATGTCGTTGTTCCAAAGGAAATGATCGATAAAATGGGGACTGATGGGTTGCGTCTTTGGGCATCCAGTATCGACTTTTCAAGCGAAGCGATCGTTTCAGATGTTTTGATTCGCAATGTACAAGAAGTATTTCGTAAGGTGCGTAATACGTGCCGATTCCTTCTTTCAAATCTGTATGACTTTGACATCGATAAAGATGGCATGGCGATTGAAGATATGCGCGTTATTGATCAACTCGCGCTGCAAGAACTGTTTGAGTTTAATGCGTCTATGCTGGCGTCCTATGATGCATATGATTTTACCGCGGTTTTTCATAAGTTTGGCGATTATTGCTCAGTGAACTTAAGTTCCTTTTACTTAGAAATAGTAAAAGACTGTTTGTATGTAGAAAAACCTGATAGCCATGCGCGCCGCTCGGTGCAAACAGCATGCTGGTATATTCTTGATACACTTACTCGTCTTATGGCTCCAATTTTTTCATTCACCGCAGAGCAACTCTCTGACTTGTATCAAAAAAATAAAACCAAATCGATTCACTTACAGAATTTTTCAAAGCTAATCAATATATCGGAATATCTTGCGAACCAACAAAATATCTCTTTGAAAGATTGGCTCCATCAAAAAGCAGAAGGGCCTGGTATTGGAAGTTATAAAGCGCTTGCTATTATTCAAGAGCAAGTCTTCACGGCTGACCAAGAAAAGCTTTGGAATACACTAAAAGCAATTCGTTCTGCAATTTTAAAAGCAACTGAGC
Source organism: Candidatus Babelota bacterium (assembly GCA_029262595.1). Taxonomy (GTDB): domain Bacteria; phylum Babelota; class Babeliae; order Babelales; family Vermiphilaceae; genus JAJCZB01. Next base: position 10,199 of record JAJCZB010000033.1, on the reverse strand, counting down.
CATTGCGAGAGAAGGGCGAAATTAAGCGATCCTTAGATGCTAAAGTAATTGCGCATATAGATTCATCTATTGAGAACGCGCAGTTAGTGCAGCAATTTCTAAAGCACTTGAGCAGGAAAGGCGAATCACCTGAGACATTCTTTAAAGATTTTGCGATCGTCTCTCAATTTGCGCTGGCTGACAGTAAAGACGGGCTAACTGAATCATCAGTTCCCGGGCTTTATCTCACTGTTTCAAAAGCAGATGGAGTTAAGTGTCCACGGTGCTGGCAATGGGCTGAAAATAGCACTGCAAAAGATCTTTGCTCGCGATGCGCTCAATTGGCTTAAGAGAATCGAATTGCACCAAAACAAAAAACTTAAAAAAAACGCTAGCTGTTTCGCTAGCGTTTTTTCCGATAATTCTTATCCGATATGTAAACTATAAAACTTCCTTAAAGGAAAAAACTGTCGCGGCTATTTTTTCTTTCGCCTCTTCTCTTGTATCAATTGCGTCTTAGAAAAATTATCAATCGCCGCTTTAATTTTTGATAACACCTCTTTAATTTCAAACAATGAGTATGGCGCAAGTACTTTCATTTTGGTTTGTTCAAGCTGCTTTTTTTTCGCTTCTATTTCAGCGGCGCGCTCGGGAGTAAGGATTTCATCTTGAGGAGCACTAACTTCAACGTTAGTCATGCCAAAAAATGCGTATTTCTTATCAGCAGGAACACTCGATTGGTTACTTGCCCAGTTACTTTGAAGATCGTCTAATTTTTTATGAAATTGGTCAAGATCTTTTTTATTTTTGTCATATACTTTTCTCATCTTGTCTTGCACTGCCTTACGAGAAAAGTCGCTTTTAAGCTTGCGATGTAATTGATGAACATCTCCTAAAAGACCCTTTTGCATATTAAGAGCTTTATTGAGATCCGGTATTATTTCTACAGCCAATGAAACATCTACTGGAGAGGTATCAATCAATACCCCGTCTAAAGCTTTAATGAGCTTATTTTCAACGATTAAATCGCTTGCTTCCTTCAACTTACTTTCTATTTTAGAAAGTGCGAAATCAACGTCTTTTTCAAGTTGCGTATCTACTTTGAGCGGCTTTTCTTTTTTTGGATCTTTTTCAGCGCCACTCAAATCTCCGCTTTTTCTTGCAACGGGCTTTTGGGATTTTGCTTTTTCAGCGGGTAACGCTGGCTTTGATACTGGCCGACTTACAGTTCCAAAATTTCCTGGCGAGGGGGGAATGTATGCCTGCTGAGGAGCTACATATCGCTGGACACCGGGAGCGGCTGAGCGCGCAGGCCCATAAGAAGGAGCAGGAACTCTGCTACCGCCAGCTACGGGGTGAGCTGGAGTAGCGGGCCGCTTTCCCAGACGTTCAGCCTCTTGCACCGCTTTCTCCTCTGTCTCTCGATATTTTTTTGCTTTTGGATCAAACAGAGTAAAAAGATCTTTCAACTCTGCAGTAATTTGCAATACATATAGCGCTTCATGGTACTCGTTAATAATATCCTGATATGCTTTTTTAACCTTCTTTTCCATTTTTTGAACACTCAATAATGGCATTTCTTGCACTGTTGGCTCAAGTTTCACAACGTTTTTTTGTACTTTTAGGATATTGTTGAGCAGTGCTTCTTTTTTAAGAAGTTCATCAATATGATAATATTCTTTTGTTTTTTGATCCCGTTCCAATACTTTATTGAGCTGCTCTACAAGGCGCTCGATATCAGCTTTTAAAGAGTTCCACGTTTGATCGAGCTCGATTTTAATATCTTTTTTCTTGCTCCAGCGTTTTACCTTACTTGGCATCTCTGGAATTGTTGCTGCTTTTACAATGAATGAGTTTGTATGAGCAATAAGCGAATTAATAGCGTCAATCGCTTTTTCGTGCTTACTGGTTAAAACTTGCTTGGGTGGTTCTGGCTTTTTCTCTTTTTTTGCTTCTTTTTTAACGTCCTCTTTTTTTTCAGTTACTTCCTCTTCGACTAATTGATTAATGAGACCATCGAGCTCATCATCAGTAATAGTGCCTTTTTCAAGCTTATCTAAGAGCTCTTTACCTTCAGAGGTTTTTGATAATTCCTCAATTTTTTGAACAGCATCGTCCATGGACTTATAAAACGAATCTTGCTCTTGCGGAGAAAGAGATTCAAATTCATTTTGGAATTCGGCCATTTCTTTTTGAAATTGCTGCGCTTTTTCAGGAGATATGCCATTACCAAACGGGCTTTGCGGCGTAGGAGCACCAAAATTGTTTTGACTATGGACAAGAGACATGGTTCCGCAAAGTATAATTGCTGCTGTGATGCTATATATTAGTGCGTTGTATCGATAGTTACTCATAGATTATTCCTGCGTTTTCAAGAAAAAGCCTTGCAAAAGACCTTGTTTATCTACAACTCTTAAACAAAAAGAAACTGCTTAACAATATCACAATCTTTACCTTTTGGATACTGGACTCATGGGAGTATACAATCGTCACGGCTACCTTCTTATCGAGCTCATGATTGCCATTGTTCTTATAAGCTGTATGGGAGTAATTATTGGCCGCATCCAGGGCCATACAGCAATATGGCACCAGCAAGCAGCTGCATACTTAAACGCAGCTTCCTTGGCGAGTACAGTTATTGGAGGCGGTAAAATGATACCTAATGACTCCATTACAGTTCGCAAAACAGTATCCTATCCTTTTACAGGTCTTCCTTATGCAGCTATCAAAGTAGAGATCACGGTGCCGTTTCATGGAGCAAAAAAAACGTTTGCCTTTGTAGGCGGAAGAGCTGAGTATGATGTTAAAAAATAGAGGGATGACGCTATTTGAATGTTTAATATACCTAGCGCTTTTTTCTTTTGTTGCTACTTCAAGCATGTTGATTGTTACTCGTCTTTGGCAGTCGTTCATTACAAGGGCATCTATTGAGCGATCACATTTGAGCTTGTATTCAGCATTTGATGCGCTTTCGAAAGAAATCCGTTCGGCAAGCCCATTGCGTAAAAATTGGAAACAAATTTCTCCTACGGCTCTCATTTGGCCTTTAAAAGGAAAAGAAAAAAAAGATCGCGGATGGGCATTGAAAAACAATAAATTAATGCGCATAGAAGGAGTATATCAACAATCTACGGATCAATGGACAAAAAAGCAAAGCAGTAGCGTGGCACATATCACAGAGCTTCGATTTTTAACTATAGGAGATGAAAGCATCTCTCACATTGAAGCATCTCTATCCGATGGTATTACCACTATACGTGAAGTAATTGCTCTACATAATAGGGACATTCATGAATAAAAAAGGGTCTGCTCTGATTTTTGTAAGTTTACTTATGGCATTTGTTGGAATTATTGCCATTCTTTTTACTCGAAGCTCAATGCTCTATTACGGCTTTGCTATTGATCGAATACACCATATTCGCTCGCAGTATGCGCTGGATGCGCTTGCTCAATATGGCGTAGCGCAGGCTATTTCTTCCCAAAAAGCATCCAATGAAAAATTTGAAAAATGGCCTTTTCCTGATGGCCCCTACCAAGGAAAACTTAAAATAGTAAAAGCAAAAGACTGCTCTCGTATTTATTGCGAGCTTTTTCAATGCGGCGTTTCTCTTGGTAAAGTAAGCTGTGTAGTACATGCTTCTAGTGGGCAAAAAGGATATATTGATGAATGGAGCTATCTCTAGTCGATTATAAGCAAATCAGCTTTGATTGGCCTAACCTATATTTTGCAGTATACTATATCTAAAATCACTAGAGCTTTGATCACTAAGGGGTTGCTATGCAGATATTTCTAAAAAAAGATGTTGAAAAGGTTGGTATGGCAGGAGAGATTCTTAAGGTCTCTGACGGCTTTGCTCGCAACTTTCTTTTCCCTAAAAACCTTGCTGTAGAAATTACTTCTCAAAACAAAGATTTTTACCAAAAACAAGTAAAAGAAGTTGAGCACCGCAAAGATGTTATTTCAACTCAAACATCCATGCTCGGTGAGCGAATTGGTTCAATTACTTTGAAACTCAAACGAAAAATGCATGATGATGGCAAGCTATATGGTGCAGTCAGTCAGGCAGAAATTGTAGACGCCCTGGCGCAAGAAGGCGTTAATGTTTCCAAAAATAAAATTATTTTAGGAAAATCAATAAAAAGTAAGGGTACGCACGAAGCTACCATTAAACTTACTGCTCGCCTACAGCCTCGCATTAAAATCGTTATATTGCCTGAATAAGCGAAAAACTGATGTCACTTTCTCGGGAGAGAAAACAACCTATTGAACGGTCTGCCGAAACAGTTCTCGGCAAAAGGCTTCCTGCAAGTATTGATGCCGAACGATCAGTTATTGGGGCACTACTTTTAAACGATGAGCTTGTCCATGTCGTTTCAGAGATCCTACAGCCCTCTGATTTTTACTCAATGGCGCATCGTGAAATTTATCAAATTATTTTATCGATAATTCACGATCAAAAACGAGTTGATTTACTCACTGTTCAAGACGAACTTAATAAAAAAAATTCGCTCGAATCAGTTGGTGGCATTGGATATTTAATGTCTTTACAGGAAGACATTCCTGCGATGGGGATGATAGAGCAGCACGCTAATATCATTAAAGAAAAAGGCGTTTTGAGAGAGTTGATCGAGTCGGCAACGCATATTATCAGTAACTGCTACAGCCAAGATAATAAAAATATTGAAGCCGTGCTGGATAAGGCTGAAAAAACTATTTTCGAAATATCCAACAAAAAAACCAATCAAAACTTTGTACAACTCGATATTTGGCTCAAAAAAACATTTCAACATCTTTCTGATATCAAGGGCAATAGCAAAGGTATTACGGGTATTCCCACGGGATATAAAAAACTTGATGAAATGACGTCGGGTTTTCAAGGCGGTGAATTACTTATTTTGGCGGGTAGGCCATCCATGGGTAAGACGGGTATTGCGCTATGCTTAGCTGAACAAGCTGCTCGATCAGGAGCGGCTGTGGGCTTTTTGTCTCTTGAAATGTCTGCCGAGCAAATAACCTTACGACTCCTTTCTAGCGAATCGGGCATTCCGCACCATTTTATTCGCAATGCGAGTATTAGTTCTCAAGAATGGGTTGAACTTACAAACGTCGCCGCTCGGTTGGCCGAAATGAAGCTTTATATTGATGATTCTCCCATGGTAAGCATTATGGATGTGCGTACTAAAGCTCGAAAACTGAAGGCTGACCGTGCCCTGGATTTTTTGGTTATAGATTATCTGCAACTAATACATGCTTCTAAAAAACATGAAAGTCGGCATCAAGAGGTGTCTGAAATTTCTCGTTCATTAAAGGCGCTAGCTAAAGAGTTAAATATTCCAATATTAGCTCTTTCACAGCTGTCTCGTGCGGTAGATAGTCGGATGGATAAACGGCCAATGCTTTCTGATTTACGAGAATCGGGAGCTATCGAGCAAGACGCTGATCTTATTATGTTTCTATATCGAGATGTAGTATATAACCCTGAAACTGAAAATCCCGCACTCACTGAGCTTATTGTAGGGAAACAACGGAATGGCCCAACCGGCACCGTCTATCTTGATTTTGTGCGAGAATTAACCAAATTCGAGGACAGTCAATATGAATAGTGGTATGTTTTCAATGATTTCCAAAGCAAACAAGCGTGATGCGATTCTTATAGCATGCTGCCTAGCGCTTTTTTGGGGGCTTATGTATCAAGGTTGTATTATACTTTATACTTCAGACAGACAAGAGCTGTTTGCTAAATAAATAATTAAAAAAAGGAGAAGAGATGGTCATTCTCGGGATAGATCCTGGGTTTACCATAACTGGCTTTGGTTTATTAAAAAAAGAGCAGGGTAAGGTATATCTCATCGATTATGGATATTTGCGCATGTCTTCTTCAAAACATCTATCAGAGCGCATAAGTATCTTTTACTCATTTTTTATCGAAAAAATTGAAAAAAACGACGTGACCGATATTTCACTTGAAACACCGTTTCTAGGAAAAAATGCTCAAAATTTTTTAAAGCTCGGCTACTTAAGAGGCATACTATATTTACTTGCACATCAACATTCCTTAGCCCTCAATGAATTTTCTCCTCGCGAAGTAAAACAAGCGGTAACTGGATATGGAGGGGCAAGTAAAGAGCAAGTAGCCAGGGTGGTATTGCAGCTTTTTCCTCGTATGAAAGAACCCGACAAACTCGATGTTACCGATGCTTTAGCTGTTACGCTCTGTGGATTGTGGCGAAATAAAAGCCTTTCTCTTATACGCAAATAAAGGTGTTTTCGGTAAAACGCTTGTTTAAAAGGCCCTTTTTTCAGTATGCTACTTACTATATAGGACTGTAAAAAAGGGTAGGGTATGAAAAGAAATAAAATATTGATTCTTTCGTCGATAGTTATTTTAAGCATGTTTGTTTACGTACGCAGCCAAAACGAGCAAGACGCTGAAAAGCAAGCTCCTGCGGCATCGGTTATTCCAGCTATTACAGTTAAAGCTGTATTGGAAAGCCTTGATCGCCAACTCGTTAATCTACAGAAAAAAATTGCCGAGCATGCAGAGCGACTTCCTCTTATTTTTGCAAAGTGGAAGCGCGAAGGGAAAATGAAACTTGCAGAGCAATGGCACCAAACAAATCATGCAATCACCCAATTAGCCTCTGAATTAAAACAGATAGCAAATAATCAAGGCTTAACGGAGAAGTTGAGAAGAGATAACGAACTTTTCACTCTCCTTGTAAACCTCAACAAAGAAGCCAAAGCGGTGTCGCAAGAAACACTAAAAGACACTGCATATATGATGAAACTTGCTTTTTTATTCGGTAAAAGCGTATTTACCGATAAATTGCTTGAAAAAATAAAAGCAATGGAGTCCCAAAAAGAACCTGAAAAAAAGGCTGGCGAGATAATAGACACATCTTATGGCTCATATGATCCATTTGATCAATTTAGCAGCGGCGCAGTCGATGGTGACTATGCTTTTGAAGAAGATTTCAGCTTTGATGACTTTGGCGATTTCGATGATTTTGACAGCTTTGATGATTATGGCGATTTCGGTGACTTTGATGATGATCTTTTTGGCGCTTACGGCTCTGGGTTTTAAGCGAACCCTTGAAAAAACGTAATTGCTTTTCGTATTGTTGCTTTTGATTAGGGGAATCATTCAATAGGGAGGCAGACAATGCGAAAAATAGATTGGCTTCACCATGCATCATCCCGGCAATTCATTAATTATATCCATGAAATTGACGGAGTGCGCCAACCATTATCTGAACAGGCAATTCTTGAAGTCCAAGAAAAGTTTTTATCCAATGGATTTCAATACCTCAAGGTCAAATCAATCAAAGAGGGTAGGTCGATTATAGACACCTTCTTAAAGACATTAACGCTGTACCATGATATTGCATGCCTTACCACATCTAAAGAGCCGCTAAGCAACGCAACCGATATATATGGAATACTTGAAGGAGGGGGCTATTTGAGCTCATTTGAGCAGTATTACCTGGAAGAGTACTTCATAGAGAATTTTTATTTTGACTTCATGTGGATCGAAGCAAGCATTGATGTGCTAATAAGCCCCTGGTTTGAAGACGTTAAAAAAATCCTTATTAATACAGCTATTGACCAACATATTCCAATATTAATTTGTGTTTATGACAAATAAACGAAATTAATATTGGCTTCCGATAAGGGATATTATGTTAACACAAGTGCTTTGGTTCCCAAGACCATTCGAACGCCTTCAGTCATTTCAATCGGACTTAATATTTCGCCTCCATAGACAACAAGGCTTTGGCATTGTTTTACCCCAAATATGTGCTGTGATTTTTCCGCTGATACTAATTTTTGCGTTTTGTGCGTAAGGTCAAATGAGTACAATGCCAAAAAGTCCGTTTCAGAAGAATCTACATAATAGATTTGGTTCTGGCAAATATATGGAAGCAATGGCAGCATTGACTCATACAGCCGATCCGAATTGACTAAAAACGATGTCGGAACAGCAAAAGAAAACAGCTGTGATTTTTCCCAACACCCGTCATTTTTCTTGAAAATATGATGATATTCAAAATCAATTGATGGATCATTTTTACTCACACTCTCGGGATGACTTAAAACAAATCCCTCACTTGCGGAAACCATATGTAAAAAAGCTATTGGAGTTGTTTCAAATGAAAGCACCTCCTGAACCGGTAGCTGCTTTTTCATATGAGAAGTCAATCGATCGGAAAAATCATCCTCTTGATACGCAGCAGAATAATTGGCCTGCGCAATGCGATACCCCTCTTTTGTTCGTTCTATAAAAAAAAGAGAATCATCTATTTTTTGAGGACACTGATAGTCAATACCGCTCTGCACGAGAATAGGATCAACGCATCCATCCCAATCAATTTGAAATATCCCAAAATAGTCCTGATACCTTCCTGAGGCGTAGCACGTTTTCTCATCAATCCAATGAACCTGCTCTACATTATAAATAGGAGCATCAAACTGGATGGTTCTTGGAGATCGCTTGAGAAGTTGCTTTACCTTTAACATCCCATTATCAATAAAACTAAATCCGGAATAATTTGGAAGCAAGGTAAACCCTGCCGGCGAATAGCGCGAAAGTAATAGCTGCTGAGCCTGTTTGGTATGAGGATCCCATTCCCACAACTCCAAATGGGAAGCTGTTTTCTGATACATCACAAAAAGCACATCCTCTTCAGGATGATATCCCACTGGATATAAAAACTCTTTTGCAGGCAAAGAAATAAAACAACCCAAAAAAGCCAAAACCCATATTTTCATTACGTACCCTTTCTTCCATCACATGTTATCTTAATGAGATACGGGTAAGAAATTCAATAAAAACAATGATAACAAAAAATAAAACGACTAAAAAAAACCACCGCATTGATCAGAGATCAATGCGATGGAAAAAAGGAGAGTAGTAATGAAGCCTAGATTAAAGTGAGGTTTTTTATGTGGCCCTCAACACATATTTCATTCTAGATAAAATTATTAAAATGTCAAAAAATTAAACATAAATTTCATCTATATTCCAACATAATACAAACTATTATGTCTATAACTATAGTTATTTTTTTTACCTTTGTCAAACGCCGGATAGAAAATAACCCCCTACAATAGGCCATTATTTTCACATTGTCAATTTCAAGACCCGGCCGCCCTCTTTTTTCACTTTTTGAGCTAAAATGCCTCCTGTGATCGGAGCAGTGAAAATAAGTTGTGAGCTAAGCGACCCCAGAGCTGATACGAGCTCTAGGGCGTTTTTTTCATCAAAATCTGTCATATAGTCATCGAGCAGAAAAATGCTCGGACAACCCATCCGATTGAGAATTTTCAGTTGGGCTGTTTTTAAAAGAAGTAAAATCAATTTTTGCTGTCCTCGAGAGGCGTATGTCCGAGAATAGCGATCCTCTAGATTGATTGTTATATCATCCAAATGAACCCCAAACAGTGATCGTCCATACCGAAATTCTTGTTCTTTCAAATGTATATTTTCAGAATAAAATGTATCAAAATCATCGCCCAATGTTTTTTTGGAACGGTACGAAAAAAGAATTTTATATCTATTGCTTACAAATTGTTCACTAAGCTCATTCACCTCTAAAGCAAGCTGACCAAGTAGCTCTCTTCTTTTTTTTTCGATATCTTTAGCCCGCTTCCACTGCTGAAAGCTAAACGCTTTATAGGTATCTTCATCTGATTGCTTTTGTTGCTGTAAGTAGGCATTTTTCTGATCAACAATGTGGCGATACTCTTTAAGGACTTGGCCATATTCTGGATTAAGAAGCAAAAGCATTTGATCCAAAAAAAGTCTTCGAAATTGTGGGCTTCCTTGAATCAGAGCAAGATCGTCTTCAGTTAAACTGATAATACGATAATACATCATCAAATCTTTGTAGGAAGATATTGGACGTTGATCCACCCGAACCAATCGCTTATTTTTCGACATTCCTATTTGAATGTCATGCGAAAAACCGTCTCCTGATTCAACCGCAATTTTTACAAAAAATTCATCTTTATTGAACGCTATTAGCTCTTTTGGACTATAAGTACGAAATGAACGCAGATAACACGCATAGTACAATGCTTCTAGTATCGATGTTTTGCCGATACCGTTGACTCCCTCAAGCAGAATGTGCGGCGCTGAGAAATCCAGCTGAAGATGAGAAAAGCAGCGAAAGTTTCTCAGTTCAATAGAAGACAGTTGTACTGATTTTTGTTTATCCAT
>JAJCZB010000032.1 GCA_029262595.1 Candidatus Babelota bacterium | reverse complement strand
GGAAGTCCGTTTCTTTCGTATTGCGCTGTAGCAATCAAGGGATGATTAGTTGATCCTTCCACCCTCCCTGAATTGGTCCACCTGCTAGTAAGCATCAGGAGGACTTTAGTTGGCGAAGAAACAATAATAATTATGGAAGCGCCCAGTTGTGTCTGTTCGAAATACCGCGAACTGATGTGCAAATGTCCGCTCATGGCCCAAAGGTGAAGTAGCCAACCATGACGCGCTGGGTCTGCTATCGACTGATAAGCGGACACGCTGTGCTCTCATTTGAATGCTCATCGTAAGCAGGGACCAAGCAAGATTCCGGCGGTCAATGGTTGCGCTACAATTTTGCGAGTCTACGTTTAGGCACCCCATCATGCGCAGAGTCGCAGTCTCTCAGAGACGTACGACTTCAAGACTTTCGACTGTGCGCCTCTGCGACTATCAAACGAGACTATTGTCTTCGTCGTTGAGCTTTATTTGGCCAACCAACTGGGTCACCTCGATTGCGGGCCATAGAGGCTCACTGAGTGCGTTATTTTTCGCCGCTGTGTTGGGTGTCAGAAGTTGAATTGATGCACAGGCGCTGGGCCCCGCCAATCAACTACCACGTCCTGCTTGACCAATTTGTCAGCCTGTCCGATTGATAGGTGTTCGCAACCTAGCAGTGGGGATGTTTATTGTGTCAGTCCGTTTCTTTGGCGTCATTGCAGTGCTTGTGAGTCTGTTTTGGTCTGCGTCGGTGCACTCGGACCCGTACGAGAGTCGAGTACCGACAAAAGCGGACCGCTATACGTATTCCGCGAAGGTGTTGCGCGTGATCGACGGCGATACCGTCGAGGCCGACATCGATTTAGGATTTCACACTTGGCGAAGGGCTGAACGTCTGAGGCTTGCCAGAATAGATGCGCCTGAAATCAGAGGTGGCTCACGAGAAAAAGGTTTCGCTGCGAAGAAATGGCTGAGTGAACTAATAGAAGGCCAATGGCTTATCGTTCGTACCGTCGCAGATAAGAGTGGGCGCGATAGTCGTGGTTCGTTTGGGCGTTATCTCGTCGAGCTCTTTTATGAGGGCAAGAATTTGAACGATGAGCTCGTTAAGGCAGGTCATGCGAGATATCGAAAGTAAACCGTCGAAGCGCAGAGGCGATAAATCGAGAGTCGCCTCGCTTTTATTAAAATTATGTAGGCATTTTCAAGCGCATACTTCAATTTGATGCAAAAAGCATATACAAATCACGTGAGCAGAGCTGGTGCTATGCGAAACTGTGTTTGCAACGGCTTTGGATTAGCGCTTTGATCGAGAGATTCAATATATGAACCAAATTTGTCCAATGCTTTCCTCATATCTGGGAATAGATTCCCACGCGCGTAAGTCGCAGTAACACCCGATATTGGACCATACGAATGGTTTAATATCCGCTGTATGACGACAGGAGATGTTCCTTGCTCAAGTAACACGCTAGCTGTGGTTCTTCTTAAGTCATGATAGCTGAAATCAGACACCCCCGAACGGTTTCTAATAGACCGCATTCCTCTCGAAAACCCCGATATTGTCGGGTGCTTATCGCCGCCAGATGGAAACAGATAGGGTGAACTTGAAAAAGACCGTCTCTTTAGCAAATTCAATAAATCAAGTGCAGGTTTGGAGAGTGGTATGGGGTGAGGACGACCATTTTTCGTCCGTGACCAAGGGATTGTAAGAGCCTTCTTTCTTGGGTCAAATTCAGTCCAACTAGCCTGAGAGATTTCAGAGCGCCGGGCACCAGTAAGTAAAATGAGACGAGCTAGAATGTCGAAAGGTCCAAGTCGACCTGTAGCTTTCCATACTCTCGTCAATTCATCTTCTGTCAGCACGCGCTCGCGAGTTGAGTGCTTCGCAGGTTGACGCTTTCCGTCGGTAGGAGCTGATGAAATCAAACCCCGCTGCTTACAGAAATTAAACAAACCTCTAATTGTAGTGAACGCATGGTTTGCCTCAGAGCATTTTCCTGAACGCAGAAGTGCATCTGTAACTTTGTCAATATCGCTTGCCACGATCTCGCTGAGAAGCTTGCTGCTAAGTGATGGTATAAAGTGTCTGTTCAGGTAACTCAGCAGGTTTTTCGCAGACTTTAGTTTTCTCGCTTCAATATGATTCACCCGATATTCATTCACTGCATCAGCAAACGTGAATTTTTTAGCCTTCCGATCAACACCTTTTATAAGGTCACTGACAATCACCCTGGCTATAGATCGTGCCTCACTTACAGTTATCTGTCCGACACGGCCAATTTTTTCAGTTCTTCTACCATAGCGCACAAAGTATGTGCGTGTACCGCGCCTAGTGACACGTAGAACAAGGCCAGGACAATCTTCATCACGGTATTCAAGACGATCTGGCCCCTCATGTGTGGGGGCCGGATACTTTGATACTTGTGCAGCGGTGAAGCGAGTTTTAGCCATGCCTAGGTCTGAGCAAATTGCGCACCGGGAACGCGTTGGGAACGTGGGTCACATGTAAAAATTAAGTACTTGTGTTCATTCACCAATTCGCATCTTTTTTGTTAAAGTTACTGTAAGTACTTAATAAGACTGCGAAAAATGAAACAATACAATGATCACGAGTACCAAATTAATAC
>JAJCZB010000031.1 GCA_029262595.1 Candidatus Babelota bacterium | reverse complement strand
ATGTAAAAAACCTCAGACGATAAAATAGTGAAGGCGTTGGGGCAAGCAAATATCGATCTTCAGCTGTAACTACTCCTTCAAGCGCGGGGAAAAAATTATACCGCTCTGCATACTTACGAACAATCTGCGGTTGATAAAGATAATTAAGAAACGCATACACCTCTTCATCTTTTTCAGTCGAAGCTGGAATCATAAGCGTATCAAGCAGAATAAAGCTACCTTCTTCTGGAATTAAAAAGTCGATATTTTTGTATTTCCGCATGGCATGATACAAGTCAGAGCTCAGCCCAAGGGCCACTGAAGCTGATTGCGAAACAAGTACATAATCCGTTTTTAAGTCAGTGTACATAACTACACGAGGCTTTTGCTGCACAAGCAAATCTTTAATTTTTTTCATGTCGGCCGTATCGAGCACTTCTTTATTTGGCCCAAAAAGATACAGCGCTGCGATGGAAACAATTTCACGCGCATCATCGAGCATCCCCACGGAATAATCCGAATCAAACAACAATTTCCAACTCGCTCGAGAAACTCCATCTTTGAATGCATTTTTGTCTATACCAATCCCAAACATTTCCCATGAAAAGGGAATTGAATAAACATTATCAGGATCATATTCTAAATTGAGCAATGCCGGATAAATATCCTTCAAAAATCCCAACTTACTATGATCAAGTCGCTTTACCACTCCTTCATCGGTAAGCAACTTTAACGCATAATCAGAAGCCATAACTAAATCGTAATCGCCTGCACCCGAACGCATTTTAACCACAAGTTCTTCATAATTTTCAAAATATGAAAGATTAACGGTAATACCGGTTTTTCGTTCAAATTCTTCAAAGTATTCTGAATCTACTACGTTAGGCCACGCAAGAATATTAATACTTTTTTTCGCACTCAGCTGATCTAAAATCTGCGGAAACTTCAAAAAAGCAAAAAAAAGCACTCCAATTCCTAAAACAATCATAACTCGAATAATGTAACGAGAAGTATTCATCGCAGCTCTCCCCATTTACGAGATTGCAATGAAAGGAAAAGTAAAACAACCAAGCTGCTTAGAAACAGCAATACGGTTGAAAGCGCACTCACTAGCGGAGATGAGCCGGAGCGAATCTTTGCAAAAATAAACATCGGGAGTGTTACGGTAGAGCCCCCCGAGCAAAAAAAGGAAAGAACAAAGTCATCAAAAGAAATGATAAAAACTAAAAGCGCCGAAGCCAATAACGCAGGATACAAAAGTGGCAAAACAACTCGACGAAACGTTTGCCATTGATTGGCACCAAGATCCAGAGAGGCTTCCACATAACGCTGATCCAGCTCTACATACCGATCACGTACAATAGGAACCACATATCCGAGTCCCAACACAGTATGCGCTGCAATCAACGTAGACATACTGAGCGGAATAGAAAAAAAATAAAACAAACTCATTAATCCAACGGCCAAAACAATTTCTGGTATTGCAAGATTTCCATAAAAAAGAGGCATTGATCTTTTAACAAATGAGCGCGTGCCATAAAAGACAAAGAGTGTACTCATAGACAAACACAACAATACGCTCGAGCAAGCAACAATCAAAGAGGTATACAGCGATCGCCAAAGCTCCTGATTTTTCCAAGCGGAAATATACCATTTAGTCGTAAATCCAACCCAATCAAACCCTAAACGATTATCATTAAACGAAAACACAATCAAAATAATCAGGGGAATATACAAAAACATATACAGTTTTACGACAAACAGCGGCAACAAATAGCGTCCCCAAAATCCTCGTGCATTCATCGTTTCCCTACTGTTTTAGAAATAATCCAAAGGCGACTTAATAAATAAAAGGCAACCAAACTTCCAATAAGTACCGCCCCACTCAAACAAGTAAATGCAGCACCATATGCATTATTCCGTGCTACCAAAAAGAAATAAGTGATCAGCGTACCCACCAGCATATTTTTTGAACCGCCCAACAATGCAGGAATCACAAATTCTCCAAATGCAGGAATCAAAACAAGTAATAATCCTGTCTTTATACCGGGCAATGAAAGCGGAAGCGTTATGCGAGAAAATGTTTGCCAATGCGTAGCGCCTAAATCAGAAGAGGCCTCCAAAAGACGTGGGTCGATTTTTTCAAGCATGCTATACAGCGGCATAATCATAAACGGCAAGTAGCAATAAACCATCACTAAAAAAACAGCGAACAAGCTATTTGCAAGCATAAGCGGCTCACTAATGATGCCAATTTTCAATAAAACCGTATTTATCAATCCATTATGCTCAAGCAAAAAATACCACGCATAAATTTGCACCAAAAAATTTACCCAAAATGGCAATGTGAGAAAAAAAAGCATCACTGTTTTATATCGCTTGGCACGCATTGCAATAAAGTATGAGACCGGATAGGCAAATAAAAAGGTAGTTACCGCAGTGGATACAGCTAAAAAAAGAGATCTGAAGATAATCGTTATATAAGAAAGCTGAAAAAGCGCCCGATAATTATTCAACGTCAAAACAAATTTTGAACCAATAAAGCTAAAATAAATTATGACAACAACCGGCACGACCATGAAAAAAATCTGCCACAAAATTGCTGGCATCGAGCAGAAAAAAGGAATTTCTTGTGTAAAGAGACGCGATAACCGTTTCATTTTTCCAATAGTACAACGTTTTCTTTTTGCCAATATAAATATACTTGATCGTCATAATCAATCACTTCACGCTCAAAGTGCTCTTCGTTTTGCTCAAACACTTGAATGATCTGATCATTTTTTAGGCGTACATTGTATTGCGTTGATCGCCCGTGATACACGATAGCCTCAACAACTCCGAGCCATTTATTTGAAAATCCTTCAACTAAAGATTTTCTTATTTCAATTTTTTCAGGACGAATGCTCATTAATACCCGACCCCCATCAACTACCCATTTTTTATTTTCAGGTACATATACTTCAAATGTGCCCAAGTTAGGAATTTCAATTTGGGTACGTTGTGAGTTCTTGTGAATAATTCCCGTAAGAATATTTGTAGTTCCCACAAATCGAGCTACAAACGAAGAAACCGGGAATTCATAAATTTCTTTCGGTGTTCCGATTTGTTCAATATGCCCATCTTCATTCATAATCGCCATGGTATCAGCTACCGTAAGCGCTTCAAATTGATCATGCGTCACATACACAAATGTCGTCTTTAATGTGCTCTGTAGCTCTATCAATTCAATAAGCATGCGTTCGCGCAATTTTAAATCAAGCGCCGCCAAAGGCTCATCTAGCAATAATACTTCTGGCTCATTAACAATTGCACGAGCAAGAGCAACCCGCTGCTGTTGGCCACCTGAAAGCTGCGAAATGTCTTTGTAAATTTGCTTTTCAAGCCCAACTGATCGAAGCACCTTGTGCACTTTTTTCTCAATGGCATCTGCATCTACATTTCGTATGCGTAAGCTATATGCCACATTCTCAAATACATTCATGTGCGGAAAAAGTGCATACTGCTGAAAAACGGTGTTCACGCGCCGTTCATTAATCGGCACGTCAGTGATATTCTCGTCGCCTAAATAAATCTCGCCCTGCGTTGGCTGCTCAAAGCCACCAATCAAGCGTAAAATAGTAGTTTTGCCGCTTCCACTCGGACCAAGCAATGCAAAAAACTGACCACCCGGAATCTTTAAATTAATATCCTCCAGGATCAGCTCTCCGTTATATGTCTTTGAAACATCTTTCAGAACTATATTTTTCAATTTCTTATCCCTGAGCATCCGATCGAGCGAAAAGCAATGGAACTACCACATCAGAAAGTGTGCATGGAATCACTACCGCACCAATCATATATATGAAAATCAAACCGATAAACTCCCACCAGTCAGTACAGCCATTTGCAACCAAATAAAAAATAGATGCCAATGAACTCACCAAAATATGAACTGCATGAGAACTAATTGCATAAAACCACATCTGATCAGTCGTGTGGCGACTCATAACAAATCCGTTAACAATTCCTACAAAAAGGAACGGTAAAACATTTTGTAATTCAGTCACAAAGCATAAGTGGAAATGCATATCAACCCCAAGCATTTTCCCACCAATATAGGGCAAAATCGAATCGGAAAGCGTACAAAAAATCATGGGTGAAAAAATACCCAAAAGTAATGCTTTTATCGTATTGCGCGAATATCTAAAAAAAGTAACAAGCGTACCTGTTGCAGCAAATACAATATGCATAAAATGAAAACTATGAAACAGCACATCTGATTTTTTACAAATCAGCGAAACTGGCTCATCATAAGAATAATACGTTACAAAGCTCAAAATGGTTAAGCTGAATGCGACTGAGAAAATTGCATAAGGCAAGTGATGAATTAATTCCCCGAGCAAAGTGTGCTCGTGGTCATGATGATGGGGCATAATAACCTCTTTTACTTACGTTGAATGTGCTGATCTATTGCATCAATATAGCAGATACATCCCAAATTGAAAGCAAATTAAAAGGCGTTTCCAAAAGTAAGGACCCAGTTGAATCTTCGTTGATCGGGATGATCTTTTTTCCACTTCCATCCAATATCAAATCTGAGTGGCCCAATTGGGGTAAAGAAGCGCAACCCAAACCCAGTGCCCGCAACAATATTATCCGGTTTAAAATCCGCGAATGAATCTCCACTCAAAATACCAAAATCTTGAAACAGCACAAACCCAGCCTTTTTTGCAACTGGAATACGTAGCTCGGCATTGGCATTAACCATCGTTTTACCTCCCCGGGGCACAACGTGACAGGTATCATCATCGTCCACAAATATGCTGGTGGGTGGCGCAAGATCAGTTTCATAACTCCGCACAGAATGGCTTCCCCCTAAATAAAATCGCTCATTGGGCATAATTTCATTAAATTCTTTATGAAATATATGCCCAAATCGTAGCCGAAAAGCGCCCACCCACTGCTTAAGCGGCACGAACCATGAATGCTCTACCAGTAATTTAAAAAAGTAAGCGTCCATAAATCGCTCAGAGGTAGGAAACATTCCTTTGCATGAAATAAGTGTAAACATGCCCTTGCTTGGATACAGGTTATTATCAAGGAGATCTACCATGAGCGTCGGCTCAAAAAAAAGATAGGACACACGCTGATCTAAAAGTTGCACATCAAAATTAATCGCTTGCGCTAACCTAATAGCCGCCTCACGCGTTTTAAGATCATCGTCGCTAAACGTAGTACGCGCCACTTCAAAACCAAGATTGATTCCGGCATCTACATAAGCACTCTTATGCCGCAAACCAACTAAAAAACCATTTTGGTACAGCGTGTATAGATTTCGCTTACTTCCAATAAATCCTGGCTGCTCATACTTGGTGGCATATCCATCAATGACTCCATTGCATGGCGTATTGAATACCCATGGATATAAATATTTCATGTGTACCTCTCGATGCGAACGCGCCACGTCAGCGTCAAAACGGAAGAGATCTGCATGATTCGTTGGATTTTTTACCATAAAGGTACCACCAACTTTATATGCCATCCCTCCAAAAGTTTGATATTGATTTATGTATTGAAATTCAAGACCGGCACGAACACGCAATTCAAACGGATCATCTTTACGAATTTTTAACAGTACATCCCGAGCAACGTCACCCTCCTTTACCGGTAATGGCGTAAATGAAATGGATTCAAATAAATTGAGAGATTTCAATCGAGCAAACGCTTGCTTTATTTTTTCCGAATCCCACTTACTGCCCTCTGTATATGATATTTCTCGAATAATACGATCAAATGAAATATCAGTTTGCGCATTTACAATTGTTTTACCAAATTGAATTGGGTGTCCTGCATCAATACCCCACACACTTCGATATACTCCATCCTCTTTAACCAATTCGTGCTGTATTTTTGGAAACAAATACCCATCCTTTTGCAACTGCTCTGCAAGAAAGCGTTTTTGCTCTTGAATCAGTGCAGCGTCATACGCAATGGGGGATCGAGCTTCATGAAACAATGCAAATGGCCCTTGCTTTTCAAACTGCTCATATCCCGGAATACATACTGACGCAATGCACGTTTGCTCTCCCTCGCTCACCGTCACCACTAACGTATATTTTTTTTTATTGTTCTCAGGAACATATTCATGATGCACCACAGCAGCATCTAAAAATCCAGCTTTTAAATATTGATCGATAAGTAATTCAAAGGCACGATCTAATAATGCGCGATCAAACAACGCATGCCGTTTAATTTTTGAAAAACTTCGCTTACGCACTTTCCTCTCGGGCAAACTGTGCACCCCCTTCAAAATAACGTTAGCAATCGAAGCGCGCGGCCCCTCTTTGATAACAAAAAAAGATCTCTCTTGCTCATCTTTAGCATCGATTTCAACCTGCCAAAAGCCTTTACGATTATAAGCTTTTTTAATTTCATGCGCCAAAATGGAAGCAGGTACAATAAAAGAAGATCGGCCAAATTGTAGCGCTTGCTCAAGAAGCTGCTTTGATGAAAAGAAATGATTGCCAAAAAAAACAAACTCCCGTTTCTTACTAATATCAAGACGCCAGGTTGTATGCACGGAGCGCCGATCATTAAAAAACGTTTCTTTTAAATCAATTGAAACTTGCAAAAAACCTTTTTGAGCTAAGAAATCCTTCAGCTCTTTTGCATGCGTAACCAACAATGATTTAGCATATTTGGCATTCAGAAGCCCGCGCGAAACTCTTTTTTCAAGCTGCCGCTGCAATGCGCGGCGTTCATTTTCGTTTAATACCTGATCCGCTTTCAGCTCAACGCTATTTTTCCTAATCGCAAATCGTCCTCCTCGATTGATGGTAGTCGTAACCATAACCCCCTTGCTGTTCTTATCTCGCTTGAAGGAACTGTGCGCTCTTACATTAAAAAACCCCTCTCGCTTACATGCCTCTTTCATCTTTTCAATAGAATGCGCATGCTTTTCTGCATCAAACGAATCTCCTGGCTCCATCAAATAAAACTGCTTATACCACTCTTTTCCAACCCAGATCCCTTTAAGCTTAATCGCTTCAAATTTCCAAAAACCCTTCAAGTCAAAATGGACTTTGTTACCATCGCCGCACTTTTTAAGCTTCAATACAATTTCATTCCATATATTTTTTTGAAATAAATAGATAAGCGCTTGATATATCGCATCGCGCGTAGCCGGTTGCCCTACTGTAAGACCAGTAAGATAATCAAACTCTTTCTGCGATAAGGTAACGTCGGAACTATATGAAAGCCCCGTAAGCAAAAATGATTCTCCAATCTCAGCACGCACGCTTTCAGCCTGCTCAGCAGACGTAAGCTTCCACTGGGTGCACTCAATTGATTGAAAAAGAAAACAAAAAATGAGAGAAAAAATGATATGAATCATGCGTCATCATTCTGCAGAGTATTTTGTGCTGAAGTTTATTATGCTAGTGTAACAGAATCTTCACCGCAAACCATGTTCATATACAAAAAGCTCACTCTATACGTAACAACCAAAACACATTATAGTTGTGGCCAATCTTGCACAGTGAAAATAGCTTCGCCGCTCTCTTTGGTTGGCATTTCATCCGACCCATTTGTATATACAAGTGAATATATATAAACCGCTTGGTCAGTCCCTACTGCTATTTGCTTTTCATTTCGTGGGTTAAAAGCAGCAGAAGAAACTTTTTCATTAGGACTAAAAATAACGCGACAAAGCGCATTCATAAGATCCTTACGATCAAACAAGGTGATCGTTCCGGCGCCATGCATAAAATCTCCCATAGCTCTACTTACAACATATGAATCGTTAATATCAAAGCTATACGCAGTAGAATCTCCTAGCTCGTACGCATCCCCATTTGTCTGATGAGGACCCCATTCCACCAGATAGTTGAATTGTTTAGTGCCTCCGTCTGGAAAAGTAGAAACCAAAGCAAAGCTACTGCCCTTCACGCACTTGAGGTTCCATTGATTAACTAGCTTCTGCGCAATAGGGCATGTTAATGTTCGCAATGTATGTGTAGTTGGGTTATATGCAATAGCCCCCGGGGGGAAAAATAGCACACCAGTCCCAAAAATGCATTCGCCGGTATATTCATTCCAGCAAACTCCAGATAAGCAATTCCCTTTAGCTACATCATGCCATAACTGCTTGTTACCATCAAAAACATACATTTGCCCTGGAGGACGTGTACCATAAGAAGATTCAAAAACGCCCCACAAATCTTCTGGACCATTAGCGACTCCTGTAAGTTGTTTTGCCTCAGGATATATCGAAACAATTTCTGATGTCTTTGCAGAAACATTCCACAGACGGAATTCAGATTTATTTTCCATACTCATGCCGCAGGTTGCGATTCCTTGCGCCCCACTATGCTTATAAGCGATGGAGAGAATCGGATATCTCGGCCCTTTAACTATCGCAGTTAGCCCTCGTTCTAAATCTACTACCCCGAGAGAGGTTGCCTGAGTATCAACTGTCGTATAGAGCTTTTTGCCATTGGAATTCCAGCAAATTGGCCGCATTGCAATATACCACCTCGAAAGATGCGGCAATGGAATTTCCATATCCAATTGCAACTTCCATTCAGCCTGCAATCCAAAACAAACAAACGAAAAAACAGTCAATAAAAAACGATTCATTTTTATCCCTTTTATGCTTTTGGCCAACCATGCATCCTACGATAAATCTCTTCAAGATCTTGCGGGTGACGCTCTTCAGGCTCATCTTCAATTATGGAGTAGATATACACACCATCGGCATCACTAATTGCAACTTGATTTGGCACAGCTGGATTCAGTGCAACTCCTGTAGCACTGGATTTAAAATTCTCTGAGCAAACAACCGTATCGAGCGCGTTTCTGAGCATTACAAAAACGCTATTATACGTCACGGAATAAATTCCCTCTTGCTTATCCCAACGGGTTGAACCAACTACAAATGCATCATTTACATCAAAACTTGGAGTCCACATACCACCGGGAAATTGCAAGTAATCATAGACTTTTCCCGGAGTCTCTAATGAGTCCCATTCCACTATAGCTGGGCACACTGAGTCTCGATTTCTAATATGGGATCCCCATCCTAATAACCTGCCATTGTTATATTTAAGTGCAGAGAGCGATAAAGCTGGATATCCATCTTTACCGGGATAATCCGCTTTGACAGTTTTATAAAATCCCTTCGCCATGGGATCGTACAATGCGCCAACTTGTTGTTCTCTTGGCAAAAGAAAGGACATTACGCATTGCGTTGAATCAGGGCAAAAAGCAGTAGACATTGCAGATTTATAACTTTCTGGCGAATGAATAATCGAGGCAAGAGAATCGCCATCCAAAATATATAACGCCGTTAGCGAACCACCCCTTACCATTCCAGCTACGCAAGCCCACATATTGCTTGGTCCACTCGCGAGACTTTGAAACCCAAACTCTTGCCCAGCAACGACAGATTGTGAAGTTTTTTGAGCAACATTCCAGCTTCGTATCTCACTCGCTCCAGACTGACTATATATCCCTTTGCCACAAATCGTCATAAGCCCAATCGGCGAATCATCCTTATATTCGATCTGTGAAATACCAAAGGTACCACCTTCAATGGTAGAAACTGCGCCAGTTTTCATATCTATAATTCCAAGCTGAGTGCCGTCAGTCCCCCATGAAACAAATAGCCGTGTGCCATCTTTATTCCACGCGACGTCACGATATTTATATTGTGAAGGCGCTTTTATTTCTGTAATTTTTTTGAGCTCCCATGATCCGTGCAAAAATACGGTACACAAACTCAAAGATATAAAAATAAAAAATACTCTTTTCATTTAGCTCCTAACTATTTCGTAAATCGAAACACCCTCAAATATACCCACTGCAAATTGATTTGGTTTTGCTGGATTGAATGCGAGCCCTTTGGGCGAAACGCCAACATCTTCAACACAAAGAACCGTATCGAGTGAATTTCGGTCAAGTAGTATTAATTTATTTGGATAGGATGTCGTACAGATCACATATTCATTATTTGCGTCTAGTGCTGTAGAATTTGAGTCTGACAATTGTTCAAAATCGATTACTCGCGCGGGGGCGTTCATCTGACTCCACTCTACAAGGCACGGACATGAATTACGCAAGCCTTTAGAGTGATCTGCCCACCCCAAAAGCGTACCGTTTTGATATGTGAGACTATTAAGAAATATGTTTGCTTGCCCTTCTTGAGTGGGAAAATCAGCTTTCAAATCCAAAAACGAACCCTGAGCAAACGGATCGCCCACATACCCCAATAACGTACTATCTACAGCCGATTCATTTATATACCACATTGCCATTGCCCATTGATTTGAGCCGGGAATACATGCTGCGCACTGAACCGGCCGAAAACTATTTTTAGGGCCCTCGGGAATAGCAATAATAGAAACCAAGGTTTTAGAATCAAAAATATAGAGTGAGCCTGTTTGCCCAAGCATCCTACCTGGCTGCATAAGTACTGCAACCCACATATCTTCTGGTCCGCTTAGCGCTTGTTGAAAAACACACTTTCCTGAAACAAGTATGGTGGACTCTTGCTTGTTAATATCCCACAAACGAACCTCGCTGGGAGTGCCACCAGTTGGCCCAATGTTTGCTCCGATAGTCATAAAGCCGAATGAAGATGCCTCTTTATAAGCAATACTAATAATAGGAAGATCACCTCCTTGAAACGTCGAAATACTCCACGTTTGTGTATCAATTACTCCAAGCTGTGTGCCATTCTCACCCCACGCGGTAAAGAGTCTTGCTCCATCACCGCTCCATTCAACAGGTCGATATCCATTATTAGTCGTAGCTTTCGATGGTATCTCGTGAACTTTGACAAGCTTGTATGATCCAGACAATGAAAAACAACAATTCATCGCTACTATCAAAGCAAATAGTTTATTCATGCTTACGCCTTTTTAGATAATCTTAATAAGCAAATAGTTGACGATAGATCTGCCTCAAGTCTTGAGCGGATTGGTTCTCTTTTTGTGATTCTGAAAACGAATACAAGGAAACGCCCTTATCTGACGCTACTGCAAATTGATTTTTGCGGGTAGGATTCCATGCAAGCGTACTGACTCGCTCATTTAAAACAACTTTACAAAGAGGCTCATCAAGCTTTTTTGTGCTGCAAACAAAGACCGTACTGCGGTACGCAGTGTCCCCATACTCAGTCACAGTTTCAAGAGACTCACAGGCACCCACTACATAATCCTCTGATAGATCAAAACACTGCGGCGCAGCATTGCAGAAAGGTAGAGGATATTTTATAGCCATATTTTTCCCATATCCCCAATGGAAAAAGCACAGAGAATCACTCGCGCCAAACCCGTATACTGAATGAGCTGCAACTTTCAATTCGGTGATCCATGTGTTTTCATCAGGAGCATACAAGGTGCCGTAAATACCTTTAGCGTGTGGATCAAAAAAACATCCCACCTTCTTGCTAGTAAAATCCCAAAGCCCTATTGCCAATTCTCTCGCTCCTGAAAATCGAGAGCCCGAAACCATAAAGGGGGCACCATTCTTTGCGACCCATTGCAATGTATCACCCGCAAAGGTATAAAGGCTCCCCGCTCCCTTTCCTGGATTTTCTGTTTTGCGAACAACTATCCAACGATTGCCTTCTCCTGAAACAACTCCACCATTGAGATATTGTGCATCTGAATATATTACGCGAGAAGCAAAAGACGTTCTATTCCACAAGCGCACTTCACTTTTGCCTCCATTAAACCAATCACACGCGGTCGTCATAATGCCATCTACTGTAGTGTCTTTGGTTGCTATTCCCGTGATAGGAAGATCACCGGTAGTCACACTCTCTAATTGTGGCCATGACTCAGAATCAGCGTCATTCATACACATAATCCCAGCAAGCTGACTTCCCGTTTTGCCTTGAGCGGTAAGTAACAATGTTTCATTGGCCCAGCACAAAGGACGTGGCGTAGTAATTGTATCGTACGTGTATTGTGCGGTGCGGGACAATGTATAAGTGGCATTGGAAGTTAGTGCTGCAGATTCACTGGCAGAAAATTGTTGCGCTTTTTGCTGCAATGCTGGCGGTGTTACTTGAAAAACATACACCCCATCGCACGTCCCAATTGCACATTGATTTGGTTGCGCAGGATTCCACGCGATAGATAGAGCAGGATTACCAAAAACATTTTTTAATTGAATAATTGGTTTGGAAACAGCAGAAACATCTGAAATAAACACTGTTCCATTTTCCAATCCCCCCGCAATAAACCTACTATTTACATCAAATGAGATTGGCATATTGTGCATTTTAGTAAACATCGTTAGATCATCACGAGTTGCAATAGTCTGATTAGCACTCCATTGGCTCACACTTGGATAACACACTTGCCCTGAAGAATGCTGAACAACATGCCACCCGAAAGCAAATACAGTGTCATCGATAGTACGAATATTTGTGGTAATAAAATTATCTTTATGAGAGTGAAGCTCTCGTAACCGATTCATATCGGGAATATCGTAGAGAATACCATTAACGGTACTATTAAGCGTAAACGCCCCAACAACGCATGCTTTTTCAGAAGGAAGAGGAGCAATATCGGTAGAAATGATTTGAGGAATAGGTGTTTGCTCGTGGGAGTAAGGGGTGACATAATGCAAAATCCCAGGCGGAATCAAATTGGCTTTTTGGCCCATTTGAAGTATGGCATATGCATCACCTTCAAGACTTATTATTCCATGCTCTAAATTAAAATTGGGATACGAAAGCAATTGAGAAGTACCCGTCTCACTATCCCATAAGCGAACCCGCGACTTACCACTTGCGAGTGGATCTATCGAAGTTGTCGCCAGCCCGGAAGCCCCATTATTTTTATAGGCAATGCCACTTATCGTATAGTCATCTGCAGGAAAGGTGCGAGGCTCGGAATTATGCACATCAAATACTGCAAGATCACTGCCACTCTCACCCCATCCTGAAAAAATGCACCTTCCCAAACTATCCCAGCATACCGGACGAAATTTGGCACGATCCGATGCCTTATATGATTTGAGCAGAGTAAGACCCCATTCAGAGGATGCCCCTTGAAGATTTAAACAAAACACCACAGATAAAAAAATAGTTATCGAACGTACAGATATATATTTGGCATAGCTCATCAGATCCCTTTTTTTAAAGAATTGAAGGAACTATACCAATTTCTACTTAATAAAGAAATTCCTATTCAATAACGCGAAATACCTGGCGATACTCCTTATCCTTTAAAAAGGGCTCAACTTCAAGCTCATGCAACTCAAACCCTTTAGTGCCGGTATAAATCGCATCGATAAAATCATCGAGCGTATCTCCTTGGCCGCACACCGCGATTTTGATTTTCTTCTCATCGCTTTCAACAAGCTGAGCCGTGCCCTCAAGCCCGAGCTTTTTGGCTTGCTTTTGAATAAAATTGACGAGAAAATTGGCGGGAAACGTGGCTGTCATCGTGATCCGAAGACATTTACGATTCATTACTACTCCTTTTTGCTTCATAATGCCCTTGAAAACTGCTTACTAGACTTGCCAAGCGCATCGAGTACACTGTATACAGAATAGATACCGATTGCAATATATTTTCAGACCACCGAACGACAAAGGATCTTCATGAGCACTGCAACGCCCCGCGTTCGATTTGCCCCATCCCCAACGGGCATAATGCATATTGGAAACAGCCGTACCGCACTCTTAAACTTTTTATTTGCTGAGCAAAAAAACGGTACCTTTGTATTACGTATTGAAGATACCGATCCGAATCGTAATTTTGATCCCGGTGCAAAAATTATTATGGAAGATCTTGCGTGGCTTTCGCTTTCATATAATGAAGGCCCAATAGCTGGTGGCCCGTATGCTCCTTACTTTCAATCCGAGCGCCAGGCCCTCTATGAAGAAAAACTTCAAGAATTAATTGAAAAAGATTGTGTATATCGATGTTTTTGCACTGATGAAGAGCTCGAAAAGAAACGTGAGCGCCAGCGAGCGCTCAAGCAGCCCCCGCGCTACGATCGCGCCTGCATTAATCTTTCTGAGCAAGAAATTGCACAACGTATCGCTGAAGGCACTCCATTTGTCTGGCGATTTAAATTAGATCATAATCAAACTATCGAAATTCATGATCTTGCGCGTGGCACTGTTACGTTTGATATGAAACATTTTTCTGATTTTCCGCTTACTCGATCCAATGGATCATTTACATTTATGTTTTCTAACTTTGTCGATGACGTAACCATGAAAATCTCGCACGTATTTCGCGGTGAAGACCATCAAAGTAATACTGCCGGACAAGCAGCAATGTATTTAGCACTCGGCGTAGAACTTCCGATTTTCTGGCATATGCCAATGCTCTGCAATATCAATGGTAAGAAATTATCAAAACGCGACTTTGGCTTTTCTTTGCATGATTTGCGCGACGCCGGGTATCTGCCACAGGCAATCAATAACTACTTAGCCATTATTGGTGGATCATATGAAGATGAAATCATGGACTTGAGCAAACTCGCAAGCACTCTTGATTTCGATCACCCGCATTCCACCGGCCACATAAAATATGACGTTGATAAATTGCGATGGGTGAATCACGAGTGGATCAAACGCCTCAGCGCCAGCGAACTTGAAAAAGCAGCGCGCCCATTCTTGCAAACTGCATACCCTGAAGTTGGCGCCCTTGATAGCAAAAAACTTGAAGCGCTTCTTCAAATTATCAAGACTGATTTATATACACTGAAAGATGCCATTGAAGCACTTAAATTTTATTTTGAAGCCCCTGACGTTTCAAAAAATGTCATTGAGCAAACTCTTGATGGCGCGCACGTTCCACAAATTGTACGATTAGTCTCTGATCATCTTGATACCATTGAAAACGTAGATAACGTAAAAAAAGCAGCAAAAGAATTGGGCATCCCTCTCAAGCAACTATTTTGGTTTATGCGCTTGGCACTTACCGGGCAGATCAATGGCCCCGGAATCCATGAATTAATTACCATGCTCGGCGTAGATGAAAGCAAAGAGCGCATCAAAAAAATTATCTCAACATAACTATATGCCGATGAAGCGTTATCTCTTTGGCATACTCTTCATGAGTGCCATTGGAGTCTCAATGACCTGTAACACTGCTGATCTGAAACTCAGATTGCTTATTTTTGAATCTCATCCGAATAGCCTGAGAGATTCCAGGGGAAATACAAAATTGCATACAGCCATTATTGCTGGGACTGAGAAGGAAGTGAATGCACTGCTACAAGCTGGCGCTGATGTGCATGCAAAAAACAATGCCGGAAAATCTCCCTTAGACCTCGCACAAAACACATTCATGCAAGCATATAAACCTTTTTTAGTTTTGTTTGTACAACGGTATAGCTAATCAAGCTTAAATACTTGCACTATCTTTAAGTCGATTAGGCAGTTTTTTCAAACCAGTCACTGTGCCTTCTTTTTCAAAATAGGCCATCAACTTGAGAAAAAACGGTTCTTGCGATTCTGGAACAAAAAACTCAAATAATCCGGTATTCGCATCAAGCGTACGATCAAAGCAGACGTGATCAAAACTTTTTAAAATACTCACCGTCCCAAGCGTCTCTTTGCGAGAAAGATTTGCTTGATAGTACTGGCAATACTGGTCCATGATGCCCCTTATTAGTCAAATAGTTATTTCTATATTAGTATAACGTATATTTATATATCTATAACCCCATAAACCAAAGGATAAATCATGGCACAAGATAACGTGTCTAAGATTGGGGTAACCACAGCAACAATCACAGGGATGAACGCAATGATCGGTTCCGGTATATTTACCGCGCCAGCAGCTATCGGCATGTACGTCGGGCCAGCTGGAATCGTTGCTTATCTTTTTGTAATCGTTGCCGTCTGGTTTATCGCCCAGTCATTGGCGCGAGTCGCTGCCCGATTTCCTGAGGAGGGGTCGTTTTATACGTATGCCAAACAATGGGGTGGCCATATCGTTGGATCCATCGCCGGTGGAGCATACTTACTTGGCCTTTTAATTGCAATGGGGCTGCTAGCGAAAGTTGCGGGCATTTATTTGAAAGATCCCTTTTTTCCTGGCCTTGAAACGCAAACACTTGGACTTATTACGCTGAGCTCGCTCACCATTCTAAATATGTTTGGCGTAGTGCTCTCTGAGCTTGGCCAGCAAATATTAATTGTCACCACCACATTCCCGCTGCTTGTGACGACAATCATGTGCTTCTCAAAAGCACAACTCTCAAACCTTACGCCGTTTGCACCGTACGGCATGCGAAACGTTTTGCAAGCTACTCGTGCAGTGGTTTTTGGGTTTTTTGGATTTGAATGTGCAAGCTCACTCTTTGCGATTGTAAAAGACCCACAAAAAAATGTGCCGAAAGCGCTAACGTACTCGATTGCTATAGTAGGCGTGATTTATGTATTATTTGTCACATCTATTATCGTTTCGACGCCGCTGCACTTGTTTGTAGATCCACGGATTCCATTGCCAATAATTTTGAAATCTATCTTTCCGACAAATACATGGATTTTAACTGCGGTACATATTTCCATTTTGTCTGCAATTATTGGCACAATTCACTCAATGATCTGGAGCTCAAGCGCATTGATGGTATCACTTGCTAATCAAATTTGGGGCGCACGCCTGCCGCAACGCTTAGCAGTACTGATTATTGGATTCGGCATATTTCTTACATTTATGTTTTTGAAAAATATCGATCTCTTTTTCTACTTAACGGCAATTTTTATCCTCCTTGCTTACTCGCTTTCGATAATAACGCTCTTGACCATCAAAGACGAATGGAAAGGCGGAAGAAATCTCATCACCATTGGTGGATTGATTACAGCCGGTATGATCTTCTACTTTGCCGTTGAAGGATTAATTGGCCAATTAACATAATAATATTTTTTGTAGCGCTTCGTCTGATCCCCGCCTAAAAA
Organism: Candidatus Babelota bacterium; assembly: GCA_029262595.1. Taxonomy (GTDB): domain Bacteria; phylum Babelota; class Babeliae; order Babelales; family Vermiphilaceae; genus JAJCZB01. The sequence goes on along the minus strand of JAJCZB010000031.1, from coordinate 75,470 downwards.
GCGGGGATCTTTTATTCCTACCCATGCAGCAGCCAAAATCTTGGCTTTGCCTCTAACAATTGACGAGCTATCCGCGAGAATGGTATATCTTATTTCGAATGAGATCTTCTGAAAGGAAAGTAATGATAATGGTGCGTACACTTCTTGCTCGATTACTCATCGCAGGATGCTTTTTAGCATTACATCTTCCCGCATATGGACTGTCTTCGCTTGCGAAAAATGATCCCTATCCTGTTTTTACCTCTCTTGATCCGCACACTTTTTTGTATACGCATGAAAAATTAAAAATAACCGATCCCGATTTTGCTGCGCGTAAAAGAGATAACGTTGGCATTTCAATTTCTCCATTCGGCCAAAACGCAGAGCGAGGAAGAAACTTACAATGTGTTAAAACAGAGCTTGGTGATTTGGGCGGTAGGTGGGGAATGATCCCTCTTTTATACGGACCAATTCCCAACGGGCAAACATTAGCGCCAACGCTCCAAACCGCTCTTGATAACTTATTTCCCGGCGTTACGCCTGGAAGCTTGAATGATGGCACTAAAATCGATCCTACTCAAAATTTTGGATATTTTTCTGTGCCTCTTAAATACAGAAAACGCGGTGTCCGCTTTCAAATGCAAGCGGATATCTATGCTGGTTTTGGATTAACTCTTGAAACGGGTTTAGTGAGTATGAGCCAAACCGTTACTGGATTTATCAATCTGACTGAATGTACGCCCAGCGATTGCCAGTTTGATCCAGCTCCTCTTACAGGACAAGACGTTAATAAATATCTCATGTCTGAGCTCAAGCCAATCGCAAGCGAAATATGCCTCAACATTTGCGACTACTGCGAAACATCTGTAGAAGAAGTGCGCATGAACCTCTTCTGGCGCCGCGGCTTTGAAATTAATAAAGACGATGAAGAGTGGCCTCACTTTTTGATTATTCCGTTTTTTGAAATCGGAGGGACTGTATCACCTGGTGATGAAAATAGAATTGATGATGGTGGCCTTGACCGCGCATTCTTTGTTCCGTTTGGCAATAACGATCACTCGGGCGTTGGATTTAGTACCGGGCTCAATGTTGACTTTGTTGAATCTATTGAAGTCGGCGCAGAAGTAGGGATGACCTATTTCTTCAAACGTAATTTTGACAAGATGCGCGTTCCAACCAGTGAATTCCAGTCAGGAATTTATCCATTCACCACTGAGGTAAGCGTACATCCTGGATTTAACTGGCACTTCGGCGGAAAAATCGCTGCATACCATTTCCTTGATAAGCTTTCCGGATACTTCCAATACATCCAAATGGAGCACAAGCCAGACGATATCACTCTTCGCTGCTGCGAAGATGCGGAAATTTTCTTGCCACAACAGCTGGAAAAAATATCCGGATTTAAAGCGAAATTTATCGACGTAGCTCTCAATTATGACATTTCGCCGAATATCGGCCTTGGCCTTTTCTGGCAGGCACCGATCTCCCAACGTAATAGCTACCGCAGCTCTACAGTAATGTTTAGTTTTTACGCTACCTTCTAAAAAACTTTGCTTTCATAATCTATTGCTTTAAATTTTGATGTGATTACACTGGTGCCCAGTGAATTATCTAACCAAATCTACTCCCAGGAGATCACATGAATAAGCAGTCGTTTATCCTCTCTCTTTTTTCACTCTCCCTACTCGTAGCAGGCTCATCTCAAGCAGATGCTCACGCGTTCTCTTTTTTTCGCGCGCAACAGCATCGTTGGTTTGAAAGTAAGCTCAATGCAGCAATCGAAAGCGGTGAAATCAAAGCATTTATCGCTGCATATAGTAGCGAGAGATATGCTGATTTTCTCAATACATCCCTTTCAAATGGAGAATCTCCTCTTATATATGCACTAAAAAAAGGCGCCTATGAGCTTGCGCATGCGTTGATTGAAATGAGTGCTGATGTAACAATCACCGATGCTATTGGCCGCACCCCATTGCATGTATGCCATAACTCCATGGTAGCCCAAGCGCTCATCGCCAAGGGAGCATCCGTAACAGCTATTGATCGAACTGGCAATACTCCACTGCATACAATCCAGCCAGGGCAAGCTACATTGCAATTGATTGAGCTCTTTGTAAGCAATGGAGCCAACGTCAATGCGCTGAACAAATTCAAACGTAGCCCCCTTCACCAAGCAGTGGAAAAAAAGTGGGGCCTTGAGGCTGTCGACCTGCTGTTAAAGCATAAAGCAAATGCCTTGGCAGTAGACACATGGGGCAACAAGCCAAGCGATCTCGCCTACCCACGGGATACGGAAATCAAGCGATCTCTTCAAATCGCCATGGCGCAAAACAGAATTCAACCACCTGCATTTTCCTCTGAAAAGGCCCCCAAGGCCCAAAAAACTAAAAACAATCGCTGGTTTGCCTATGCATTCTTGCTCTTTTCATATGATGAAACAATGGATCCAGTCGGCGTATTGCAGCTGACCTAACCTCAGAAAATAAGCCCTAAATCCCCCGGCATCTTCCGGGGGATTTTTATTGAGACGCTCTAGGAGCCAATTCTGGACAAGAAGGGCAGCTTTTGGTACTCTTTTGATATAAGTACCACAAATCTATGACTATTCATGACATAGTATGATACTAAATTAAACCCAGAAAGGCGGCGATTTTGATGTCGAAAAAAAAGTCTAATATTGAGATTTCAGTGATCGGAAACGTTGATAAAGCTCTTCGACAGCTGAAAAAGAAAATTGAACGTGAAGGCGTTGTACGCGATATGAAGCGTACCGTATACTTCGAACCAGAAACGCAAAAACGTAGAAAACGTCTCGTTCGCGCCATCAAAATGAACATGATGCGTATCATCAACCAAGGGTTTTTCAAACCTGGCAAATAATGAAAAAACCTCGCGTTAGCAACATTAAGCACAAGCAGAAAGAATCTCTTCTTCTGCATACAATCGCTTCGCTCTTCATGCAAATCATGCAGGATGAACCGCTTCTTACCGGGTTCACCGTTACTCGCGTTGAGCTCTCGCCCAACAAAAACAGCTGTACGATTTTTTTCCATACACTTGGCGGCATAGAAGATTTCGAGAAAAAACGAAAAACTCTCGTTCTCTATAAGCCATCATTACGCCAAGCACTTGCAAAATCTATTCATGGCAGATACACACCTGATTTGAGGTTTGCATACGATCAGCAGCTTGATAAGCAACGACGAGTAGATGATCTTATTGATAAGTTGAAAGACGAAGGAAAGCTGTAAGTGCTTACTCTCATTGTGCTTATTGCAGTCTCTTTATGCTGGGGCTCTTTTTTAAACGTCGTTGGATATCGCCTTATTAAAAACAAAACGCTCTTGGGCCGATCCAAATGCCCTGCATGCGATCACCAGCTTGCATGGTATGATCTGATTCCTGTTATTTCCTATATCATTCTTAACGGAAATTGTCGCTATTGCAGCGCTCGTATTTCTCCCCTTTATCCCATGATTGAATTAGCAACCGTGCTTTCATTCATCGCAGGCTATTATCTGATTAATGATGCCTATCATTTTGCTTTTTTCATCTTTTTTTCAGCATTGATTGTAACAATCCGTTCGGACCTTGAACATTTACTCATTTCCCAATGGGTTACCATCGCACTCATTCCAGTTGGTATTCTTTTTAGCGTTACCGATTTGCTGCCCATTTATCCACTTAATAGCATCCTTGGTGCCGCAATCGGATATTTTATTCCATGGGCAATTGGCACGCTCTTTTATCTTTTCACTAAAAAAGAAGGCATTGGGCAAGGCGATTTTGATTTGCTCGCATTCGTTGGATCCTTTACCGGTGTTTTAGGAGTATGGGCAACGCTTTTGATTGGCTCACTTTTAGGATCAATCATTGGCGGAATATATCTCATGGCTACCGGATCACTGCAGCGAAACGTTAAGCTCCCCTTTGGCCCTTTCTTGGCAATAGGCGCTCTACTCTATAGCTTATTTTCTGAGCATATCGCTGAATTATTACTTGGCTATTAATTCACCAATGCATCCTGCACGATAGTTACCGCATTATTTTCATCAATGACTAAAATGTCTGGCTTGCCATTTCCCATAATATCTCCAGCTGCTACAACTTTGAATCCTGTGGGACTTGCAGAAGCTTCAGATAAGTGAGAGCCTGCCGTATTTAATTTTCCTGTGAAATAATTACGCCCTTCTGATCCGGGAAATCCATACGTGTAATAAAAGTTTTCTTTTGCTCCGCCACCTTTATACCCTTCTGGCTGCCAGCCAATGCCGCCCTGCCCAGAAAGTATATCCGAATATTTTCCGTGCTCTGCCCAGTGAGCTTTTTGGGCCGCATAAATTGAACTCAAATTCATATATGCTTCAGCTCGTTTTGCCTTTGCCAAAAAGCGCGTAAAAGTTGGCACTGATACCATTGCGAGAAATGCAATGATGGCCACCACGATCATCAATTCTATAAGCGTAAATCCAGAACGTTTCATCTACTACTCCTTGTTACAGGTTCCTTTTGAAATGAGCATAACGGTGCTCATATATGAACGCAACGATTAGGCATAAACACAATAAAAAGAGTAAGGGTTGCTGGAATAATAGGTTTACCCTATAGTAAAGGCGTCAAAAAAAAGAAACTGCACAACGCATAAAAAAGGGTACCCATGAAAAACAATATTGCACTTATCCTATCCCTCACGCTTGCATTTGCTCATCCAACGCACTGCGCAAAAAGCATGGAAGAATGGGGCGTCTGTGGCTTGGGAGTGTTAACCGCATATACCGGCCTCAAAATGCTCAATAATGCAACCGGAAAAGATGGCACCAAAACACAAGCATTTTTAGGGACAGCACTTTTTGGAAGTGGCCTATATATGACGTTTGCTGGACCGAGAAAAGTAAAACAATTTCACGGCAAAAACCGCTCTTTTAGAAGCGCGACTGGAACAGCATTTGATGACTTAACTATTTCTGCTCGTAAAGCACTTGCAGCTGATAAAATAGAAGAGCAAGCAAGAAGAGAAAGAGGCACTCCGTGGAAACAAAATACACTTTACGTGCTAGCAGCAGCTATTAAAGCTGACCCGACCGGCCAACTTGCCAAAACATTCCCATGGGGATATTTAATTGGTGCTCGACTCTAATTTTAAAAAAAATAAAGAAGGGCGCCGATTAATAACGGCGCCCTTCTTTTTACATACTATGAATAAAATTAATCAACCCATCCAAGTTTCTCTTTTAATGCAGCCATTCTACGCCGCATTACATCCGGAGCCATGTATGAATGTTTTATCTTTCCCTGGCTACCCGTTACATGAAATGCTGGTTCATTTTTTGGTTTAGAACCTGTAAAGTGCACTGGAACATGAGCTGAAGTTGAGGTCTGGGTTGCATCTGGCTGATACAAATAATATAGCTCCGTTAGTGTCTCCCAAATGCCCTTTTCCTTTACAAAGTGTGGCAAATAAGAAAGAAGACTTCTCATAGCTTCTATATTTTGTGTTTCAGAAGCAAGAATCATTGCTTGCTCTAATCTATCCAGCTCTTTGAATTGTGTATGCTTAGTATATTCATTCAAAAGTCTATTCATATGGCCTCTGCGGTCGTATCGATCACCATAAGCCCACAAAGCACCAACCATCCCCCCCACAACACCAAATACCCCTGAAGCAATTTTAACATCGCTTGAGAGGTTAGTAGCCAATGGAGTAAATCCCGCAACTATCGGAGCGCCTCCATATAAAAGCACTTGCCTTGAAGACCTTCCCCCAAAAAAATCTAGCTCCCTACGAAAAGAACCACTCGTACTGTGCTTTAATATTTGTTGTTGCTCACCATCGGATACGCGCGCACATAGTGATGTAGATGAAATCAATAGCACACTAAAAAAGAGAATACTTTTTTTCATACCAATCCTTGTATTGATTTATTAAAATTTGAAAAAATGATACACATATTGAAAAAAAAGACAAACAAAGCTCGTCCTATATACCTTTTTTAATCAACATATTTTTGCAACTCTTTTCTTGCAACTGCACCTTGGCGAACAATCGTAATCGTATCAGTGGTGCAATCAAGAATCGTTGAGGGCACCACCTCTTTTTTTTCAGTATCACCAATCACGAGCGCAACGTTTTGCGCAATCGCCGGATCAATGGCTGATACTGTTTCAGGAACAGGCTGGCCCGAAAGATTAGCGCTTGTAGAAAAAAGCGCGCCGCATTGCGCAAGCAATACCTGCAACCCAGCATGATCAGGAATGCGCATGGCAATACCATCCTTTTGCGATTTCATATATTCAGGTACATCGTTGCGTGCAGGCACAATAAGCGTAAGTGGCCCTGGCCAAAACGCTTTGGCCAGTGCAGCAATTTTTACATCATTAAATACATCAGTATACTGCTGCGCATGCTCGATATCCTTCACTAGAAGTAAATAAGGCATCGCACTGCGTTTCTTAATGCGATCAAGCGCATCTTTGCCTTGCTGAGTGGGTGCGGCTAGCAAGCCAGCTACCGTATCAGAGTCCCCAGCAACCACAGCACCCTTTTGTATCGCGTCCTCAATCTTAACGACGGCGGAACTATCTTTCCAATCGATGGTTTGCATCATATCTTTGCTCTTATTTGTAAATAAATAAACCAACTCTATGTGTTAATTTCTTCTTTGACATTTTTGCTTTTTAACCTATAGTAAGCAGTAATATTTGAATAGAAACACTCGTCATATATTTAGTGTAAAGCAATAAGCTTACAAACTTCAAACCTCTCGGTTTGAGATCAATAAAAATCGAACCAGGTTTTTAAACCCATGGGGAATAAGAATGAAAAATCCCAGCTCGCAAAAACAAACACCCGCAAAAGGCTCGCTTACCAGCAAGCAGTATAGTTATAGCGAGATTATTGAATTCTTAGATGCGCGATGGGATACCGCTTTAAAAGATTCCTCATTACTTACTATCAAAAAACTTGATAAAGCTCTTGCAAGCCCTTCTCAAAAAAGTAATACCATTCTTATTAATGGCACCAATGGCAAAAGCTTAACCGCTCACTTTACCGCTCGACTTTTAAAGGAAGAAGGCGTTTCTGTGGGTACTTTTTTTACACCACATATTTTAACATACAATGAGCGCTTTTCTTGGAATGGCGAAACCATTTCTAATAAACAGTTTACTGATATTGCAAATGAAGTAATTACTACTGCGACGACTCTGGGACTCAATCCCCATGCGCTTGATGTACTTACAATGATGGCGTTGCTCTATTTTTCACAACAAAAAGTAGACGTTGCATTGCTTGAGGTCAGCGATATGAGCGGCACACATCCGCTCATGATTTGTAAGCCAAAAATTACTGCAATTACTCGCGTTACCGATTTTGAAGAAACGGAAAAAGGTGCCGCACTTGCAGAAAAAGCTATTCAAAAATCGCTGGAAGTTGTTACCAAAAATACACATGTGGTATCTGCTGATCAAAGCAAAATGAATCTTCTGCTTATGCAAAAATACGCTGAGCAAAAAGGTGGGCTCTGGGCAATGCCTATTCGCAAACTCGCGCCATTGCCGTATCCGTACGAACAATTACACGGTAGAAGCGCCGCGCTTGCAGAGCGTATTGCACAACTCTATGTAAATCATTTTTTGCTAGAAAATACCGTTATTGTATCAAACAGCTTGCTCGTTAAGCCAAAAGGCCAGCGTGGCCGCCCAACACTCGAAGCAAAACGAAAAGCTGAGCTTAATCCTCGTCGCACTATTGAGCAATTTTGGAAAGATACAACCAGCTCAATGCCAGGACGATTCCAGCTTCTTGATAAAGAAAAACCAACGATCCTACTTGATAACGCAGACAGCCTTGATTCTTTTGAAAACTTACTCTTAGGCATTCGCTTGCTTCATTATCACCGTCCACTAAAAGGACTCACGTTGATACTTGGAAATAACAATGCGCAGCTCAATATTCCCGAATTTTTAAAGCAATTGCGTTACTTTTTCAAAAAAACCTCTGGTACCGTTATTACCTGCCCAACATCTTCTATTCCCGGGCACGCTACTACAACATCATGGGATCCTGAAAAAGTAAGTAATGACGTAAAAAGCATGAAAATAAAAGCGAAATCTGCACGCAATTTTAAAGAAGCATTTGAAATGGCTCAGAAATCTGTAGATGAACGTTATGGTCTTGTAGTAATTGCCGGATCAGCAACGTTGATTACGCAATACTGGCGCTACAAGGGAATGAAAAAGCTATGAATCTAGTATGGCAGATTGCACCAATTTTTTTGAGTGCATGCGCTGGAATAGTATATGGATGCTCCTTTGTGTTACAGCAAAGGGGCATTTTATTTGCACACAGTAAAAACGTGCATCCGGCACAACAATTTGCTTTTTTTCTCACGCGTATTTGTATCCTCTTGGTTACCGGGCACTATCTGTTGCGATCACCAATGATACCATCTATACTAAGCACAATAGCGTTTTTTAGTATGTTTTGGTTGATTATTCTAGTAATAAGGGCGCAAAAAAATGAGCGGATTTGATCTCGTAGAAGCTAATCAATGGCTCATTGGTCCTCTTTTTGGGATCGATCATACATTTTTGCGAATCAATAAAGCAACCATTATCTACACCTGGATCACGCTCATTATTCTTGCAGGCATCCTTTTGATCGGGCGCTATTTTCTGAAAAAAAAAGATGGTCTCGGAAAATATATCACTCTTTCATTCGTTCAGTTTTTTGTTGATCAAATCAATCAAACACTTCCTGAATTTTCCCTTGATCACTTTGTTTTTATTACCACCGTTTTTTGCTTTGTGCTTTCCTGTAACCTTGTCTCAATTATTCCGTGGATGGAAGAGCCTACAACCGATTTAAATACAACGTTAGCGCTTGGGCTTATTTCATTTTGCTATGTACAATGGGCATCTATTAAAATTGAAGGGCTCTGGGGATATATAAAAGGATTCTTTGCACCCTTCTTTATCATGATGCCATTAAACGTTATCGGTAAATTAGCAACCGTAGTCTCTATCTCATTCCGTCTGTTTGGAAATATATTTGGAGGCGCTATCATCACGAGTATTTGGTTTAACGCAATACAAGGTAATTTTATTTTGGAACTAGTGGGGCTTGCATCTGGACTCAATCTAACGCTGTCTGTTTTCTTTGGCGTCTTTGAAGGAGTATTGCAGGCATTTGTATTTGGCATGCTCTCGCTAACGTATCTTTCTCTCGCTTTACAAGGTGAAGGGCATTAAATGGCAGGATATTCTGAGTATCTACATTTTGGCACGATTGCAATGGCAGGAGCGATTAACGCAATCGGCGTCGGCATCGGCCAAGGCATTACAAGTCGCGCAGCAATTGAAGGCATCAATCAGCAGTCTTCTGCACGTAACGAAATCACAAAAACAGCAATTCTTGGCATGGCACTCATTGAAACAGCTGCAGTGATGGGAACCTTTATTTCATTTTTACTTCTTCTTCAAGCGCGTACTAATGCTCACTCGTATTATTCAAATCTCGCGGAAATCGGCATCGCGTTTGCAATTTGCTGCTCTGGATTCGTACTTGGACTCGTGTCAGCGTTTCCTGCACGAGCTGCTTGCTTGGCTGTTGCTCGGCAACCATTTTTCAGCGCGCAAATTACTCGCTTTATGATGATATCATTATCATTACTCCAAACGCCTATTATTTTTGGGCTCATCGTTGCACTATTCATTCAAGGGCAAGCTGCCACTATTGCAACCATGCGCGATACGCTACGCCTGATTTCAAGCGGTGTCTGCATTGGGCTGGGAAGTATTGGCCCCGCAATTGGGCTTGCGCTCTTTGCACAAAAAGCGTGTGAAGGAATCGGCCGAAACCGAGAAGCATACACACAAGTATTTTCTTTTACGCTCATTAGCCAAGCAATTATTGAGACGCCTATTATCTTTGCGCTTATTATATCTGTTTCACTATTGTTCCTTGTTCCGGTATCCAACCAAGAAAATCTTCTCGATGGGATCGCACTCCTTGCTGCTGGCCTATGCACCGGCATTGGAACGATTGGACCTGGAATTAGCTCTGGGCAAACCGCCGCAGCTGCTGTAAAACAAATTACCATAAATCCCGATACGCACGGAGAGATTTCCCGTATCAGCATGTTTGCGCAAGGACTTATAGAAGCAGCAGCTATTTATGCAGTATTAATATCATTTATTTTACTTTTTTATAGGTAATGAATTAATTAGACTTGTGTGAATAATGAATAAAAAAAGTATACCTGTAGTATATATTGTTACGAAGTTGGAGCTGGGGGGCGCACAAAAAGTGTGCCTTTCTTTATTTAAAGCACTCCAAAGCGCTGGATGCTCTGCTCATTTAATATCAGGTAAAAATGGTCCCCTGGTTTCGCAGGTTAGCAACCACGAAAACGTTTTTTTACTTCCCTCAATGCAGCGTGAAATTTCACTTAAGTCGCTTTGGAACGAAGCTAAAAACTTTTTCATACTCGTCAAAACATTGCGTGCACTGAAACGAAAAAATGCTCGCCTCATAGTGCACACTCACAGCACCAAAGCAGGACTACTTGGCCGATGGGCAGCATGGATCGCTGGAATTAAAAATCGAATTCACACTGTTCACGGATTTGGCTTTCATGAACATCAATCATGGTTTGCATGGATACCAGTATATTGTTTGGAATTAATAACAAGCATAATTACCACGCATTTTATTTGCGTTTCGGCTCACGACGCCAAAACCGGTGTACGCCTTTTTCCTCGTTTTGAAAAAAAACACTCCATTATACGAGCGGGCGTAGATGCACAAACATTCTACACACCCGCCACCTCTCTTTCTGGTGCATTTAGTAAGCAACCATTTGTTTTTGGTACTATTTCTTGTTTTAAACCACAAAAGAATCTTTTTGATTTATTGCAGGCATTTAAAATGGTCTATCAAGCCGATGCACGAGCGCGACTTGAAATTATTGGCGATGGAATACAAAGACAAAAAATTGAAGCATGGATTGCGTCTCATAATCTCAAGAACGTGATCACGTTGCACGGCTGGCAACACTCTGTCGCGCCCATTACTAAAGAATGGCAGGCGTTTGCGCTCTCGTCACTCTGGGAGGGCCTGCCCTGCGCTATTATAGAAGCACGATTACAACACTTGCCCATCGCTAGCTATGACACCGGTGGAATATCAGAAGTAGTCATTGATCGTAAGAACGGATTTCTTGTAACGCAAGGAGATTGGATCACCCTTGCTGCACGTATGCAGGCGCTCATGAAGGATCCCGAGCTGTACAAAAAAATGCAATCATTTCCTGATAATCTTGCAGATTTTGAAAGCACGCATATGATTAAAGAACATATCAACTTGTACAAGCACCTCTTGCAATAAAAAGGAATGTCGTTTTCAAGGGAGAGTAGTAAGTATGAATATAAAATTTGAGATGCAACGAATCTCATATGTATGGCTCGGCTGTGCACTTATTAGTTTATTTTTTTCTATCTATCTTGGACATCGCTTTTTCGTAACAAAAAATACACTGATGCTGCAAGCAAAAAAGCAAGCGCAAAAAGCAACTGATAATGCCGCTCAAGAGTTAAATCAATTTATCCATATGCTGAAACCGATTGCCCAAAAAGTTGCTGATACAATCGGTAGTAAACACATGAGCAAAGAAGAAATCGTACAACTACTTAAAGATAGCAAGCCAGACGACATTTCTGGCCTTGGCGTTGCGTTCTTACCGTATACTGTCGATCCAAACACTCGACTTTTTGGACCATATTACGTTGAATCACAAGGGAAAGACACCCTGCTTTTTATCGATAAAGTATATGATTATACCAAGCAAGATGAAAAATGGTTTCAAAGTGCTCTAAAAAAAGGCGCTCGATTTGTAGAGCCTTATTATGGCAAAACTATCAAAACAATAACCACAGAATATGTGGTCCCGATCTATCGCACCAATGCACAGGGCAAAAAAGAAGCAATTGGCGTTGTCTATGCAGATCAATCAGTAGAGCATCTCAACCATCTTTTAGATACCCTTTTTCTTAATAGCAAAGGTTACTGGGGAGTGCTCACCAAAAAAGGAAAATATCTTGCTCATCCAGAGGAACAACTCATTCATAATCAAGTTTCTATTTTTGATGTTGCAAAAAAACTAAAAAACCCCGAACTCGCACAAGCTGCCGAGAGAATTCTTAAGCGAGATCCTGTGTTTTTTGAATACAAAAACGAAATAACCGGCACCCCTTCGTGGCTTTTTTCAAAACCACTTGAAGGCACTACGTGGAATATTATCGGTGTCTTTGATAAAGGTGAACTTGATACTGAGCCAAAAGTCTTACGGCATAATCTCATTGCTCCATCACTCCCCGCTGTCTTATTCATGATATTCCTTACACTGTTTATTTTTTCGCTTTTTACCAAAGACCATCGGGCTCGATGGTGGATTGCCAGTATTATTATTTCACTCTCTCTAGTCGGGCACATTATTTGGGTATGGTATGCCAGTTATGCCTATCCAGAATTTCATGAAGAAAAATCCTATGTTGTAAAAAATAAAGGTGATTTATACGATTACTTAAAAAAAGAAACTACTCCCGTGAGATATGGCATCAAAAAAGAAGACGTTAAACAATTCAAACATACAGATAAACCTCATACTCCCGCACAGCAAAAAGAAGAGGCGCTCTTGCACGGATATAAAAATCCTCGCTACGTTCCAACAGGAATTTTTGTAAATAGCATACAATTTATCGCATCAAATCAAATACAACTTAATGGCTATGTGTGGCAACGATTTACTAAGGGGGTGCACGATGATATCCCTCGCGGTATCACGTTCCCTCAAGCAAGCGAAACGAAACTCACAGAACTTTCACGTATTACTGAAGACAATGTTGAAACAATACAGTGGGAAGTGAATACCAAACTTAATCAGGTATTACACTTTAAAAAATATCCATTTGATACCAAGGCACTCCAAATCCAACTATGGAACCGTTACACCAAACAAAATATCATACTCATTCCAGATCTCAGTGCCTACCAACTCATCAATCCGCGCTCACTTCCTGGTATTGATGACGACACGTACATTCCTGGATGGGATATTATGTCTTCTAATTTTGGATACAAGCAAGTGAACTATACAAGTAATTTCGGAGCTTACTCAGTAGGACCATTTGGCGTATATGATGCAGTCGATAAATCAGATGTGCCGGAACTCTTTTTTGATGTCCTCATACGTAGGCGACTTATTGATACACTGGTATCGGATTTATTGCCGATCGCAGTAATTGCCGTGCTTCTTTTTGTTATTTTACTCACAAGTACACAACAAAAATTAGGCGTTATTGGATCATTGTCGAGTGTATTTTTTGCCACCATTTTTGCGCAAATACGATTCCGTTCAAAAATACCTGAAGCGCAAGTAGTTTACTTTGAAAGCTTTTTCTTTCTTATGTATGTCATGCTCTTGCTCATACTTATTGTCACTATATTAAAATATATGAACCTTGAAATCCCTTTCATTCAAAAAAAAGACAACTTTTTTATAAAGCTTGCGTATTGGCCCGTACTCTTTGGATTACTTTCCATTATTACGTTTTGGTACTTGTATTAGAAGAAGGTAGTTATGAAAATAAAATTTAAAATGCAACGACTTTCATATATATGGCTCGCTTGCGCACTTATTAGTTTGATGTTTTCTATCTATCTGGGATATCGATTTATCTCAATTCAGCACAACCTTCAGTACCAAGCAAAAACGAATGCACGACAAACAACAGATAAAGCAGCTCGAGAACTAAATCGATTTATCACTATGCTCAAACCAATTGCGCATGAAGTAGCCGAAAAAATAGGCAGCTCGCGCATGAGCAAAGAAGAAATCATTCAACTCATTAAAGACAAAAAGCCCGATGATATTACTGGCCTGGGAGTCGCTTTTATTCCCTATTTTATGGATCCTGAGACAGAATTTTTTGCTCCCTATTATTTTGAATCAGATGGAAAACAAAAACTATCCGATCTCAGCACCTCATATGACTATACAACTCGTGATTGGTTCTATCCCACAATGAAAAGTGGTGGAGGATTTGTGGATCCATATTATGGCAAAGCAACCAACACAATCCTTGCTGATTATATTATCCCTATATATCATACAAATAACCAAGGGAAAAAAGAGCCAATTGGAATTGTATACGCAAATCAATCCGTAGAACATCTTAATCACATCTTAGATACCCTCTTTCTCGATCACTCTGGCTACTGGGCCATACTTACAAAAAAAGGCACCTTTCTTGCCCATCCGCAAGAACAACTCATTCATAAACAAATCACTATTTTTGATATAGCAAAAAAAATCGGCAATTTCGCGCTTGTAAATGCAGCACAAAAAATCATTGAGCAAAAACCAATCTTCTTTGAATACAACAACGAAATCACCGGATCACCTTCTTGGCTTTTTTCAGAACCTCTTACAGATACTCCGTGGTCTATAATGGGTATTTTTGATAAAAATGAACTTAATATTGATCCGCAAGTATTGCGGCACAACTTTATCAATCCCTCACTCGCAGCCGCACTATTCCTAATATTTTTTACGTTTTTTATTTTTTCTCTTTTTACAAAAGACTATCCCGCTCGATGGTGGGTCGCCAGCATTGTTATTTCACTAGCACTCATCGGACAAATGATATGGGTATGGTATGCAAGCTATACCTATCCTGAATTTCATCAAAAAAAATCCTACGTCGTAAAAAATAAGGGCGATTTATACGATTATTTAAAAAAAGAAACCACTCCAATACGGTACGGAATAAAAACAGAAGATACGATAACCTTCAAGCACAAAGATAGTAAACGAGATGCTCCTGCGCGGGACAAAGAAGAAGCGCTTTTGCATGGATACAAAAACGCTCGCTATATCCCAACCGGCATCTTTATAAATAGCATTCAATTTATCACATCGAATCAAATCAAAATGAATGGCTACGTGTGGCAACGATTTATTAAAGGCATACAAGATCATATTCCACGTGGCATCACCTTTCCCCAATCGAGCGATACAAGCCTTACAGAGCTCTCTCGTATCACAGAAAAAAATATAGAAACCATCGTCTGGGAAGTTCATGCCAAGCTCAATCAAGTATTACACTTTAAAAAATATCCATTCGATACCAAAGCACTTCAAATACAATTATGGAACCGCTACACAAAAAAAAGCGTAGTGCTCGTTCCGGATCTGAGTGCATATCAACTTATCAATCCGCGATCACTGCCCGGCATTGATGATGATACCTATATCCCTGGGTGGGATATTGTATCCTCAAACTTTGGATATAAAAAAGTAAATTATTCCA
Organism: Candidatus Babelota bacterium; assembly: GCA_029262595.1. GTDB lineage: Bacteria > Babelota > Babeliae > Babelales > Vermiphilaceae > JAJCZB01. The sequence continues at coordinate 60,122 of JAJCZB010000031.1, read as the reverse complement.
GTAATTTTGGTGCGTATTCAGTAGGACAATTTGGCGTGTATACCTCTACAGATAAATCTGGAATTCCTGAACTCTTTTTTGATGTGTTTATTCGTCGAAATCTTATTGATACACTGATATCTGATTTATTGCCCATCGCAGTGATTGCTGTGCTTCTTTTTGTTATTTTACTCACAAGCGCAGAGCAAAAGCTTATGGTTATCGGCTCGCTTGCAAGTGTATTTTTTGCTACGATATTTGCTCAAATACGATTCCGATCAAAAATACCCGAAGCGCAAGTGGTTTACTTTGAAAGTTTTTTCTTTCTAATGTACGCGATGATACTGGTGATACTTATTCTCACCATTTTGAAATACATGAAATTTACTATTCCGTTGCTACAAAGACGCGATAATTTTTTCATGAAAATTTTGTATTGGCCGGTACTCTTTGGATCACTTGCATGTATCACGCTCTTCTACTTGTATTAACTGCGCATCCGCTTACACTAGATGCAGATTAATGATGATATATTTAGAGCAGGGAACATCGTAATGCACACACTTATAAACGCAATTGGAAACACCCCTTTGGTGCACGTGCCTTTGGCATCAAGCAGTACTATCTATGCAAAATTAGAATATCTCAATCCGGGGGGAAGCGTGAAAGATCGTTCCGCACAATTTATGATAGAGCATGCAGAGCAAAGCGGCCTGCTCAAGCCAGGCGGTACACTTATTGATGCTTCATCGGGAAATCAAGGAATTGCGTCTGCAATGATTGGAGCAGCAAAAGGCTATCGCGTTATCATCACCGTATCGCAGAAAGTTTCGCAAGAAAAAATGCAGACACTCAAAGCATATGGCGCGCACATAGTTATCTGCCCTGCCACTGATTTTATTGATGATCCAGAAAGCTATCATAGCGTTGCACTCAGACTCCATAAAGAAACACCCAATTCATTTATGCCAAATCAATATTTTAATCCGTTGAATGCGCAGGCGCATTACACCTCTCTTGCTCCCGAAGTATGGCAGCAATCGAAGGGAAAAATCACGCACTTTTTTGCCGGCGCTGGCACCGGAGGCACCATTACGGGCGTAGGGCGTTATATTAAAGAACGCAATCCTGATGTAAAAATTATTGCGATCGATTCCGTTAATTCTTATCGCGCAACCAACGGCAATCCAAAACCATACGCCATTGAAGGCATGGGAATCGATTTTGATTCTCCCGTTATTGATTATTCCGTGATCGATGAAATTCTTACCGTAAAAGATGCAGATGCAATTGGTATGCTCCCAAAGCTTGCACACACCGGATTTCTTGTTGGTCCAAGCAGCGGCGCAGTTGCCTATGCCGCGCAAGCATATGCACAAAAGCATATGAAAGAAACTGATCACGGTGTTATGATTTTTGGAGACTCTGGACGCGCATATTTAAGCAAAGGATTTTATGAACAAATTTCTCCGACTGCTCTTCGCCCTACTCGGTCTGAGCTTCGTCATAGTAATACATGAGCTTGGGCATTTTCTTGCATGCAAATGGTTTGATATCGCAACGCCCGTTTTTTCCATTGGATTTGGACCACAAATTTTTGGCATAAAAATTGGTACAACGCTCTTTCAAATCGCAGCACTACCGCTCGGCGGATACGTGCAAATCGCTACTGATCAGCTTGATGCACAGCCCTATATTGTAAAAGCAATTATATTACTTGCAGGCATCGAGATTAATATTCTCTTTGCGTATCTCATTATTGCACTATTTAAATTACGTAAAATAAACGTACGCGAAATGATGGCACAAACTTCTGAGCATGCGCCACAAGGCGTCATGGGCCCAATTGGCATTCTCTCTTTAATTAGCTACAGCATATCTCTCAGTTTTAATCATTTTCTTTTATTGTTGGGCGGATTGAGCTTTAGCATCGGAATATTCAATCTGCTTCCCGTGCCTTTTTTAGATGGTGGCCAGCTGGCATACTATACGATCGAAGCGCTTACCGGCCCGCTTTCCGATGGCACATACAATATCGCTATCTTTCTCTTTTTCGTACTCTTTATTGTGTTTATGTTTTTTATCACCGTTGGTGATATTAGAAAGTTGTGGAAATAAAAAAAGGCGCCCGTTATAGAGCGCCTCTTTTTATGTATAGTCTCAATTATAAATCGTTGTATCCAATTTTCTCTTTTAGAAGCTCAACGCGTCTTTGAAGAAGCTTTGGCTCCATTGGAGTAAATTCGTTCAATTTCTCTTTTGCCTGTTGCATCGCTTGCGTTGCAGTCGGTCCACCCGACCATATTGATTGTTGTCCTTGGACTGCTTTTAACTCTTTGTCGATTGTTTGCTCTGAATCGTCATAATACAATTCAACCAAAACCTGCCAAACGCCCGTATCTTCAAGAAACGGTAGCACATGTGGTGTCAGTTTTTTCATACACTCAATATCTTGTTCATAGGCCGCAAAAACCATCATTGCGTCAAAATCAGGCAATGATTTAATATTTTTGTGTATTGTATATTCTTGTAACTTTTCCTTAATTCGCTCTCGAGAAATTTTGACTCGCTCTTGAACCGCCACAAAGGAATAACATGGCAACAACGCTGACGTTAATGCAATTGCCTTGGAACAATTTCTTACATAGTTCCCATCATCCAATAATACCGAATACGCACATCCAACAGCTCCTCCTAGTACTGCTCCAAGTAATACTTTGCTAGTCCAAAATCCATACGGAGCTGAAGCTTCATCTCTATAAAATTTAAGATTATGTGCATGCTTTTTTCCAACAACTTTTTCAAGTGCTGGTTGCAGCGCATGAGACGCACTCATTACTGGAAAATTACCTAATAGTAATCCCACAATCATAACCAATGATAATGTTTTCTTATTCATATCTGCATACCTCATAGTTGTAATTCATCCATTAATCGCTGGCACTCTCAATGCTACCATCTCCGCAATAGAGCTCTGCGAGCATCGGCAATACGCCTCTTTCTTTTAAAAAATCACTATTTTGAGCAAACATCATACGCACCAATTCTAATTTTTTTTCATGCGCAGCCATTAAGAGCATCGCTTGCTCAATTGGCAACGATTTGAAATCACAGTTGGGATCAATATATTTTTGCAGAAGCGCATTCATATTTTTATTAAAACTGCGTCTTTGGTGATCTTGATGCACAAGATTTAATAGCACAAAAGCATCAACCGCGTGAGTATCTAATTTTAAATACTCCCACATTTTGTCTGCTTTTTGATCAAGAGTAATATTAGTAGCGCCCTTCAATGCCCAAACTTCAAATGCAACTGCCGCAATAAATGGTAAAACCGCCATGCAAAGTCCATTTCTTATTTTTATCAAATAAAAATGGCGCTCTCCACGCATCATCTCAGCCCGATATTGCAACCTCTCAGTTTGATACTTAACGTACCAATCCTCCGCCGCCTGAAGATTCGGCGCAAAAAATACACTAAAAAAAATAAGTGATGCTAAAAGCTTCTTCATAGGAAAAACCTCCATTTCCCCTAAAGCCTATCTACTACTTTGTATACGTATTGTACTTTGTATACGTCTTGAATTTGAATGGCACCGGCTCAAGCGCTTTAATCATGCTCAATAAAAACCCATCCAAAACCGGGCTTGCCGGAGTAGGCGTCTGCAGCATTGTACGTAAAAAAACAATAAACGCCCTACGCGCTTCCGAACGGTTTTTCACTTCTTGACGATGTTCTTCAAGCGCTGATGCCGCCGCGTCTAAGGCCGGCGTTTTTCTGCGAGTGCGAGCCTCTAAAGAAGCTCCAAACATCACCAAAACAATACTTAAAAATAGAATTTTCTTCATATAAAGCCCCCTATTGATTCTTTCTAAATTATAGTTTCAATATACCACAAATAGAAATAATCGCAAAAGGGGGTATAAAAAGAAGAGGGGCCCTCAATCGGCCCCTCTGAAGGTCAAATTCGATTAGCTCAACTTAATAATTTCTTTCAAATCATTTACTCGAGATGAAGATGGCTTCTTATTATAGAAAAGCTCTGCAAGCGCCTGCCATACGCCTCTTTGATTCACAAAAGCTGGCATATTCATAATGAGCCGCTTCATCATAGGCACATTTCGCTTATAGGCTGCTACGATAAGCATTGCCTGCTCATGGCTCAACGCTTTAAAATCAGAAACATCAGTGCGATCTTGTAGAATTCCATTAATCTTTTTGAGCTGCCATTGGCGCAATCCAGCCTTTAGAGCTACCGCCACTGCCGCTCCAATTATCGCTCCCTTTCCTGCGCCTCCGATTGTTTTTCCAACCGTTTTTCCTGCATGGGAAGCTCTTTCCATACCAGCCTCAGCTAGCTCACCTGCCATTTGTCCGCCGTATGCCGCACCCGCCAAGTTCGCTTCTGGGGCTTCAGGACGACTTTTATAGCCGAGATATCCTCCCATTGCTGCACCAGCTAATGCTCCCTTTTTGGCAGCGCTGCCATATTTACCTTCTCGCAATAATTGCGTCTGTTCGTGCAAGTCACGCTCTTGCTGATATACGTCTGTTTTGGCTTGTGTGCCTGATGCGCTTAATAGTCCAACGAGCACTATTATTGATAGATACTTCTTCATACCTTCTCCCTTTATATAACGAAAACCATACCTCTTTTTCTACCCTCAGCGTACATAAAAAAGAAGCTTAAAAACAAGGGTTTTTAGCCATATAAAGGGAGTATTTAGGCGATTATTGCCCCGTGGCATTGCCATCAGGCCATATGCCCGGATAACACGGATCAATAGGCCCAGTAAAAAGGGGGATAATCGGCCCAGGAAACATTCCCACACACACTGGATCATCACACACTAAATAGCACATCCCCACGTGAGAAGCTGCCCAGAGGGTCAGCGCGGCTCCAGTATACACCAATCTTCGTGCTCGATGAGGATCGGATCGTTGGCCTTCTCGCGGAGGATCGGCCATTAACGGACTAAAGAACTGAAAAGAAAGAAGCAAAAAAAGAAAAAGTCGATGTGATAAACTACGCATCATGATACATAACCTCCAGGTAAACAACTAGTTACTATCTGGCCACGCTGGAAAAGTTAAAGGCGGAACAGCATCACTCAATACAGTTGCAAATGTAGGATCCTCATTCAATGATAACTCACCATACAAGACCTCTGCCGCCTTTCCTGCAGCACCTAACCTCTGCATAACTGCCAAACTACCGACCTGAGCAGCTTCGCCAGTAAACTCCAAACCCCATTGAGCTGCGGCCCGCGTCGCAAAAGTTATTAAGTCGGCAGCCAAAGCTGTCCCCTCATCTGCACGCAAAATCAGTTGATGCGACAAAGCAAAGCTAAACAATAAAAATAAGATTGCTCGTTTCATAGAAAGTCTCCATTAAAAAACAGATTATGTAATACCAATACATACAAACGTGAAAAGCTAATATACCAACTCGTATAAAAAAATCACGGTATAATCTGGCGAGAGCCAGCTTTAATAGAATGGATAACCCCACTTTTATTCTTGCTTTTCTCTTTTTTCAACAAAGAGATTGGCTCATCAAAGTGATCATGCCCAAACGGAAAGGTGCCCCAATGCATGGGCAGAAAATGGTTCGCGCCCAAATCTTGAAACGCTTGCAGCGATCGCTCCACATTCATGTGCGTTCGTAGCATCCATTCTTTTGGCTCGCATGGGCCAATAGGCATAAGCGCCACATCAATTTCATTATACTCATGAGCAATTTGCTTGAAATGAGTTCCGTAGGCAGTATCACCCGCAAAATAAATTGAGCGCTGCCCTGCACGAATCATCCAACTTCCCCATAATGATCGATTGGTATCAAACAATCCCCTGCCAGACCAATGCACTGCCGGCAAAAAAGAAAACTGTGCGGCTTCAACTTGGTGGGACTCCCACCAACTATATTCATGCGCTACAAAGTTGCGCTTTGCAAACCATTGCTTATCGCCCTGCGGTACTAAGACCTGCATGCCAGGATGTCGCTCTTTAAGCGCAGTTAAGGATGCTGCATCCATGTGATCCCAATGATTATGAGAAATAAGTACATAATCAATTGAAGGCAATGTATCTAAATGCACGCCCGGTGCTAAAATCCGCGGAAAAAATGAAGACACTTCCCCAAACACGGGATCAGTTAAAATATTGAGATCTGCAACCTGAATCAAAAACGTCGCATGACCAATCCACGTAATAGAAAGCTCTTTTGATCGAAACGGAATCTGTTGCGGGCTCAGCCAATCAGCTGGTTGCGCCTTTTTGCGCGAAAAACTTTTTAAAAACGTTTTGAGTAATGATGGAATTGTCCCAAAAATCACCGATTCCGGCTCATGATCGGGGATTGCATTATAAAAACGATTATTTTTTTTGAGGGGAAACCACTTAGTCATTGAAGTCTATTATGATAAGTATCCCCTACCCAGACAGAATGTCACGGATAGGGGAAATGGAGGTTATCTTTTTAATCTCTAGAAATGTCTATACCTAAGGTACAGAAAGATTTTCTTTAAATCAACTTTTACCGCAACTTTTTCAAGCAATCTCTGCAACAGATTTTTAGACGTTTTTTTAAATAAAAGTAATCTTTCTGCATGCGCTATATTGGCGCTTAAAATGCTACCAAACTTTTACATCTGAATAAGCACGAAACATGCGATCATATGCTGCAATCATGCCCGAAACAGCAAAACGTTCCCGCACTATTCGTTGCGCATTTTTTTGCCTCACTTCGCGCGCAGACCTCCCACCAGCAATACTACCTATTTTACGGGCTAAATCTGTTGCATTGTTGCTTTTTGCAACAGATCCATTTTGGCCATGATCAACAACAGGATGTTGCGCAATATGATACGCCGTCACGGGAAACACTCCCAAACTCATTGCTTCAAGCAGCGCAATTGAAATTCCTTCCTTGCTTGAAGCTAAAACAAAACAATCGAGTAATCGATAATAGCCGTATGCCTGCTGGCCAATTATCCAGCGAATATAGGGAGTTATTTGCAAAGAATGAGCGCACTCTCTCAAATAGTGCTCTTGCGTGCCATACCCTATTAAGAGTAATCGCGCGTGCGGATATTCTTTGTGAACCAATGCAAATGCCTTTAGTAAAAGCGGATACTGCTTAATGGGGTGAAAGCGCCCGACGGATCCAATGATAAAATGTTCTGATGATAAATTAAGATCTTCGCGCGTTTTTTGCTGCGCATCTGCCATTTCGCGTACTCTATTAATATCAATGCCATTCGGAATCACCGTAACCGATGCCGACGCGTATAGCCGAGTAAACGATCGCTTTACTTCATCCGATACGGCAACAATTTGCGTTGTACGATACGATACCATACGATCAATCGCACTTCTGACCACACCATTTTGATCATAATTATTATGTAACGATGCAACGCAGTAAATAGAAAACATGCGCGAGACACACCGCCCAAGCACATTTGCTGCCCATAAAATAGTATGTACTACGTCTGGGCGATACGTGCGCACTAGTTGCATAAGACGAAAAAAAGAAACTGGATCAATGGGAGCAAACATGCCACGCACATGATGCGTAGCAACACTCAATGATTCAAGTCGTTTTCTATACGGGCCGTCATGAAAAAAAACAATTATTTGTGTATACCCTTTTTTGTGAAAATGCAGCACCAAATCATACAGCACCGCTTGCGCACCGCCCACTTCCAAGCTCGAAATGACATGCATTATTTTCACGTACAACACCTACACATAATTAAGGTATCCTTCGATACAATTTTTCGCTTCGCCTCAAAATCACTCAGGATGAGCGGTTAGAATTACAAACAAAAATACAGAGTCATGATGAGTAACAACCCACTTTTCCCTAGATATACTTTTTTCGCTCATCCTGAGTGATTTACGAATAAAATGAGCAAGTTGTATCGAAGGATACCTATACGTAATCAAGCCGCCTTTTTATTCTACTAATGCCATGTGCAGTAAAAAGTATCGTAAAGAAAAAAGATACTCCGGCGCACATCCATATATTCAGAGAGCCTGCTTGCCCGAGGATCGCGGCACGAGTTCCTTCCATGAGATACACCATCGGATTGCCCAAACTTGCATACGCAAACCATACATTCAATCCATACAACACTGCATAAGAATATTGAAACGCACCAAACGTCCAAAGAGGAAAAATAAAACGCATCCAAATACTGCCCGCGTGTTGCAAGTTAGGAACAAGCCCTACCATCCAAATAGTAAACGATGCATAAAAAGATGACGTTGCAAGAAGCATCACTGCATACTTAATACAACTAAATTCAGACAGATCAAAATGGTTCCAAAAAATGAGCTTTGCAATGGGCACTACAAATACCGCCAGAGCCAGAGTATTAAATGCATAAAAAACCGCATAACTCACAAACACCATCCAGGATGGAATCGGCAACGTAAGATAAAATGAGGTAATATTGTCTCCCTCAAAATCTCCGATAAGATTAACTGTACTAGTATATTGCTCAAACAATCCCGCACTTGCTGCCATACTTGCAATCATAAACGATCCGTATGCATGTGAAAGCCCAAATGATGGAAGCATATAAATAGTGACCGCGCTCATTCCAATAATCCAAATAAACAAATCAATGTATTTGTCTTTAATGGTTTGTAAAAACACCCGATACTGCGTATTAATCAAATAAAACATAGTCCGCGCATATGAAGACATCTGCATGCCTACTCTCCTTTACGTGTGAGGTGAAGAAATACATCTTCAAGATTTTTCTTGCCAAGTGAGCGCATTAAATTGGCCGGTGTATCAATCACTTTGATTTCTCCACGATCAAGTACACAAACGCGATCGGAAAGCTTTTCAGCTTCATCTAAATAGTGCGTCGTTAAAAGCACAGAAACCCCTTGGCTCTTAAGATGCTGGATGTAATACCACAATTGATGACGAATATCTGGATCTAATCCCACCGTTGGCTCATCAAGAATCACAAGCTCCGGCGTATGCATCAATGTACGCGCAATCATAAAGCGCTGTTTCCATCCGCCCGAAAGCTCATTTGACTTAAAGGTAAGATATTCATCAATGCCAAGCCGTTGATTTAACTCATGCATTCGCGCAGAAATCTGCTCATCAGACATGCCAAAATATTTGCCGGCAAAATACAAATTCTCTTTTACCGTTAAAAGCGGATTAAGATTTGGCCGTTGCGGGCAATAGCCAACGTGCTGCCGATACTCAGGAAGATCCGAATAAATAGATTTTCCATTGTAGAGCACGTCGCCAGAAGTTGCTGGGTGCAACGTAGCCAAAATAGAAGACAGCGTTGTTTTACCCGCGCCATTCACGCCGAGCAAACAAAACACCTCACCTTTTTCAACAGAAAACGAAACCCCTTTTAACGCTTGGGTATCACCATATTTTTTTTTCAGGTCAATCACCTGCAACAAAGGTTGACTCATTAAAGCCCTTTCGAAACAAAAAACAATAGTAGGAAGCATGCTTACAGCATGCACATAACAAGAAACAATGCTACGAACTGTAGCGAGGTAGGAATTCTACGAAGCGTAGATATAAACTATTTTCATGATGCAATCTCCCCGAATGATTAAGAGAGTAATAATTCTTAATTGTAGCGATTGATTACATGAGGTCAAATTATTTTTTACGTAAAGCTTTCTTATCAACTTTTCCCGTTGCAGTCATTGGCAAATCATCTACCTGGCAGAAAAATGAACGCGGCACTTTATATGGCGCAAGCTGCTGCACGCACAAATCTCGCAATAGCTTTTCCATTCCCTCTTGCTGCTCGCGCAGCTGCACATATGCTACCGGCACTTCACCATCAGAATCCTGCTTGCCAATAACGCCAACGCGAATTACATTTGGATGTGTCATAATTACATTTTCAATTTCTTGTGGATAAATATTTATCCCTTTATGAATAATCAAATCTTTGGTGCGGCCAGTAATTACGAGCTTGCCTTCATCGTTCAAATACATCGTGTCGCCAGTATTAAACCAGCCATCTTTCAAAACTTTTGCTGTTTGCTCAGGCGCATTATAATATCCAAGCATAACATTATCGCCCTTCACCCACAGCTCACCAATCTGCCCTTGAGGCACTGGTTTTCCATGCTCATCTCTGATTTGTACGTCAACCCCAACAACTGGTTTTCCAAGCGTGCCAGTAGGCTGAGCAACATCTTCCCTCTCAAATGAAAGTACGGGAGACGTTTCGGTAAGCCCATAGCCGTTGGCAATTTTACGACGATACAAAAGCGCAAAGTATGAGCGAATTTTATCTGGTAGCGCATCCCCTCCCGAAACAAAAAATCGTACCGAATCAAGCGGCGCAGTCTTAAGCAAGCACATAAGCCCATAGAGTGCTGGCACACCAAAAAATCCGGTTGGTTTGTGCTTCAAGCCAGAAAGAATATATCGCCGATCAATCTTTGGAACTAATATAACAGTCGCACCAATAAAAATAGCTGACCACACACACACATTTTGTGCAAACACATGAAACAGAGGAAGCACCCCAAAAAGTCGCTCTTGATAGCCAATCTGCAAACGAGAAATCCCCTGCAAAATGTTGGTCATAATATTTTTTGAACTCAGCATTACTCCCTTAGGCACGCCAGTAGTCCCCGACGTATAGAGCAGCGCACACATCTCATCATCATTAAGATCAATCGTTTTTGCTGGCACAAAATCTTTAGCCGGCACTGGCATATCGTCTTGCGTTACAATAGGAGGAAGATTCGGGCCATCTGCTTTTTTAAATAGCTCTACGCGATCAGCAGACGTAATAATAAACGTCGTCTTTGCATCAGCAATAATATGCGCAAGCTCGCGCTCTTTTAAAAAAGTATTCACAGGCGCAACCACTCCGCCCGCTTGCCAAACGGCAAAATAGGCCACATAAAAATCAGGAGAGTTTTCAAAACAAATCACAACGCGATCGCGCGGCTTAAGCCCTTTTTCTTGCAACACTTTTGAAAATGCTGATGCACGATGATACAAATCTTGATACGTAATAAATTCATCGTTGTAAATAAGCACAGGTAGTGTGCCAAATTGTTTGGCAGCCCGCTCAAGCAATCCCCCCGCATAGGGCAATCGCCCATTCTGCATTAATTTTTTTTGCTGTTCTTGATAATACGTTTTTTCATCAACTGTTGGTTGTATCAGCATCATCATCCTGATAGGTTATCACCTGCACCGGGCAGCGCTCTGCAGCCTCTTTAATTGCATCACTATTCGATGCAAAGCAGGCATTTTTTTTAACATGCGAAATATCAGTCACCTCAAAAATGTCTGGTGCCAAAAACTCGCACAGCCCACACGTGGTGCATCCCGGTTCAATTGAAACTTTTTTAACCATTGGTACCCTGGAAAAATTTTACTCAAATTGTATACTTATATATGTACCACAGATATAAAAAATGTAATATACCAAACCTAAATGGAGGAATTATGAATAAGGTATTTATCACAGCGCTGCTTGCATTGATGAGTGGCAGTGTATTTACAGCAGAAGGTATTATTACGCTCGTATACAACGAGCAAACACAAACCGTCCATACCGTAGAAACACGCGCATCTTTCATGGCAGGAACCAATCTCAGAATACCTTACAACAAAGGCACATCAGAATTCACTGGCACAGTAGTAACCATGCGCCCTGACGATCATGTAATTGGTGCGGAATCTCAGGAAGTTGATCTTTCAACTATGACACTGTATCCATCTCAACTCAGATCAAACCCAGGAGCAGTCCACACCATTCAAAGAGGATCAGATGAATGTACGCTCGTTACTGTAACACTCGGCGAACACATTCCTCTTGATTAAGCATCATAAAGAAACAATATGAACATAAAAAAACAACTCCTTATATTCGCATGCATACTTTTTTTGCCTGCATTACTTTTTGCATTTCCCGGCAGAGGGCCAAAAAAAGGAGGAAGAGTACCCGTCAACTTCAAACCACAACGCCCTCCCTATACTTTTGTAACTATTCGAACCAAGCAGGGAGCAGAGGAAACGATTGATATTTCGCAATCCGAAATACGAGATAACACTTTATTGAATTCGCCAGGTATTCTTAATATCAAAGATAGAGTACAATTTGAGTTTAGTGATGGTTCAGCTCCATTAGAAGGCACAGTTATTGCACTATCCTAAGGAAAGATCCGTGAAAAAAATACTCTTCCTTTTTTTATTCTCAACACATTTTTTTTCTGTAGGCATGCATTTGCACTTCGATACGCTTCCAGCACATTATGCTATCGTAAGTAGACCCGACCAACCGGGAACATGGGTGATAGCGGTAGATCCTAAGGACAATCCACACGTTGGACAAGCTATAACCGTATGTGTATGGTGCTCCGAACATGAATCATATGATATTCAAGCGAATATAATTGTTCTTGGGCAAAACCCACAACCTACGGAATAAGTCATGCTCATTTGTATTGAAGGAATAGACGGCTCAGGAAAAAGCACCCTTGCTCAAAAACTTGCCCAATCATTGCAAGATGCAGGGCGATCCGTGGTGCTTACTAAAGAGCCCGGTGGAAGTAAATTAGGAAAACAACTGCGAGAAATTTTGCAGACGCAGCCGGTGCCGATTAATCCGATTTCTGAGTTTTTACTCTTTGCCGCTGATCGCGCGCAACATGTAAATGAAGTAATTAAACCAGCGCTTGCGGCAGGAAAAGTCGTTATTACCGATCGCATGGGCGATTCATCGCTGGTGTATCAAGGGTATGGCCGCGGCATTGATAAAAAAAATATTTTGCTCGTTAATGATTGGGCATTACAAGGAATTACACCGGATCTTACACTGTACGTGAAGATTGATGGCACCATTGCAGCGCAAAGAGTGAAAAATCGTGGATCACTTTCCGCATTTGAAAAAGAACACGCTGTATTTGTTGAACGGCTCATTACCGGATTTAATGAGATTTACGCAGACAGAAAAAACGTCATCACGCTCGATGGCACACAATCTCCGGAAGAACTTTCTCTTACGGCAGGAAAGGCGATCGATCAATGGATCAATCAACAGAATCTCTAACATCACATATAGACACTACTATTCCCGCGCATCTTCTTATTGGATCAAGCGACGCAGCATACAAACGAGCGGTAATTCTTTTGCAACAGCAACTATGCCAAGAAAATGGGTGCGGCGGGTGCAGTACATGCCGAATGATCAAAGAACAGCAGCACGCATCAGTGCTCTGGTTTCACCCAGAAAAAAATTATACCCGTGATCAACTCGATCCGCTGTTTGCGCAACTTGCATTTGAACTCAATACAAATGAAACCTTTTTCTTTGTGATTGAAAAAGCAGATTTTTTAACGGCAGCATGTGCTAATAGTTTGCTTAAATCCGTCGAAGAACCTCCGCGCGGATACCATTTTTTGTTTTTAGCCGAGCGACTTTCGGGCGTAGTGCCCACCATTCGATCGCGGTGCGCAATTCATCATCTTTCTGTGAACGCTTCATCATACCGATCACACCCACTCTTTGATTTTTTTACCAGCACTACATTTCACGACCCTGCAGTATTTACCAAAGCGCTTGATCAATCCGGCATCACCGAGCGAGAAAGTGTTGAGCTAATCGATGCCCTACTTTCTCACTGGATTGAAGCATATCGCACAGCTCTTATGGCGGAGAATACACAAAGTATCTCTGAGAGCACCCATGCCATAGATCTTTTTTCTGAAGCTCACTCCAAACAACCAATGCCGGGAAGCAGCAAGCTCTTTTGGCGAGATCTTTTTTTAGAGATTAAAGCGATATAGCGCTTCCTTCGATACAATTTTTCGCTTTGCTCAAAATCACCCACAGGCTCTGCATACAGCTACGCTGGGCAGGCTAGAATGAGCGTCTATACAATGCTTGTTCGATTATACCATCCCGCTCATCCTGAGTGCCGAGCGTATGCCAGGTGTATCGAAGGATACCTCCTCCCAGTCAATCCACGGACCCATTGAGAAAATTACCCCATGGGTTACACTGAAAATGTATCCCTAACTATTTTTGATAAAATAAGGTGAGCATATGAAACGCATCCAATTTTTGATTGCCTGCGTATTTTTTCTTTTTTCGCATTGCATGGCAACTGCCAATCCGGCTCGCTTTGCCCGAGTAGCTACTCAAGCAGCTGCCGCTGCAGCACGTAAAGGCCCTCCGCGCGTAGCTCATCCCAGCGAACTTGCCTACTATGCAGCTCAAGCACATGCTCAATTTCCAGAACATCGTGCCGCGCTTGATGGCGCATGCGAACACTTTCATGCAACTCCAGGTTTTCTGAAAGTGATTACTCTCTTGGTGCGCCATGGTAATCCATCTAGCGCACGCGGCTATTGGTATGAAGTGCAAAAAGCCCTCGCGCTGCATCACGAACATGCAAGCGAAAAAAATCAAACAGTTGTCACCGCATTTGGTAAAGTTATTGCATCTCCGGATGATTCAAGCAAACGAGAGTTTGATATTGTTGCGATTATTGATGGCAAACCAGTATGGATTGAATGCAAAGCAGTAAATTGGAACTGCTATCGACCAAATCAAACGGGCAATCAATTTCTTGATCAAAGAGAGATTGCTGGTGCGCACAAAGCTGCGTATCAAGTAAGCTCTAAAAAAGATATTACTCCGAATTGGCACAATTTTTTTAACCGCCACGGAATTCAAGCTGAAGTTGATCCATGCGAATATGAAACTCGTTAATTATTAATCTTCTTCACCTGGCAGTGGTGGTGGTGGCAACTCATCCGCCGAATCTTCTACCACTGGAGGCGGAAGCGCTGCTCCTGCAGTTGCAGCTGCAGCCAATACAGCTTCCAAATCACCATCATCAGTTGGCAATCCACTACCTGCATCCACACCCGCCGCAGCATTTTGAGCTGCAGCATGAGCGCCTAAAGCAGCAAGAGCTCCTCTAATTGTTGCATCTCCTGGAGCTGGCGGTGCACCTGCAGGCCTTCGACGAGATGGGCGACGAGTTCTAGTGCGTGGCATATCAGAATCAGCGCAATCTAATTTTACGCGCGCTACCAAACGAGTGAGTAAAATTAATGCTGCCGGATCATTCTCATATCGTTTCGTCAAAGCAGCAAGAAGATCCTGCTCAGTATCAGGAACACCCTGAGCTGCTGCTGCGTCTAAATCATTTTCGCTTTGCGAACGTCGGCGACGATGCCCGGGCTGAAAAGTATCATCTTTTTTTTCGTCATCATCTTCAGCTGCTGCGCCGGATCCATTTTTTGAAGATCCTACGCCCACTAGTTCTAATAATCTACTACTAGCGCTTCTGCCTCTTGGGGCAGCAGCACCCGCACCACCTTCTGGTGCAGCCTCTCTTTCTGCTTGACGCCCTGCGCCCTTCGCTCGAGCTGCAGCCTTAGCCGGTCCCCCTCGTCGTCTTGCCGATTCTAATCTAACTGCCCGAACGGTACCTTTTCCTGGAGGGGCACCGGGGGTGCTACTTATTTGATGAGCCAGCCTTCTTTCTTCTGGCGTTAATCCCTTTAAACGAGATAGATCTTTCTTTGAGGGAGGAGGCGCCATAAGTGAGGCGGAAACTAAAAGTAATGATAAAACTTTTACATGTTTCATACTATTCTCTCCTATGTATAGTACATGAACAATGTGTAGTTCATCTTTTGCAAATCATGAAAGAATGTCAAGTGCCTGCAAGGTTACACTAAAAAAGCCCGGCGTACTGCCGAGCTTTTTTATTCATTCAAAAAAATATACTTTTTAATTTGAATTATTTTCTGGATTTGTCCAAATTGGCTGTGCAGGGTCTGCATACAAAAGATGCTCCCACCCTTCCATATCAAGACGAGTCCTAGTTTTATCTTGCGCTTTCTGAGCATCTTCCATTCGCTGCCTCAGTCCACGCAACTCTGCATTCAATCTGCGTCTCTTAAACGCCATGCTTCTTTTTTCTGGTCCCGGTTGCAAAGTATCATAAGCAGCTACACATTCTCTTATTTCAGCACTAACTTTGCCTAATCTCTCTTCTATCTGCTCCGGCGTCATATTAGGATTTGCGCTACAAATATTAACGCATAAAACCAACGATACACAAAAAGATTGTAATAATTTATGCATAGAATAACCTCCATTATAAATGCACTTTGATAAAAAATATATTCTAATAGCATACAACACTAAAGGCGATGGGTCAAAAAAAGCCCGGCGTATGGCCGAGCTTTTTTATTATTTTAGATTATCGATAGTATATGAACACTCTCTTTAATGTTCACGTTCCAATGCAGCGCGTACGTCACCGTCGTCAGTCGGCCCGTTGAAGTGACGTCGCCTCAGCCCAGCTGGCGCTCCTGCTCCGCCACTAAACTCTGCTTGCAAACGTAAAGCGTCCGCTTCATCTTGCGCCACCTGTAGTTGCCTTTTCAAAGCAGTAACTTCCGCCGAATCTCCACCCGTACCATTACTATCTGCCGCTTCAGCATCATCGCCGGCGCCATCCTGATCATCAGCTACCTCTTGCTCTTGTAAAGCAGCTGCCAAGTTAGCAAGAGTATTTCCTGCAGTGCGCCGCGCAGTTTGCGCTGCTGCGAATGCTGCAATTTGAGCAGCATCGAATGAAGCGCCAAAACATCCCCCGGCAAATCCTGAAAACCATGCACCATCATCCGCTGCAAAAAGTGGCGCGCTCACTACCACGAGCGCCGCCAATAGATATTTTTTCATTGAAAACTCCTTTTAAACTGAGAGAACCTTTTTACTTTTCTCTCATTCACTTACTACCATCGAACATGCATCCTTCTTTCCCATCGCATCTCTGATGTGGGATATTTCTTGTGAAGAAATGATCGAATAACCGCCACTGATTGTTGCAAGTAAAGATCGATTAGATAAAAAAGCGAATGTTTAGACGAGACTTTTTTCACGTACCTTTACTCCTTAGCTCATTATGCGTTACTTTTTTTGGTAATCACACGCCGTACAAGTTACCGCTTTTGCGATAAAAAGCAAATGAAGTTTTTTTCAATACACATGCTATACTAGATCTATTCAAAGCATAAAGGCAGGTATGACGTCTCATATTAAAACACTCTTATCACCACTCTTGCAATCAAAAAAACAAAGTTGGAAAATTGCACTTCTCAATAAGTGGCCCGACATTATGGGAAATCTTTCCAAGCATGTTTCGATTGAAAAAATACATGATGATTCCATCACATTGGGCGTACAAAACTCAAGCTGGTTGCAGGAGCTTTATCTTATGGGACCAACAATACTCGATACCATTAATAAAAGCCTAGACCAGCCCCGCTTTAAAACGATACGCTTCAAACAACGAGCAAACGCACCGCGCAAGAAAAAAAAAGAATACGGCAGCCCATTAGAGGATAATGAACCAGTCGTTATCGCGGCATCAGAGCAACGCGCACTGGATCGCATTACCGATTCAGACTTAAAAGAAGTGCTTCACTCGTTTTTAGTTCGCTGCCACCGGGAGAAAAAAAGATAAAACGAGGGGAACCATGAAAAAAGTACTACTCGCATTCATACCATTACTTGCAATCAGCAGCATACTCGCCAATCCATTTCATAATTATTTCTGGGCAAAATATCAGCAATTTGGCGGCAATACGCAAGAAACTAAAAAGTGGTACAATCATATTTTTTCAGATGCCAATCACTCGTTACTCAACAATAAAGGCTATCTTCATTTCCTGGCTGATACGAAAGATTATAAAAAAATCGTCGAACTCATGCCCAAGCTTGAAAAAACATTTGCCAAAGATCCGGATGTACAGCTTACATTTGTTACTGCTCTGCGAAACGTTGGCAAAAAAGATGAAGCCGATAAACGCATCATAGAACTCAGTCAGGCATTTAAAGATCATACCGAGATCGTCTTTAATGCTGCCGAAACATTGGTACAGCGCAAAGAGCACAAAAATGCACTCGTGCTCCTTGATACGTATCTTAACAATGCACCGCGTCGCCCAAATAACTTCATTTTCTATTTCCTCAAAGGGCAAATTTATATGCAGCTCAAAGAGTTCAAGCATGCACGCGCCTTTCTCCAGCAATGCCTTGAGGCGCACCCTCGATTTCCGCAAGGGTGGCTTTTAAAAGCAATGCTTGAAGAGCAAGCAGGCCAGCTTGATCAGGCAATGCAAGGATTTAGCTCATACCTTGAGCTAACCGGCCCGAACAAACAAATTGAACAGCACCTTATGCAGCTTGCAATCAAACAAAAAGCGTCACAAAAAAATGGCAATGTCGTCGTGCTCAATCGGCCGTGTATTGAAAAAGCGGTACTCCTCTTTGAAAAAAAACAGTATCGAGCAGCACTGCAGCAGATTGATGCCTGCTTGGCGAGCAATGAAACTGATCCGCAAATGCGACTTTTAAAAGTACAAATACTGGCTGCAATGCACGAATACACAGATGCAATTAAAAATCTCGTATCATGGAGCGCCGCAGATCCAAACAATCTCATGTGGCCGCAAGTATTGCATCTTCTTTCCCGCGCAAAGGCGCCCATTGAAAAAATCATTAATGCATTTACCGTGCTCCAATCACGACAACCAAATAGCTTAGTGCTCAATTTGTATCTTGCTGATTTATATAGCCGCGCTGATAATGGAAAAAGCGCTTTGCAATACAATAGAAAAGCTCTCGCGCTCACAAACGATCCGCGAATCAAAACGCGCGTACTTTTTCAAATCGCTACGCTTGAATATGAACAATCAGAATATGCGCAGATGCTTAAAACGCTCGCCATTCTTGAAACCATCAATTCACAATTTGCTCCAGCGCTGAATTTGCACGCGTACTACTTGGCCACATACGGAAATAATCTTTCAAAAGCAGACGAACTATTCAAAAAAGCGTATGCCTTAGACACCGGCAACCCACATATTCTGGATACAAAAGGCGTGATACTCTATAAGCAAAAAAAATACGCACAAGCACTCAAGCTACTCAAGCCACTTTCAGAAAAAATGCCCGACGATAGCTCAGTGCACATCCACTTAGCAAAAACATATGCAAAATTAAACAACCTTACTGATGCACGCACTACTATTGAGCGCGCACAACAAGCAGCACGGACACCCTATGAACACAAAACATGCGCAACACTCGCTCAACAATGGAAGAAAGCCTAACGCACATATTTGTTTTGCGGCTGGCCATTCAGGAGGGCACATACTGCCGTGCCTTACAATTGCCAATCGCGACTATCGCGACCATGAGATCGTTTTTTTCACGAGTACCAAGCCACTCGACTGCGCACTGATTGCAAGTAACTCGCATCCTATCACGCACATTCCATTGGCCATCGCACAGAGCCGCGCATGGTATACGCTGCCTTTTTTGGCACTCTCTCTTATATGGGCAACATGTAAAAGTTTTTGGCAATTACTCACGCATCGCCCCGAACGTATTATTACTACGGGTAGCATTGTCGCACTGCCCGTCTGCATTGCAGGGTGGCTTTTGCGAATCCCAATCGAACTCTTTGAGCTGAATGCCCGCGCAGGAAAAACGATGCTCTTTCTTTCTTGGTTTGCAAGCACCGTACGCCACTGCTTTGCAGATACGCGCATGCAATTCCCGCGCAACGAATGCCAACTCACGGCATACCCCATTCGATTTACAGAACCAATTGAAAAAAAAGAAATCGCTCAATTTACTCCTGATCGCATCACCCTCTTTGTGCAAGGCGGCTCACAAGGATCACAAGAAATCAATGAGTGCATGGCACAATTCATTGCAGCATCACCTGAACTTCATGAAAAAATTCAGATAATTCATCAGGCAGGAAAGCATATAAAAGCTGTTATACAAAAATACGATGGTGCACACATTCCCGCCCATGTATTTTCATTTGAGCAAAATATTACTCCCTATTATGCAATGGCTGATGTGATTTTTTGTCGCAGCGGCGCAGGCAGCCTCTTTGAAGCATTGTATTTTGCAAAGCCAATAGTCACTCTTCCATTAATCACAAAACACAATACGCACCAACTTTTTAATGCGCATGCTATGCGCAAAGAACATCCTGAATTATGCACCGTGGCACTCAATACTTCAGCGACACAACTCCTTCAAAAAGTAATAACACGGAAATTGCTCAGTAGGCAGAAAGCCATTAAACTAAACGTATAATCATCAATGCACTTACACTTAAGGAATTTATTATGTCTCGCTATCATTGGCTCATAGCCATTACACTATTTGCTTCTGCTCATATAGGATACGCCCAAAAAAGAAAACGAGAGCCCAAGGTACCGCCAGCTTCTCCGGCATTTCCACGCAGAGACAAACCCCAAAAAAGTGTAACCCGAAGACAATTACGGGAAGACCTTCCACGAGGCCTTGTGGCTGTAGTAATTGCCCGAGCGTTTTCTGGGCGCCATATGCAAGGATGCGGAATGTGGATGAGATTACGCGAACAACCTCGCTGGGCACGCTAACCCTCACCGCAGCTTGTGACAAATTGAAATTATTGCTATACTCATAGCTACAGAGAAATATTCATTATTAATGGAGGTTACAATGAGTATCATACGATTATCTGCGCTTAGTTTAGCGCTTATATCAAGCGGACTCTATGCGGCAAAAATGGCGCCAAAAGGTCAAAAAAAACAGCCGCTTATGCGAGACGGATGCGTCTCGAACGTGCAGCAAGAAAAATTAAACAACAAAAACAACATACTGCTGAGCTGATTATGAAAGCCTTTGCAACCCGTGGTAATAGTTACGGGCATTGTAGGGCTCAAGCTTTTGCAGAACTGAGATATTTTGGTCGTAATTAAAAGAAAGCCCCGCATTGTAGCGGGGCTTTCTTTTAATGCCACTATCTTTATGATCGAGTGCTTCTCCGCTTAGGCGCACGGCATAGCGGGCATGAAGATACGCGATGATAGCACGATCTGCAAATGCTCTTAGTCTTGCAGCAAGACATATAGCGATCAGCTTTATGATCCATGCATACTGAGCACTCTGCAAACAATAAATCTTGCAATACAGAGAATGCCCAACTTTCATACATGCTTTGTGAAGCATACGGATAGTCTTGGCCGTATTGCGCGATCAGCATATCTAATTTTGCATTAATAAATCGCACATCATATCGATTAAATCCACCGTTATGCTTTTGCAAAATCACATAGAGCAAAAAGCGAATACCATCTTTTAAGACGTGCGTAGTGCCCTCAAGAATCTCTTGATGCATTTTATGCGGAATATGATCTTTTAAATTAACGAGTATAATACGTTGCGCTTTTTCAACCGTTACACGAAACTCACTTTGAATTTCTCGGCCAAATGAACGCGCATCTCTACGAACTCGATCAAGCGCACGTTGCTTATCAAAATAAGAGATACCGGGCTGCAATTCGAGTAAAAATTGCTCAAATAGCGTAGTAATATCTCGCTCACTAATCTTTGCATACGCAGAAGAATCATTATAGCGATACGCCTGCTGCCAACGCTCCGCCAAGCACGCATGCACGCGCGCATTTAACTTCACATCTTTTAAAAAATATTCAATCACTCCCCATCCACGCTTAATATCATCAACAACTTCGCGAATGCCGTGATGGCGCCGCTCTTGCGCAAGGCGCAGTAAATCTTTTTCTTCACGCGTTGGCGCGACACCAAACAATGATGCAGTGCAGCTGAGCGCTAGTGCACAAGAAAAAAAACGATGTGAAAAAGTAATCATAATCAGCCCCTTTTATGTGAGTTAGAAAATAGTTGTTGCTGCATAGAGTACTACGAAAACAGATAAAAAAAAGGGAAGCGCTTGGCTCCCCTTCAATCTGCGTGCTTGTTTACGCGCTTATTTTTTGCTTTTTTTGCAGCATCCTGTGCAAAGACTTCTTACCGGAGCAGCCACAGTGCTTGCGCAGCTTCTGAGTGTTTCACTTTTCCATGCTCTCCACACCATAACTAAAGACAATATCGCTTTTGGATAGCGAGCATGCTCTCCCAGCAACCCTTTCTTTTCTCCTGCCTTGGCGCCAGACTTGTGCGTTCCCTCATGAAACATGTGTCTCACACCCGGAGCTTTTTTCAAACTTAATGCAGTATCAGCAACTTTCGCAACAGCATCAACAACACGGTTGAATTGATCCATCCCAAAAGCGCTAGAACCTGAACACAATGTAAGCAATAGTGCAAACGCAAATGTTTTCTTCATTTGTCGTACTCCTTAGTAAACGATCATCAACTATTTTCCTCTTTAGAACGAATGGATTGAACATAGCGTATATTCAAGATACAATCAACAGAGAAAAAAAAGATTTAAAAATTATCAATTAATAAAGAAAAAAATGTATATTTCCTTTTTTTTATTACTCTGTTTTGACCTCTGGAGCTTCTTTGCAAGCAATAATCCCGCAGGCTTTCTTGTGCTCTCGCTTTTCATGGTTGGCCTTTTTGCACGCCCATTCCCATGGGGGCACATTATATGGGGATTTCTTCTTCTTATGAGCGCAAGCCTCACAATGGGACTCCCACTATGGTGGCCCCTCATAAGCGTACTTCCCGCAAGTATCATCATCTCCGCAATCCGGCCAAACATCTTTCCTCACCAGCTCTATCCCGCTCTGGCCACGGGACTCTGCCTGATAGTTGATTTGCTGATCCTGAGGCCTTTTCTGCTGGAAACCACCCCCTCGACGCCCTATACAATAGGCATTATTTTTGGTAATATACTGATATGTATGATTTTCTCTTTGAAATTGAAAACGGGCAAAATGGGGCAATCGCTCACGCTTGCGTGAGAGGAAAGTCCGGACTCCAAACAAACAAGGTACCTTCGGAGCTGTCACGCAACGAAGGAAGGGGTAACCCTATGGAAAGTGCCACAGAAAATAACCGCCCCTAAAACGCGCAACCAGTCTGCTTGATCCGAAAGGCGCTCGCAGAAGCATAAATAGGGGTAAGGGTGAAAACGTGCGGTAAGAGCGCACGATCCGTACTAGTAATAGTACGCGATGGGCAAACCCTACCTGGAGCAAGGCAAAATAGGCACGTTCGATTGTTTGTTTCGGCTAAACGTGCGGGTATGCCGCTTAGATAGATGGTTGCCTGCTTATGTTCATAAGCAACAGAATCCGGCTTACTATTTTGCCCGTTTTTACCTTCTGAAAAACATACGCTCAAAACTGCAGTGCTGGTTTTATGCACGCATAACTTTAGATAAAAACGCCTCTGTGTTACGCTTATGCAAACACAGGGGTTTTTTATGACGATAAAAAAAATTTTAGTAAGTCTTTTATTATTCACTTCAATCTGCCGCGCAGATAATCCAATTATTCTCTGGGATATACATGGTGTGCTTTTGCAAACGCAAGATCGAGCGCTTACCTTTTTTACCTTCCCACATTTAAAAGAAGTTTTTTCTCATTTTTCATGGCCACTACTCAAAGACTTTGCCTCCCTAAGCGCACAGCATCTTTTTCAAGACACGTCATCCGAAGAATATATTAAAACCGCACTCAAGCATGGAAATCCCCATTTGGCTGAATTGATTATCAGCATCGCAAATGCACAGCGCCCCATTCCCGGCATGAAAGAGTTGGTCCAAGAACTGCATGCCTTGGGAGTTGAGCAACACATAGGATCTAATATAGGAGAAACATCGTTTCGCCGATTGCTCGATTCAAATAAACATCCATACGTCGCTCCATTCTTTAAACGAATGGATTTGAAAAAATCAATCGTTACTGGATTTGAAAACGGCGAAATTATTAAAAAACCTGATGCACGCTTTTTTGAAAAATATTTGGCGCATAACGCTATTGAGCTGGATAAAACTCCGGTTCTTTTTATAGATGATAATTGGGACAATGTCCGCGTTGCTCGATCAATGGGCTTTGATGCAATTCTCTTTAAAAACCCCCAACAATTAAGAAAAGAGCTGCGTGCACGAAACATCCCAATCAAAGCGCCCCACCAAATCTATAGCACGCAACGAGACGCGCATAAACTGCATCCACCTTTTTCTTTTTACCGGGTCATACCAGCTGCTAATCAGTAACTTCGGTTGCTTTTTTTTATAATCTTTCGTAGTACTAACTATGTATCAAAACTTATTGTTTTCTATTTAAGGAGTCGTTATGACAAAGTATGCAGTATTATGTGCAGCATTCTTGAGCTCTTTTGCAGGCGTAGTACAAGCTGACGCAGCACGTGAGCTTGCGCGCGATATGGTAGACAGAGCAGTTCGCTCTGCTGATGCAGAAACACGAAGCGGCTGCTGCAAATGCTCAAGCTGCAGCTCATGCTCTTCTTGCAGCACTTGCTGCAAAAAGTCTGAAAGTACTGATGACGCTGAAGTGAGAAGCGGCTGCTGCAAATGCTCAAGCTGCAGCTCATGCTCTTCTTGCAGTACTTGCTGCAAAAAATCTGAAAGTACTGATTCTGAAGCTACAAAATGCAACTGTGGAAAACCAAAATCAGTTGAAACTGCTGACGAAGATGCAGTACGAAGCTGCAGCAAATGCGGTAAATGCTCTAAATGCTGTGGTTGCGGTCACTAATTAAATTTCTGTCTTAAAAAAAGAGCGGGTTTTGATGCCCGCTCTTTTTTATTGCTCGCACTCATACGACAATGGCTGCCGCATTAATTCTTTAATCAAATCTTTAAGAGACTTCTCTTTAAAAATCACGTCATAAATTCCCGAGCAAATCAGCAGCTGCACGCCATGCGTGCGCATTAATTGATGCACTGATTCCACCGTATTAATCCCTTCGGGAATATATCCGGTTTGCTCAAGAATTTCTTGCAACGACTGCCCTTCACCTAATCGCTTGCCTACTTGTAAGTTTCGACTCAATGACCCCATGGATGTTAATGCCAAGTCGCCAACTCCCGAAAGACCATATACCGTTTCTTTTTTGCCGCCCAAGGCTTGAGAAAGTTCTGCCATTTCATGCAATCCGCGCGTAAAGAAAAAAGCTTTTGCATTATCGGTATAACCAGACCCCTGAAGCATTCCCATGCCAAGCGCAATCACGTTCTTCAATGCAGAGCCAACTTGCACACCAATCATGTCGGTTGAGATATAAGGGCGAAAATAATCGTTAGCAAGCAACTGCTGTAGTTCTTGCGCAAGATCACAATCGGGAGCCGCAATCGTAACGGCCGTAATATCTTTCCGCGCCAAATCCATCGCAAAACTCGGCCCCGCAAAAACTGAGCATTGAATATCTGATGCAAGCACATCTTGAAATATCTGCGTCGGAAAAAGAAGCGTCTCTTGCTCGATGCCTTTACTTAAAGAAACCCAGCGCTGCTCAGAGCGATAACACGTTTTGGCTTTTTTCAAAAGTGCACGCAAAAATTTTACTGGTATCGCTTCAAACACCCAATCAGAATCGCCAATCGCTTGCTTTAAATCAGCACATGCCGTAATGCGTTCATTCAAAATAATGCCCGGCAAAAATCGATCATTGCGCCGCGATTCATTTATTTGAGCAGCAAGTTCACTATGATAACACCACAATTTTACGGTATGCCCATTATTCGCAAGAAGTGTTGCTACCGCTGTGCCCCATGCTCCCTCGCCCAATACTGCAATTGTCTTCATGCGCCAAAATTCCTTTGCCGGTTAGTATATGTATCCACTACCTTATGCAGCTCTTGCTTGGATAGCTCTGGCCAATAGCAATCAAGAAAAAAAAGTTCGCTATACGCTGCTTGGAATAATAAAAAATTACTCAATCGTTGCGCGCCACCCGTGCGAATAATTATCTCGGGTGCAGGAGCAGATCCACTCCACAACATTTGTTCAAATCTATCCGCATCCAAATCATCAATCGCGAGAGCGCCAGACTGCACTTTATTAATAGCAGTGCGCACCCCGTGCATAATTTCTTGGCGTCCGCCATAGCAAAAAAGAAGCTGTACATGTAATGCACCATTAGGACTACACGCACTTTCAATTTCATCAATTACGCGTCGTGCCGATTCAGGGAATAATGATCTATCTCCTACAAAAGAAACGTGCACTTTTTTTGCAACCATCTGAGAAATCACTCGATCTTTTAATTGCTGTAATAAAACTGAAAATAAAAAATGGAGTTCATCTTTTGGCCGATTAAAATTTTCAAGAGAAAAGGTGTATAAAGAAAGATGTGGAATATTTTGCTCTAAGCAAAAATCTATCACCCGCTCAACAGCTTTAACGCCTTCTTTATGCCCCTCCCACGGCATTGCATCATGTTTTTTTGCCCAACGTCGATTGCCATCCATGATACAAGCAAGATGCTTCACCATCTTAAACGCCCACTATGCGTCAGAAGAAGCGCGTGCTGAGACAAATGAAACTGAATGTGATGCGATATAGGAAAATACACGATAACTCAGATACATGCCAAGCGCATAAGTAAACCGCTCAAGAGCAACCTGCGGAATCAATGCCATCCAGTGCTGAGCGTCCATTGCCGTCGCATAAAGCCATAAAACAGATCCAACTGCATGCGCCGTAAAGGTGCTGCCCAATGCTGTGAGAAATAGTGATGATGTATTAAAAAATGTAATACCAATTGGTATCAGCCAAAACATCGCATACGGCCATGCTCCTGCCCCTTGCGCATGCATGACAAATAACAGCATGCAAACAGCTGGTACACCCGCGCGCACGAGCCGAGATTCTGTTGCCCAATAGAGTGAAGAAAAAAGCGTTGGAATTCCACTAAACGCCAGCGATGAAAGAAACACTGTTTTTTTGAAAAGCATTGCAGAAAATATACTACCCGCAAAAAATAACCCTGCACCACTTACGCCCCCAAAGGCGCCAGAAAGCGGAGCAATAATATTGCGCAAAGAAAAAAAGGTCCAAAAAGAACCAGCGCTGAGGCTTAATTTAAAAAGAGAAAATAGCTTTGCTATGACAAAAAAAGATATCGTTGATACAAGTGGTGCATAACCGTTCTTCACAAAAGTACCCTCATAATTAAATCTTTAGTAATGCCTTGAGTATACCAAGAAAGGTGAGGTCTGTCATGAAGTTTCTATGAGTTGCCCCCTATACAATTTGCTGTATACTCATGTCCAAAAAAGACTCTATCTAAACAAGGATACACATGAAACATATTTTATTATCATCATTGCTTTTGATGGGACTTGCAACCCCTCTTTATTGCCCAGCATCAAATGTAGTTAATGGTGCTTATACTGCTTCAAAAATAGCAGTGGATGTTGCTATAGTTGGTGTAGGAGGTTATTTGGTAACAAACGGGCTCTATACTAGTAATTTTGATAAACCGACTATCGCTTTGATGCTTGCACTTACTCTTGGAACCACGCATGCCGCTGAGCGCATATATAAGCGAATTAAAAAATTACGAAACAAAAAAGGCATCACTGTGAAGGTACAAATATGAAAAAAACAATTTTATCTTTGATTTTAGCAACTAGCCTCATTACTCCTACTCTTTCACATTCTATACCAGCGATCGTACAATTACTTTTTGATGCAAGCATGTTTGCTGTAAATGCCCGCACCACGCCTACGCACTGGAGGCGTATACGTCAGGGGCAGTTGCCATCCGCCACTTTTTTACATTTAGGGATATATCTATATACTTTACCTAAAATGTATTCGGCTCTTTTAAAGGCAAGTACCCGTGCAGCAATTAACGCTAAAACATAACCTTTTACATCTCATTTCTTCAATCTTTCTCCATTGAACGGTAAAGGCATTGCCTTGCTTTCAACTATTGTTTCTACCGTTTCTATCAGATACGCTTATACCTAAACTTTCAATGGAGATCATTCATGAATACATTATTATTTTTCGCTGTCTTTGCAGCACTTGCAATTTTTTATACCATTCTTGGTTTTCTCGCCTCTACAAAAGTGGGAAACACTGCCGACTACTTTTTGGCAGGAAGAGACCTTGGCCTTTTTCCCATTACGATGACGCTTATTGCTACACAAATTGGCGGGGGCATGCTCATTGGTACATCTGAAAACGCATATCTCTATGGCCTCTATGGCCTTCTGTATACCGTAGGAATGACGATAGGATTTGCGCTTCTTGCTGCAGGATTTGCCAGCCGTTTGCAAGCGTTGCAAGTAAGCACTACCGCAGAAATTTTTGAATATACGTATCAGTCTCTGTTTTTAAAACAGATTGCCTCTTTTCTTTCAATCATCACTATGAGCGGATTATTAATTGGCCAAGTAGTGGCCTCTCGCACCATTATCGGTTCACTTGATCTGGGCGTTGGCACAGAAATTATTTTTATCGCATTTTGGCTCTTTATTATTCTGTATACAATGGCCGGGGGCTTGAAAGCTGTTGTAATTACGGATGTCTTTCAAGTGCTTTTAATTATTGGAATTTTTACCGGTGTGTTTATCTATAGCCTCTTTTATGGCCCTCCCTTTGATTGGCAATCAATAACAACCATTCAAAAAGAAATGTTTGGCACGGTGCCATTATCATTGAATGCATTGGTCGCAACGATTACAATGCCTGCGCTTTTTTCTTTAATCGAGCAAGATTTAGCACAGCGCTTTTTTGCCGCACGTACTAAACGGGTAGCTTCTTTGGCTGCACTTATCTCTTGCGTATTTATGGTTTTGTTTGCGCTTATTCCAATTTATTTTGGCATGCAAGCAAAGCTGATGGGCATCAAGCTCGCTGCCGGAGAAAGCCCACTTATTCCTGTGATCGAACTGCTCACTAATGAATTTGTGGTTATCTTATGCCTGTGCGCAATCATCGCGGCAATTACCTCTACTGCTGATTCACTTCTCTGCGCAGTCAGTTCAAATATAGCGCAAGATTTTGAATTGCGCTGGACTGGCCTTTCAGATCCACTCACTCGATCAAAAGTAGTCACGCTCGTTGTTGGCGCTGGTGCATTCGCTGCATCATACTTTGTTCCGCAAAATGTGATTACAATTTTAATTGATAGTTATGCTATTTCAGTAAGCTGCCTTTTGGTGCCATTGCTTGTCGCCTATTGCACGAAAAACGTATCCCAACGCGGAGCTCTTTTTTCAGTGGTATTAGGTGGAATAGCATTCGTGGCCATTCCATTCTGGAATACTACGTTTCCAAAAGTGATTTTACCGGTGCTCATTTCTGCAATTGGATATGCACTTGGAGTTCTGCTCGATAAAAGAAACTATTAAGATTCATCCACGGGTAGCGCATCAAGAGGATACAAAGTAAGATCTCCCGTTGACGTACCTACTGCCAACTTTTTCTGGCGCGCCAAAACAAACGCCGCACGAACATGTGCAATTCTGGCTTTTTTGCCTCCATGAGCAATCTCAGCACCCTCCGTAGTTTTTGTAACCGTCACTCCATCACTTTTGCATAACTCAGTGTTTTGAGCAGCTGCCGTAGCGGGATCCCATGTTGCCAAAATATGACCGCCGTCTTTTTGCGTAATCGTAACAGCAAAATTACCTGATCGCGTTGCAACACACTCACTATCACCAATGCTGAATTCAATAGGATCATCGCTCGTAAATGCAGCCTGGCAATCATACTCTCCTTGTTTTTCTTGAGTTTCGGCGTCATACATCACGAGGCGAGAAAAGCCGTGACCCACGACGAGATATTTACCATCTGAAGTAGCTCCTACTGAGCAAATGGATGATCTCGTTTTAATAACAGCGCTATCAGCACCTGCTGAAGCTGCGCCCATTAGGCTACTCGCTTGAAGACATGTAAAAATAAAAACTAATGTATGTAACTGTTTCATATACGTACCTTTGATATGGTTACTATTTTTAAACAAGATACAGTCATACCAATAACGCAAAAACGATTACTAGAGATGCATACAATTGCGCACGTTACTTTATGTTGTACTATGCTTTGTAACTATTGTAACTGCATGACTAATATCATCAGTAATAGTCATACTTTCTGAAAGTGGCGTACCAATTAAATCACTTTCATGCGCTTGCTTATACCATCCGGTCAAATGGCTCCAATATTCCTCACCTACCAAAACCACAGGTACGCGAGGCATCTTATTGAGCTTCATAAGATTCAACACTTCAAAAAGCTCATCCACCGTACCAACACCACCCGGAAAAAAAACGTACGCTGATGCATAATGAGTAAGCAACCACTTGCGCACAAAAAAATAATCAACCTTAATAACAGGCGCACACTCATTAAAAAAATCCAAGTCAACGCCACTTACACCAATACCAAGCGTTGCCCCCTTTTTATCTTCAGTTGCTTCAAACGCGCCACAGTTTGCAGCTTCCATTATCCCAGGACCACCCCCGGTAATAATAGACATTTTTTTGCGGGCAATCTGAGCAGAAAAATCATACGCCCATGTAGCATATTTGCCTTTTGCATATGCTCCTTTTCCACCAAACACTGCGATCACTGGTTGCTTTAAATGGCGTAATTTAAATACGCCATAACTCAACTGGAGTGCCGATTTTAAAGAAACCCACCATACCTTTAAAACATCAATAATCCACTTCATGATTCCACCTTACATTCATCACGAATCAAACAAAATACTTTTTCTAAATCATCAGTAACGGTAAACAAATTTAAATCTTGCTCACTAATGGCGCCATGTTTGAGCGCTTCATCTTTCAACCAAGTCATAAAATGATGCCAATATTCAACGCCAAACAAAACAATCGGCACCCGCTTCAGTTTTTTCGTTTGAATAAGCGTGAGTACCCCGGCAAGCTCATCCAACGTGCCAAACCCTCCAGGAAAAACAACAAATCCAGACGAAAAATGAGTAAGAAGCCATTTGCGCGCAAAGAAATAATCAAGTGCAAAAAATTCCTGCGCACACTCATTTGGCTTTTCTCCCAAATCAGTTACACCAATTCCCATCATACGCGTTTTACCTTTTGGAGATGCAATAGCGCCACAGCTCGCCGCCTCCATAATGCCAGGGCCGCCTCCTGTTAACACCGAAATATCTAACTCAATAAGACGCCGTCCTAATTCGTGCGCTTGTTTAAAATAAAAATCATCACCCGTAACGCGTGCCCCCCCAAAAATAGAAACTATTGGTTCTTGCAATTTTGATACACGAAACACGCCATATATCGTTTGCCAAAAGACGCGAAACAGGCTCCAACTGGTACGCAGACAGATGCCAATTCGTTTGATCATCCCCTCTCCTTTTGCACTTGAGGTAACTC
This sequence comes from Candidatus Babelota bacterium, assembly GCA_029262595.1. Lineage (GTDB taxonomy): Bacteria > Babelota > Babeliae > Babelales > Vermiphilaceae > JAJCZB01. The sequence continues at coordinate 28,963 of JAJCZB010000031.1, read as the reverse complement.
TTTTTGAAAATTCATATTGCGCAATCGAACTGAATTGAATACAACGGATAAACTTGAAAAAACCATTGCTCCTCCTGCCAAAATAGGATGGAGAACAATTCCAAAAACGGGATATAATAGCCCCATCGCTACCGGAATAAGAACGATATTATACCCGAATGCCCATACAAGATTTTGATAAATGTTACGCATCGTAGCGCGAGACAATGCAAAAAGAAACGGTACCAGTGCAAGGTTACTTGATAAAAGAATCACCTGGGCTGTTTCAATAGCAATATCTGTCCCAGCGCCAATTGCAATCCCAACATCCGCAGTTGCAATCGCTGGCGCGTCATTAATACCATCACCCACCATTGCAACGACATATCCCTGCTCTTTTAATTCCTGAATTTTTTTTACTTTTTGATCCGGAAGTACCGAAGCAAAATAATCATCTATTCCTACGCGTGCTGAAACAGCCTGCGCAATGCGCTCATTGTCTCCCGTAAGCATAATTGTTGTTATGCCGTGTTGTTTCAGCCATGCAATAGTTGCTTGTGCCTCTGGCCTGATATGATCTGAAATAGAAAAATAGGCAACTAATTCTTGATCAATACTAAAAAATGAAACTGATTTTCCTTCATCAAACCATGCATCCGTTTGGCTCATAATAGAAGTATCAATAGGAATTTTTTTCTGCAGCATCAGATCACGTGATCCAATAATACCAGTGTGTCCATTGAGTTCCGCTTGAAAGCCGATTCCCTCTAGTGAGACACTTTTTTCTAAAGAGACATTTTGTACAACCGTGCGATAATCCGCTATTTTTTTCTTCACAAATGCCGCGTATGCATCTGCCAAAGGATGAGAAGATTGTTCTTCAATTAGTGCGCCGATAGCAATAATAAACTGTTCCGCATCCACACCCGAAGGAATAGACCATCCCTGTTTTGTTAAAATAGTACCACCGTTGGAAACCATATTAAATGCCTGTATTTCTTGCTGCCCCGTTGTAAGTGTACCTGTTTTATCGAATACGATTGCATTTATGGAACCGATCTGCTCGATTGCCTGAGCGTTTTTTATGAGCACTCCCTGTAACGCGCCACGCCCAATACTAATCACTACAGAAAGCGGTGTTGCCAAACCAAGCGCACACGGGCACGCAATAATCAAAACCAAAATCATCGAAACAATTGCGTGACCAAGGGGAGGAATCGGCCCAAGCACAAACCACAACGCAAAAGTAATTAAGGAAAGCACTATAACGAGCGGCACGAAATAAGACGCCACTCGATCAACTACATTTTGAATAGGTGCACGTGATGATTGGGCTTGCTCAACCAATGTGATAATTCCTGACAAAACGGTATGCTCTCCCACTTTTGTAACTTCAACTTCAATTGTGCCAGTCTTATTGATAGTGGCACCAATCACAACATCCCCTTTTTCTTTGGTAACGGGCACACTTTCACCGGTAATCATGCTTTCATCTACGCCAGTAGATCCCTTAATTATTGTGCCATCGCTCGGAATGCGATCGCCGGCTTTGACAAGCATGATATCACCCAAAGACAATTTATCGACTGATATTTCTTTCCAATTACCTTCTCCGTCAGTTTGTTTAATACGAGCAACCGGAGGTTGAAGAGTTAAAAGTTTTTGAAGGGCATCGGATGCGCGCTCCTTTGAAAGCGACTCAATAAAATTTCCTAATAAAATAAATGTTACAATAAAAATAGAGGCATCAAAGTAACTGTGGGCCGAAATGCCCATAGCTTGCAATTGGGCTCCAAAAAAAAAGACGGCCAGTGAGTAGGCATACGCAGTAGTAGTACCCAAAACTATAAGCGTATACATGTTTGAAGAGCCTTTTTTTAGTGCTCCCCATGCCATTCGATAAAAAGATGCCCCCGCCCAAAACTGGATTATTGTTGCAATTATTACAAGCGGCCACTCAGGCAATAATACAAATGCATATAACAACACCTTTACTACGATGTACATTGAACCAATAGCTGCCACAATCAACTTAGGCAAGCCATTGGATACGATATGAACGTGTCCCTCAGAATGAGATTCACCCTTTGTCTTCTTATCCAGCATTAATGCCCTTTTTTCGTAATAATCATCCTAAATGCCTCATTTTTCTCATGATTTTGAGCATAAAACAAAGGGGCTTTTCACAGCAAGACCCCCATCAGGAATAGTCGAATAGCGCGCTCAGATCATCCTTCTGGTGCACTCTGCCCTACAAAGCCCTATAAATAAGCCTGCGTGGCTTAAAATAACTTCTACAGAGGATTGAAAAAAAAAGGCAAAATAGGGTATTATAAGGATGAAAGAGGCGGATCTTATGTGCCTTTGACTATAAAAAAAGGAAAAAGGGTATGACTCGCAAGAAAGCATCAATCACATGCTCGTTCCTCTTTGGACTGCTCTGTATAGCAGTGCCGTTTTCTCACGCGCATGCCACTCCTGAACCCACGCACAAAAAGCCGCGCGTAGTGTGGCTCAACGTATTTGTACACGGGATTATGAGCATCAAACCGCATATTTCATGGAACAATTTTATGCTGTTTATGAAAGACCAGGTAGGCGGAACCCTGTATGAAAAAACAGTAGAGCTTATGCGAGAAGATCCCTTCTTTTATAAAAATCAGGCGATGCAGCGATTAGGCTTACATCGCGTACAACCTCTTCCCATCAAAGGCGATTCATCATCAACGTTCGCATTCACGCTCAATGAAATCGGCAAACATTATGGGGTAAATAAGCACGACAATCGCTATTACACATTTGGATGGTCTGGGCTGTTAAGCGCGAAAAGTAGATATCAAGAAGCGCAGCGTCTTTTTAAAGAGCTCCATCAAGAAATAAAGCGATTACGCGCTGAAAATATTACTCCCCGTATTCGATTGTTTGGCTACAGCCATGGAGGAAATGTTTGTCTTAATTTGGGATTAATCCGACAAAAAGAATATTCAGGAATGCCATTTACCGTTGATGAGACGGTGCTCTTAGGTACGCCCATCATCAACGACACGGATTATCTGACTACTGATCCTCTTTTCAAACGCGTCTATAATCTCTATTCACTGCGTGATCGCATTCAACCCATGGACATGTTTGCACCAAATCAGTTTTTCTCAAATCGTATCTTTCGTGCTCGAAAAGATTTTAAACTACCCAACAAACTGATACAGATTCAATTGAAAGTAACGCGATGCACAAGAAATACTCACAACTGCCCAAAGAGATTTTTACAATCTTCTAACTTTAGCCGCCCACAAGTCGTGTATGGAAAAAGCGGGCTGCTGCGCGATATCTCTCCAGGGCACGTAGAGCTCTGGTTTTTTGGCTGGACGCCCGTTAATTATCGCTCTTGCTACCCTCTTAATCCACTCCCCACAATCGCTTTTGCTCCCATTATTCTGCATCACGCCAAAAAAATAGCAAAAAGCATTACTCCCGAACACGCAATCGTTGCTGATATTCGCCCGCAGCACGAAGTGATCCTTTTTAGAAAAGACTCTCATTCTAGCCCTCACTCAACGGTGCCATATATGCCAAAAGCAAAATTAGACACATTGCACGATGCAATTCATAAATGCAAACCGGATCTCTACTCAGATAAGATTTATAAAGCACACATTAATGATGCAGTGAGCGTTGCTCGAAAAGCGCTTGAAATTAGTCGAGAATAAGCTTATTCCATACGGCAAGTAATTGAGCCATATCCAACTGTTGCGCGCGCAGGGCCATAAGATCATCCAATGCCGACACATTCTCGTAGACCGTTCCTTTCAAATTATTACGAAGAGTCCGACGAGGTTGGCGAAAGCATATTTTAATAAACTTCCAAAATTCTTCTTCCCGCTCGATAGGCGTAGGATGTTCGATTGGCTTGAAATATAAAAGACGTGAAAATACTTTTGGTGGTGGCTTAAATGCTGACGGCGGCACTTTCTCAAGCAGTTGCCATGAAAAATAATGTTGAAAAAATAAAGAGGCAAAGCCATACCCACGGCCGGATGTTTTGATAATTTTTTGTGCCACCTCTTCTTGCACCATGATCACCCCTTCTTTTAAAAAACGGCGATATTCTTGAAAGCGATACAAAATAGGAAACGATACCTGATACGGTAAATTTGCAAGCACAGTCCACGGCGCATCTTTTTGTAGCTCATCTAAATCAACATCTAAAAAGTTCGCATGGTGTAAATCAAGGCGATTATCCTGAATGGTGTCTTTAATGTATCCAACCCATTCTTCATCAATCTCATAGACGCGCAGTCGCGCAATAGGATTACGCAATATAGCACGCGTTAAAAAACCATCGCCACAACCAATCTCTAATACATTGGTCGACGTATCAATTCGAACTGCATCGAGCATAATATGCACATACCGCTCGTCACGCAAAAAATGTTGCCCATAATGTTTTTTAAGAGATATGCCTTTGGATCTTGCCACGCCGCCACTTTAATTACAGTAATGCATCTTTAAAGAAATCTAACTCTTCGAGCACTTTGCCTGCGCCATTAACCACGCAAAACAAAGGGTCTTTAGCTAAGGTTACCGGTAAACCGGTCTCTTTGGAAATTAAAGTATCAAGCCCGCGCAATAATGAGCCGCCCCCTGCCATCGTAATACCCTTATCAACTAAGTCCGATGAAAGCTCAGGTGGCGTATTTTCGAGTGCACTCTGCACCCCTTCCATGATACTTGCAATAATTTCAAGTAATGCTTCATTAACCTCAGAACTCGTAAGTTTTATCGTTTTGGGAACACCAGAGACTAAATCACGACCTTTCACATCAACGCTCTGATTACTGCTCTCAGAATCAATAATTGCCGCTCCGATTTCCATTTTCACTCGTTCTGCAGTTCGCTCACCAATCAGTAAATTATACTTGCGCTTCACGTAGTTCACGATAGCACGATCCATTTCATCTCCGCCAACACGTACTGATCTACAAAAAACAACTGACTTTAATGATATCACTGCAACCTCAGTTGTTCCCCCTCCAATATCAACGATCATATTTCCACAAGGATCTTGGACAGGAAGCCCCGCACCAATTGCTGCGGCCATTGGTTCCATGATGGTGTAAACTTCTCGCGCACCCGCTTGCTTTGCCGAATCCTCAACGGCACGTTTTTCAACTTGCGTAATACCAGATGGTACTCCAATGATCATGCGAGGACGAACTAATGTTCTTCTATCGTTGTGCACCAATCGAATGAAATGGCGTAACATACTTTCAGTGAGCTTAAAATTCGCAATCACTCCATCGCGCATAGGGCGACACGCTACAATATTTTCAGGAGTTTTGCCCAGCATCTCTTTCGCACTTTTTCCCGCAGCCAATACGATATCTGTATTCGCTTTTACCGCTACCACCGACGGCTCATTAAGCAAAATCCCTTTATTACGAGCATAGACAACCGTATTAGCGGTTCCCAAATCGATAGCCATGTCATTTGAAAAAATACTGAATAACTTACGTGCTGGAAAAAATTTCATACTGGTTCCTTACTGATTAATAGCTACTCTCCCTAGTACAAGAAATCAATACCAATTGATACCCGTTGTGCTTTATCAATTCTGCTTGCAGAAAAAAGCGTCGAAGGAATATCCCATCTAAATGTTACAACCGGATTAAATTCTCGCTTCACTCTCGTCTTACCAAAGTCATAGAGTATATTTATAGTAAAATATTCAGACGTCCAATCTGAAAAGTCTCGCACTCTCTCAAGATTTAATATGCTATCGCATGAATCAACGCATGCATCCGTATAACAATCTTTATTGTGCCATGTCAGCGTAAAGTTCAGCCCTAACGCAAGCCCATCGCGTAAATTCTCAAACAAGAAATACGGAGAAAAAATTGCCGTTATTCCTGGGCTCACAATAACTGAAGCAACAGTGCTTCCAAATATTTCTGGTTCCTTTGCCACAGGCACGCGAAGATTTTTTGTTTTTTCAAATCGTTTGTTAACGCGCAATAAAAATCCAACTTTCCAATCTTCTTTCAACTCAAACATCGCATCACCGGCAGCATATATTCCCCAATGGCCGTTGCCACCAAATGGAATAGAAGCGGGACGACCCGGCTCACGCGTTACGCCCGTAGGAAACAACGCACCCAATCGCATACCCGCATCAATGCGGCGAAAACGATACGAATACTCCCATGTTTTGCCAAAGCGCAAATACCAATCGATATCACCAAAACCAAGCTGGGCTGTATTACCTTCACGAATACCAACCTGAGAAAACATTGCGCGACGATTTTCATCAAGCAAAATTGCATCACCCGAAGTCAACGTGATATGTGGTTCGATACCATTGGTAAGCAACTTAAAATCATGCCGAGAATTCACCCGCATAAACAGCCATGAAAATCCAGTCGATAGCCATCTATAAATGTGCTGATGCCATGCAAACGCAAATCCCTGCGCCTGCCGCTTACCAGAAACTTCCCATGGAACGCGCGTTAATGATCCCTGAAATTGGGAGGGAAACGGATTAGTACCGCATGCGGTTTTGATACCCTTTGCAAGCTGAACCTGATCAAACTCTCCAAAAAGTTCCCCCAGAGGAATCTCTTTTTGCGTAGGATCAAGTGCCTCGCTTGCAGTAGTCATATAAAATTTTGTTGCAAACTCTGACTGCGTTTCATCAACTGTCAAACGTGGTCGTTGCAACAATGGAATAAATCGATTATCAAATACCATGGCAGTCGCACAATGCGAAACAAATGCCCCTATGAGGATTGCTAGGTACCAATATTTTTTGTGTGTTGGCATTGTACTATTCCCGCCTCTTTCAATACGCGTAATGTTTCTTTAGAAGAGTCATTCGGTATATAATACCGCATTATGCATTTTTGAAAAGCTTTTACCCGATACTCTTGCGCTTTGCAATAAGCTTATATTATAGACTTAACCATTGTATGTGATACACTCAATCCACCTATATTTCGACCTATCAGGAAAGGGAGATTCAATGTTAATCGATATTCAAGCTATTGTTTTGGCGGCGGGAAAATCCACTCGACTACATACCGGAAATACAAAACTCATTGAAAAAATATGCGGTCAAGAAATAATACTCTATCCCCTTTCAATACTTGAAGAACTTCATCTTCCCACAAGCGTTGTAGTTGGATTTCAAAAAAACAAGCTGCAACCAATCATCACAAAAAATTACGATAAAAAGATAACTATTTTAGAACAACAAGAATTAAATGGCACCGCGGGCGCATTACGATTATTAAAATCACAATTTCAGAGTTCTCACATTTTGGTAATGAGAGCAGACTTGCCCCTCATCACAACTGAAATAATTGAATCTCTCTATAAACAACACGTTGCAACAAATGCAGCAGTCACTTTTGCCACAGCTCATAACGGAGATCCTAGTAGCTTTGCTTATAGCCGCGTTATTAAAGACGGTGCAAAAATATTTGTACGAACCGCACAAGAACTTTCTGTTCAAGAAATACAAGATCACTGCTGCGTGAATGCAGGTATTTATCTTTTTTCTCGATCATTTTTAGAAAAAGAACTGCCCAACCTCTCCAAAAAAAAGAGCACCAACGAATACCACGTTTCGGATATGGTGAATATCGCTACTGAAAATGGCTACACTGTCGCCACGACAACTGTACCATTCGATCAAATACGGGGCATAAATACCCATCAAGAGCTCTGGGCTATTGAGCAGATTAAACGATCTGAGCTGATTAAATATTGGATGGATCGCGGAGTGCGCTTCTCTTCTGCGCAAACAGTGCATATGGATTTGGATGTTGAAATTGGTGCGGGAACATTTATTGGATGCAGCGTACACTTACTATCAGGAACTAAAATCGGTACGCAATGCAATATCAACCCCTTTACCATTCTCGAACACACTACCCTTGGGGATCACGTAACCGTACATCCACATTCAATACTGCGCAATGCTACAGTAGGCGCAAACACTGATATTGGACCCTTTGCGCACATCCAGCAAGAAAGCACCATCGGCAACAACTGCACGATTGGCAACTTTGTAGAAACCAAACGAATCACTATTGGCGATGATTCAAAAGCAAAACATTTAAGCTATTTGGCAGATGCTGATATTGGCAAAAACGTAAATATTGGCGCAGGCACCATTACCTGCAATTATGATGGCGCGCACAAGCACACAACGCAGATTAAAGATAATGTCTTCATTGGGACAAATAATAGTTTAGTCGCTCCCGTGACCATTGAAAAAAATGCATTCACTGCTGCTGGTTCTACTATTACGCACAATGTTCCAGAAAAAGCTCTTGCTATTGGGCGCGCGCGCCAAGTTACTAAAGAAAATTACACTCAAAAAAAGTCTACCGCCCAAGAAACCAAGCAAAATACCGAGCCAACTGAAACGGTTTCATTCGTCGGCGCCTACAAAACACATAACGATGCACCAACACAGGATCAATAAAAGTACATGATTACATTTATACACACTTTTCTTCCCGTTCGCCCTGAGCCTGTCGAAGGGTTTGGAAACTTACACACAAATATTAATTTGGGATAAATAAAGCATGCCGCAATTTTTTTCTCATAAAAATTATATCACCTTAGATCGTTCGATACCCTTCGACAAGCTCAGGGCGAACGGTAGAGAGATCCTGAGCGCAGCGTTTACTGGTGAGCTTGACGAATCCATCAGGGCGAACGGGTGGGTATTTCATGAAATAAATTTAGACAACGTTAATTCTTATAATGCGATTTATTGATGATTACATTTATACACACCGCTGACATACACTTTGGAATGGAAAATTATGGGCGCGTAGATCCCCAAACAGGGATTCATACGCGCCTTTTAGATTTTGAACGCGCTTTAAATAGTTGTATCGACGTTGGCATCAAGCAAAAAGTAGATTTCTTTCTCTTTTGTGGTGATGCATATAAAACGGCGCACCCGTCGCAAACGCAACAGCGACTATTATTGCAATCTTTTTTTCGTTTGTATGATGCCAAAATTCCTGTGATCATCATCGTAGGAAATCACGATCATCCGCTCAGCTTTGGAAAAGCAAATGCGCTCGATCTTTTTAGCGAGTTCCCTCTTGATGGATTTCACGTTATCTCAAAGCCAACCACAATACGCCTTGAAACAAAGCATGGGCCTGTCAATATCGTTGGGATGCCGTGGCCCACGCGCAACTCAGTTGCATTAAAACAACAAGAAGCTGCGACAACCAACATCACTGAATACATTTCAAAAGCAGCGTGTCGTATTATCGCTGATCACGCTCAAAAACTTGATCCTAAAATTCCTGCCGTTCTTGCTGGGCACTTAACGGTTAGTTCGGGAGTATTTTCTGGCAGTGAAAAGCGCGCAGTCTATGGCACTGATCCTTTGTTCATGCCATCGCAACTGGCAATCACTCCATTTGATTATGTCGCTCTCGGCCATTTGCATCGCAATCAAAATCTCAATCCAAAAAGTAATATTCCCATCGTTTATTCAGGATCAATTGAACGCGTAGATTTTGGAGAGCGAAAAGAGTCAAAGGGATTTTGTTTGGTTTCAATTGAAAAAAAGGGAGCTGCGAAATATGAATTTATCAAAACGCCCACGCGCCCTTTCATTCAAATTGAGGTAAAACTTTCCGCTTCCAAGCCACAAACACAACAGCTGCTTGATGCAATCAAACAGCACGACATACAAGATGCGGTACTTAAAATTTTGTACCACGTACCTGAAAATCAAAAAGATTTAGTTGATTTAAAAGTGATCCAAAACGCCTGCCGCTCGGCAATCTATATCGTTGGAATTATTCCGATTCGTCCCATTGCACAACGAGTCCGCCGTATCGGCACAAATCAATCGTCTTTAAGTATGGAAACATTACTGCATAATTACTTCACTGAAAAAAAAGACGTATCAGAAAAAACTGAATTTCTCGTTTCCAAAGCAATGGAGCTTTTGGAAGAAAAAGAGGAATAATTTACGCCGCTGGCGCAACAGCACCCGTAATTGGCTTGAGGTATAATACTGATGCCGCATCCATCAAGCTCTTTTTATAGGCTGCAAGCAGCTCGTCAAAAATAGGCTTGCGCAACGTCTCAGCAATATCTTTATAGCGCTCTTCCAATGTAGCTTCCTTGCGCGGCCATGTATCCACAACGCGAAACACCTCAAATCCAATTCCTACATCTTTGGCTTGAGAAATCTCTGCCTTATTGAGCGCAAAAAGAAACGCTTTATCCTCAGCAACCTCTGCCTCGGTAATATCAAATGGATCACCCCACTGAATGCCTCGCATTACTTTTCCTGTTTGGGCCATATATGCAAGTGCCTTTTTTTGCTGCTCTAGTTTCTTTTCGGCATAGGGAATAAAACCGCGTTGTACTTTCGCCTTCGCTTCAGTGACCATTGGATTTTCTTTGTAATATTCTTCAACTGCATTACGGGGCACGACTACCTGTGTACGAATTTTAAAATCAAGCATGGTATTCACAGTCTGCAAGAGCTTCAATTGTTCTCGCCCTTCTTCATACGTATATCCCGCAGAGGTAAATACGTTTTTAAGCTCATCTGATGTCATATTATTTTGTTTTTGTATGATTGCCAGATATTTATCTACGGCCTCTTCATCAGTCATAATTTTAAATTTTTGCGCATCTCCCGAAACAAGCCGCTCAAAAATAAGCCCCTCAAGATCACGCGGTTCGCCAGATAAGCTTGGGCGAGCCACATCCGAATAGGTAATTACATGTGGTTCTTCTTGCCCAAAGACAACTGCCTGAATGGCATCAACTAAAAAAGCTGATTGCGGGATAACTACTGCATCCTCGCATACAACGACCCCCGAAAATAAAAGTAACGAAAGAATATGTTTGTTCATTGCTGCTCCCAAAAACGTTAACAAGCCAAGTTCAACCTTCTAAGGGTTTAATATTTCTATGAATACCCTCTCCGCTCGCCCTGAGCCTGTCGAAGGGTTTATAGCCTTATTTTTCCCTCTGCATGCATTGCGATTCTTTGTTCAATATTATCAGTGTGGCCTACGTAATAAAAATCATCGCTACATTTCAAAATATACATATAAAAAGAAAGCATTTCTTATTCCCACGTTTTAAACCCTTCGACAAGCTCAGGGCGAACGGAGAGGGTATAAATCTTAAACTGCGATACCAAGTGTATCACAAGATCAAAAAAATGGGGAACCACGATCGGTTCCCCATTAAACTATTTCTTGTTTGTTTTTTAAGCGGTCGCTGTCGGCGCTTTTACTGGCGCTTTCTTTTCAGTTTTTTGCGCTACCGCTTGCTTAACTGCATCGGCTTTAGCTTCCGCAGCAGCTTGTACTGCGCGAGGATTATCAGCTGGAGCAGCAAATTGATCTTCTATAATTTCAACATTGTATTCGCCTTTCAAGCGAGCAACTTCTGTCTCAACTACTTTCATAGTTTTATCTTTCTCAAGAAGCTGTTTGATTTCAGCTTTTACTGAATCAAGATCACGATACTTTGGAGACTCTTTGCGCGTCGCTGCAACTACCCATGTTTCTTTGCCTACTTTAAATGCATGCAATGAAGGAGTTGCTTTGATTGCTACAATTTTGTCTCGTAATTCTGGCTCAATGCCAAGGCTTTCTGCGTTCACTAAGTTGAAGTCTTTCAACTTATCTGAAAGATTTGCCGCTTTTGCAGCTGCTGCTACATTGTTCTTCGCTTCTTTCACTTTTGCCATGAAATCGCTGGCTGCTTTATCGTTTGTAAATGGCACACCCACTGATTGCACGCCGCCACGAGAAAGTAAAAGATTTGGAATTGAATCTTTATTTTCTGAATAGAATGCTTGAATTTCAGCATCTGTTACCTCAGCTTGGAAATCTTCCATGAAGTAACGAGTATTTAAAAGATCTTGTACTTGGTTCATAGCCATCTCAAGATCTTTTTTGTATTTATCTGAATCTTGGATTTTCTTTTTATCAACGTATGCGCGAATAATTTCTCTGCTTGCCATACCGTCAACAAGATTGCGGTTCAGTTGATTTTCATCCATCAAAGCAAGCATTGCTTCCATTTGTGGATTTGATTCTAATAATTTTTTCTTTTCAGCTTCGAGCATGTTTTTTGAGATAAGCGGCTTACCATCCATGGTTACCAAAATAGCTGAGCCATCGTTGATAGATGCATTTGGCATTTGAGTAGTTGTAGCAGATTTCCCTCCACCAAAAGTTTCTTTCATCCAATCCATAAAGCCACAACTTGGCAATATGATTAATGATCCAATCATTAAAACAGCAATGCCACTTGATACGCGGTTACGTGCTTTCATTTGTATCCTCTTAGAATGTATAAGAATATAATTTGCGATATGATTACCATCTCTAACAGGCTTATGGTAGCAAAATATCAAAAATTTACAAATGATCTCTTCCTGATCGAGGGCATCCCAAACTTGCCTTTTTTAGAATCTGCTCATAAGCTATCCGGCATTAAAGCACATAAAAATTAGTAGGAGGGATTCGCCATGAAAAAACAAATACTACTCATCTTTCTTTTATCGACTTCATCGAGTCTTTTAACCGAGGCTGCTGATCCGAAGTCAGGCTCATCTAGCTCAAGCTCCTCCTCTTCTAGTTCTAGTTCATCGAGCTCCGAAAGCGATGCAGAAAGTTCGCGAGGTTCCGACTCTGACAGCTCGCGAGGTTCCGGATTAGAGGGATACAATGATGACGATTGTAGTTCGCCAATAAATTTAGCCAATCGTTACGATTGTGGGCTCAGTGCTTCCGGAGCTGTCGGCTCTCCTGCTACGCGAGGCACATTTGGAAGATTAGTGCGCGCCGTCGCAAGCGCCTCGGGAGGACTGTATTTACATCAAGCCGGCTTGGGAAATCCCGACGATCGAAGGAGAACGTTTGAAGTTGCGCGGAATGCTGGTCAAACCTTTCGTACCGGCGGCACGCTGTCTGGCGATACCGCACAACAATTTAGAAACAGAGAGATTGCTGTTTCAGATGCGGCTCAATTTCTTCTAGGTGCTTTGAAAGGAATTGAAAGTGTACCCCTAGCCGAAGCGAAAGATATAATTCTAGCCACTAGACAATTTTTAAACGACCATCGAAAGCGGCTTCTAACAAAACCACTTGAACGACATTTAAAAGCGCAACTAAAAATGGCTCAAAGCAAAATTTCTGCCCCTCAAGACGATGATAAAGATGGAAGTTCGAGTGGAGACTAAGTAAAAAAGGTAAAAAGGAAAGGAGATACTAAAGTTTTTTGAGAAATTCTTTTCATACTTGAGTAATTGTACTATAGGTAAGAAAGTATTGTTCAATTAATCCAAATCTTTTTAAGGAGAAGATTTCTATGAAGAAAAAAACGTTATTGCTCGTAGTTGCATTGCTACTACAAAGCACAACCTTTTCTCTTTTCGGTGGCAAACCATCCGGACGACGCGCTCGTGAAGCAGCAGCAGCAGCTAAAGCAGCGGCAGATGCAGCTAGAGTAGCCGCTGCTTTAGCTGCATCTGCCGGAGCTGCAGAAGCACGATGCCCAGCATTTGAAGCAACATTTGGAGACGCGCTCGCAAAAGCGCAAGAACAAGAACAAGCAGCTCAAGTTGCAGCCGATGCAGCAGCAGCTGTAGCAGCAGCGCAAGCGGCAGCTGATGGAAAAGCTGATACAGAAGAGCAAGCTCCCGTGCACGGCCCACAAACTGAAGCCGATGCTGCTGAAGGCGAGCAAGCTACAGTTGTAGAAGATGCAACACCTGGCAATGGTGTATTAGATACCTTGACTGGATGGTTTACTGCTCCAGAAAAAGACACAAGAACTAAAAGAGAAAAAGTTGTGGATGCTTTAAAAGCTGCTCGTGAGGCTGGAGAAGGTGACTTTAAGGCTGCTTTCAAAGCTGTAGCAGCTCAAGCGGCAAAAACTAAGGCTACCAACCGTGTTACTTCTCAAGAAGCATCGAGCACTCTTGCAAATAGGTTTGGTGATTTGAATCTAAAAGAAGAAATCACACCACAACCAACACGAGCACGCGTACTCGCTCAAAGAGAAATGTTAAGACAAATTGCACCAACACCCACCCTTCCAAGAGCTCTTCGCAAAAATGCAATGGTGCATACTCCTCAAACTGATGGTGTTGGCCAGCGCACCTATAGATGGGATGTATCTTCTGTAAGAGCTTTAACTCAAGCAATTCAAGGTGCTAAATCTCCTGAATACAACGCATGCTTTGGTGAATCCCTTCCAGGCGTTGTCAGAAAAAAAGTAGAAGAAGTTGAAGCTGCTATGACAGCTGCTCCAGCTGATGATCATGCTAAGCGCCGCAGGGCAGAGCTTGCTAATGCAGAACAATTAAAAAGACTGACGGCTCTTTTTGATCTTGCTCGCAAAAAAGGCATTGCGATTACAACTACTGCAGAAGCAATGTTGCAAGGTGCACTCGCAAAACATGCAGCATTTAGAGCTGATACATCTGCTCTAGACCAAAAAGCAAGTGCTCAAGGAGCAGTTGAATACGCTAACGTTGCGACTCCTTGCGATATCTGGACAGCAGTATCACACTTACGCGCTTCAGGCTCAGCTCAAGACGATGACACTAAAGCAGCTAACACTGAAGCTGTAACTGCTCTTCTCACACAGCTTATTGCGCAAATGGGGCAAACAACAGTAGATCCATCAGTACTGGAAGCACTTGCAGAGTTACAAACATTAATTGCTGAACTTGAGCTCGACCTGACTGCAGCACTCACTGGGCAATTAGATGCTGCTCTCGCGGCGCAAATGGTAAAAGCCGATGAAGCGCTTCTAGCTCAAGCACGTCAAGCTGAATTGCTACGCACTCTTTTAGAAGAGCGTCGTGGTCGCGTAGCCCAATATGGCATCCAGCACCATGGCAAAGCTCCTCAGACTGCAGTAGCTCCAACTCCTGCGCTTGATGCCGTTGAAACATTCGTATACGAAGCTGGCACAATCGTACTACTCGGCGCTGCACCAAGCTCACAAATGGAGCAACTAGACTAATCAATAGAATACAACAAATAACCCAAGGGCTCAGCGTTATGCTGAGCCTTTTTTCTATCTCAATTACATACAAAGCATTTCCTAATACTCTCCATTTGTACTATAGGTAAAAGAAAAACGATTCATCCTTTTTAAGGAGAGTGATTATGAAGAATAGTATCCGTCTTTTAGCCTGTATGCTGTGCATGCAAGCAACTTTTTTATGGTCTGCAGATCCAAAGCCCGATCCTCAGAATCCCGACTTTAAAAAATTAATGGCTGAAATTAGCGCGGCACTTGCCCATCGAGGCCAGCATGCAGCAACGCATGGTGATTCATCTTCTGGTTCTGAGGCACCAGAACGCCCTGCTGCCCCAGCGCCGCCCTTTGCAATTCCCGTTCGCCCTCGGCGTGCAGCTCCTCCAGTGCCTACTCAATCAACGAGCTGTGACTCTGCCACTGATCCTGGGTCATCTGCAGGAGCAGCTGCCGCTGCCGCATCTGCAGAGCCAATAGTTGATTACACTTCTGATTATGAGGGCTTAACGCCACCCGCACTTACTGCCGATCAGCAAGCAGCACAAGTACCAGTGCCACGAGGATGGAGGGATCCATCCCTCGATGATCCTGCTGCATTGATTGAATATTTGAGCGAACATGATAAAGAAATTAACCATCGCGACGAGCTTGAAAGGCATGTGCACGCAGCATGGGCAAGGATTGGAGCGCCTGATGAAATAGAGGCCTCCTTTGAAGCACTTCAAGCATCATCTGAGCGTCTTGACTTAATGAGTCGCCTAAGCGAACTTGCGCAGACACATCGCCTATCGATTGCCCCAGAAGATGAACGAATCTTCAAAGCAGCTACGCAAGCACACCAAGCCACACACCGAAAATTTGAACGCGAGATGATGGAAAAACTTGCGAATACACGTTTCTACGGAGGCGACGTAGTGGATAGTGTTGTAGATAGGCTGCGCCATGCTACCACTCAATCAGCTGGCACTCCCGATAATGCCCATACAATTGAAAGAGCGACTCAAGAGCTGAGTGCATTACTTTCCGATCTAGATCTTTCTCTCGATGGGGACCGGGACCAGCTTGCTCAGCTACTTCAATCTGCTCAGGAATTATTAGCTGCTCGTCAACGCAAACGCGTACCAATCAATCCAATGCCACTTCATGAAATGGTTACGCCTTTAGCAGCAATTAAAAAAGGTCTTGGCCAACGCGAAGCACAACAACAAGCAGAGCTTAAAAATCTCCAAGCGGAACTCGCGAAAGTGTTAGCCGCATTGCGCGTGTATGCCGAAGCTGATGTTGCACAAAGACAAGGATTAATAGATTTAGACGATGGAAGCGGAGATGGTTTGGCAGCTGATGATGAACGAGACAAAAGAGACGAAAGAGCCTAGTTAAAAAATAATTACGGCAGGATGAGCGAATATAACATTGGAAGATATTTAACCCGTTCGTGGTGAGCGTGTCGAACCATTCGAACTCATTTAAACCGTCGTATCCTTCGACAAGCTCAGGACGAACGGTAGAAAAGTTTAATTTTGCGCTCATCCTGCCGTGTCCGGCGTAGCCCAGGCGTAGACGGATGTATCGAAGGATTCCTTTATGCTACTCGCGCAACAACAACCGCCGTAATAGAAGCAGGCTTAAGCTTGAAAAGTTCTCGTGCTGCTTGTTGCAGGGTAGCGCCACTCGTCATCACATCATCAACTAATAAGATATGTTTATTTTTATAGAGAGATGAATCAACCAGTTTTAACTCAAACGCATCACGCACATTCTCTTGCCGCGCGTCACCTCGAAAATGCGATTGAAACGGCGTGCGCTTTATACGTTGTAATAGATGCTCAATCGCAATATTCGAATTGCGCGCAATCACGCGAGCGATTTCATCCGCTTGATTGTATCCGCGCCATGCATAGCGCGTCCAATGCAATGGAATGGGCACAATATAATCATACTGCAAATGCCGCACCACTGATCGTTGCCAGGCGAGCGTACCCAGTTGATGCGCAACTGTCCGCTTGCCGCTACTTTTGGCCAATATCATAGAAACGAGTGGTTGATCATAGGCGCCAACGGCATGCACGATAATTTTTTTTGTCGCAGTGATTGCAAGCTCGTGCGATACAACCGGCCGAATACGGGATGCACATTCTGTGCAAAGCACGTGCGAATCATCTTGAAAAAACATTTTGCAAAATGCGCAGAAGGTAGGGAGTATGAGGTGCTTGAGGTGTGTTATTAGTTTGTGCATATGTCTTATACTAAAGGGTTTTTGGCTGAACGCAAACTATATACTTTTCTACAACAGACTACCTTCTTTCTTTCGTTGGGTGTATTAATTTTGCTACTCAACGGAGCCCTTATGCCCAGCCGCCGCCAATGCTTCGACGGACAGGATGAGATCTGTCAAGCTAGATCCGATTCGCTTTTTATTAATAAAATAATTCCCTATTAGCTTACCAGTCCACATCGAGCCGCACTTACTAAAGAAAAAAGAAGTTACTCTTAAGTAGAGTAGGCGAGTGATGAGACGTTTAAGCGTCGAGGGATCAAAAAGGGACACTTCCCTTTTTTGCCCTTGTATCAAAGATATTAGGCAAGTAATATCTTTGCGCTCCCCGCGCAGGGGCGCCAGGAATAATTAATTATTGAATAAACAAACTAAAGAAAAATAAAAATGAAAGTTAAAAAGTTAAAACAAAATACGAAGAATTACATTCGCAATAAAAGCGGCAACCATATCATCACCAATCACCCCCCATGCATCAGCAAGCGATTCCGCCTGTTTAACCCATCCAAATTTAATGATATCAAGCGCACGAAAGAGCAAAAAGCCAATAAGCATCGATTTCGGATTCAATGCAATTCCCCAAAACGTAAGCAGGCATCCCATTACTTCATCCAAGACAATTTCCGATGGATCATCGTGCCGTTTAAATTGAGTAAGAGCTTTTTTAACGATTATCATGCTCAATGCAAATGCACATATGATAAACCCTAAATATAATCGTTGGCTCGGGATCGCCCAGTGCGTGAAATAGACAAGCGGAAGCGTAGCAATAGTAGCAACTGTCCCCGATGCGCCAAAGTAGCCAATCGGCCCGAGAGTAGAAATAATGGTTGCGATGCGTACAAAATTCATGATCGATACTGCTTGTATAGCATACACCCTACTCCCAATACAATCGCCATATCAGCAATATTAAATACCGGCCAACTCCAGCCCGCATAATGAAAATGAATAAAATCAACAACGCCGCCATAAAAAACGCGATCAACTAAATTCGAAATCGATCCGGCAACTACGAGTAACTCACCAATAATTGAGTGGCCTTCTTTATACTGGCGCCATGCCATCACTGCGACCATCAGAGTAACGCATGCAATGATAACGGATACTCCTCCAAAGATATAACTACTTGAACTATTAAAAAGCCCCCACGAAATACCTCGATTATAGGTAAGCTCAAAACTTAAAAATTGAGTGATCTCTTTTGGAAGCGTGAAGTTGTGCATCGCATACGATTTGGTGATGCGATCAAGAATAAAAATGGCAGCCGCAATAAAACTATATGCGCATACGCTGTTTTTTTTCATATTGAATCCTAAACCGTTCGCCCTGAGCGTGTCGAAGGGCCTCGAACGGTCGAATGTAAAATTTCTTGAGAAGAACTTAATTGATATATCACTAACCCATCCCAGGTCATGTATTTCTGAAAATTTTTAAACCCTTCGACAAGCTCAGGGCGAACGGAGTGAGAAATGAGCGTAGCGTTTACTGCTGAGTCTATCGAAGCATCAGGGCGAACGGAGTGAGAAATGAGCGCAGCGTTTACTGCTTAGTCTATCGAAGCATCAGGGCGAACGGAGTGAGAAATGAGCGTAGCGTTTACTGCTGAGTCTATCGAAGCATCAGGGCGAACGGAGTGAGAAATGAGCGTAGCGTTTACTGCTGAGTCTGTCGAAGCATCAGGGCGAACGGAGTGAGAGGATAAATTGTGTGGTAGATTTTTTTTCATCGAATCTGCGCTCCTGCTTTTTCAAGCACGGCATGCACGCCCGCGCTCAATGTATCCGCTTGCGATTTAGTAAGCGTCTCATGCTCATCTTGAATACGGTAGCGGAAAGTCAACGCGCGCTCCTGCTTCCATTCTTTTTTCTGGAACATATCAACGAGCTGCACCGAAACAATACGCGGATCAACATCTGCGATAATACTGCTCATCTGCGATACGGTAATCGCAAGCGGTGCAAGTACACTTACATCACGATCAATCGGCGGATATTTGGATGCTGGTTTGTATCGAACAACCGGTTTTTCATACGTCTCTAAAAATGCTGCATCGAGTTCAAAAATAAACGCCGATCCATCTGCAATTTTTTTCATGAATAATGGATCCACCATTCCCGCAGTCCCAATCACCGTATCACCGGCCAAAATTACGGCCGTCTGCGATGCATCATTCCATGGATACTGCTGATCTGAAGAATGCTGCCACTGCACATCAATGCCAAGCAATTCAAAGAGCTGATGCAGCTTTGCTTTGCAGTCATAAAAATCGATTGATTTCTTTTTTGCATACATGATACCAGAAAGTTTCTTCCGCTCAGTGCCATCAGCTTCAACACTCCAACTGCGCGCCCATTCATAAAATTGTAACTCTTCATGCTCATGCGCATTCTGCCAAACCGCGCGCAGCATATTGGGAATCAACGTAGTTACTAATCGATGCCAATTTTGCGATACCGGATCCTTAACGCGAATCGTATCGCCCGGATCCCATGAAATTTCTTTTAAAAATGATTCATCAAAAAATGAATACATATAAAGCTCGCGCATACTCAAGCCATACGAAAGCAGATGCTTAATCCGGCCAATCTGCATCGGCACATGAGTAGACTTGGGAACTGTTTGCATAAATGGCAGCTGCGGCGTGATATTACTCCAGCCATAAAATCTGCCAATCTCTTCAACAATATCCTCTTTAATATCAATATCTTTTGTCGCACGAAACGTTGGCACCACAATGTGATACACAACTACATCTTTTTTCTCTTGGCGTACTTGAAAGCCAAGCTTGCGCAACGTGGACTCAATAAATGATGACGCAATTGAAATGCCCAAACGAGCTTCAATAAACGCATGAGATACTGTCCGCTCAGGCGCTTGGACAAGTGGCCCCAACGAAAGAATATCTTGCGATCCGGCAAACGGCATCTGCGCATCTTCAAGTAATTTTAAAAAGCGCATAATCGCATCAACGTTTTGATTTGGATCTAAACTTTTTTCAAAGCGCGCGGATGATTCACTGCGCACTTTATGCCGCTGCGATGAACGACGGATCGTTGCTGCATCAAAGTTTGCCGATTCTAGAAAAACAGATGTAGTTTCGGGTGAAACGCCCGAAAATTTGCCGCCCATAATTCCTGCTAGTGATACCGGCCGATCGCCATCTGCTACAATTACGTCTTGCGACGTGAGCTCAATTTCTTGACCATCTAGGAGCGTAAGTTTTTCTTTGTTTTGCGCCATGCGCACTACTACTGATTTGCTTGATAAATGATCTGCATCAAAGGCGTGCATTGGCTGGCTGATATCAAGCATTACATAATTCGTGAAATCTACGAGCGCATCAATCGATCGGGAATCAACGCGCGAAAGCCGGGTCGCCATCCATAAAAGCGATGGTTGGTTTTTAACCTCCGAAAGCGTATATCCCGCAAAGCGCTTGCATGATTCAGGCGCTTCAATCTTTAAAGAAAATGGATTATCCGCAACGCCCTGCGCGCTCCATTCATGTGGCACAACTTTTTTTGAAATAATAAAATCATCGAGTGGTAACAACTTTAAATCTAAAATCGCAGCGACTTCCCGCGCAAATCCGCGATGACCCCAAAGATCGGGACGATGCGTAATCGATTTGTTATCGATATCGAAAATCACATCGTACGTTTCAAACGATTGCTTCCATGAGCCATCTTGCATGGCAGTTTCGCCAGTCATTGCCGGCAAAATCATTTCTTTATGGCCGCCTAAATCTGTAGAGAGCGCCCAGCTATATGCATCACCTTCTTTGATCACAAGATACCAGTTGCCTTCAACTGCATCGCTGCGCTGCGGCATGCGCGCATCAGTATCCCATTCAGGAATTGCTACGTGTATATCGTTGGTAATACTTTTAACTTGCGCAAGCGCAAACGGCTTCAAATCAATTTTGATTTTTTGCCACTGCTCGATTTCGGCAGTAGTTTCATTGAGCTTTTGAATCAATGCAGGTACATCAATATCCTGCACACGCGCATCGATATGATCAAAAATCCAAGCGATAGAAATTTTCATGGAGATAACTCACGGTAATGAAATTCTTTTCATGAACGAATTTCTATCAAGCATACGAAAAAAAGGAAAATCAAGCAATGCGGGCACGTTTGACCTATGCCACAAAAGCAGCTATACCCTATGCAAAGACTTGTATCTACCTAAAAAAGGACACTCATGAAACTCACGGTATCAGTAATAAAAGCAGATGTTGGCTCTATTGGCGGGCACACGCAGCCCACAAAAAAAATGGTCCAAGCTGTTAAAAAAAAGATTGATGGAGCAATTAAAAAGAAGCTTCTGATCGATGGAATGGTCACCTTCACAGGGGATGATCTGTGCCTGATTATGTCTCACAAAAAAGGAAACGATCATAAAGATATCCATACGCTCGCCTGGGATTCCTTTATATCGGCCACCAAATACGCAGAAGAATGCGGCTGCTATGGCGCGGGCCAAGATCTTTTGGCTGATGCGCCATCGGGCAATGTCCGCGGAGCAGGCCCGGGAGTCGCTGAAATTACATTTGATTTTAACAAAAAAGAGCCACGCCCAGCTGAGACGTTTATGGTGTTTGCCGCGGATAAATGTGGCCCAGGCGCATATAACTTGCCAATTTTTTTAGCGTTTGCCGATCCGATGTATTGCGCAGGATTAATGCTTCCCAAAATGATCAAGGGATTTCGCTTTGAGATCATTGATATGAACAACGTAAAAGGCGGTGATCATGTAATCACGCTCGATGCGCCTGATGATTTATATGAAATTGCAATGCTTCTGCGCGATGGCGAGCGATTTGGTATTAAAGCAATTTATTCGCGCGAGTATGATGAGCAAACTGCAAGCCTTTCAACTGATCGTTTGCACTCAATTGCAGGAAAATATACCGGTAAAGATGATCCGGTAGCATTAATTCGTACGCAGGGAATTTTTCCCGCACCGGAAGAACTTCTTTCACCGTTTGTAAAAGTGCCTTTCGTTGGCGGCGATTCGCGCGGTTCGCACAATATGCCACTCATGCCGGTTGCCATTAATACACCCGTCACCGGCCCGTATTGCTTGCCGATAGTATCTGCACTTGGATTTTCAATCACACCAAGCGGAAGATTTTCTGATCAGTTTACCGATTTCTTTGATAATCCTGCGTGGGATTTTGTTCGCTTGAAAGCACAAGAGAAAGCGATTGAGATTCGCCAGCAAGGATGGTATGGCAATGCGATGCTTCCATATGATGAGCTTGAGTATAGTGGCTTTAAAGTTACGATGAATAAGTTGTTGAAAAAGTTTAAAGTAGTGAAGAGAAAATAGTTTTTTTAAATTTCATTTTAGTTTTTCTTCAACATATTAATCTATTGAGATTATTTACTTCGCCCCTACGCGGGGAGCGCAAAGATATTGCGTGCCCAATATCTTCGATACAAGGGCAAAAAAGGGAAGCGTCCCTTTTTGATCCCTCGACGCTTAAACGTCTCATCACTCGCCTACTATAACTAAGCACAACTCATTTTTTCTTCTGCAAGTGCGGCTCGATGTGGACTGGTAAGCTGATAGGGAATTATTTTATAATCAACAGAACGACCAAGACCGATGTATAAAAAGCGAATCTGATCTAGCTTGACAGATCTCTGCCTGTCCGTCGAAGCCTTGGCGAAGACTGGAAGCCGTACAGGCAACGAAGCGCTAAAGCATACTCCAAGTAAAGGTAGGCGAATGATAAATCGTTTCAAGCGTCGAGAGATTCATAAGAGATGCTTCTCTTATGCGCCCTTGTATTAAATGTATTGGGCGAGCAATACATTTATTCCCCCCGAATAGGGGCGAAGTTAGCAATTTAATGTAAATTAATACATTATAGAAAAATACATCCTAATTATGTGAACGAAATTATCTATTCGTTCCCATAATTGCAATCACTTCATCATCACTCGTTTGCCCAAACGTTTGATAAAACGCAGAAATACCAAGAAATGTTTTGGGAATCAATACCGAAATAATCTCATCAACTTCATCTTGCATTATTTCAAGCGTGTCAACGGTGGCGACAGGCGTTGCCACCACTACCCTTGCAGCCCCCTGCGTTTTGGCAAAATGAATTGCCGCGCGCATCGTAGCTCCCGTTGCAATACCATCATCAACAAGCAAAACTGTTTTATTTTTTAGATCTAGCGGCGCGCGATCTTGGCGGTAGAGTTTTAATCGCCGTTGCGCTTCATTTTTTTCTTTTGCGATCGTATCGGCAAGATCTTCCGGATTTAGATGCAAGCTGCGCATAATTTTTTCATTCCAAACAACGTCTCCATCCTGCGTGATAGCGCCAACGGCAAGCTCTTCATTCATCGGTGCACCCATTTTGCGCGGCACTACAATATCGAGCGGAAGATTGAGTTGATCGGCTACTTGCTGTGCAACCGGCAGGCCACCGCGCGGCAATCCGATCACAATCGCATGTGGATCATCTTTGTATTGCATGAGTTTTTTCGCGAGTTGATTCCCCGCATCGATACGATCTTTAAATGATTGCTGCATATCTACTCCTTTTGAAAAAAAAGAGTGCCGCATACACGGCACCCTTTTTAAGATCTACAAAAGAATTGAAAAAAGTCTTACTTGCCTTTAGAAGGATGCAAGTAATCGTAAGTTAGTGCTGCAAGAGCACCACCTACTAGTGGAGCACAGATGTACACGAATAGTAATTCGCGTGACAATGCGCCACCATCAACAAACAATTGGCCAAGGTATGCACCAACTGCGATTGCTGGGTTAACGATGCTTTGGCCAACCAATAGCACTGCTGCTAAAGTAAGACCGATCACTGCACCATTTACTACGCTACCTTTGTAGTCTTTAGAAGTAGCAACAGTAAGAAGTACAAGTGCAAGCACTGCAGCCATAAGAACTTCAACTAAAATAGCCATGCCCATAGAAAGATCAGCCATTACATCCGGCATGAACACATTGTTAGTCAATGCTCTGAAAAGCCACACACCAAAGAAAGCACCAATAGACTGCACACCTGTATAGATGAGCATTTCTTCAACTGCAAGAACACCACGCATCCAAGCTGCTACTGCGAGCGCTGGGTTGTAGTATCCTCCAGAAACCCCTTCACCTATATAATACATAGCCATGAACATCAAGCCCACAGCCATAGGTACGCCAGTGATACTCACTGCGAGGGTTAAAAAGAATGTACCAATGAGTTCCATTACATACTGCCTCATTAGACTATCCTCCGGAAATAAAATGGTTAGAAATATGGTTCATTACTCTTTTACGATTCATAGCATAGTGATATTTTTATGCAACTCTTTTTTCTGACTGAATAAACCTTCAAAGAAAATGATGAAATTAAATACCTTTTTAAACACATGAGGACACCGTATCAAAAAAAAATTCCGGTATGCAACAGTTTAAAAACCAGTATCTTGTTTCCGTTTGCCCACTCATCCTCTTTCTGATACGATAAAAAGACTTTACTTAAAGGTCTTATCACTATGAACGATTCATTAATTCAGATTCAAAATATCACAAAAATATATAAATCTTCTCGAGATCCGGTTGTCGCGCTTGATGATGTCAGCATGACTATCAAGCAAGGGGAAGTGTTTGGGCTTCTTGGCGTAAATGGCGCGGGAAAAACAACACTTTCATCCATTTTGGCTACACTGCATCCGCCAACCTCCGGGACCATTCTTTTTAATGGCACCCCCATTTATGACGATGTGATGCACTATCGCCATGCACTTGGCTTTTGCCCGCAAACGCAAAATCTTGATATGTTTCTCACGGTAGAGCAAAATCTTTTATTTGCTGGGCGCTACTTTCTTATGCCTGAAAAAGAGATAATTACACGTACTCGTGATCTTATGGAGCAGCTTGAGCTGACGCGCTATAAAGATTTTGAAGTAAATGCACTTTCCGGCGGAAATAAGCAACGGCTTTTAATCGCCCGCGCATTAATGCACAATCCTCAACTCGTTATTTTAGATGAGCCAACGGTTGGCCTGGATCCCGATATTCGTAAAAAACTATGGCACATTATTCGTGGCCTGAAAGATATGGGGGTTACTGTAATTTTAACCACGCACTATCTTGATGAAGCTGAATTCCTTTCAGATCGCATTTGCGTTTTGCATCGCGGCAAAGTGGTTTTGATTGAATCAGTCAAAGCGCTCAAAGAAAAATATCACGATAATAAATTAGAAGATATTTTTATTACGCTTGTGCAAGATGAGCAAAGCAAGGAATAGTAATGCTCATAAATACCAATTATTTTTTTACCTATCTTGCGCTGGTACGCCGCTACATGCTGGTCATTCGGCAGCAATGGAAAAGCCAAGCGCTTAATGCTGGCGTGCGGCTCTTTATTGACGTCATTGAATTTGGCGGCTTATATCCAGCAATGGGCGTTCCTGAATCGCTCATCGCGCCAATATTTATTGGTACAATCGCATTGCAAGCCCTCTTTCGTGGAATGGGATTTGCCCTGCAAAATCTGTTTGATATTAAGTTCAAACGTTTTATTGATTATCACCTCACGCTCCCGCTTCCCAAGCGATGGCTTTTTGCCGCCTACATAACCTACTTTTGTCTCGAGACCGCGATCGTTACGCTGCCCGTGTGCACCGTAGGTGTTGTCCTCTTGGGAGATGTGTTCCAAACGGTAGCACCGCAATGGGCACTATTTCCTATTCTTTATATTCTTTCCCTCTGTTTTTACGGAATATTTTTCTTGGGATTGAGTATGTACTATGAATACGATTGGTTTATGCAAAATCTTTGGCCACGACGACTTACTTTTTTACTGCTCTTAAGCCCAACATGGTTTGTATGGCATAAAATATATGCGTTTTCTCCCTATGCGGCCTATCTCATGCTGGCCAACCCAGTAACGTATTGCAACGAAGGATTGCGTGCGATTCTTATTGGTGGACCAGATTACTTATCTGCATATACCTGCATTGGCGCACTTATAGCATGGGTGGCTCTGGCTATCGCATTTGCCGCTCGAGGAATTTCAAAACGATTGGATCCCGTATGATAGCATTCAAGCATTCATTTACCGTCTTTTTACAATTTATGCGCCGTGACCTATTTGCATCACGCGCACATTTTCTTGATAATATCTTCAATTATGCACTCATTTATCCCATCGTATTTGGCGTTCAAAGCGCTTATTTTCAAGGACACGCAAACTTTACTCACCCTAATCCGATGCTGAATACGATATTATTTGCGGGCAATATTTTGCTCGTGCTCCTGCTTTTTACATACAAGCAAAACATTGAACTCCTCTTTGATTTGGAAGGTAAGCGCTACGTTGATTATCAAATTACCGTTTTGAGTCCCTTTTTAGTACTTGTGCAAAAAATTATGTTCACCGGCCTGTATGCATTTATTATCTCGCTTCCCTATTACCCAGTAGGCGGCCTGATTTTGCGCAACTATATTGATTTGTCGCACACCAATTGGCCGCAACTCGTTCTGATTTTATTTGCTGGATCATTGTGCCTTTCTGCATATCATGTGCTTGCAGCAGTGGTACTCAAGCGCAGCACAGACATCGGCACACTCTGGAGCCGCGCAAATGGTGCACTCATGGCATTTGGTGGATTTTGGGTGCCGCTCTGGGCAATGAAAAAATATTCTTCCGTCCTGGGTAAACTGGTTTTTCTCAATCCCGGGATCTATCTGACTGAAGGCATTAAGCATGCGATTACTGGTTCAAACGAATATCTTTCATTTTGGATCTGCTTGCCGATGCTTTTCATCTTCACCGGACTCTTAACAGGCGCTGCCTGGATACGATTTAAGCAGCGAACCGATTGCCTCTAAATTCCACGTGCATCATCAGTGATTGACTGTTAAAAAGTGACTTACTGCTCTTTAAACCGGCAAAAAAGCCCCCTCGACAAGAGCCCCTTGTTTTACAAATTGAATAAAATAGTGCATACTGCACAGTACACCCTATTTGCATACGGAGGTTATCATGCAGGGAAAATATCTCATTTTTTTATTGTTTTTCTGTATTTTTTTTACGCCCACTCAGGGACACGCAGCAGCTCCTTCATCTCATACAATGGGTGTTGCGCTTACGCAATTGCATAAAGCTCAAAAAGACTACGAATCTGCAAACACATCGCTTCGAGAACTCGAACAAGCATATGAAACAGCCGTTCCAACAAACGCACATAAAAAACTTCAAACCAGTAGCGCCGCTGCATTGGAAGCTATGAATGCTGCACTTGCCCAAGCGCTTGCAGAAAATACATATCTTGAACTTGGCAAAAGTGGTTCATTTGATCTTGTATCGCCCCTGCCTGCATTTGCAGGTGCTGCCAGTTGCGGCCCATCCCATACTGATGCATCCGCTGCAGGAGCGTGCGCAGATCCCGCATATACACGCGAGTATACCGCTCCTGAATCTTTGCGAATTGCTCAAGAAACAGCCGAAGCAACCAAGCAAGCCTATCAAAAAGCAAGTAATGCCTTGGAGCAATTACAAGCTTCATATGACAATACATCATCTCCTACAGCTACTTGCTTAAAACTCAAAACAGCTCGAGATGCAGCACTCAAAAAATGGGTGAAAGCGCAAAAAAATTATCTTGCTGAATATGCACTTCATATTCGACAAGTGCGTAAAAAAGAATAAAACACAATTCGCTTAACTATAATGGGGGTCTCATGAAAAAAGCATTACTCTTTTTATCTCTTGGCATCATCCTTGCCAGCCAAACAGTGCCAAGCTTTGCACACAAACTCGATGAGTACGTAAGCCGCAAAGGCCAAGTTACTATCCTGAGCGGAGCGCAAATGGCACTCGCACTCATGCTCTTTAGTGCTGCGCGTAAAGGCCGTAATTTCTCTCGTGCGAAAGTAGCACTTGCAGTATTACTCGCGGGCCACGGCGCATATCAACTTGTACAAAACAATCATGAAGTGCGTGCATTAGTACAAAATGGTCGAACTAAAACTGAAAATATGTATAGTACACTCGTAAGAAAATAATCGAACTGTAAATAAAAAGCGGGCATCAGCCCGCTTTTTATTTGACGAATAGTCACACACACAGCATACTTTTGTAAACGATCTGGCATTAAAAAAAGCGAGAGTCTGCATGGGTGCCTTTAGTGCAAAACATCTACTGCTTCTTTCCACATGTTTTTTTGTACAAATAATTCCCGCTGACGATTGGGGCGGCACAATGTCTGAACAAAATAGCCCTCCAGTCGATGATACCAAATGGCTCGATAGATCCGGAAAAGAAATCACTGTTGGCGCGATTATAACTACCGATTGTAGCGATGAGCATATGAAAGTAATAGAACTTGCAACTGAAACAATTCCTTATCCATTTGGTGGCAGTCGAATAGTTGCGTATGTGAAATACCAACCACATCCCCTTCCTGATAATTACTATACGATCCTTGGCCTAAGCGCAGAACGTGTGACGATTGTTGCCCAGACTGAGAGTCTGTCCCCTGAAGGTGACGCATAAAATCCCATCTCATTCGTTCTCTTGTAACGACACCCTCTCTTTGCATACACTTTTAGAAAAACATATGTCTTTAGGGGATGGGATCATGAGAAAAAAATCAGTACTTCTATTTTTTA
>JAJCZB010000030.1 GCA_029262595.1 Candidatus Babelota bacterium | reverse complement strand
GCGGTTTGAGTGTTTCGAGCAACCCTTGCAGACTCTCGCGCTGCTCTTCGGTTGCGCCTGCGTCGACAATCACGGGAGGCGCGACCGGGGCATCACCGCCGCCGGCTGCATCGTCTCCACCGCCGCCCACTCGCGCAGACGCCGATCGAATGAAGTCACTGGCGGCTAGGCCGTTCTCGATCTCCGCAACGAAGTCTCGATTGAAGTTTTCGCCGGCCACGCGTCCAATCTCGGATCCAATTTCCGGGATCTCTACGAGACTGTTCTCGAACGCTGTTTTCAGTACATCGGCCCCGGCGCCGACTCCGCCAAGAATGGCGGCTCGAATAGCGTCGGGCAGCGCTCCGAAGACTGCACCGGCCGACGTGGCCAGCTGCGAGATTCGATCTGTGATGCCACGGATGATGATGGCAACCACCTCGCCGACAGTCTTGAAACCGGCAATGATATTGTTGACCACTGTTCGGAAGCTGGGAAGACTGACGCCGAATTGATTGAAGAAATCAACGACGAACGCCTGCGCCGATTCGATGGCGGGGCCGATTCGATCAAACGCCTCTTCAGCCAGGGCGCTGACCGTGACCGTCTGATCTCCCACCTTGAACGTTTCGTTCCGGAACGCCACGAGAGCGCCGACAGCAAGAGCGACGCCAGCAACGACCGCCGTGAACGGGTTCAGACCAACGAAGGCGAGCATAGCTCGACCAGCCTTGAGCAAGCTGGCGCCGAAGAGCTTGAGCTGACCAGTAGCAAGCGCCACGGTAGCTTCGAAAGCTGCGGTGGCAATCGTGGCCGCGCTCGATCGAACGATATAGGCAGCGAAGAACGCCAGGATCTTGGTTGCGACGATGACGGCGAACGCTGCAGCAAGACCTTCGGCAAAAGGAATGATCGTGGCGATGTTCTTCGACAAGAATTTCGCAGCGTCGCTAACCTTGTTGATGATCGCGACGAAACCTGATGCCGCGCCAGTGGTGTTGTTGAACTCACCAACGATTGCGATCAGGTTGTTCTTTAGGATGGTAGTCGCTTGGCCGATCGTCGATGACGTTCGCGCGAACGTTTCCGCCGTGACTTCACCTTGCGACTGGATCCCCTCGAAGAATTCTTTGTTGGTGATCTCGCCTTTGATGATGAGCGCGCGCAAACGAGAAACGCTGCCGCCGGCACGTTCGATGCCTCGGGCTGCAGCCTGCGCGATCGGGAAGGCGCCTTCGAGAATTGAGTTGAACTCTTCACCACGAACAATCGCCGAGCCCATGGCCTGCGACAGCTGCAAGAGTGCGCCACGCGCGGATTCAGAACTGCCGCCTTGGATGGCCAGCAGCTGGCCGATCTGTTCGGTGAACCCGAGCAGCTCTTCGGTCGTCGCGCCAAGCTCTTGCTGGGCCAAACCCAGCTTTTGATACAGGGCCACGTTCGTTTCGAGTGGGGTACGCGTGCGATTCGAGATGTCGAGCAGCTGCTGGAATTGTCGATTGGCAACCGTGGTCGATCCGCTCAGGACGAGCAGTCTATTGCTGGCCTCAACGAACGTATCGGAGAGCCGCGCGAATTGGCGAACGACCACGCCTACACCGAGAGTAGCCAAACCCCGCTTCAGAAATGCAACCGCGCTGTTCGTGCCCTTGGCCGCGCGGCCAATGGAATCGGTATCCCGGGCAATTTTGCGCGCACCGCGCTGACTGAATACAATATCTACGCGGGGCATTAGAGATCGAATCCTTTCAGCATTTCTTCTTCACCAGCCACGAGCACGGCACCCGCGGCAGCGACAACAGCGTCTTCGATGAACCCGGCCGGCGCCTGCGCGCTGTGACCATCATTCAATCGATTGATGTAGACGGTATTGTTGGTTAGATGTAGATCGTCATCGGGACGAATGCCGGCAGCGATTGCGCGACCTGGCGTGATCGAGTCTCGCCGCTCTTCGTCGAATTCTTCGCTGCCGATATTGGGTTCCAAGAACCAGTTGCCGCGGGACCGACCCGAGTCAACGGGGTTGGCTAGCACGACGGTCGTTAGCCCAACGATTGCGGAGCGGGCCACGACGTTCGACGCATTTTGAGGAGTACGAGCTGCGAGGTTCCGCATGGCCCGTTCGAGATCCTCTAGCGTCGCCATCAGCTGTTGCTCACTTTCTCGTTTTTAAGTTCCAAAAAGACCGTGTCTAGCTTCCGAATGAAGAAGAGGAAATCCTCGTATTCGACATCGGTCGTGCACCACTGTCGCGCGTATCGATCAACGCTTGTCCATGGGATCGGGCCGAGACACCCGAATCCGATCGATCGATCGGTGGAGAGTTCCCAGAAATGAGAGACATAGGTCTCGAGCCCGGCGTCGAGATCCGGAGGCACCGCAGTGTCTGGGATCTCTTCGCCGGCATCGATAGCGGCTTGGGCGATCTTCGCGCCTTTCTCCGCCCATACCAAAGTCCATCTGAGAAACTCTTCTAGGCTTTTCCCTCTTCGACCCTCTCGACTGCCAGGTAGTTCGTGAAGTCCGCAGCCATGTTTCGAAGGTCGGCGAAGAGCGGCGGGAGATCCACCAAGAGCTTGACGCAGTTCTCGACGGAGAACTCCATCACGTTGCCTTCCTTGTCGCGAACAGCCTGCCAACCCAAGACGACAGTTTCCGCGAACGCTTGCGCGAGCAGCTCCTGGCCTTTCTTTTCATCGAAGATGTCGAGATCCATCTCACGCTTGAAAGGTTTCGTCAACTGCTGGAAACGGGTGGCGAAGCGTTTGTTGGCTCCGCCGGCTCGCGCCAACATGAAGATCGAATCCCCATAGCTGACTTCGATACCTTCCTTTTCCAGATCCGGGCTGGTCTCGAACTTGTCGTACAGATTCATCGGGGGTACTCCTTGGTGATGGGTGCTTATTGCACGCCGTGGAATCGCATCAGGTTGGCCGTGTAGCCGAGAGTCTCATCGAGAATCGCCTGATACTGAAGGTTGATGGTGACGTCGTCGTTCTTGCCGGGAACTTCCGGCGAGCCTTCCGAGAACTTGATCCGAGGCATGTCGAACAGCGTGGTGTGCGCCGTGTCATCCTGAAAGATCGTGTCGTAGGAAGTCTCGGTGTTGTTGATGACGTCTTGCGCCAGAGACTTGTCGTCGAAGTAGGTCTGCAGAGCACCCGTCACCGAGAACTCTCCTTGACCAACCGAAACCGCGCCAAGTGATCCGACCGCGTTGCGCCGTCGCAGGTTGTTCGCAATGGCCATCGTCGCTTGCAGAACGAAGTTCTTGCCCGCGATCGTGACGCCACCGCGAGCGATGCGCGCGACATTCGAGCTCGAATTCAGCACCTGGCCCGACGGAACCGGGAGTGTCACCGATCCGGTGATGCGGCCCGCGCCGTCGGTGGACTCTTCCGTCGCCGGGTCGATGGCGTCGGAGAAGAAGGCGTTGAACCCCAAGAAGGTGAACTGACTCGTGACGACCGCTTGCGCGTCCGCGGTCCATTCGAACCCGTCGACATGCATGCCGCGCAGGTAGTGGAACGTGATCGGCGAGTGATCGTTGAACACCTCTTCGAGGGAGAACGAGATCAGCTCGGTGCCGTTGATGAGCCGTTCGCCCATGTAGACGTCGACCGTACCAACCGGGTTCTCTGTGACGACGCCCGTCGGTTCGCGATCGAACGTCAACAGATTGGCAGTCAGGATCGAGATCCGGAAATAGCCGTTGTTGACCGGGTTCGTGATGAACCCCGCGAGCTTCACCCAGTCGCCGACCTGCAAGTCGAGCGTGGTGAAATCGAGGATGGTCGAAGCCAGGGTGGAAGGCGAACCCGCGGTGAAGTCGAGATCACCGGCCGCGCTCCGTCGACCAACCACGTGGAGAGTCGCAGCCGCCGGAGGCGATGCCTCGACTTCCGCGGTGGCCGAGGGGAACGACGTGTTGGTCGGAACGCCGTCGACAATGTGGAAAGCGTTGTTGCCCGCGACCGCGAAGCCTTCGCCCCGTAGAATGTCGTCGACCACGACTGTGTCGCTTTCATCCGTGACGGTGAACGCCGAAGCTGTGGCCGCAGTGATCTGCGTCGCGCCCTTGTTGTTCAGGCGATTGACTCGCGACTGAAAGCGGTTGGAATATGCCCCTTCGAGCAGGCCGTCGGCAGTGCCGAATGCCAGTTCGGAAGGCGTCTCGCCTCCGGCCTCCGTGCCGACCAAGATCAGATCGGAGATCTGTCGATCGGATCGAATCTTTTCAGACACGACCGTCTGCGGTACGGCCGCGAGAGCAGGTGCTCCGGTGATGCACATGGTTTCCCAGTTGGGTGTCGCCGGAACCGATCCGGTTGTGGACTCTTCGACATACCGTAGCGCTACTCGATTTGTATCAGACATTGGTGCTCCTAGTTATCGAATCACGTCGAATTCGAAGTTCGCCCGGATCTGGGCTTGAAAATATGCTTGGTCTTCGGGATCCAGCCCGATCTGTCGGTAACTGGCTGCGCGCATCCGCACCCCGTTCACGCTTCCTTGGTTCTCGATCGCTGCCACCAGAGCTTCGCCAAGCAGGTCGACTTGCTGAGTTCCGGTGTCTTCCTTGACGAACATCTGCAGAAACATCACGCCAGTCGAACGGAAGAGACCTTTGCCGAGCGCGGCTCGATCTCGATCCCCGAATCGAACCGTCAGCTTACCGTACAGCGTAGTTTTATTTGCTGCGTTGTTCTCGTAGAAAAGGTTCGCAGCCGATTGTCCCGCGGTGATCCATTCCGCCTTCATGAAGCTGGAGAGATCGAAGCGCGCTTCGGTAAACGTATCGCTCACTTTCCAATCTCCACGATCCAAAGAATGGGAACGGTTGCGGGCTGAATGACTTCAGCTGTGCGGACTTCCCAAGTATCGGAACCCCGAATGATCTTGTCTTCGATCTTGATCGCTGTGCCTGCGAGCCCTTCGGCTGCAATCAACACGCCGGAAGAGTCACGCGCGATGCTTCCGAACGTATCGCTGATATCCATGTTGCGGATCAGGTCAGCCAACTCTGTCCGGTTCACGAAAACCCCGTCAACTGTCGTGTCTGAAGTCGTCGTGGCCTTGCCGAGCCATTCTTGGGCGGGGTCGATGAACGCCGCAGCGCCGCGTGATTGATGCGTGACAGATTCAGCGTTCTTTGCCACGAGTCGAGTGGCGAGCGCTACGAACTTGTCGAATCGAGTGGCTGACGCCGGCATTATGCGCGGGCCGTTCGGCCGCCGCTCACGAGCGAGACGAATCCCGAGGCTCGGACGATTCGATCGGCCGTGGCGTATTTTCGGATCGACCGAGGAGATCGGACATCACTGTATTCGATTTCCTCTTCGATCGGCCCGATTTTTTCTCGTGTCTTTTTGATCCGACGATCGCTCGTGTCGACCACTGATGGATCGGGAAGCAATCGGCCAGCCGCCAGGGAAACCAGCGCATACTCGAGAGTGGCTTCGATGATCTGCGTGGGGACTTCATCCTCCCCCCATTCGTCGCCCTTGCAGTCGACAAGGTTCGAAGAGTCTGCAGCCGTGCGCGGCCACGACAAGCCCTGGCCAGTGGTCAACGGATCTGCCGGGCTCGTGACGACACCAACGAAAGACCAGCGCAGATCGATATACTGTGTGGCGTTGACGAGCGCGGTCGCTTTCTGATCTGCGTCGGCCTCTTCCCACGCCGTGTTTCCATAGAGCGCGTGGTACGTGTCGGCCGTAGCGACTAGCGCGTAGGTGTTGGCGAGTTCCACACCCGTGCCGTCTTCGAGAACCAGATCGCTTTCGAATGCCATTGCCTACCCTACGAATGCCGGTGGGACGAAGTCCGGGAAAATGTGAAGGTCGCCGATTTTTCCGACGCCGGTGACTGAGTTCATGAAC
>JAJCZB010000029.1 GCA_029262595.1 Candidatus Babelota bacterium | reverse complement strand
CCACACGGTCTGCGGCCTCTAGTTCAATGCTGTGGCGTTGGCCGTAGCTGAACGATAGGGCGTATACTTCAAAGTCTTCATCGCGGGCCATGGCAACACAGGTGGCGCTATCAAGACCGCCAGACAGAAGAACCACTGCTTTTTTTCGGTTAGTCATATCAACTCTTATACTTGAAAACTGCGTGTAAACGAAAACTGCCGGGCTATACCACCCGGCAGAAGTGTTTGAAAAGCAGAAAACACGGGTTTCTGCGAAATGTTTAGTCCTTCGAAGTTTATTCCGCAGGCGGCGCGCGGAAAACTTCTTCGTCGAATTCGTTTTCCCATTTGGCAACTGCCGTGCTGACCGAAAGGTCGCCAGTGACGTTCACGACAGTGCGGATCATGTCCAGCGGCCGATCAAACGGGAACACGAAGCCGACTATGATGGCGGTCTGAGCGGCGTCAATATCTAGCACGCCCAGAACCGCAGCCAGCAAAAACAATGATGCGGATGGTACGGCAGCGGTGCCAATTGATACCAAAGTTGCAGCAAAAGCGATCAACAGATATTCAGTTAGCCCAAGTGGAATTCCAAAAATCTGAGCTGAAAAAACTGCCAAAATGCCGACGTAAATTCCTGAGCCATCCATGTTGATGGTTGATCCTAGCGGCAGAACCGATGCAGCAACCGGCGTTTTAACACCAAGGTTATCTTCTGCTGCCGCTATCGTGACGGGCAGGGTGCCGGAACTGGTTGATGTAGAGAAGGCAACGAGTTGTGCGCCTCGGATGCCCTGGAAAAATCGCAGGACCGGCAGCTTCAACACAAATTTCATGATAAAGCCATGGGTTATTGCGACATGCAGCAGGCAGGCAGCCAGAAACGCTGTAGCAAGCGGTAGAACTGTGAAAAGCTGTTCAATGCCGCCGGTGCCAACAACGCCGGAGATTAGGGAGAATACGCCGAATGGCGCCACTTCCATCACCAGGTGGGTGATTTTCAGCATTACTTCAGAGCCAGCTTCAAACACGCCCGCAAGTGACTTTGCCTTGTCGCCGGTTAGTAATATGCCGGCACCAAGCATCAGCGCAAAGAATATGATCGCCAACATATTGGCATTGGCGAGCGCAGCGATTGGATTCATGGGAATAATCGCAAGCAGCCGGTCTTCAAGCGTGGAACTGGATTGGCCCACTTCTTCGTTTGGGACGACACCAGCAAGGTCGATCCCAACTCCTGGTTCGATTATTGCCGCCATGGTTAAACCGATAGTGATAGCAACCGCAGTGGTGGCCATATAGAGACCGAGTGTTTTTGCACCCAAAGAGCCAAGCCGTTTTGGGTCTCCCATGGCGATTACGCCGGTGACCAGGGTGACAAATACCAGTGGAACAACGATCATACGGATCAAACGAATAAACATGTCGCCTATCCAGCCGACGCTAGTTGCGGATTCGCCTGCTAGAACGCCAAAAACCACTCCAAGCACAAGCATGCCCAGGATTCGTTTCCATAGCGTGATGCCAAACCAGAATTTCACAATTTTTCCCCTAATTTTTCGAGTGCCGCCGCCGAAAAAGCCTGCGGATACTCCCCAATTGCCAGAAGGCTACACAGTTGCGGTGATGTCACGCAACAGCTTTCATTTTGGTACCTGATAACCTGAGGGCATACCAGCACATTGAGGGTCCAGAAAAAAGTAATTAAATTAAAATGTTAGCTTAATTTTTGTCATATTTTCCATTTAACATTTGATTAGGAAATTGGATGGCATGATGGTAAATGTGAGCAATAGGGCGTTAGGTAGTTATGGCGAAAGTTAGAACATTATTGGCAGCGACAATGCTGGTGGCTGTGGGTGTAAACACAGCGTCAGCGGCGGGCGCCTGTATGCAGAACCGCGAGATCAAAGCCGATCAAATCAGGTTCGTTGAAACACAGATGCGGGTTGCAACCCTGCAATGCCGGGGTGGGGCGCACCGCGATATCATCAGTTTGTATAATGATTTCGTGCGGTCCAAACGGCCTTATTTCATCGAGGCTGAAGGTCCGCTGCGGGAATTTCTAAAACGATCGAAAAAAGGCGGCCTAGATGGTTATGTCGTTGCGGTTGCTAACAAAGTGTCACTGGGCAGTTCGTCAGTAGCCCAATTTTGTGACCGGGCGCAGATGGCACTTCAAATGGCGGTGAAGATGCCTGATCCGTCGGGGTTGGTTACGCTGATGCCGGTGCGCTATAAGCAGCCCGAACGCAGTTGCACCTTTGCTGATCGGTCCAGCATTTATCAATAATGGCGACAGCTGCTTAAAATCTATATTAGGTTGATGTCATAAAAAACGCCGACCCCGGATATTATCTCCAGGGTCGGCGCATTAATTTCTATTTCTTCGGTTTGGTTGCCTTAACTCTAACGAGAAAGAACAATTTCCACGCGGCGGTTTTGCCATTCGCGCACACCGTCTTGAGTTTTGACAAGAGGTGATGTTTCACCGAAGCTGCGGATGCTGATTTTATCAGCCGACACACCCTGAGCAATCAATGCATCACGAACAACATGTGCCCGCCTTTTGGCCAGCCCTTCATTGTATGCATCAGCGCCAGACCGGTCAGCATGACCAGAGGCCGTGATACGGGCAGCGCCCACCTGCTTGAATGCTTTTGCAGCCCGTTCAATGATTGAGCGTGCGTCAGCAGTCAGTGCGGTCTTGTCAAAATCGAAGAAAACCATGAATGGCCCGGGAATAACAACTGGCTTAGGCTCTGGTGTCGGCGCTGGTGTGGGAGCCGGCGCAGGCTTCACAACAGGTGCAGGCGCTGGCTTGGGTGCAGGCGCCGGTGCAACTGCTTTAGGAGCAGGGCGAGCTTTCTCACCGAATTTCCAGGACACCCGCGCGAATACTTCGTTGTTGGCGAAACGGTGACGAGCGCCCAATGCTTCCGTGCCGAATTTACCGGTTAGGGTTCTGAAATGGCGAACGCCAAGGCCCAGTTCAATACCACCGATTGCTTTGGTTAACTGAACCATTGCCTGGCCAGCTGGTTCCCAGTTTCTGCTGTCAGCGATCAGAACATTGTCTGCAGTCACGCGGTCCAGTTGAACAAGGCTCATACCGATACCTAGGCCTGCGTAAGCTTTCCAGCCATCAAATTCTGCAAAATTGTAGTGAGCGTTAGCCATCAGGCTGTCAGACTGTTGACTACCTTCGGCTGAGTGTGACCCGGTAGCGAGCGCCAAGCGGCTCGGATCTGTTACTTCAACGGTATTAATGTTGTTGGTACGAAGAGCGTATTCCAGCTCGTAGCGCCATATGTTGATGTTGCGGCCAAAATACAGACCACCAA
>JAJCZB010000028.1 GCA_029262595.1 Candidatus Babelota bacterium | reverse complement strand
CTTAATGAAATTTTCCCAATGTATTCGCCATTAACCACGCTCTATAGTCATCACACTCATCGGATCGCTTTTTTGCATACTCACATGAAGTAACATCACCCTGCGCACACCGCTGCATTGCAACCACAATATCCGGAGCTTGCAAACATGGATTCGCTTTTTGCATTTCATTCAAGGCCAGCCAAAATCGATCCATATTAATACGCCGAGGCTCAAGGTCGCATGGCGGACATTCAACATACGGCAGCCGTTGCGCCGCGCTCAAACTCGAAGCACTCACCAATACATATAAAAAAAAATACTTCATAGTTTTGCTTTCGCTTCATACGCATAAGGATCTGTGACCAATCTGAAAAAAAACTTTTGCGCCCCCGGAGATAATGCCGCCCAGCATCGCTCGGCTTTCGCCCTACGAGCAGCTCGCTCAGCATCACTTTCCGGCACAGCGCTTTGCTTTTGAGCAGCTGCTCCTGGAAAGAAAGTATCTTCTTGGCTGGAAGTGCCCATAATTGCATGAAACAATTCTTTAAAAGGATCCTGCGCGCAAACGCCCAAACTCATACTCAATACAATCCCCATCAAAAAAAATTTGCTATGCATTTTCATTACCATCCTAATTAGTTTATCTTCTACTTTTTATCTCGTACTTCATACCCCATCGCCTTTAGCTGATCGCGAATCTCATCCGCACGCGCCCAATTTTTTTCTGCCCGCGCAGCTTCACGCTCATCAAGCAGCTTTTGTATTTCAGGAGTAATTTCGTGTTCTTTTTGCGCAACGAGCGCCAATCGCAAACCAAGCACATCATGCAAAATTTGCTTCACTGCTGCAGCAAGCTGCGCATCATCTTTGATTGTATCCAACGATTCAAATACCACGCCAAACATGCCAGTAGTATTTAAATCATCTGTAAGAAATTCGAGCATTTTTTTGGTAATTGGCATCGACTCTAGCTCTTGCTGTGAAAAACTCCCCACTGGAACATCTAATAATGCTTTGCATAATTTACGATAACTTTTAGTGGCACCATCTAAATCGTGGAATGAAAATTCCATTGGTGAGCGATAGTGATGCTGCAAGAAATAAAAACGCAATTCCATCGGATCATACTGTTTTAAAATATCTTCAATCGCAATAATATTACCAAGCGATTTAGACATCTTTTCCATATCAATACGCATGAGCCCATTATGCATCCAATAATTTGCAAACGCTTTGCCCGTCAACGCTTCCGATTGGGCCACTTCATTTTCATGATGCGGAAAAAGCAAATCTCTTCCGCCCCCATGGATATCAATTTGATCTCCTAAATAATGAGATGCAAGTGCAGAGCATTCTATATGCCATCCCGGGCGCCCCCATCCCCACGGACTGTCCCAAAAAGTGCCTTCTTCTTCTTTTTTCCATAGAGCAAAATCAAGGGGATCACGTTTTTTTTCGCACGCATCCACTCGCGCACCCGCGCATAATTCATCTATCTGTTGCTTTGAAAGTTTACCATACTCAGGAAAGCTTCTCACCGAAAAGTAAACGTCTCCACCACTTTCGTATGCATGCCCCTTGGCGATTAACTTTTCAATAAATTCAATAATAAGTGGAATGTGCTCAGTGACGCGCGGCTCATGCTTTGGATCTTTGCAATTAAGCGCTGTCATCTCTTTCTGATACTGATCGATAATGGTTTGCGCAATTTCTGGATAGCGCATTTGATCGCCCAATTGCTCGTTGGCTTTTTTGAGCAATTTGTCATCAATGTCTGTATAGTTCCGGCAATACGTAACGTCATATCCTAAAAATGTAAGCCATCGATACAAAAGATCAAACGATACATACGAGCGCGCATGCCCGATATGCGCACGATCATACGGAGTAATTCCACACGCATATAATGTAACAATATTGGGTTTTAAAGAACGGAACGTTTCTTTTTTTCCGGATAACGTATTGGTGAGAGTAACCATAGAAACCCTAGCAATTAATCATAGAATCAATCCCTCTCCGTTCGCCCTGAGCTTGTCGAAGGCTTACTAAATTCTCGACACACTAAAACAAGCCGGAAAGAAAAAAAACAATTCAAAATAAATTTTATCGTACAAAGGCGTTCAAATAAGTGATCGTTCGAAACCCTTCGACAAGCTCAGGGCGAACGGAAGAAGGATAAATTTCTATGAATTATTCAGATTCAACAGTTTATTTCAATCTTTAGCACATGGCTTTAGCTTACCCAAAAAAGGAGAATCGCTCTAGTCAATTGGAAAAAAAATAGCTATATTCAATCATCGCTTAAGGAAAACCTTCACGACCCCCTCTCAAAACAGCAGGGAAAATGCAGGAGCTGTAGATGATGCCAGCAGATACATTTCGGGATTACAAAGCACCTTTGATATGGGCAATAAGCTTACTACTTATAGTTCCATACGCTACGTTTTGTGAAAGCCAAACAATACACAACGATCAAGAAGAATCGCAAGCAGAGCAGCCCACTACTCAGAAAAATCAAGACGCTCCAGCCCCACAACAAGAAAAAGAAGAGCCGCAAAACGAGCAGCCTAGTACGCCCGATGCGCCCGCACAAGAAGCCGAAAAGCCCTACGTAAAAGCAGACCGTATCATCCGAAATATTTACACTATCGGTAATAAAACGGTACCCACAGAAGCACTCCTCAATTATATTCCCTATCGCGTTGGCGAAATGATTACGGTTCAATCAACCGGCCAAATTGAACGCTCCGCGCAACTCGTGCGCAACTTATATAAGGAGCTCAAACGCTTTAGAAATATTACGGTCTTTGCCGATTTGATTGAGCCGGATGACATCGATATCTATATCGTAGTTGAAGAAAAAACGCCCCTGAAAGACATTACCTTTTCGGGTAACAAAAATCTTCCCGAAAAAGAAATTCGTAAAAAAATAGATTTAGCCGTACCAGCAATTGATGCTGAAGAACTCAAATCGCTCGCCGAGCAAATGAAAAAGCTCTATCACGAAAAAGGTTTCCAAAACGTCACAATCGAAACTGAATTAAAAATCGATGAGAGCGATGGAAAAGCAACTGCTGAATTTACGTTTACCGAAGGCGATAAATCTCGTATCCGCCGCGTCCGTTTTGAAGGTAATCATTCATTCGGAGAAAAAGATCTTAAAAACGTTACCATGTTTTCAAAAGAAGAATGGATACTGAGTTTTCTTGATAAAAGTGGTACGTACTACCCCGACAGAATAGATGGCGACAAACATTTCCTTGAGCAGTTTTATCAAAATAATGGTTACCTCCACGCGAAAGTAATCGATGTTAAGGTTGAGCCCGAGCCAGGCACTAATATCCTCACCGTTACATTCGTTATTGAAGAAGGCGATAAATACACTATTAAAAAAGTAGAAGCACCCGGCAACGATTTAGTATCAGAAGAGTTTCTCGTTGCTAATATCCCCATACGAGCAGGCCAATACTACTCACGCGATGCAATTGGCAATACAATCAAACAAATGGAAACGCTCTGGGGAAATATGGGGTATATTTTTGCTTCTATTGAACCAGCGGTAACCGTTGATGAAGATGCAAAAACAGTAAACATCTCCTTCATCTCGGATATTGGAAAAAAAATTACCCTGAATCGTATCTCCATTAAAGGAAACAAAAAAACACGCGATAAAGTAATTCGCCGGCGTATCCCGCTCAGCGAAGGCAGCCCGCTCACGCAAGGAGCAATGGATAGCTCAAAAAATAGCATTGCAAGCCTTGGCTACTTTGATCAGCAAGATGGTGTTAACTGGAAAGTACGCCGCATCAATGATGAAGAAGCTGATCTTGATTTGATGATCAAGGAAGCAAAAACAGGCCATGCAAGCGTTCAGCTTTCCTTTGGTGGCGCAGATAAAAGTATCGAATCTCCACTTTCAGCAATTAACCTCAAGGTAGGCCTCGCTGATACCAATTTATTTGGAACTGGTACCGCAGTTAATATTGAAGGCAACTGGTCTAAAGACGAGCAAACCGTGCTCTTCCATTTAGCCCAACCATGGCTCTTTGATAAACCAATTTCCGGTGCAATGGATATTTATCACAAACGCCCGTCGTATGATCAGCTCAAGCATACGATTGCAGTGAATTCAAGAGTTACGGGCGGTGCGTTCACTATCGGATTTATTACCAATCCGCGCTGGCATATATTCAACAGCTCGCAAGCACTTTTCAGTCTCGGGCTTGATAGCATCAAATATAATTCTCCGCCGCAAATAATACCGTTCACTCCCCGAGACGTTCCAAAAGGAATAACAACCTCCCAAGCAAACCAACAATATTCAGATATTTTACAACAAGAATTTACTCCGGGCGGGTATCTCTGGCTTGCAAACAACTTAGAGCAAGATAAACGAAATCACCCAATGCATCCAAGCCGTGGGCAAAAATGGAAAATTTCTTCTAAAATCGCAGTGCCGTCAATAGACATGCAAAGCAGCGGTATCCAAGGAGACGATTGCCAGCGCAGAATTGGTTTTGGAAAGCTATTCCTTGACTACCTCTGGTTTACTCCGCTGATCGGCGAACGAGATCTCGTATTCAAAATCCATTTATTCTTTGGACTCGCCAGCCCATACAGCAATAAAGTAATTCCGTTTGGTGAACTATTTCACATTGGTGGCGATACCACAGTGCGCGGATTCTCATACGGAGAAATCGGCCCGAAATTCTTAGGCGATACGATCGGTGGTAAAAAAGCATTCTATATGAACGCGGAACTTATGTTTCCAATCACTCCCGATCTGACTATGAAAGGGGTCGTCTTTTATGATGGCGGTGCAGCATGGGATAACCCATATGCAAATTGCGCATCTCCTGGCCTCATCACAGATAATAGTTTTGATTATCGCCATGCGGTTGGGTTTGGCTTGCGCATGCTACAGCCAATGCCAGTACGCGTTGATTGGGGCTTTAAGCTCGATGCGCGAACCGGAGAAAAAGAAAGCCAAGTCCACTTTGGTATGACCTATGATTGGTAACAATACCTACAAAAGTATTACCGCAATTGCTGCGCTTGAAAAAGAAATTCACTCTTGCCTTCATCAAAAAGTGTTTGGTAAGAAAGTGTACTAATCGCAGTTGGCCACGAAATTTTTCGCTTCTTTAGCGCCCGCATAATTTTTTGATAATTTACATTCAATGCCGCAATTTCTTTCTGCAA
Source organism: Candidatus Babelota bacterium (assembly GCA_029262595.1). GTDB lineage: Bacteria > Babelota > Babeliae > Babelales > Vermiphilaceae > JAJCZB01. The sequence goes on along the minus strand of JAJCZB010000028.1, from coordinate 39,528 downwards.
AACTTTTTCGCGTGCCACCTCATCAGGCATCGCGACATTACGTGTTTTCACCTCATTGAATGCCTGCACAAAGCCCTCACCATGTTCATTAAATCCATACGTTGCATACTGCACGGCTTGTTGAAAATAAGGATTTCGTTTAAAAGAATCGAATGCACTTTCCAATGTTTTTTTCGCCTCTGTCAAACGCATGATTCCCACATCTTTTAAATATGGCTTCAATACAATTTCAGCTCGTGCGTAGGCTGCATGCGCCAAAGCAAGTGCAAGCGCCTTGAGCTCTTTTTCAGGCGTAGTATTAGAATCAATTTTTGAAGTAAAAATCTTTTTTTGCATAGTCCACGCATCAGTTGCTGTATTTCTTATGGCATCTGAGTATAAAAAACATGGGGTAAAAAAAAGAGCAAACAGCATCACGTACTTCTTCATAGCATTCCTTTTTTGAAATCATACCTATTTCCTACCCTCAACGTAGCAAAAAGGGGGGCGCAAAAACAATGGTTTTAGGCCGTATATCGGCACAATTTGGCTTGGAATTATCAATATAAGCTGCTTTTCCTGGCATCGGCCAGCACGCGTATGCTATATCTAAACAAAAAAAGGAGCCCCTTATGAAAAAAACAGTTTTTATCGCCCTTTTTATCTCAACGCACATTAGTTTTCTTTTTTTGCATATCCATAAGCACATGCAATGTATAAAGGAGTCTTTTTCCAAGCAAAAAAATGAGCAACTCCTTGCAAGCGTTTTGCAGCAAAAGCAGGCGCGTGAAAATGAACTCTATTCATTACAAAATAAAAAAGAGATAAAAGAGCACGCAACGCACGCGCTTGGATTAAAACCGGTCACCATGACCCAACTGCATAGACTTTCCCATGAGCAGTCGTAGCATTCGAGTACGAACCGCCATTGTATTTTTCATCGCAGTATCCTGCTACCTCATTTTGATTTGTAACTTATTTTTCATTCAACTGATAAATCGTTCTTTTTTTGCGACACTCGGCACCCAACAATATACTCTTTCAGTCACGCATCAGCCCCCGCGCGGCGCCATTGTTGATCGTACCGGCAGCACATTTTTTGCCACCAACAAAGCATGCCTCTCTGCATTTATCATCCCAAACAAGATAACTGATCAAGAGGCACTCATCTCATTGCTACACGCCCACTTTCCCGATGCAGAAAAACGATTGCATTCAAAAAAGAACGCTTCCTTTATGTACATCAAGCGGCGCTTAACTCCTCAAGAACAAGAGCACATTACCGAATGTAACAATAAAGACATTCACTTGCTGGAAGAATCAAGCCGGTTTTATCCACTCCCATCAGCTGCACCGCTCATCGGCTTTACAGACATTGATACCGTTGGCCGCGCAGGCATAGAATTAAGCTGCAATGCGCAGCTTGCCGGCGCTCCTGAAAAAGTATTATTAGAAAAAGATGCACGATCCGGATACTTTTATTTTAGTAAAACATTGCAAGATGCCGGCACGCGCAGTACCACGATCAAACTTACACTCGATGGCGCGTTACAATTTCTCGTTGACGAAGAAGTTGCCGCCGCCTGCAAGCGTTGCAAAGCACGCGAAGCATCTGCACTTATTTTAAATCCCGATAACGGTGATATCCTTGCAATTTCAAGCGTTCCGTATACGCATCCTGAAGATCCCACCTTTGATTTTTATCATACCAAGCAACGCGCAATCACCGAGCAATACGAACTCGGATCAGTGCTCAAAGTGTTTGCCGCTCTTGCAGCACTCGAAGAAAATATCGTCACTCCCGATACGCCAATAGATTGCAAAAACAGCACATCATGCACCATCGATGGGCGCCCCATCAATACGTGGAGAGCGCACGGCATCATTCCCTTTAAAGATGTGATTGCCTATTCAAATAATATCGGTATCGCACAGATCGCCAAACAATTAGGTCCCGCAATCGTTGGCCATTATCAGCGGCTTGGCTTTGGCAAAAAAACAAATATCCCCGTACCCGCTGAAGCATCCGGATTTATAAATCCTCCAAACAAATGGTCTGCTCAATCTATTATTTCTCTTTCCTATGGATATGAAATAAGCGCAACGCTCCTGCAGCTTGCCCAAGCATTTGCACTCATTGCGCATGATGGAAAATTCGTCACGCCGCGCTTACTGCTTTCCGATCCAGTGCGCATAGATGATGCGCCGCTCTATCGGCCTGAATCAATTGATGCAATCAAATCAATATTGCGCAAAACTACCGAGTACGGCACGGGAAGACGCGCGCATATGCATGGCTTTAATGTGATGAGCAAAACGGGAACTGCCAATACTCTTGTAAATGGAGTGTATGATCATGATACAAATATCTATACCGCTGCCGCGATTATTGAAAAAGGTGACTATAAACGAATCATCGTTACGTGCGTAAAAGAAGCAAAAATTCCCAATGCATTTGCGGCAACGGTTGCAATGCCACTGCTTAAACGCATTGCTGAAAAAATGGTGATCCATGAAAGAGTAGTATAAGGAAATGCCTATGAAAAATTTCATAATCCCGGCCGACGTGCCTCAGAAAAAAAAAGATCTTTTCGCGCACAACATGCGCACCCTTACTAAAGATACCGATCATCTTTTTCTCTTTTCATGTGATCAAAAAATTGAACACCTTCACGACGACTTTAATCCCGATGATGACGATATTCCTGATCAGGCAGTAGATCCCGAGCACTTTTTTCAAATCGGATCTCATGGCCGCATCGGCGCACTTGCTACGCAACTAGAGTTGATTGCGCGCTACGGAAGCACTTATCAAACCATTCCATATGTAGCAAAACTCAATAGCAAAACAAATCTCATTCCAACACAACAAAAAGAACCACTCAGCACCCCGCTTTGGCACGTAAAAGATGTTGAGCTAATGCGGCAGGAAAGTAATCTCACCATCTGCGCAGTTGGCATTACAATTTATTTGGGAAGCGAATTTGAAGATAAGATGATGCACTTTGCCGCCCAATCAATTTTTGAAGCGCACAAGCATGGCCTGCTTGCAATCGTTTGGATGTACCCGCGCGGCAAAGCAATCGGAGATGATACTGATCCGCATCTGCTTGCCGGAGCTGCCGGCGCTGCAAATGCACTTGGCGCTGATATTGTAAAAATAAAACCACCTCATGCAACAGAAACAAAAAGCGAACTGCAAGCGCTCCAAGAAATTGTCACAGCGGCAGGCAACACAAAGGTAATCTGCTCGGGCGGCGCAAAATCTAATCCAGAACAGTTTCTCAACAATCTCTATGCGCAAATACATGAAGGTAATACGGCTGGCACTGCGACCGGGCGAAACGTATTTCAAAATACCCTCGCCGATGCGATTGGCATGACGAAAGCAATTTCTACAATTATCTATGACGGCGCATCCGTAAAAGATGCGCTTCCATTTATAAAATAGGACGCATTACCACACGCTCTTGTAAAACGAGAAAACTCTGCGTAAGCTAGAAATCAATTGATCAAAAAGGGAAACGAGTAATGAAAAAATCCGTATTAGTAGCGGCGCTTATCTTACTTTCCTCTATCCGCATAAACGCAGAGCCTCAAGAAGTGTTTGGGCGTTCATTTATGCTCATCCGTCCTGCATCATATAATATTGCAATGAATGAGCAGCTCTGGCACAACTTTGTGTATCACAAATGCGGCCCAACGTATGGCGCGTTTCAACTCATTCCATTTTATCAGCGCTCTCATGCGCGCAGTAAAGTGGCACGCTACTTTTTAATTAATCGAAAAAATGATTTACTCGTCGCGGGTGATAATAGCAGCACAGATCTCGTTTTAGATCGAGATATTCGTGCAGAATGGCTCAACCTTCCATCTGATTTTAGCGGTAAATTTTCCATCTGCCCTGAGCAACGGCAAATGGGGGCCACCTTTATGTACAACCAAGATCTCAAAACATTTCTTGACGTGCCCTTCTTAAAAGACTGGTCGGTTGGAATTGAAGTGCCATTCATCATGGTAGAAAACAATCTCCACCTTACCGAATGCGATTTAAGCAGCACTACCACGGAGCTCAACCGCCAACCAAACATTATCAGCGCACTCAATCAACGCGATTGGTGTTATGGAAAATGGAGCCCGATTGCCCAAAATCGAATACGTCTCGAAAAAATAAAGTTCACGGGCGGTCGTTCGCTCATGCATCGCGATTACTTCCAGTTGGCATCATCGCTTTCGCTTACTGTCCCGCTTTCGCAAAAACAAGATCCTGAATTTATTTTCGATCCATACGTTGGCCTTGATCGGCACGTTGGAATTGGCGGTGCCGTGCATATGCAAGTGCTTTTAAATCGTCACCCCGAACGAATCGCACTTTCATTCTATCTTAATCTGGAAGGAAACTTCCTGGTGCGAAACAAGCAATTTCGTACATATGATTTAAAAGGCAAACCGTTTAGCCGATACATGAACTATACGCGCAAAAACAGTGCGCCCGGAGACGTAATCCCCGGAGTAAATTTACTCACGCTCGAATCTGTCGTACGGCCATATGGAATCTTTGACTTCTCATTCGGATGGCGCATCAACACCGCACCGTTTGAATTTGAAATTGGCTACGATCTCTATGGATTTGGTGGCGAGAAAGTTGAACTCCGATCCAAACCAGTTGACTCTCCCTTCAATCGCACCTGCGGCGGCCTGAATGAATTTGGGATCGCCGGATCAGGCACCATTGAAAGCTGCGGCCAGACCGTGCAAGCAACTGCCAGTGGCAGTACCATCGCCTGCCAAGCAGATGATGATAGCCAGTTCGTAGGCATTTGCGAAAACGATCTAGATCTGTGCACTCCCGCTGCGGGAAGTATATTGAATCATAAAATTCACGTTTCTGCGGGTATCGAACATTTAGGTGATACCGCTAACGGCTTTGCCGGCTTTGGCTTCTACTTTGAGCTTGCGCAGAAAAACTCCGCTCTTGCCAATGGTGGATTTTGGTTTAAAGTTGGGGCAGCGTTTTAAAAAGCATTCTTTTTAATTTCTTTTATTTTTATTTACTTGCGATTGTTTATTTAATAATCGCCTATTCCTGGCGCCCCTCCGCGGGGAGCGCAAAGATATTGCGTGCCCAATATCTTTGATACAAGGGCAAAAAAGGGAAGCGTCCCTTTTTTAATCCCTCGACGCTTAAACGTCTCATCACTCGCCTACCCTAACTATTTGTAACTCACTGTTTCTTGAGTAAGTGCGGCTCGATGTGGACTGGTAAGCTGATAGGGAATGATTTTATAAAAAGCGAACAGGAAATTAAATAGTTATTGAAAATCACCATATAAAAATAAAAAATACCTCAACCGTTCGCCCTGCGATAGTCCGGCATAGCCTTGGCGACGGCTGGGCATAAGGGTGAAATAAATTGTCGCAAACGTATTAATACGCTGAAGAAAAGTATGAAGTGCGTGCATCACATATAATAAAAGTGTTTCATACGAATCCCCAACATCTCCCTCGCTTGCCGCAACCGCTCATCATTATCAGCAATCCCCGCCCGCATATAATCGCGCACCTGTTGCTTATAATGAATAATAGACTGCCCAGTAATTTCCTTCATGCGATCAACGCGCTTTTGAAACTCAGAGACGTCCGGCCTATTCTCTTTGAGCTGCCGTTCAAGCTCCGCAACGGCAATCGTTAAGCGCACAATCTTATCATAGGCAAACCGCATAGCACTGCTCTTAGGATCAACGGCACGCCGACGCAGTAATTTCGCCTCCGTAATATAGCTCATGAGCATTTTCTTTTGCAGGCCAAGAATTGCTTGGCAATCATGCGGTGCAGGAGCGCTCATGCCACACAGCTCCGCCTTGCGACAGCGTAACGATTCAATGGCAGCGCAATCAGGCGAAAAGCCCAACGCCTGCAGCTCAATAATATCCCGATCAACCGACTGCGTGATCTGCTGCTGCGCTCGCAATACCATATGCCGCTTAAAGTATCTAAAGAGATAAAAGAAGATCAGGCCCATAACAATCGAGCTAATCACTACACCAAGAGTGTATCTAATTTTTTTTCCATTCATGGTTTGCCCCCCGGCTTTTACAAGTCCTATGGCACTAGAGTAGCGCATTGAAGGGCAGAAAGACAATGGATTAGTCTGAATCTGAGCTTGAGCTCGAATCATCTGAATCTGATGATGATGATAATGAAGCAAGTCGCTCAAGAGCAGCCCTAGCTTTTTCGGCTTTACGCCTTTGCTCGGCCAGTCTGAGCCGCGCTGAATCGCTCAACCCATCACCAGGACTCGTTGGCACTGCCGGAATATATTGAGGATCCGCGCCTGCTCCAGCTGAGCTATCAGCAACTCGACCCGCCAAACCAGCAGCATATGCCTCTGAATATTGCACAGCAGCTACTGCATTGCTGCGTGCATCTTGCGCATCCCGCGCTCGCTGCGCAGCAACCTGTGCTTGGTCAGCAGCTCTTTTTGCGCGACCTGAAGCCTCTTGTGCTGATGCTACTATACCACTCAACGCAGCCCCTGGCGCACCCGCTGCTACTGCCGCTGCAGCTCCAAAAACGATATTCGCATTCATTCCTGGAGGCACCGGTGGAAGCTCATCATCATCAGAATCGTCATCAGGGTCATCTTTTGGGGCGTAAGGATTGTCAGATGGTCTTTCTGCAGCAGGACTTCCATAATACTCATGCACTTTTGGATTTGCTCCCGGAACTAGATGCCTGAGCCTCCTTGCTCGTCTTTCCCGAGCTGCATCCCGCACAGCTTTTCGTTGTGCATCCCACACAGCTTTTTGTTCCGCTGCAGTAGCCGGATCAACTGCCGCAGTCGTAGCATATTCTTCATGCCCTTGATCGGCCGCATACACCGCGCTACACGTAATCGCACATGCCACAAAAAAGAGATATTTCCATTTAGCCATCACTTTGATCGTCCTGATCAGGCTTAACAATATATGGATCTCCGTTGTCATCATATCTCACCGTAAACGTAAGTTGTCCATTCCCATTCGCACATGCCCCAACTGCCATAAACGCTGCTGCCGCTTGCGCCGCTGCCGGACTGCTCGCACCATCACGCCGTGCTGATGCCACTGATGGCCCTACTGGCATTGGTGGTTTCAGCGCTACTATTTTCGCGGCCCTACCGTCCTTGGGCGGAGCCGCATTCACACCTACAATCAAAAGTGCACACATAACCAAAATTCCATATCTATACGTAAACATATAACCTCCGTTGGCTATCGCCATGCGGGCGAAAGCACATATTACTTAGTATTATTTTACTCTTCTTCCGATGCATCCGCATCCTCTGCATACCCACATTCTCTATCACCACGTGCCCCTCTTAACATGTCCTGCAACAACTCATCTCTTTTTTTCGCTGCAGCTTGCTGCCTTGCTATTCTTTCTCTTTCAGCGCGTTCAGCGATCATGTGCGCTTCATGCTCTTCCCACAATTTTTCAGCCCAATTTTGCGGCCGTAATTCCCTGCATACCGCTGCCCACTGCGCATGCACTTTTTGCACATCGAGATTATCAGATTCGCTACAGCGCCCAACGAGATCTGGCTGAACAACGTAATACCCTTTTTTGCGTGCCTCGGCGACCGCGTTCGCAAGATCCCGGAAATCACGCTCATCTTGCTGTCTTTGCTCAGCCACTTTCGCTGCACTATTGCCTAAAGCAGCTCTGCGTAAATCATCTGCAGCAGATAATCCGTTCGCCCAAAAAAAAGCGCCCACCGCATAAAAAAGAAATCGTGATTTCATATCAAATATACCTCTCTTTGCATAACCTCATACCTCTAAAAATACCGGAAAATAAGGCAAAGGGAAAGCGGGGGCTCCGACGAAGTACAAGCGAAGTGGAGTTAAAAAAAAGGCCCCGCAATGTGCGGGGCCCTCTTAATTACACATCAAAGCACTCAATTATGCTTCAACCTCTTGCTGCGCGGCTGGAGCAGCACCATCAGCCTCACCTGATCCTGGCATCAAATTGCCAAAAAATCGAGTGGTTGCGGCTGCACCATCAACCGTTACTACCATCGCGCGCCCAGCGGCTTTATTCCATGCTTTGCCACGCAAGCCTAGAAGTTCCAAGGCAGTGCGAGCTACAGAATCTTTTTCAAGATGCTTTGCAGCACTTTGCAATGCCGGCGCTCCGCCTTTAACGTATGCAACAACTAAAGCAACCCCTTGCACTTGAGGATTTGCTGCAAGGCCTCTCCATGAACGTGCATGCGCAGCATCTTCTTGCGCTGCAGTAAGTTGTTCGGCAGCTCTTCGGGCTGCATCACGATATTTTGTTCCCGCTTGAGCGCTCAACGTTCGCAGTTCCGCAAGCTCAGCTTGCACGCCTGCAAGATCTGCACTAAGCTGCTCCGCTTGCGCTGGATTTGCGTGCTCAAGTTGCGCTTGAAGAGCCGCCTTAGATCGGGACATCTCCATTATTTCTTTGCCAACATCTACTGCAGCAATGGTAACTCTATCATCTTGCTTGTCTCCCGGAACAAAACTCTTCTTCAATTGCCATAGCGTATCTGCTGCCTGCTTATCGCTCTCAGCTTGCACGGCAAGATCCCGAACTCTTGCCTCCAGCGTTCGCTGATCTTGCTCACCATTCGCTGGAACAAATCCATCAATCGCGGCAATTTGTGCATCAACCAAACGAACAGCCACTTGCACTTTCTGAGCTACATTTGTGTGATCTACTGAAGGCGCATCACCTGCTGCACCATCTGCGCGTGGAGCACGGGCTGCAATATCAGTAAGACCTGCCACTATCGCATTACGTTCTTTTGTAACTTGCTCAATCGCAGCCTCTGCTTTCTTGTGCAATACCCGCAGACCAAGTGTGGTGCCATCACCGCATAATTCTGTTTGATATTCTTTTATTTGGGCAAACACTCTTTCTTCCCCCGCTGCTTGCGCAGCCTCTGCTGCTTCGACTCTTGCTTGCGCTGCTGCTGCTGCAGCTTCTGCTGCCGCGGCCCTTGCCTCTACTGCTGCTACTGGAGGTGGAGGTGCAACTCCTAACTCATCTCTTCCCGCGCCGGCTGAACCAGATCCGCCACCATCGCCATCTTCTTGTGCACCTGCTGCTAGTGGTGCTGGAAGCGCTGCAGTACTTGCTGCTGCTGCCGCGCTACTTGCGCTTGGGGATGAAGGTGGAGCTGCTGCTGCCACAGGAGATGCTGCACCCGATCCGCCGTCTGAACTTGATCCGCTATCATCGGCAGTACCGTCATTGCTGCCACCACTATCTTCAGCAGCGCCCGCGCCACCTGTTGCTTCGCCAGATCGAGCGGCTCCTTTGCCACCACCTCGTCTACTTCTGGTTGCGTCTATTGGTTGCGCAACTAATACTGCAAGCACCGCTACCATGAGCAGGCGTACTGAAAAAGTTTTTTGCATATCTTCACCCTTATTGGTTAAACAATGTGTTTTTCTCATAAAAAATTTGTGCTAATGGTACCAGAAAATGAGAAAAAGAAAACGCTTATGTTTTCTACGTTTTTATATGTATCTTTGATCCGTCTTTGCTGGTGCGTGTTACGCAAAAAAACTTCTTTTTATGTATGTTTGTTTTTCTTACGATTGTTTTTGCAATAATGCCGGGATTCGCAAGGATACATGCATGCTCCCTAGCCTGCCCGGCGTAGCTTTATGCGAAGCCTGGGCGCAGGGGCGCCAGAAATAAACAATTATTTCACGCCCTTATCTAATAGTTCAAAAATTTCTTGCACCCGATAATTACCCTGCCTTAATCAATCCAATCTTCTTCGTCGTCTCGCTCAGCATAAGACGAGATCCAACTAACGAGCGCACCCACAATTACGACCGTACTGAATACGCCAAATGGCGAGAGAGCAGATCTACGCCTAGCGAGCACCCATCGTGGTCGAGCTGCTGCCATTCGTGCCGCTGCTGCGAATACGGCTGCTTGCGCTGATGCTGCTCTCGCTCGGGCACTCCATGCACGATCGGAAGTAGCACCGCCTCCTCCACCGCCGCCTGTTGCTCTTGACCGACGTCCTCCTGAACGGCCACGATCGCGATCATCTCCTCGAGGAGTTTCAGATCCACTTGATGAACCCGATGACGAAGAACTTCCAGCTAATCCACCAGGAATTCCTGAACCACCCCCGATCCCACCTGATCCACTTGAAGAACTACTAGAAGATGATGATCCATCGCTATCGGAACTACTACTGCTTTCAAATCCACTACTGCTACCACTATTTCTATCATCATCGTATGAATCAGAAGCGCCAGCACTCAAATGCGCAGGGAAAGCGGAAAGTAATAACGCAAAAACTAAAAAATGAGAACTTGTTTTCATACCGGTTCCTTTTTGCATGATTTTCATACCACTATATTTTAATTGCTGGTGAGTATACCTTCATTTGGTATTTGAGGCTATCCTTTTAGCGACGCAACCTGCGCCATAAAGCAACCGTTCCAGGAAACTCTCTTTCTAAAATAGCTTTTAAGCTTTCTCTTACTGATGGCGTAGTAGCATCCGCATCCCCACCGGGCACCACCGCGGCTGGTTCTAAAACTCCATGTGGATCATCTTCTCTTGCGCCCTCATCAAACTCTTGGGATGGTCTTGGCGTAGGTGGAACAGTGTAATCAACACCGGTATCCGATTTGCGACGGCCGTGCCCACTGCCTAATCTTCGCAGTCGTCTCGCAGCTGCTTGCTGCGCATCTAACACTTCCGGAGAAGGAGGCACTGCTGCACACCCTTGCAATTGAGGAGCTTCGTCATCTGAATGCACCAGACCATCTGGCGGTGGTGCAACTAAAAAGGCAGGAGGCAACGGTTCGCCCGCACCTGCATTTGCAGCATAAAGAGATCCATTCACAAAAAATACTATCCATACAAATGATGTGTAGCGCATTACTTATCCTTTTACAAAAAACATTTTTTTGTAAATAAGCATGCAGAAATAGGGAGAGAAAAAGATAGGAATGGCATGTTATTTTTAATTACATATAATTTACACCACTATTTTCTATTTTTTTCTTCTGCCTATCGCTTCTTAATTGCTTCTTACTGGGGAGCATAAATGTATTGCTCGCCCAATACATTTAATACAAGGGCGCATAAGAGAAGCATCTCTTATGTATCTCTTTAACGCTTAAGGTGGCTCACCATGCGCCTTGTTTTTTTAACTCACATCAACTCTATTCGTAAGTACGGCGCAGATGGCCAGTAAGCGTGAATGTTTTTTGGGCTTTATAGTAGGCAAAATAGTGAAGGTTTGAATTGATCGCGGTCGCTCTCACTCAAACCTGATTAATAAAAAGCGAATCTGATCTAGCTTGACAGATCTCTGCCTGTCCGTCGAAGCCTTGGCGAAGACTGGAAGCCGCACAGATAACGAAGCGTTATAGCATACTCCAAGCAAAGGTAGGCGAATGATAAATCGTTTCAAGCGTCGAGGGATCAAAAAGGGAAACTTCCCTTTTTTGCCCTTGTATCAAAGATATTAGGCAAGTAATATCTTTGCGCACCCCGCGGAGGGGCGAAGTGTATATACAAAAATAAATAGTAAGATGTAGAAAAAGTAACCGCTCCTGATCATCGCGATGCTCCTCGCTGCACATACCACCCATATGCACGTGGCACCACTTCTCTGCCAACAGCCCATGCAGCCATTACTACGCATACTAAAGTGAGTCTGCGATTTTGAATAGCAACAGGAGTCGCACGAAAATTCCGTTCCGCTTCCATCCCTTTTATTATTTCCAAACAATACCGCCCCATATAAAAATGCAGCGTACCTTGATCAGCACCCGCGCACTGCACTGCAAGCTCTCGATGATTCTCAATGCCATCGCGACTGGTGCCACACAAAAAATTATTGAATCTTCCGACAGCCGCCATATCTTCCGGCCGTAACGTTTTAATCACATCCGGCACTCCGGGTAAGCGCCCTGCACCCGCATCCGCATCACCTGCCTGCACTGCCATCACACTCGCCATCATACTCATTATAAGAAGTTGCTTTTTCATACATCGCGCCTTTCTGTGTATTACCTATTGTTAGTTGCGAGCGCTTGCCCATAATCGCGCCATTTTTCTCAGCGCTACACGCATGCGTCTTTTTATCCGTGTACGATTCATATTCACTTGCCACCATTCCACTGATTCACTCACATAGTTTTTGCACGCGCACGCACTACGAACACTGCATGATACGCATCGCTTTTGCAATCGCTTTGCAACAGGCGACTGCGCGCCTCGATACGAAAGCCATAAAGAAAGCAGTAACGGCATCCCTTTTTTGTGCAAGAAAAATCCGAGATAGTCTCGTTCCCATTTGAGCTGCGCATCGAGATTTTCGCGTTGCTGTGCAAGTGCATCTGCAATATGCTGCCCAAGATCAGCTCGTGTAAACAAATCCTCCCCTCCAGCTTGCTGCTCAAGCATGCGGCGCAAATCATCATTTTCTTGCGCCAGAGCGGCTAAACGGTCTTGAGAATCAGCCTGCAGTGCACTCACTTCAATAAAATTTTGCTGTAATTGCTGAAATGCTGCAGCAGAAATCTGCACCATTGGCCCGCCAGCCCCTGATCCATCACCAGCGCCTGCTGCATGTGCACAACCGCTCCATATCAAAAACATAAAAACGAAGCATTGTATGCGCATGATTTCCTTTCTTCTTTAATCATTTTTTAAGAGCATTCTAGCGCGATTTGATTACTTTGTCTTTGAAGCAACTGTTATATGAGACGCACGCATATTATAATGATACGCCTCGCACGCAATCTTATACGCCAGAAAGATTCCTATGCACAACGGCATCCCTGTCCGATGGAAAAAAAATCCACGCAGACTCAATGCCTCATCGCGCTGATTCAATGCCTGATCGCGCTGATTCAATGCCTCATCGCGCTGATTCAATGCCTGATCGCGTTCTCTTTTCGTCTGAGCATGAGCTTCCTGCTCCTTTGCTAACTCAGAACGCGATCTAAATACACCAAAGTCTGCCATTAATCGTAGCACCGCCTCTTTTGCTTTTTGGCGCTCTTGCTCTGCTACCCTGCGATGAAATTCACTTATCTGAGCTTTGAGCCGTGCTGTATCTAAAGCGCGTTGCAATTCTTGCACGGTTGGCGGCTTGGCATCCGCCGGCTGAGCATGCAGCGCTGCACCTTCTGGGCCTATAGGACCCGGATGCTCATCACTCGCAGAGAGCAATGATGCACTCACAAAAAAATATATAATCACCATGCGCCCGCGCATACACTACCCCTTACACGAAAAAAAATTTTGATTGGTGAAAGTATACCGATATTTTATGCATGCATAAAACTCTTTTTAATGAATCGTGCATAAAAAAAGCCCCGCAGTTTTGCGAGGCTTTTTATTTTTAACAAGAATGAGTTAATTAAAACATGCCCGGCATGCCACCCATTCCTCCCATGCCGCCCATTCCAGGAGCAGGCGCAGGAGCTTCTTTCTTTTCTTGCGGAGCATCAACGATCGATGCTTCGGTAGTCAGCAATAATCCCGCAATAGATGATGCGTACTGAATTGCAGAACGCGTTACTTTTGCTGGATCAATAATACCCGCAGCTACCATATCAGTGTATGTGCCTGTTTTTGCATCAAAGCCATTTGAGCCATCTTGCTCTTTCACTTTGTTTACAATTACCGCTGCATCAAAACCTGCGTTTTGAGAAATAATACGCAACGGCTCTTCAAGCGCACGACGAATAATCTGCGCACCGAATTGCTCATCGCCTTCAAGCGAAAGCGCTTCAACTGCTTTTTGCGAACGAAGCAATGCAATTCCGCCACCCGCAACGATACCTTCTTCTACGGCAGCGCGCGTTGCATGCAGTGCATCTTCAATGCGATCTTTCTTTTCTTTCATTTCAGTTTCAGTTGCTGCGCCCACTTTAATAACGGCTACGCCGCCAGCAAGCTTAGCAAGACGTTCTTGCATCTTTTCAACATCATAATCAGATGAGCTGTTTTCGATTTGCAGTCTGATCTGCTGTACACGGCCCTCGATAGCCTCTTGGCTGCCCTGACCTTCAATGATAGTAGTAGTATCTTTTGTGATCACTACCTTTTTAGCGGTACCCAAATCTTCAAGCATAACTGCATCAAGCTGGATGCCCATATCTTCAGAGATGAGTTTCCCACCCGTTAGAATCGCAAGGTCTTCAAGCATCGCTTTACGGCGATCGCCAAAACCAGGCGCCTTAACTGCAGCAACATTTAAGCTGCCGCGCAACTTATTAACTACCAATGCTGCAAGCGCTTCGCCTTCAACATCTTCTGCAATGATCATTAATGGACGGCCACTTTTTGCTGACTGCTCGAGGAGCGGAAGCATTGCTTTCATCGTGCTGATTTTTTTCTCAAAAATTAAAATCACAGGATTTTCAAGCACTGTTTCCATTTTTTCTGGAGCAGTTACAAAATACGGAGAAAGATACCCGCGATCAAACTGCATACCTTCAACGATATCCAGCTCATCTTGCATACCTTTTGCTTCTTCCACAGTGATCACGCCATCGCGCCCAACGCGCTCCATTGCATGTGCAATTTGAGCACCAATGCTCGCATCAGAGTTTGCAGAGATAGTTGCAACTTGCTCAATTTCTTTTTTACCAGAAACCGGCGTTGCACTTTTTTTGATTTCTTCTACTACCACGGCTACCGCTTTATCGATACCGCGTTTTAATTCCATTGGATTTGCGCCCGCAGTTACAAACTTATTTCCTTCTTGGAAAATTGCTTGTGCCAGTACAGTCGCAGTCGTGGTGCCATCGCCCGCAATATCAGCGGTCTTGCTTGCCACTTCACGCACCATTTGTGCGCCCATATTTTCTAAGCTGTCTTCAAGTTGGATCTCTTTTGCAACCGTTACTCCATCTTTGGTTACTGATGGAGAGCCAAACGAACGCTCAAATACAACGTTACGCCCTTTGGGCCCGAGAGTTATTTTAACGGTGTCTGCAAGAATATCTACACCTTTTTTGATGCGATTTCGCGCGTCTGCACCGAATGCGATTATCTTTGATGCCATAGTCTGCTCCTTAACACTTAGTTAGTTTCAATGACGCCCAAAAGTTCATCTTCCTTAATAATAAGAAAGTCTTGGCCGGCTTCTGTACCCGCATATTTGCCAAAGTAGACAGTATCGCCTTCTTTGACTGAAAGAGTGATAACACTACCACTTGCATCTTTGCGGCCCATACCAACCTTGATCACCGTACCGGTTTGCGCTTTTTCTTTTGCTGCATCGGGAATAATAATTCCTGACGCTGTTTTTTCTTCAACCGGATTACGCTTGACCAATACGCGGTCGCCTAACGGCTTGATTCGTTCAAACATCATGCCTCCGTGCTTAAAAGATTCGTGTTTTTTCTTCATTTTGATCATTCCTGCCCCATCCATTCGATTAACCCTTCGACAAGCTCAGGGCGAACGGATAGGAAAACATCATACAAAACTGTTTAAATCTACTTCGCCTTACATGTTTTTTCAGTATAACCAAATATCTTAAATTCTCAATATATTTTTCTTGATAGCGCAAGACTCATATTTTATCTAACTCGATCTATCAATACGCGCTCTAGAAAGATATATAAATGGGGTGCAGCAAATGGTTTTCACGTTCGTCCATTTTACCATACCTTGAAGCATGCCCTGTATTATTTCTCTTTGAAATGTTACAGGCATAAAAGGCTGTATCCTTCGATACATCCGTCTACGCCGGACACTCAGGATGAGCGGTAAAAAACTATTTTAACATTGCAATTCAGGCATAATTCCCTACACGCTCTCTACTATTCCCCGCTCAGCTCTCTCTGCTTTACCTGACTTCGTTATCAAGCATCGTTCGTCCTGACCCTTCGATTCCTCAGGAGTAAACGCTGCACTCATCTCTCTCTCAACTTTACCCAACTTCGTTGGGACCCATCGTTCGTCCTGACCCTTCGATTCCTCAGGAGTAAACGCTGCGCTCAGCTCTCTCTCAACTTTACCCAACTTCGTTGGGACCCATCGTTCGTCCTGAGCTTGTCGAAGGATACGAACACCTTATTTATTAGAAAGGCTTACCAATCTCTGCCAATCCTGCTGTATTAAAGCCTCTTTTTTCTTTCTTGTCCATCCCTTAATACGTCTTTCTGCAGCCAATGCCTCATATCGGGAGCCAAGCACTTCAACGTACACAACTTTAACCGGTAGTCGCGACGCAGTATATCCTGCAATTAATCCTTGCTTATGCTCAGAAATCCTTCTTTCTATGCAATCTGTATGCCCCGTATAATAACTATCATCGGAACACCTCAATATATACACATGATATGGTCTCATATTTAGCACCATTGACCGCTCGTATCCTTCGACAAGCTCAGGACGAACGGTATAAAAAATCCTGAGCAAAATTCATTTCTAAATTCGTTTCTCTGTTGCCACGACAAGCAAACGTAGAAAATTAAAATAAATTCAAAATATTGTTATGCGTCTGCTTTATCCTTCTTGCAGCACGTATCGCCTTTATCGCACGCTTTTTTTTCGTTCTCGGCTTGATCTTTATCAACGACCTGCTTAACCAATTTTTGGACCTTCTCAGGGGTTGGCTGATAGAGATCAATAAAGTTGCCACCCGGATCTTGGATACTGGTCATCAAGCCGTGCACTTTTTCGATTGGCTCTGATTTGAACTTAATTTCATCTTTATATTTTTCATAAAATGCTTTCACATCATCCACCTCGAGCACGAGTCCGGTAATGCGATCGTGCGGCTCTTGGCTTGTAGGGCAGAGGCCGATTTTAACGTCGCCGATGGCAAATTCGGCCCATGATTCTTTGATATGAAAAATTTCTTTCAGGCCTAATTTCTTATAAAACTCACATGCTGCATCAACATCATGCTCAAGCAAAATGATCATGCCTACTTTGGTTATCATGATTGATACTCCTCTGGGTGATAACGCGTATGTCTTTGAAAAATGTATGATTTGCGAAACTGCTTTGAACTGTTTTAGTGTAACGAAATTGATGGCATTTGGCCATCTCTTTAAGTACCCACGGTTGCGCTAGATCGTGATGGTGTGCAACGCGCTCAAGCCACATGCAGTGATACTTTCGCTCAACGAAAATTGCCGATCACCTGGAAAAATCACGTATACATGATCAAGCTTTAAATCCTCACCTGCAATATGCATTGATTTTGTTATTTTAGGACGATCAGTATATTTGAATTCAAAGCCAATCCGCTTGCCGCTTTTAAATATAAGCAAGTCTAATTCTGCCTCATTGTGAGTAGACCAGAAATAGCAATCTTCAGCGTTAATTTGCAGACAATTAATGGTTTCTTCTAGAGCAAAGCCTTCCCATAATGATCCAACCTTAGGGCTCTTTGCCAATTGAGTTATTGAACGTATCGATGTCAATGCGTTAAAAATACCACTATCTCTAAAGTAAATTTTTGGCGTTCTTATTTGTCTTTTTTTTATGTTTTCAAACCATGGCTGCAGCGTGCGTATCATAAAGGTGCCAGCCAATATATCTAAATATTTTTTAGCAGTTTTATCCGATACCATTAATGAGGTAGCTATTTCAGATGCATTAAAAAGCTGTCCATGGTAATGAGAGAGCATCATCCAAAAACGGCGCATTGTTTTTGGCGGCACATTAAAACCAAAACTCGGAAGATCCCTTTCTAAAAAGGTACTAATATATCCCTCTCTCCATAAAAAGCTGTCTTCATCTGACTGAGCAAGATATGAACGCGGAAATCCCCCTCGAATAAGAAGCCTATCGGCATTATGAACTTCAAAAAGAGTAAACGGAGGTAGTTCAATATATCCAATTCTACCAGCCAACGTTTCTGATGATTGTTGGAGTAAATCTCGAGATGCACTCCCTAAAATTAAAAATCGATATTTTTTATCCGGATCATCAACCAACACTCGTAATATAGGAAATAGGTCTGGCCGTAGCTGAATCTCATCTATTACTACAAGCCGATCCGGAAACTTACTGAGCGTGAGCATCGGATTTTCAAGACTTGCCAAATGGATAGGATTTTCTAAATCAAAAAACTCCACAACCCCTTCATAGGTAGTAGCAAATTGACGGGCTAAGGTAGTCTTACCCACTTGGCGCGCTCCTAAAATTGCACATATCGGCTGCACGCGCAGATGAGTAGCTATTTGAGCAAGGTATAAAGGTCTTTCCATTTGATCTCCATGATATTTCGGACTCATATTCCGATATTACATGGTAATTATAGGTATTGCAAGCCCTTATTTTGAAATTACACCTTACTCTCAATATGCTAGAATGAAATCAAAAAAGGAGAAAATAATGATCAAACTTTTCCCTTCATTAATAAGCAGCAACCTGCTGTGTATAGAAAAATCAATCACCCTCCTCGAGCCATACTGCGACGGCTTTCATTTAGACGTCATGGATAATCACTTCGTGCCCAACCTGACCTTCGGCGCAGACATGGTGCACGCAATTGCCCGCGCAACCCAAAAGCAACTTTGGGTACATTTAATGGTGGATAATCCAATGCAATGGTGCCAAGATCTCCAGCTGCCAGAGGGCAGCATGCTCTCATTTCATTTTGAATCAACCGATGAAGTTGAAAAAGTGGCAGAATGTATAACAGAAAAAAAATGGATTGCCAGTATCACGATCAGTCCAAAAACGAGCGCAGAAAAAATCTTTCCATTTCTTGATACTATCAATCACGTTTTGGTGATGTCTGTGGAGCCTGGGTTTTCTGGTCAGCGCTTTTTGCCGGATGCGCTAGAGAAAGTAACAGCGATTAGAGAGTACAAGCCCGATGTGATAATTGGCATGGATGGGGGAATTAATCTGGAGAATATTGCGAGCATCGCTGCTGCGGGCGCGCAAGATCTTGCGATTGCATCTGCGATTTTTGAAAGTGATGATCCTGTGGCGGCAATTAAAGAATTACGGAATAAGGCTTAGGGATCCTTCGATACATTCTACTTGCCTAAAGCTACGTAGAACACTCAGGATGAGCGAAATAAATTAAAATTCAAAACTCAAAGAGTTGTATTTCAATAAAACTTGTTATTCACTCGCCGTTCATAATATTCGTTATTTATTCCTCGCTCATCCTGAGTGGTTTTGAGCAAAGCGAAAAATTGTATCGAAGGATTAAAAAAAAGGCACCGGATTTCTCCGATGCCTTCCCAATTTCAACTAAAAAGAAGATTACGCGTTATCTTCTTCGCCTTCTTCGTCTTCCTCATCGTCAGAAAAGAAGTCGCCTAAAGTACCTGCAGCAGATCTAATTAACATTGCATATGCAGCCAATGTTACCCCGCGAGTTACACGAGCTTTCCAGATGCCACGATCAGTTGCATCTGCATCATTGATTTCTGCTTTTTGTGCCCAGTTAGCCGGTTTTACGCCTGCTGCACGAGCTGCAAATACGTTTGATGGATTTTCGCTAGTTCGAGCAAACACCATGCTACGCGCCCAAGATAATGGCCCTTTCCATCCGTCTTTTCCTGTAAGAGTTGCACCTGCTGCTGGAGCTACTGGAGCTGCTGCTGCACCTGGAACTGGTGCTACTGCTGCTGGAGCTGCTGCGGATGTGCTTAAAGCTGCTACTGCGCCTTGCAATGCACCTAGCTTAGCATGAACACCACTATCAGCAGAATTCAAAGCATCAAGAATTGCTATAAGATTCGCTCTATCACCAGCATTAAAAACAGCTTCACCACGGCCATCATGTGCTGGAGCTGGTGCGAGTAATGGAGCTGCTCCGCCAGCTCGTTGCGCGGCCATAGCTGCTGCGCCTGCTGCGGCTGCTGCTGCTCGTGCATCGCCACCACCTACTACTCCTGCTGCTGTACCACTATCTACATCAGCAGCGTAAACATTCCCTGCCATTGCTCCAACTAAAAGCAATGCTAATAATTTCTTGTTCATAAAATCACCTTTGTGTTTTGTTTGGTTGAACATTTTCTAAAAAATCTATTTTTCCACTACGATTTAGTGCAGTAGTGTACTTGCTTTTTTAACTTTGTACAGTACAAAAAAATTGTAGTGCTGTTTTTTTAGCTTGATTAAAAATAACTGCGCCGCAGATCGCAACGCAGTTATTTTTTTTATTTCAAAAGAACTCAGAGATTATGCGTGATGCTTTTTTTTAGCAGCGCGGTTGCGAGCCCATTGCACAGCGTTGTAAGTAAGGAGTGCATAGAAGGCGAGAGTTGCGTTACGGCTGCCGTAGCGAGATACACGCCCTGCTTTTAGGTGCGGATCTTCATCTCTTCCGGAAGCGTCTTTTTTAGTACAGAATCTTTCGAGCGTTGGAGCAGGCAACCAACCAGATACAAAATCTGCTGCTTTATCTACATATTCCATTCCTGGAAGTGGAACTGCCGTTTTTGCTTGCGCTCCCGATACTGCACACAATGCTACTATTGCAAGTCCTAATCCTAATCTTTTCATGAAACCCCTTTGATATATATAAAGGTGTTAGTATTGATGTTTTCACTGGCTGAAAGTATAGCAAGCTTTTTGTTTAAAGCAATAATCCTTCGATACACCTCGCACATGCTCGGCACTCAGGATGACTGGGGGGGGGAATTTGGAACTTTTAAATTTCATTTTTACTTTTCTTCAACATATTAATTTGTTTTTGGTTATCTACGTCGCCCCTATTCCCAGGCTTCGCGTAAAGCTACGCCGGGCAGGCTGGGGTGAATAAATGTATCCTTCGATACAATTTCTCGCTTCGCTCAAAATCACTCAGGATGAGCGGAAAACAAAAACTTAGCGTTGAAAATCGAAAGCACTTACACTCAATTAAAATGCGATCTTTGCTTAAAGAAATTTTTCATAACCGCCTATCTGCAGTGCCCGTCGAAGCCTTGGCATAGACTGGAAGTGGTTTGCGAATGAAATAAGCAAATTGTATCGAAGGATACATTTATTTAGAAAAGCTTTTCTTGGAATACAGTGAAACCTTTTTCCAGTTTTTTTCAATCAAGGCTTCTTTTTTCTTGCGAGTCCATTTCTTAATCTGACGCTCAGCAGAAAAAGCCTCAGTTCGAGAACCAAAGTCTTGCACAAATACAAGCGAAACCGGAAGACGAGAATTTGTATAACACGGTAGAGTTTTTTGCTGGTGGGCTAAAAAGCGAGCTTCGACGTTATCCGTATGACCAACATAATAACTCCCATCATTACACCTTAAAATATATACATAAAAAGTATTCATAGATAAGGCACCCCTCTTCCCCGCTCATCCTGAGTGATTTTGAGTGAAGCGAAAAATTGTATCGAAGGAAAGAAAAAACAAAAATGAAAGTTAAAAAATTAAGATCGCTTCCGCATTGTCGAATTCAATACCCGCTTACGCAAACGAATAGACTTCGGCGTAACCTCAATCAATTCATCCGGGCGAATCCACTCCATGCAAGACTCAAGCTCAATTGGACGCGGTGGCGCAAGCTTAGCGCTTTCATCCGTTCCCGATGCACGCATGTTGGTTAGCTTTTTTGCTTTACATGGATTCACATCAAGATCATTCTCTCGGCTGTGCTCACCAATGATCATACCTTGATAGACTTGGTCACCTGGCTTAACAAACAAAATACCACGCGCTTGCAATGCATCTAATGCGTATGAAGTCACCATACCGTTTTCCATGGATACGAGTGCCCCTTTGGTACGCGTTGCAATATCACCCTTATATGGCTGATACCCAACAAAGCTCACGTTGATCACTCCTGTCCCACGCGTTTCGGTGAGAAACTGTGAGCGGAACCCAAGCAATGCACGAGACGGCACTTCAAACTCCAAGCGCACTCGATCTGTGCCGAGTGGTTGCATGTTTTTGAGGATACCTTTTCGTTTGCCCAAGTTTTCCATGACAGCGCCTTGATATGCAGTCGGCACGTCGATAGTAGCTAATTCAATCGGCTCGCACTTAACACCATCAATTTTTCTATAGATCACTTCAGGCGCAGATACTTGTAGCTCATAGCCTTCGCGACGCATGTTTTCAATCAAGATACCTAAGTGCAATTGGCCACGGCCAGATACTTTGAATACTTCTGGCGATTCAGTTGGCTCAACTCTGAGCGCTACGTTCTTTTTCAGTTCGCGCTCAAGACGCTCTTTTAAATGGCGAGAGGTTAAAAACGTCCCCTCTTTTCCATTAAAGGGCGAGTTGTTTACAGAGAAATACATCGTTAATGTTGGCTCGTCTACCTTCACGTATGCATGCGGATTTGGCTTGCCAACTTCGCATACCGTTGCACCAAGCTCTGGTTGTTTTTCAAACCCAGCAACGATAACAATATCACCCGTATGCGCTTCCTGCGTTTCTACTTTATCAACACCAGAGAACGTATACATTTTGGTAATACGCGTCGGCGCGCTGACTTGATCATCTTTGCAGACAATTACTTGATCGCCCACTTTCAATGATCCGCCAAAAATACGACCAATAACAATCGGTCCTAAAAATTCTGAGTGATCTAGATTCGTAATCAAAAGTTGCAAATCTTCGCTCTTAGATTTTGGCGCAGGGATTGATTCTACAATTGTATCCAAGAGTGGAATGAATGAATCAGACTCTTCATCCATGCTCCGCTTCATAAAGCCCATTTTTGATGAACCATACAGCGTTGGGAATTCAAGTTGCGATTCATCTGTAGCAAGATCCAAAAAGAGATCATGTACTTGTTCTTCAGTAGCTTCGATTGCAGAATCTTTTCTATCAATTTTGTTAATTACTACGATTGGACGAAGGCCAAGCTCTAATGCTTTACCAAGTACAAATCGAGTACCCGGAAGTACCCCCTCTGCCGCATCAACGAGCAAAATAAACCCTTCCACCATTTGAAGAGTACGCTCAACTTCACCACCAAAATCGGCGTGACCAGGAGTATCAACAATGTTGATTGTATGATCGCCATACTTGATAGCAGTGTTTTTCGCCAAAATCGTAATACCACGCTCTTTTTCAATAGAATCAGAATCCATTACACGATCTTGTTCTGTTTTAATCGTGCCGGATTGCTGCAAAAGTTGGTCTACCATAGTTGTTTTACCATGGTCTACGTGAGCGATAATAGCTATATTGCGAAGTTTAGACTGCCTTGATGACATCGGGAATCCCCCCAAAATGGTGAATAGTAATTTTACTCATAGTAATAAACAAGGGTTGTTTTGTCTAGCGGGACGCTTCTTTTTGAGCTAAATCATCTTACTTTTTACACACACCTATGATAGAGTGCGCCCCAGTGCTTGAGCAACTTTCCCTTATATACAAGGAACACCTATGCAAAATCTCTCGATCAAAGCAGCCCTTTTGAGCCTCCTGGCCATCACATCAACGCTCTCACCTCATGCCCCCTTGAAGGTGGCAATTCTGGCCTCGGGAAGCGGATCGAATGCTGAGGCGATTTGGCGCTATTTTGAGCAGCCAGAGCACAAAGGCATTATTGAGCCGGCGGTACTCATTTGTAATCGTAAATCTGCAAAAGTGTTTGAGCGCGCCCAGCGGCATGGCGTCCCGGCAGTGTGGCTCCCTGCGAAAGTGTTTAGAAGTATGACGAGTGAGCAAAAAGAAGCACGTCGCAAAGAGTATGCGCAAGAAATGATTGCTACACTCAAAGAGCACGGCGTTACTCCGGACAATGGGCTCGTATGCGGCGCAGGATTTATGGTGATTATCCATGCAGATTTTCTTGATCATTTTCATAATCGTGTGATCAGTATTCATCCCACCCTGCTTCCTTCGTTTGCGGGAGACACTGGCATTGATGATGCATGGAAATATGGCGTCACTGTCTCGGGACCCACAGTGCATATCGTTGATGAAGGAATGGATACTGGCCCAATTATTGCGCAGAATCCATTCATTAAACAGCCTAACGATACGCGCGAAATCTTTGAGCAAAAAACGCACCAAGCTGAGTGGCAATTATACCCATGGGTAATTGAACACATTGCGTTAGGACATATGCACGTAGTAGATAAGAGTGATGAAGGTGGCCCGGCACGATGCGTCGTCATGCCAGAAATGCCACCTGCAATACAAGCATAGAGAAATAAGCATGAAACATTTTGTAGTATTTTTATGCTGTTTCACATTCGCCATAGAAAGCACCCCATCCATCTTTTATATTGAAGGAAATACTGGATCCGGAAAAACAACCATTGCGCGTGCGCTTGCCAAAAAGAACCCTTCTTTTGTAATGCTTGAAGAGCCGGTGCAGCAAGTGCAAAGCACGAACGGCATTAATGCACTACAGATGATGTATGACAATCAAGAGCGATGGGGGCTCACGGTTAATCTTCTGTATTATGCGTTTCATATTAAGAATCTTAAAAAAGCGATTGCTGATTTTCCCGATAGTATTATTGTGAGCGATCGATCACTCTTTTCAGGGCATGCATTTTGCTACGCTGATGAAAAAAGCGGACTCTTGCATCCACTGGAAGGCATTCTCTATCGAGAACTTTCTGGCGCAATCTCTCCCGCCCTTCCAAAACCGAGTGGCATTATATATATACGAACGGATCCTGAAATAAGCTTTGCGCGCATTTGCACGCGCAGCAGAAAAGAAGAAGCGGGAATTGATGCAACCTATTGGCACACGCTCCATGAAGGGCATGAGCAGATGCTCATTCACAATCGCCCTGAGGGTATTGCTGATGTGCCGGTTTTGGTTTTGGAGTGTAATGAAGATATGCGCCAAAATGCTTCGTTCATTTCTAATACGATACGTGCAATTGAGGAATTTATACGGAAAGCCCAATAGTATGGTATACTCAATACCGTGAGCACCACAGCTCACGGCATTTTTTACACCCCGTTACAAGACACACACTCATGACTCGCATAGTATACCTCACGCCACCTTCCATCTCTCCCGATCATATTGAAGAAAAAATTGTCTGCATTCGCACGCATCGCGAACGTATTTTTCAGATTACGAGTGAATTGAAAGATGGAAAAATCGTTTGCCATAATTATGGGCACGGCGGCGCGGGATGGACGTTTTTATTTGGTAGTGTCCCACAATCAATACGGCAATTAGACGATCAATTGCAATCAAACCCATCGTATAAAAACAAACCAATCTGTGTGATTGGCGCGGGATGCTATGGGCTGCTCACGGCGATTGAGCTTGCGCGCAAAGGCCATGATGTGCGTATTGCGGCAAAAGAAACGAGTAATTTGCCTTCTGATCGAGCTGCTGGATTTTTCTTTCCACGTCCACGCAAATCATCTACCGATCAAGAACGCGCACAGTTTTTATCCGTTGGCATGGAATCATATGCAGCGTATTTGGAAATTGCTCACGGCACGCACCCCTATATATATGATGCATCAAAACTATTGCCTGCATACTTTGATCATGAAATCGATCCGGGATTTGGGCCGTATATTAAAAAAGGATTAGTTGCCGCACCTGAAAACGTATTGATCGATTTTGGTAATGGTAAACAGTATGACGTGATGGAATATAAAACCGTCTTTATCAATCCGTCGCATATCATGCGCGAGTTGCGAAAGCAAGCAGCACGACTTGGCATTTCGATTGTGCAGCAAGACGTCACATCACTCGATGAGATTGAAGAAGAAATTGTTTTTAATTGCGCGGGAAAAAGCGCACCCCTTTTTAGTGGAGACAAACGTATCGTGCCGGTGCAAGGCCACCTGATTACACTCAAAAATCAACCGCCAATGAGCGAGCTGCAGTATATGATTAATGTACGCGTTGCGCAGGAAGATCCCCGCGGATGGACGCGAGATACGCTTCTCTATTACGCTCCCAAAGCAAACGGAATCTTAGGTATTACGTTTATTCGCGGCCAAGCGGATGAAACGGCAAACATGCATGAGTTTGATCGATTGATTGAACGGGCGCAAAAGTATTTTGGCGCCACAAAATAATTACTATTTAATCAACCTGCGGATAAACATTTACAGAATAGCCTTCCAAAAAACATTCAAACTCATTATTTTTAGTTCGCTATTGAATTTAAAAAATCTTTTAAACTAATACTCCACTCAGATATTTCGTCGCCATCTTCGGTAATGGTTTGCCTAGGAGTATTGATATAGTCATAACAAGATTGAGAATTAAAATTAGAAAGCTTCAAGTTTGAATCCTTAAGCGTTTCATTTATCAATAAAGAATTTTGAAAAAAAACAGTATCTCCTACTTTATAAAGATCCCACAGTTCAATAGTAGGATAAGGAGTATGCATATTTTCAATTCTAGAAACAAGGCAAGAAGTATCATTATTTTTTAATCTTTCAAGCCCCTCTTTCCATTGTTTTTTGTATTGATCTAATGTCCAGCTATCTATCGGCATGACAAAGCGCTCCGAAAAATCGCCTATTGTAATACGCCCCCAATGTGACTGCAGACCATCTATTATTTTTGGCTTATCACTAATGGTTTCTATTTTAAATTTATTCATACGAATCAACTTTTTATCCTTTTTCCATTATGATCCAATGTGCCAATACGGCGATTCTTTCTATTGTATTCTTTCCAATGGCCTCCATTATGACCATCTCGATCAGGACTAATAATACTATTTCCTTTAATAAACTTAAGTTTTCCACGCGATCCAAACTCTCCATCTTTAGTTTCTTTATATCCCCATTCTTTTGCTTTTTTGCGAGCTTCTTTATTGGATAGCCCACCCTCTCTCAAATCACTATCGTCCTCACCACTAATATTTTTTACTTTACCATCGCCCTTTTCTTTTTTTTCATTTCTTAAAAACAATCGCTCAACCTCTTCAACGTCAAAATGCAATCGATACGAAAGCTTCCGTTTATTAATAATTGCCTTAGTAGCTATGCCAATTATGCCACCAAGCACTATACCGCCAGCACACGTAATGGGGCCCAAGAAACTTCCCGCTTGACCTCCTACCGCCGCGCCTGCTCCAAATGCAGCGCTTACACTAATGGTTACTGCCGGGAACAACATATTATGCGTTAAAAGTGCGTGTGCTCCGACAAAATAGTTGTGATTACCTTTGACTTCTAGTGCATACATCTTTAAGGGCCGTTTTATAAACTGTATCGCTTGCACTGCATATACACCGTATGCTCCAACTAGTTCAATCCCTTTTTGTATCTGGCATGCAGGAATCCACTGGCTGGTAGTAGCATCATAAAACTCCTGACTCGGAGTACAGGAAATATCATGGAAAGGATTTTGATCTAAACTAATGCGAACATAACAATTGCATATACTCTGCCCAACAGATTGAATCGGAGTAGAGACGATGCGATGTGTAACAATGTCATAACTGGATACAAATACTATTTTCTTACGACCAGTGCGAAAAATAGTTTCAGCACTTTGCGATACACGATCACGCTTTATAGGAGTTGCATGGCCAAAACCATGACCCTGCAAATGTGATACCCAAAACAATACACCGCACAGAAAAACCGAATCTCTTTTCTTCATCCCTTTTCCTCATTTTTCAAAAAGCTTCTCTTTGGCCAGATGAAGTATAAGGGATTATTGCAAAAAGTAGGAGTCGCCCCCAAAGCACACGGCATCTTAGGTATTACCTTTATTCGCGGCCAAGCGGATGAGACGGCGAACATGCATGAATTTGATCGTCTGATTGAGCGGGCGCAAAAATATTTTGGTCCGCCTTCTCGTGAAGCTTCGACATAACATCATGACCCGCAGCGCTTTTCTGAGAAATCATAAAAAATCACCCAATGGAGCCCATACACGCTAAAAGTATAAGCGGGTTGCTGTTCAGAAAAAACAGCAACCCGCTCACTTATTTAACCCAATACATTTTACTCTTGTATTTTTTTACACTCCATTACACACATAATGTCATCAATATGATGAATAGTAACTATGGAAAGTCCTGCTTGTTTCAGCAATACTTCATACTGATTTTTTGTTCTCTCGCGCCCTTGAAAAATAGAAAGCAATACTAAATCATACGCCGCAAGCAATTGCTTATCCTTGGAATAATCAAGAATGCCTTCACAAATATACAGCCTTGTATCTGTATGCATTGCAGCGCTCACTTGTTGTAAAATGGCCAATGCTTGCTCGTCATCCCAATCATGCAAAATTCGCTTAAGAATAAAAATATCTGCATTCACCCCAATTTTCTCAAAAAAAGAACCCGCTACTGTTGTACAGGATGCATGAAGATTGTCTACTTGCTCAACGACCTCAGGAAGATCAAACAAAATTCCCTGATCAATCGTTTTTTCTTTGGCAATAACATCAATTAAATGCCCTTTGCCCCCACCAATATCTGCAACGACTCCATGAAATGATACCCCTTGAGCAATACGTTCATTTTCAGATTTTGAAAGAGTCGTCATTGCATCGTTAAATCGTCCACTTAATAAACGATCGTTTTTCAAATAGGCAAAGTAGTCTTTCCCATAGAGCTCATCAAACGCTGCTTTGCCAGTCTCAATTGAATACCCCAAATGACCAAAACAGTTCCATCGAGTTTCATCATCATGCAAAATATACGATTTTACAGTTTGAGGGTGATCTGCACACAAACGGCAAGAAAAATCATTGAGCTTGTATGCGCCATCTTCATTGCGATCAAACACTTCATGAAGCTCAAGAAAATATAATAAACGCTGTAAAGACTGAGGGTCTTGCTGTGTAACCGATGCAATTTCTGCTGCGGACATTGGTCGAGATGCAAGATGTTCAGCAATATTGAGATCGGCACAAACAAATAACGCGCGTGCCAACAATATGGTTTTAATCAATGAAAAAACGTTGAAAGGCATTTATAACTCCATTTCGAATATTGGTCGCTTAAGGTTCGTATTTACGCTTCCGAACTACCTAAGTTATAAAGAAGCGCGTGGGTGACTAAAGACCTGCCAACCGTAGCCTTGGCGTAGGTTGGTGTGCCCGGCAGGATTCGAACCTGCGACCTACGGATTAGAAATCCGTTGCTCTATCCAACTGAGCTACGGGCACAAATAAGATGTGAAGTGATGCTATATAGTATAGCGATCAACTATACAATCGGCAAATTATACCCCATTATTCTCAGGAGCTACAAAGAGCTTGCCGAACTCTTTAGCCACCGTTGTCAGGCGAGCAATCATCTCATCTGAAAGATCGGTGGTCTCGAGAATAACGCGATAAATATCTTCGTAATAGACGGATTTAACGTAGCTAACAAACTGCGTTACAAACGCGTGCACATGTGGCACTTTCACTGTTTCAAGGAAATCATAGCGCAAAAGAAAGAGCATCAACGTTTGATCTACAAAATTGTACGTTACGTATTGCGGCTGCTTTAAAAGAGCAATCGCTCGTTCACCGCGCGCAAGCCGTTTTTTGGCTACTTCATCAAGTTCCGTGCCAAACTGTGCAAAATCCAAAAGCTCATGATACTGCGCAAGCTCAAGCCGTAACGCTTTAGTCATACGTTTGATTGCCTTGGTCTGCGCAGCGCCTCCTACACGAGATACAGAAAGCTCTGCATTCACCGCAGGGCGAATCCCTTGATTAAAAAGCTGAGTATCTAAAAATACTTGCCCGTCTGTAATGGAAATTAAATTCGTAGGGATATATGAAGTGATATCGTCGCTCTGAATTTGCACAATCGGAAGCGCAGTCAGTGAGCTTCCTGTTGCCAATTTTCCTGCGCGCTCAAGCAAACGGGAATGGAGATAAAAAACATCCCCAGGATATGCTTCACGGCCAGGAGCTCTGCGCAAAAGCAATGACATTTCACGATAGGCAACCGCATGATTACTTAAATCATCATAGATCACTAATGCATCGCGCCCCTGCTCTCTGAAGTATTCTCCCAGCGTGCAACCAACGTATGGTACCAAGTATTGATTCAATACCGCCTCACTCGCTTCTGCACTGATAATAACGGTATAATCAAGTGCGCCATTTTCTTGCAGTAGGCGAACCAAGCGGGCAATGTTTGCTTGGCGTTGGCCAATGGCAACATAAATGCACAGCATATTTTGATCGCGCTGATGCAAAATCGTATCAACGATTAATGACGTTTTTCCGGTATTACGATTACCAATAATGAGTTCACGCTGCCCTCTTCCGATCGGAACCAAGACATCAACGGCCATTGTGCCAGTCTCTAATGGTTGGTTAACCGGAGAGCGATCTATAATTCCTGGAATTTCATGCTCAATCGGCCAGTGATCATCAACTTTTAATTCACCAAGTCCATCAATGGGCTGGCCCATTGCATTAATCACGCGGCCTAAAAGATGCATGCCAACCGGCGTTTTAAATACACTGCCAGTTCGCTTTGCCACTTCACGTTCATTTACCGGGATTGTGCTGTGCAAAAGAAAAATAGAAACGGTATCTTCATCGAGCTGCATCACAATTCCCTGATTGCCACCCTCGAAATCAATCAGTTCATGATACACCGCATTTGAAAGCCCATGCACGCGACAAATATTATCACCTACCTGCACGACAATACCAATTTCTTCTAATTTTTCTTCAGGAAGATCACGCAGTGATTGTTCAAACAACGAGACCAAATCAA
This sequence comes from Candidatus Babelota bacterium, assembly GCA_029262595.1. Taxonomy (GTDB): domain Bacteria; phylum Babelota; class Babeliae; order Babelales; family Vermiphilaceae; genus JAJCZB01. The sequence continues at coordinate 8,967 of JAJCZB010000028.1, read as the reverse complement.
TATTATTTTTTTCCATAGTTCCTCACCGTATCTGCGCCTGCGCGCATTCACGCAGATAATTATCAACAGATGATTCCAACATCAATGTGTTACTTTTAATTTTTATGCCTGCAATCAATGAAGTATCCACCGCAAAGATATACTCCTTTGTGCCGGGAAACTGTGCGTCTGCAAATTTCATAATAGCTTTTTTCTGCGGCTCCGTTAATACGGATGAACTTGCAATTTCTACTTTGTGATGATCATGGCGCCTGTTATATTCCACTGCAATCGCGTGCAATATATCAGCAAGCAAGCTCGCGCTCTTACGCTGTAACAAAAGATCAAACAGTATGCCAATGCTTTCTGGTAATGCAAAACGATCTGCCAGCTCCTGAACTCCACGCTTTTTAACCGCCTCTTGCATGGTTGGCACCTTTAATAAAAAAAGCGCTCGTCGATGCTCAAATAAAAATTGCGAAGCCTGTTCGATTGCATGCACATTATCTTGCGTTATACCGGAACCAAATGTATTGAGATATGCTTTTGCGTATAAAGGAGCTGCGTTTCGTTTCATGCTCGCTCCAACCGCTGCATAACTGATTTAAGAACTTCTTGCTGCTTTGCATCAGTTGCATACTCGGTACGCAAGCGATCGCGCACTTGCTCAATCACTTCTTTTTGAAGCTGCTGATATAGGCGATACTCGCTGACGCGCTTTACTTGATCATTCATTCGATCATTCAATGCCTGCATGCGTTTTTCTTTTTCCAGCGCCAGCTCGTCCTGCTCTTTTTGTATCGCTTCGCGCCAAATAAAAAGTCGCTCTTTAAGCGTAGAGCGCTCGTGCGTATCAGCAGTAAAAATTTTTTGTAGGTCACGCTCCTGCTTGTGCAGCACCGTATGCATTGTAGAAAGTGATTTGAGCGATTCGTGCTCTTTCTCATATTCAGAAACAACTAAAGAGCGGCCATACTTTTTCCACAGATAGACAACCATTCCTAATAGAACCGCAAAATTTAATAACCGAAAAACGATCAGAATGATCTGCTTATCGTCCATAGCGCTCCTTCAATTGCGTCATGATCGCGTCCGTCAATGCACTGCGCACTTTATTTTTTTGCGCTGCTGGTATCTCTTTAACCGTAAGGCTTTTAGAAATCCCTCTAAAAAAAAGCATTCTATCTGCCATCGCAGGCTTATATTTGCTGCACCATGCGCGAAATTGCGCCCATGCATCTCGCTGGCGCTGCTGCTCTTTTTCAACTGCATGCTCATCCTGAGCAACAGTATCTTCCAGGGAAGTGCGGTATGATGCTTTTTGGCACAACGCATCGTATCCTGGTTTTAAAAGAATGTGACGGAATAAAAGATATGCTACGAAAAAATTTCCAGCCTGAACTACGAGAGTGGCATTAATATTCATACTCTATGGACCATGGTTGCAAGCACCTGAATATAAGACCCATTTAGATAAAAATAACCCCGAAGGGCAAAATATTCAACGACTTCTTTTTTATACTACCCTGCTGTGTACCCTACCCAAATAAGACCACCCGCGATGAGTAGCGCATAAATAGCAGCAGTCTCAACAAGCCCCATAGCGATCATCATCGTTGTTCGAATTTTTGCAGCGCTTTCAGGATATTTACCCATGCTTTCGCATGCCTTTGACCCAATCATTCCTTGCCCGAGCGCTGGCCCTATAGAGCCGACTCCCATCGCAAATGATGCCCCTAAAAATGCGGCAGCCTTCACATAAAAGATACCTTCCATCGTAACCCTCATACGTTAGGTTTATTAGTCATCTTAATTTCCCCACTATGCACTGCCTATTGTGGTTTTATTCACTATTCTACCGCCATTTTCTTTTTTTTTACAAGGTTTTATATCGATATTGGCGAAATAGGCGAGCGATTTGCGTCGGTAGGTATATGTTCTGTAACAAAAGCACCTACTTTCTGTATATGCCGTTCTTGCTCTGCACGATCATTTTCAAACTCAGAATCACAATCCAAAATGAGCACTGGGACCTCTTGAATAGCGGGCGTAACACCTTGTTTATCAACAAGCCACTGTTCGTGCTTATCGTGAAGACGGGTTATATATTCAAGTGATACCGTTGCTTCTTCTTCACGACTTCTTTTTTGTAATCGCTCATAACAAATTTCTGGCTTTGTTCTTAAGTAAATAAATCCATCGGGCTGAGACATATACGTGTCTACCAGCCATGCAAACCATTCTTTATAGAGCTTCCACTCTAATGCGTTCATATAACCAAGCTCATGAGCATTATATGCAAAGCAATACCGATCGGAAAAAACAGATCGCTCTAAAACTTGTACCGCATACGGATTAATACGGGCATGCGCCTGCTGATTCATGATACGACTCACAAAAGCATACGATTGAAACGTATACGCCCAACGCTTTGGATCCAAATAAAATTGCTCCAAAATGTTGTGGCCATCACCCACATTTTGCCACTGCTCATGCGGCTCAACAACGGCCTGAACATTCAAATATTGTTTGAGTATTTGTAAAAAAGTCGACTTTCCGGCGCCAATGTTGCCTTCTATGATGAAATAACGTTGTCTTTTTGGATCTTTTTGCATGTATGTTCCTTTCAACTGATATACCATGGTGCTTATATTACTAAAAACAGCCTATTTAGCAAAAAAGTTCCATTTGGATGATGCCTTTGTCATCATGTATAAAAAACGGTACACTAAACATCTTATGATACAATTCATTTAGTATAGAAATTAAAACGATATAAGAGTATTTAACATGAAAAAACATTATCTTCTTTATGGGTTCCTTTTGGGATTCATATGCTTGGGATACTCATGCCGCGCATGGGCATCCAATGAGATCCGATTATTGGATATGTTTGATGAGGATGATGAAGAAGAGCAAATACTCCTCAGTGGAGTGAATCTTTCGAGCCTATCCCCGCAAAGCACCCGTAATATCTTGCCCGTTGATAAAATTGTAGAGCTCATAGAAGGCGTTGGTGGATTTGAGCTTTTAGAGGAAAACTTCTATTGCCGCACTAATCCACTGGTGCAACGAAATCTTCTTGATTTGCCCTTGTGGGAATTGCACTCATGCGCCGAGCCAGAACGATGGATTATTGGAGGGCAGATTTTTTGGAACAAAATGGACCGATCAGTATTTATCGGAAAAAACACTAATCTTTGCAGCTATGTAAACCTTGAACAAAATACTATCTTTAACGCGCTTGATAATTTAAGCCAAACGCTTAAAAATGATTTCCCAACCGCTTCTCTCTTTGATGAACTATCAGATACATCCAATTTTCAAGAAATTCTTGGGCTTTTTAAAAACTTCACTGTAGAGCAGCGACGACTGGGTGTGATGTTTCATGCGTGGCGCCAATGGCAACGCATAGAGATGAGAATGCTTCTTCCATTCTATTATATAGAGCGAAACCTCTTTGCAACTCCTGAAGAAAAACAAGCCATTGAAAATCAATTTGGAGCACTCACTCCTGATGAAGCAAAAATGTTTGAAAAAAATCATGGCATTTCAGACCGAGTTGGGTTTGGCGATTTTCGATTGGAAGCAACCTACGCTGTGTATAAAACTGATACATTTGCATTGCGCTTTGGAGGGTTTTTAACTATCCCTACTGCATTTGCCGTGAGTAAAGGCATACGAGGTACTACCTTCGATGACGACTTATGCCAGCCAACGCTTGACCTGCAAGCTATGTTTGATTTGATTTTTAAAGATGGAGATCTCATAAACCCAACGATCAGCCCTGACGAACAACAAGCGCTCAGAGAATTGCTTATCGGTGATATTTGTAAAAATAAAAATGGATTTCTCCTTGGCGCACTTGATCGATTTAATGCGATCGTATTAGATTCCCCTCTTGGCAATGGTGGCCACCTGGGAATTGGAGCAATTATGCGATCAAAAACATCACTACGAGCGCTGCTTGATGATTGGGAATGGACAGAAAATATAAATTGGAATAATCGTCTTTCCCTTGAATATCTCGCTCCTGCAAATGAAACACGTTTTTTTGCAAGGCGTAATAAAGCATCTGACTTTAAAGAACGCGATTTTACTTCCACTGATGAAGAAGTACAAAAAGCAAATCTCAACTTTATAGAACAAGAAATCGTTGATAAATTTTATCCCTATGCAGTGAAAACAAAAGTCCATCCGGGAGCGATATTGCGATGGTTTAGTCGCTTTTGCTTTTCAGGAGATGTATGGGATATTACACTTGGTTCTGATTTTTGGTTACAACGAGGCGAATCATTAAAAGATCTTCGATGCGTTTGCCCTGAAGTACTCGAGCGACTCGATGTATGCAGTGGAACAAATGCATTGGCATACCAATTTAAAAGTGTTGGCAGCTTAGGCTTAAAAATAATTCGACCAGAGTATTCGTTCTTTTTCAGCGTCAATGCTGAAGGAACGAGTTGGAATAAAACTATTGGCGATGACTGGACAGTGTCGCTCAATTTCGAGGCAAACTTTTAATCTTTGTTTCTTTCAAATGGAGAAACTACTTACACAAGGATTTACAATGAAATTAAAAAAAATAACGCATTTTGCACTAGCTCTTTTATTTTCAATGCCCGCTGTGAGCTATGCACACAAACTCGAATCAACGGTTCTTAAATTTCTTGATGGCAAAGTGATTGACGGCCCTACCTATGGGCAAATTAAAAAATATCTTTTAGATTTACGAGCGCTTCTTATCGGAAAATTGCAAAGTGGTAAACGAGTCGGCCACTTTATCTATAACGAAAAACCATACACTGTAAAAGAACTGGTTAAGCTAGAAAATGAAATGAGCGATGACCAACGGACTGCACTACTTGGTCATATGCGAGAGCATTTTGAAGAATTTTCAGCACCGTTTCAACAGTCTGTCAAAAACGTAAAAGGCTTTTTAAGAGAGCTCATAAAACAATCCAGTCAAATAAGAGAGCGAGAAGATAATTTGCTCTTAAAATGGGCTGATCCTGCAATTGATGATGATCATGCGCTTTTTGATGCTGAAGTTAAAACTATTAATGACTTTAGTGTCTTTTTGACAGACCTTCATAATTTCTTGATTGATCTAACAGAAAGTTGCCCGCAAGGAAAAGCTGAATTTGATCTTCTCATGCAGAAAGTTAAAGACCAAGCGAAAAACTAAACCATAGATTGGAGCCATGCAAACCGAAGAATTGAGTGGGGTTGTTGATCGCATTATTTATCATAATGAAGAGAATGGTTTTACCGTTTTCGTGCTCAACACCTCACGATCCCATACCGCATTAGTCAAAGGGCATACGCCTACGCTTCACGCTGGGGAGCAAGTGCAGGTAAAAGGGGCATGGATTGTGCACCCCAAATTTGGTAAGCAATTTGAAGCAGAACAGTGTTCGATTTCTTTGCCAACGAGCGCACTCGGCATTCAAAAATATTTGGCATCCGGAATGATTAAGGGCATTGGGCCTGTCTATGCTGAAAAATTGGTAAAAAAATTTGGTGATAAAGCACTTGAAGTAATTGATAAAACACCATACCGCTTGCATGAAGTGCCGGGCATTGGCCCGAAACGCGTTGAGCGTATTATTGCTGCATGGGAAGACCAAAAAGAAATTTCTCATATTATGGTCTTTCTGCAAGAGAAAGATATTTCTCCTGCATACGCTGCAAAAATTTATAAAAAATATGGCATGCAATCGATTTCTGTGTTGCATGAAAATCCATACCGACTCGCTGATGATATATGGGGAGTTGGATTTAAAATTGCAGATCAAATTGCACGAAATATGGGATTTGCGCTTGATTCTCAAAAAAGAATAAGTTCTGGCATTCTTTATGCGCTTTCTCAAGAAACAAGTAATGGAAATTTATACGCGCAACTCGATGAACTCAAAGAGAAAGCCGTTACCCTTCTTGAGCTTGATCAAGTGGAAGACAGTGCACATAAAATGAAATGCGCGCTCCATGATTTGTATAATAGTGACCGTATAAAATTGATCAGCCATGATGAAAATCATTTTGTAGGACTTGCCTTACATTATCATTCAGAGCGCGGAGTAGCCAATCATATTAAGCAACTCATTGCGCATAAAAGTACATTACATTTTGATATTGATGCTATTTATGATCAGTTGCGAACCAGCAAAGATATCGCGTTAAATGAAGATCAGCAACGCGGTATTCTTACGTGCCTGCAGCAAAAAGTTACGATCATTACAGGCGGTCCCGGAACAGGAAAAACTACCCTTATCAAAAAACTCCTGTCGGTACTTGAAGACAACAAGGTGACGTATAAACTTGCCGCTCCTACCGGACGTGCGGCAAAACGCATCACTGAAAGTACCCGAAGAAATGCCTCTACGCTTCACCGCCTTTTAGAGTTTGATGTAAGTACCATGCGATTTAAGCATAACGAGCAAAACGCTCTTGATCTTCAGCTGCTTATCATCGATGAAGCATCTATGATCGATATTTTCTTAGCTCATGGAGTACTTAAAGCGCTGCCCTATCACGCCCATATACTTCTTATTGGTGACATAGACCAACTTCCTTCCGTAGGCGCTGGAAACTTTTTAAACGATCTTATTGAGAGTGAAAAAGTTCCAACAATTCGCTTAACTCAAATTTTTAGACAAGCTGAAAACAGTCTCATTATTCAAAATGCTCACCGCATTAATAAGGGAGAGTTTCCCGCGTTTTCACTGCCTGATACTAAGCGCGACTTTATTTATATTAAAGAAGAGCAGCCTGAAAATGTTCGCTCTCACCTTGAGCGCATCTATGCAAAATTGGGAAACAAAAGTGACTCTGTTGTATTAGTGCCCATGAATCGTGGAGCGGTGGGCACTGTTGCATTAAATCATGCTCTGCAGGAAATTTTGAATCCTGCTGAAGGTGAAAAACACCTTGTCTATGGAGGCACCACATTCAAAATTGGTGATAAGGTGATGCAGATTCGTAACAACTATGACAAAATAATCTTTAATGGTGACATTGGGATTATTGAAGAAATTAATCAATCTGAGCGAAGCATGGTAGTGTGCTTTTCCAATCAGCTCGTCACGTATGAAAGCACAGAGCTTGATGAGCTGGTACTTGCCTACGCAATTTCAATTCATAAAAGCCAAGGTTCTGAATTTGATACCGTAATTATTCCACTTTTTATGCAGCACTTTATGCTGCTGCAAAGAAATCTCATCTATACAGCCATTACGCGCGCAAAAAAATTATGTATTTTAATTGGCCAACCCAAAGCAATCGCTATGGGAATCAATAATAATAAAGGCGTAAGTCGCAACACGTTTTTAAAAGAATTTTTAATAAACAATCTGCAGTGCCGCTAATATCTAAAGCATGCTACATCCTTGCTGACTACACTCCCCTTTGCAATAACTAATCCACGCGCTAAAATGAAGCTCTGATCTCCCAAATGATATCGCTAAAAAAGGATACATAATGAAGCGGTTTTTTCTTCTTGCTATTGCTCTCAGTGCGCCTTACTTACTGCATGCTCGCCAAGACATTGACAAAATACTTAAACAATCTACAAGCTCATCACCTCGAGAGGTTACAAACCTTTTTCCCATCAACTCTCTCTTGCCTATTCGGTTTGGTGGATACATTAACTATGAAGCGTATTGGGACACACGGCAAGTAGTTGGAACGGATGAAGATGAATTTCTTCTCTTTCCGGAGCCAGAACTGCTCGATGCCAATTGCGACGACATCAATGCAAAGGGACAATTTACATCGGTAGCAATTCAAAGCCGTATGCGCCTTGAAATTGATGGACCTAAAATAAAACATGCGCGAAGCAAAGGAGTCATAGAGTATGACTTTATCGGACAACAAGAAATTACCAATATTCTGCGCATGAGGCATGCATACATAGAACTGACCTGGGATAAGGCAAGCTTAATCGCGGGCCAGACATGGCATCCATTATACGTCCCAGGAGTGGATCCCCGTACGATCTCTTTTAATACTGGATCTCCAATTGAAGTATTTGCTCGAAGCCCGCAAATTCGCCTTACCTATACGCCGAACGTAAATCTCAGCCTTCTGTTTGCCGCATCTTCAGAACTAGAGTCGCTCACTGATGGACCGATTGGATTTAGTAGCTCTTATTTACGGAATGCCGTCATACCGCGACTTGATTTTCGTCTTGATACCTATCTTTCAGAACATAGAATTGGAGCCGATATCGATTTTAAACGTATCCAACCGCGACTGAAAACTGATACGGGGTTAAAAACAAGAGAAAAACTCAGTAGCGTTATTGCAACGATATATGGCAGTTTTCAATGGGACTCCATGAACACTCGCACAAAGTTTATTTTTTATCAAAATGCTACAGATATGACGATGCTGGGAGGATATGCTGTCGACTCAGTTAATCCAACGCCAGACGATCAAACCTACAGAAATCTGAATGGTATTTCCTTCTGGAATGATACGGAAATAACAAAAAGCAAAACTGTTATTCCGGGATGGTTTATTGGGTTTGCAAAAAATTTAGGGGCCCGTGGGCCAATTTGCCAAAACGTCGTTGATGCTGATGGGAAGGTTACTGATAAAAGAATTTTTGGTATTGGTACCGATCTGAATTACCTCTTTCGGTTTTCTCCCCGCGTTCTGTGGAAGGTGAAAAACTTCGCGTTGGGCATTGAGCTTGAATACACCCGCGCTGGCTATGGCACCATTGACTGCAATGGCGATGTAGTCTGTCTTGATCCAGTCGGAAATACTCGTATTATGGCAAGCTTGTTTTACTACCTATAAACCTTTTGAATTTAAAATTTACCGGAAACGATTTTCCCTCCCCGTTCGCCCTGAGCGTGTCGAAGGGTTTATGCATTTTCTCAATCTTTTTCACTCTGAACTTGCTGAAGGCTGTGCAAAATTTAAATCCAATAGTTTTTTTGACATTTGACCGTTCGATACCCTTCGACACGCTCAGGGCGAACG
>JAJCZB010000027.1 GCA_029262595.1 Candidatus Babelota bacterium | reverse complement strand
CGCGTCTTCACCCACGCTTGGCAGAGAAGCTGCTCGATCGACCTGACGCGGATCTGCCGCTGCCGACCTCACCGGCCGAGCCGGTGGCCTTGCGCGGCGTCAAGCAGGCGGTCTATGAATTTGGAGCGCGCGGCTATCATCTGCTGGCGGCGCGCAAATAGACTGCCCGCATGCGCCGGAGCCCCGCCCATGCGGCAACCTTTGAAGTGTGGCTCTTGCAAGGTGGCTGAAATGCAATGCTTACTCCACGGCATGTTCTCTGACCGGTTTCGCCGTCTGACGCAGGTGGCCGCAAGCGTGTGGTTGCTTTTTTTCGCCGTGGCGCTGCCGGCTTCGGCTCAGGAAGCTGAGTCCGTCGGCCAGGTCGTGCGGCAACAGGGAACCGTGACGGCGCTGCGGGCAATGCTGCCGCGCAGCCTCCATTTGGGTGCCTCGGTCTTCCCGGAGGATCGCATAGTCACGCCCTTGGCGGCCAAGGTCGAGATCGAATTCAGCGACGGCACGCTGCTTTCGGTCGGCTCGGATACGGATGTCGAACTGTCGGACTATGACCCGGGCAGCCGAAAGCCTGGCGCGTTCACGTTGCTGCTCGGCATCATTCGCACAAAACTCTCGACCCTTTGGACCGGCGGTTTCGAGGTCAGGACGAGGGCGGCCATTGCTTCGGTCCGCGCCACCGACTGGGTGACGGAAGCGCTGGATGACGGGACGGCCGTGTTTGTCGTGGACGGTAAGGTCGCCGTCACGGGCACGGCCGGGGCGGCGGTTCTGCTCGGTCCGGGAAGTGGGACGGACGTTGGCGTCGGTGGCGTGCCCGCGCCGCCCAAGACGTGGAACAGCGCGCGCGTCGAAGACGTGCTGGGCCGCACGCGGTTGCCGTGAGCGGTGCGCCCGGCACTTCCTGGCGTGTCGCGCCGCCGGCGCTTTGGGCCCGTGTCGAGACCTTCGTCGTCCTGGTGCTGACAGTCCTGCTGTTACCCGCCTATCTGACTCATCGCGACTCCGGACCGCTGCAGGCGATTGAAGGCAAGACGTTGGATTGGCGCTTTCAGGTGCGTGGGCCCGAGCCGGCCGGCGATGCCGTCGCAATCGTGGCGATCGACGACCAGACCCTGGCGCGGCTTGGGCGGTGGCCCTTTCCGCGCGCCTGGCTGGCCCGCGCCGTGGACGCCCTGGCGGCCGACGGTGCGCGCGGCATCGTTTTCGACCTGTTGCTCGTCGGGGCTGGCGCCGGGGCGGCCCTGGATCCGAACGATCAGCAACTTCGGCAATCGATTGCCCGCGCCGGCAACGTGATCGTTCCCTTCGCTTTCGTGTACGATCCGGATGAAGCCAATCGCACGCTCTTGCCGCACAACATCAAGCAATCGGCATACGGCACTGTTCGCAAGGATCTCGTCGACATCGGGCAACTGCCCAAGCAACCGGCGGGTGCCTTGTTGCCGCTCGAGTCTTTCCTGACCGTCGCGCGGCCGGCGCATGTCACGGTATTCGTCGAACAGGACCGTAGCCTACGTTTTGCACATACCGCCATCGGCTTTGGCGACTCCTTCTATCCCTCTTTGCCGGTTGAGGCGGCACGCCTGTTTCTGGGCCTTGACCGCGGTGACCTTACGCTCGACCTGGGGGTCGGCCTTACGCTGGGTGAGCGATTTTTTGCCATGGACCAGGAGATGGCCATGGCGATCAACTACGCCGGCCCAGCCGGCAGCTATGAGACGCGCTCATTCATCGATATCGCGAACGGCGACTTTCCCGCCGGCAGCTTTCGTGACCGGCTGGTTCTGATCGGGCCCATGGCGGCGGCCCTGGGCGATCAGTTCGATACGCCCTATGCGCCCATGCTTTCCGGTGTCGAGGTCTTCGCCAATGTCATCGACAACCTGCTTGGCCGAGGCTTCCTGCAGCGGTCGCCGCAGACCGAGTGGTTCGACCTCATTGCCATTGCCCTTGGCGGCCTCGTCGCGATCTTGCTGGGTCAGCTGCGCCGTCCAGCGCTTGCATTCCTGGCAATGGTCGCCGTGGTCGCAGTCTGGTGCGGGGTCAACTTCTATGGCTTCGCCGCATGGCAGACTTGGCTCAACTTCAGCTTCCCCACGCTGGCGTTCCTGCTCGGCGCAACGGTCGTCGTCGGCGGTCATGCGATGCGGGAAAACCGCTTGCGCGCTCATGCCGAGCGCCGTGGCGAGACACTGACGCGCTATGTCTCGCCGCTGGCGGTGAACGACCTGCAAGGCATTGCGGGCGCGATCTCGAACCGAACGCCGGTGGTTGCCGTGCTCTTCGTCGATCTCGTTGGTTTTACCCGCACAAGCGAACGCATGACTCCCGTCGAGACGGGACAGTTGTTGCGCCGCTTCCATCACTGTGTCGAGCGCGCCGCCGAGGCCAATGGCGGCGTCATCGACAAGTTCATTGGCGATGGCGCACTGGTCGTCTTCGGCGTGCCGGAAATCGGTCAGGCCGACGCTGCCAATGCCGTGGTCGCGGCGCGCGCGATCGCCGCCGACGTCGCCGACTGGAACAGCGAACTGGCGGGCGGGGGCGGGCATGCCATTGGCTGCGGGGCCGGCATTCACTATGGCCAGGTATCGATATCCGAAGTCGGCGGCAGCCAGCATGCGCAAATCACCGTCACCGGCGACACGGTCAACGTCGCCAGTCGCCTGGAGGCGCTGACCCGCGAATGGCGCACATCTATCCTTATTTCCGACACCGTCATGCAGGCGGCCCGACAGGCCGGTGCCGGCGATGTCCTGGATGGTTTTCGCGAGCTGCCGCTGCAATCGATTCGTGGGCGCGAGGACCCGATTGTTGTCTGGGCCTGGCCGGCGCCGGAAGCGGATGGGGAGTCGAGCGAACCTTGGTTCTTGAACCTGCGTTGACTTACGCAGATTGAAAATGGCGAGATAGAAAATTCAATCTAGACAGAAGTCTCCCGCGCGTTCTTGAAGTAGATCTCGCGAAGTTTTTTGGTCAGGGGGCCGGGCTGACCGCCGCCGACGCGGCGTTCGTCGATCTCGATGATCGGGCAGACCATGGTCGAGGCAGCGGTGATGAAGGCCTCATCGGCAGCGAGAACCTCGTCCAGAGAGAAGCTGCGTTCCACGATCCTGAAGTCGGTCGTCTCGGCCAACTGCAGCAGCGCGTGGCGGGTGATGCCGGCTAGGATGTCGTTGGAGATCGGCCGGGTGACGACAACATCGTCCTTGATGAAATAGAAGCTCGACGATCCGCCTTCCGAGACCGTGCCGTCCTTCATCACCATCAGTGCCTCGGCACAGCCGGCCTGTTTGGCGGCCTGTTTGGCCAGAACCTGGGCCAGCAGGCCGGTCGTCTTGATGTCGCGGCGGTCCCAGCGGATGTCGGGCACCGAGAGCATCTTGGCACCGACGCGGGCGGCGGTTGTTTGCTCCAAGTCTTTCTGCTGGTGGAACATGAAGACCGTCTGGGTCATTCCCTCGCCATAGGCGAAGTCGCGCTCGGCCGTGCCGCGCGTCACCTGCATGTAGACCAGGCCCTCGTGCAGGCCGTTCTGGCGGATCAGCTCGTGCTGCACGCCGAGGATCTCGTCGCGGCTCAGGGGCATCGGCATGTCGAGTTTGTTCAGCGAGAGTTCGAGGCGCTGCACATGGCCGTCGAAGTCGACCAGCTTGCCGTCGAGCACGCCCATGACTTCGTAGACACTGTCGGCGAAGAGCAGTCCGCGGTCGAAGATCGAGACCTTGGCCTCTTCGACCGGAATGAAATCGCCATTGAGATAGACCGAACGGGACATGGGCAGGGCTCCGGAAAAACTGTTGCAACGCGCCTGCGGTCCTATCGTGCCGAGGCACCGTTCGTCAACACCGCGTTCGCCGGACCGCGCGGGTCGGACTGGGTTGCAGCCAGGAAGGCCGCCATGCCTGACAACATGATCCGCCCTACATCATATAGTTATAGTTAGAGCGGATTCACCGGGCCAATGGATCGCCGCTTGCAATTCCATGTGACCCGGATCTGCTCTCGGCGC
>JAJCZB010000026.1 GCA_029262595.1 Candidatus Babelota bacterium | reverse complement strand
AGGTTTTTTTCATACGATATTTCTGAGCGAGCATTAAGAGAATTATGGATTTCGCTTAAATCCTAATCGCGTATTGACATTCGTTACACATATTATAGATGATGATACAAATCGAAATTCGATTTCAGGGAGAGTAGCATGAAACGAATTCTAATTGTATTATTAATATTGAACGGCGCGCCTTCTTTAGTGGCACGTGGCGGATGTCCTAATCCTGAAGTAAATGATCGTTTACAGGAATTGCAGCGGTGCATTGATACCATTAAGGTAAACGTAAAGACGATTCAAATTGATATTCAAAATCTTGATGTTGAGTGTTCAGGGATCGATGAGCTGTCAGAACAAATCTCTATTTTAGGTGAAGAGCTTTGCTCGAAAATTGAGAATATTACAGTAAACGTTGAAGTGAGTAATATTGATGTTACTGTTTCAGGTATTGAAGATATTGAAATATTAATTTCAACAAACGATGAATTGATCCTTACTGCGATAGATGAGCAAACGCAGCTTCTCTGCTCAAAGATTGAAGAACTGTCAGATATGGTCTCTGAAAATGATGAGCTCATTATTTCAGCTATTGATGACATTCAGGTGAGTGGTAGTTGTTCGGGAATAGATGAACTTTTTTCTGTTCAAGATGAACTTATTTGCTCAAAAATTGGTAATTTTTCAGATGATGGTAGTTGCTTAGAGACTATGATTGATGTGCCGGATGATATTAATAATCTTGATCTTAATGTGATTGAACTATTAAAGACCATTCTTCTTGAACTACGCGGATGCAATGGATGCTAAAATTTAGCGAATGAAAGAAAGCCCCGCATGAAGCGGGGCTTTTTGTATTTGGCCCATAATTGCGGTATCATGAGCTAAAAGCATCATTCTCTACTGACTGGATATCCCTATGGCAAAAGAAACGTTTTATGTAACCACTCCTATCTATTATGGAACGGCAAAGCCGCATTTGGGCTCACTCTATTCAACGCTCATTGCGGATGTAGTATCTCGATGGCAGCAGCTTTCAAATAAGCAAACCTACTTTCTGACCGGCACAGATGAACATGGCCAAAAGATTATGCAGGCGGCGCAAAAAGTAGGAAAAACGCCTCAAGAATTTGTAGATAGTTTTATTGCTGCTTATCAAGAGGCCTGGAATACGTATCACATTGATTATTCACAGTTTATCCGTACGACTGATCCGCGACACATTCAGAGAGTGCAAGCGCTTATTAGTAAGCTTATAAAGCAAGGTGATATTTATAAGGGATCCTATGATGGATGGTATTGTACGCCATGCGAAACGTATGTGACTGCAGGGAGTGCGCAAGATGCTCCCGAATGCCCATCATGCGGGAGAGAGACGCAGAAGGTTTCTGAAGAAAGTTATTTTTTCAAATTGTCTGCGTATCAAGATAGATTGCTCGAGTGGTATAAAACGCATCCTGAGTTCATTGTGCCCAAAGAGCGTACCAATGAAGTGATTAGTTTTGTGGAGTCGGGGCTTAAAGATTTAAGTATGTCTCGTACTACTATTAGTTGGGGTGTGCCATTTCCGAATGATCCAGAGCATGTAGTGTACGTCTGGGTGGATGCGCTCTGCAATTATATTACTGCTATTGGCTATGGTGATCCATCAGAGAACAAGGAATTTGAAAAATGGTGGCCCGCAAACTTGCAAGTTTTAGGCAAAGATATTGTTCGTTTTCATGCAGTCTATTGGCCAGCGTTATTAATGGCGGCTGATCTACAACCCCCAAAACAACTTTTAGTGCATGGATGGATTCAAATAAACAAGCAAAAAATGTCTAAATCGCGCGGCAATGTTGTTGATCCAATGGAACTTGCAAAAGAGTATGGCGCTGATCCTGTGCGTTATTATCTCATGCGCAAAATTCCAGTGAATACGGATGGCGATTTTAGCACTGGTGATTTAGAACGATGCATTACATCAGATCTGGCAAACGATTTGGGAAATCTTCTCCATCGTATGGTCAGCTTGGCAGATCGATATGGGCGTCATACTATTGCGCCGCTTGCAGTATGGGCACAGCCAGCACTAGATTTGCGCGATGCTTCATGGGATGCGATTGAAGAGTATAAGTCTCATATGGAATCGCACGAATTTCATTTAGCGCTTGCTCGGTTGTGGAAATTTATCAATCAAGTGAATGCATACTTTCATGAGCAAGAGCCATGGAAGGCTGCAAAATCGGATCCGGCTAAATTTCTAGAGATACTTTCAGCTACGTGTCATAGCTTGCGCATTATTGCTTCGCTTTTATGGCCGGTAATGCCAGAAAAAATGCAGGAGCTCCTTGAAAGTTTAGGCCATTCATTTGATCGAGAAAAAGATAGTATCGAATCGCTTGAACTGGGGACCTGGCATCAAACGTTTTTATTGAAAAAAATGCCAACATTGTTTGTAAAAATTGAGGAATCAAAAGTGGATTCAGTAGATAAAGCGGATAAACCCGCAGAAAAAGAAATTAAAGAAGAGAGCAAAGAGTCGTATATTAAAATAGACGACGTGATTAAAGTTGATTTGCGCGTTGGCACGATTACTTCAGCGGAGTCAGTTCCTGAATCGGATAAACTGATAAAGATGCAAGTTGATTTTGGAGATCTGGGCAGTAAGCAAATTTTTGCTGGCGTGCGCAAATGGTATCATCCAGAGGACTTACTTGGAAAGCAGGGGACTTTTGTGGTAAATCTCAAACCGCGCAAAATGCTCGGACAAGTTTCAGAAGGTATGATGCTTTTTGCTGAAGATGAAGCGGGCAAATTGCATCCCGTTAACCCTGAGGGCCTTGTGCCGAATGGTGTTCGCTTGCGGTAGGGTTTTGCGTTTCCATGAACTGTTGTTTGGACATCACCAAAAATGGAGAAATAAGTACACTTCCCCTATCAAGATATAGTTCACCAGTTGTACGATTGCATAATACTCTTTCTCCTTGAACAGGGTATGGGCATGCTTTACACGGGACAACAAGCTGGGTTGTGTGAGGTAGCATAAAGCCTTTGACGTGAAATATTAAATGATCGTCAGCATCATGGGTGAACCAGTGTTCTGTGCAGTGCAAATGGGGATCCTTAGTGGGATCGTATTCAGGGGCAGCGCAAAAGATAAGTGGGTTGAGTAAAAAACTAATAATCAATAGAGTAGTTTTTTTCATTATGTTGAAACCTTTCATCCATATGTACAAAAAAATAAAAACGGTTGGACTATACCGCTTTTATTGTGCTGCGAAAGCTCGGATTTATAGTTTTCATGATACTCAATATTTGAAAAAAATACAGGATTCTCGGCCTAAAAATGGGTATTCATACGTGAGTTTAGCCTTTCTTGATCGGCCGCAGATGAAAAAAAATCATATTTTTTCATCTGCCGATATGTATGCAGACAGTTTTTTTTCTATTCTTGGATCTTTGCCGGATGGCTATTCTGATATGCCATGGTACATCGATGTTCGGTTGCAGCAGATTGATCCGAATGCTGATTGTACATTTGATAGAACGAGTTTTTATAGAGACATTTCGATCGTTTCAGAGTATAAAATTGCATTTTCAAAGGACATTAAAGTTTCGTGGGAACTGGCTCGATTTCACTATGCGCCGATTCTTACGTGTGCCTACGCTCAGACAAAAAACGAAAAGTATCTTAGTTCGCTCAAAAATTATATTACCTCATTTTTAAGTGCGGCTCAGTTTTTACATGGAATCCATTGGATGAATCCGATGGAGGTGGCCATTCGGGCTACCAACTGGATTGTGGCGTATCAGCTTGTGTGTGATGAGTTAAAAAAAGATACGAATTTTCATGAGCGATTAGTGCAGAGCTTATGGCAGCATATGCTATTTATCGAACATAACTGGGAACTCTATGATGGGCGCACCAATAACCATTATCTTTCTAATTTAGTTGGATACGCTTATTTGTGCTCATTTTTTAACGAGAAAAAACGATGGAAGCAGTGCTGGAAAGAGCTGCAAAAAGAGTTTGCATGGCAGATTCAGGCTGACGGCTCAAGCTATGAAGGCTCAACTGCATATCATCAACTGGTAACGGAACTTTTTGTGCATGGTTTTTTAGTTGCCCAACAAATGGGTGAAGCGCTATCAGAAGATGTGAAAGATCGAGTGCGGCGCATGCTTCAGTTTGCAGATCAAACGTGGGATTTGCATATTGGTGACGATGATTCAGGGTCTTTATTGTACAGTGGCCTCTATGATGTGCATGAGCTCGCCAAGAATATTATCTCACTATCTTTAGAGAAAAAAGAACAGACTACAGTTACACATTATATGAATTTTGGTCTTTCAATTATGAATCAAAATCCTTGGAGGATTTCATTGCGGCATCATGCCTATACTGCGCGGCAGCCTTCCGCTCATTTTCATGAAGATGTTGGTAGTGTTACGCTTTCATATAATGGAATTCCCATTCTTATTGATCCAGGAACATACGTATACACTGCATCGCACAAGTGGCGTGATTATTTTCGATCCGCCGCGCAGCACAGTAGCTTTTATCCAAGGGACTGGAGTCAAAAAAATGCCGATCTTTTTGCTTTGAATGTTCTGGAAGGAGTTTGCAAATTCGTGCAAGATGGTCGCAGCTTATCGGCATCGCATTCTCTTTTTGGATATCCTGTTTCACGCGCTCTTTCATGGGAAAGCAAGCAAGTGATAATTCGTGATGACGTTCGTAATGCACGAGAACTACTTGATTGGAATTTTATTTTTTCGCCAGAGCTTGTATTGAAAGAAGAGAAGGGCGCCTGGAGTATATTTCATGAAGGTATTCGATTATTGAGCGTTACATCCAATCTGAAATTAAAAAAACGAAGAGTATGGGTGTCGCCCCGTTATGGAGTAAGCAAGCCATCTTGGGCTTTGTGTGCTGCCAGTGAGGGCGATCTTCCTATTGTAACCACACGCTTTTATTGTTAGATCATTGTTTTCGGCCCCTTTTTATGTGTATTTTCAAAACAAAGGGAAGGGGAATCATGGGAAATTCATTACGCGGGAATCGCGTCTGCTTGGAGCGATTGCAAGAGCATCATATTGATCAATATATTCAAATGTTTTCACCAAGAGTCAGAGCCTTATTGCGGGTGAAAGCAGCACTATCTGAACGGAATTATTTATTAAAAAAGGCACATGATACACATACGCTTTTTTACGTAGTCAAAGACGCTTTTTCACAGATTATTATTGGTGCGATTGAGATTCGAAATCCCGCATACCGTTCGCAGCTCTATTGTTGGATACATGAGCTATGGTGGGCAGCAGGAGCTTTCCAGGAAGCAATCGCACTTGCAAGCGCTGAATATTTTAATGGCTCATCCAATGAGACGCTTTCAGCGCGCGTCGATTGTACCAACCTGCGAAGTTATCATGCATTAAAAAAAGCTGGATTTGAATCCTGCGGCATCGTAGATGGCCCCGAATGCAAGCAGTATCAGTTGGTTTTGAAACGAGATGTTGAAAAAATGGTAGTGAATGATTAGCGTATGTGGTAATGATTTTGATTCGAATGTTACCATAGGATTATTATGAAGCATAAGTGTACCCTACTGTTCCTTTTATTTTCCACTTTTTTAACGTTTGCTCGATGGAACCGAATTTCAAAAATGGGACTTCCTGGTATTACAACAATTGCATTGAATAATATGAAAAATGTATGGATGCAACATGATAAATACGTCTATAGATGGGATGGGAGCACTTGGGAAAAAAAAGCTAATCCTTTTGAGTACAATTCTGTCTCATATGACATGCCATTATCGGTGGGAAAAGATAATGCTGCATATGTTGCGGTAGAGCAATTTTCAAATAACAATGAGTCTGTTGTATATCGCTATTATAAACAAGGCGCAGAAAAAATTTGTTCAATTCCAGGTAGGATTGTTTCACTTGCAGCAGATAATAAATCAAGCTTATGGGCAGTTGTGAACACTCGCATAATGACTGATCCTTTCAACCAAAAAACGCAAAGTAGTTTCTATCATTGGAATGGTACACGGTGGAAAAAAATGGTTTCTTTGAAAGAAGAACATTATTTTTCAGATATTGCCATTGGTAAAGATGGAATTTTATTTGCTCTGATGGGTTCGCTTGAACTTAATGTTCCTCAAAGATTGGTTAAATGGAATGGTATTAAGTTTGAAACAGTATATGTCTTCGGACCCCAAGAAGGGGCGGCTAATTTGAGCGTTGTTGATTCAAATAATATTTGGATAACAAAGGGAGACTTGGGAATAACTTTTTCTCCTTTTAGATTTAACAATCAGAATAAGACATGGATACAGCAAGGAAATAAAGTAGCAACACACCTAGCAGCAGGGCGCGATGGAACTATTTTGAATGTGATATATACACCCGGAAAAGGTTTTTTTGTATATAAGTGGGTATCCAGCGTCCCAAACAAACTTTTAAAGACAACAACGCTTTTAAAAACAACAACGGTGAATAGCTAATACTATTTGGCTTCTTTGATATACCCACACTCTTTATCAGAGCAGCGCAGTGTAACTTGGCCTTCTTTATTGGTCTTTTTTATTAAAAACGGAAGTTTGCATTTTGGACATTTTTTTTCTTCAATTTCGTCAAAAACGGCAAATTTACATTTTGGATAATTGCCGCAGCCCCAGAATTTTCCACCGCGCCATACTCTGCGAACCACATCCCCTTTATCTTTCGGGCATTTAAATCCTGCAGTTTCTTGCTTGATGTATTTGCATTTTGGATAACCAGAGCATGCGGTAAATTCGCCAAATCTGCCTGTGAGCGTGCGCAATGGCTCACTGCATTTAGGGCATTTTTCTTTTAATAATTTAGGAGGTTCTGTTTTGACGATTTCTATTTTGTTTTCTTCTGTGCGTTTGAAATTTGAAGTAAAGTCACAATCAGGAAAACCAGGGCATCCTAAAAATTCGCCGCTGCGTCCAAATCGAATATTCAATTTTTGTTTTTTGCACTTTGGGCAGTTGAGCTCGGTTGGCATTGCAGCTTTGGCAGTGCCTTTAGTTGTGCCCTTAAACTTTTTAAGATCATCTTGAAATTGTTTGTAGAACTCTCTGAGTAGTTTATCTCGTTCAAGATCGCCTTGCGCAATTTTATCCAGATCTTCTTCCATGTGTGCGGTAAACTTGGTGTCCATGATATGGGGCAAGTTTTCAACCAACAGCTTGGTTACAGCGCTGCCCAGCTCAGTAGGAATAAATCGTTTTTTTTCATCCAGTTTTGTGTAATCACGCGCTTGAATGGTACTCAAAGTGCTTGAGTAGGTACTCGGACGTCCGATTCCCTCTTTCTCCATCTCTTTTACTAAAGATGCTTCAGTATAGCGTGGAGGGGGTTGAGTAAAATGCTGTTTGGGATCGATTTTGCTCAGATCAACTGGATCTTTTGCCTTAATATCAGCAGGAAGTTTTACCTTGTCTTTGTCGTCATCTTCTACACCATAAACCTTCAAAAATCCATCAAACATAAGCGTAGAGCCTGTGGCTTTGAAAATAAATTCACCACCTTTAATAACAACAACGCGTTGTGCATATACGGCTGGCTTCATTTGGCATGCAACAAATCGTTGCCAAATGAGCGTATAGAGTTTTGCTTCATCAGGAGATAAATGGCGTTTTACGGATTGTGGCGTAAGATTTGCATTAACCGGGCGCACTGCTTCGTGAGCGTCTTGCGCTTTGCCTTTTCCTTTTTTTCCATAAACATTTGCTTTAGGCGGCAAATATTCTTTGGAGTATGCTTTACTGATATATCCGCGCGCACTTTTAATGGCGGTATCAGATAAACGCAGCGAATCGGTACGCATATATGTAATCAATGCAACAGGAGTGCTTGGATCATCCAGCGGGATACCCTCATATAATTTTTGCGCAACTTGCATTGTTTTTTTTACCGAAAACCCAAGGCGATTATAGGATGCTTGCTGGAGCGAACTCGTCATAAAAGGAGCAAGCGGATTTTTATTTCGTTTTTTGTCTTCCACAGAATCGATAACAAACGATTCTTTTTTTAAATCAGCAACGATTTTATCGGCGCTTTTTTTATTTTTTACATCAAGCTTTTTTTTGCCAATATGCGTGAGTGCTGCGACGAATGAATCTTTTTTCTTTTTAAAAATTCCATCAATTGTCCAATATTCTTCTGGCTTAAAGGCACGAATAGCTTCCTCACGATCCACAACCAGTCGGAGGGCTACAGACTGCACTCGTCCGGCAGATAAACCGGGTGATATTTTTTTCCATAATACAGGAGAGACTTCATACCCTACCCAGCGATCGAGTATTCGGCGCGCTTGCTGCGCTTTCACTTTATCAAGATCAATTTCACCAGGATTTTCAATGGCGTCATTAATGGCAGGGGCCGTAATTTCGTTGAAAAAAATACGATAGATTTTTTTGCTTTTTTTGGAAGCTTTTTTAATTTGATTTTCTATGTGCCACGCAATAATTTCCCCTTCACGATCAGGGTCAGGCCCGAGAAAGACAGTATCAGCGCCTTGGGCCGCTTTGCAGATTTCAGCAATTACTCTGTCTTTGTCTTTAATAGGAACATACTCAATATCTATCCCGGATTTCTCAATGGAGACCCCAATCTTTTTTGGAGGAAGGTCCATGACATGGCCCATAGTGGACATGATTCTGAAATCGTTTCCGAGAATTTTTGATATTGTTTTGATTTTCGCTGGCGACTCAACGATCACTAGTTTTTTCATGGTATGCCTCTGCCAGTAACCATTTCCCCCTCATAATGAAAGGCGTATGTATGGGTTATTGGGTAGTAATTTCTTCCTTAGGAGGGTGTCTTGTGCTGTTTTTTAGACCTTTTCTATTATTTATAATAAAAGCACGATTTGGAAAAAGTCAAACCGGGATGGAAAAATAGTTGATGACGGCGTTTTGTATTTATGCTAAAATATGCCTTATTATTAAGTGTTATCTTATTTTTTATATTTCTAATGGGGGCTCTTATGAAAAAGATTTCAATAGTATTTCAACTATCGCTCGTCGTAATTGCAGCAAGTGCATCATTTGCATGTGTGGCTGCAGATCCTGCAAGAGGTGCCGCCGCCGCGGCCGTAGCTGGTGCTGCAGATGGGCAGTATGATGCTGCTTTAACAGCTCAAATGGTCGGTCTAATGAGTAATCCTGTTGCCGATTGGGGACGCGTATTAGCATTGGCTGCTGATCTTGAAGTTGATCCATTTGCTAAAGACTCGTGCGGCAATACTGCATTGATGCATGCAGCTCGATATCGAAGAAAAAATGTAGTGGCGGTTATATTAGACCGAGAAGATCTGACTGATAATCCAGGAGCTAGAGTTGCTTTGGTGAACCATGAGGCTTTTGGTGTTACTGCCCTTAAGAGTGCTAATTGCGAAGAATCTCAGATAGCTTATGGTGAGCGAGATTTGCCGATGGATGATAGTAAGCGTGCCATAATTAATATGCTGCTTGCAAAAGGTGCACGTTTAAGTGATTTGCTAGATAAGGGTGGAACACCCCAGTATTTAACTTGGAATGAATATCGAGATTTTGCTACTAAGCATTTTTCCGGAAGACGGACTAAAGGGGCTCGCGGCTAAACGTTCACTTTTTTGATTCATAAAGAAATGCTATGGCCGCAAGAACTTCTTGCGGCCATTCGTTTAGATCGTTAGATCGCGCGCTGTCATAGCGAGTATTCTTGAGCGATGAGCTGCGATATGCTAGCATTTTATCTATGATTCTCAAAAAAGAGAGTAGCTCTAATTAAAGGAACTATTATGAATTTGATTCAGTCGTGGAAAGAATCGCTGCGTCTTTTACGCCCAGAGAACCTTAAGCCATTTTTAATGGTGACCGCCAAAACGGTTCTTGATATCTATAAAAATATTAATAAACCGCTTACTTCGCGAGGCAATTGGATACTGTTTGCCGCCGTTGCTGTTTTGGTATTACTCACTAATACTGTTAAATTATTCCATTTGTTTTGGTTTGAAGCGCTTTTGCTGAATGCTATTCAGTATGTGCTAGTGTTTCTTTTTGCGCTAGCCGTCCGCCCATCGATAGATCAAAAAGGATGGGAGTATTATTATGAAAATATTCAAAAATATTGGTACATTCTCGTAGCGATCGTAGTGTGTGGCATATTGGGGCTTTTTATGCTGCCGTTCACTTTTATCTGGACGTTGTTTTTCTTATTTGCTGTATTCGATACGCATGGCACAGTGAATGAATTGGCTGTAGCATCCCGCACGAGCTTTTTAATGCTTTTTTATAATTTTCCTATTTGTGCATGCGCATATGCGGTGCTTGCCGTGGTAAACATAGTGCTCTATTACTTCATGGCATTTGTGCTTGGCTATTTTGGGGGATTAACGTTAGCGGTATTTTTGTGTATTTTATTCATACCGATAGAAGTTGCTTTGATTGCGAACCTGTATATTAAGTTTTTGCATGCGCAACCATCGCTATATTTTAAACAACCCGAGTAAACGATGCCAAAGTTATCTGTTATTTTACATACGTTATTTTCTCGTTTTTGCTTACTACTCATTCTTATTCTCGGGATGCCAATTTTTCTTTTGATGATTATTTTGCCCGAACGCTATCGCTATAAAAGTAGAGTGCTCTTTTGGGGAATGCGTTTTTTCTATTGGGTTGTAGTAAAAGCTACGTTTGTGCCAATTTCATTTGAAGGCGAAGAAAACATTCCTACCCAACCGGTAGTGTTTGTCGCGAATCATCAATCAGCTTTAGATATTCCACTTTTGGGAGTATTTACCAAAGAACGGCCGCACATTTGGCTTGCAAGACAAGAGCTCATGCAGTGGAAGTTGTTGCGTTGGGTTTTGCCTCGTATGGCAGTAGTGATTGATACAGAGTCACGCGAAAAAGCAATGGGCTCGATGAGGCGCTTGCTGCGTTTGGCGCAAGGGCAAAATATTGATGTAATGCTTTTTCCTGAAGGGGCTCGTTTTCCAGATGATAAAGTACACAAATTTTATGGTGGATTTGTAACGCTGGCAAAACTACTTAATCGTAAGGTTGTTCCGGTGTATATTTCAGGGGTTAATAAAGTATATCCCCCTAATACATTTTGGGTGACTCGCCATCCGATAACAGTAACAGCTGGCAAACCATTTACTATTCAAGAAGGCGAATCAGATGATGCATTTAAAGAAAGAGTGTATCAATGGTTTGTTGATCAATCTGAAAGGTAGGAGTGGAGTACTTTTTTCGTTTTGAGCAGCCATGGTTTTTTGTTGTTTCTTTGGGTGCGGTAGCAGCGGTTATATTTTTTCGATGGAAGTGGTATCAGCCGACGCGCTTTCGATATTCGCTTGGATCTCAGCTCGTTGCTGATAAGAAAGTATCTACTCATTTCTATGCACAGTTTTTGTATTTTTTTCGTGTACTGGTATTTGTAACGCTTGCATTTTTAACCGGTAAGCCACAGATTGTTGATTCTCGATCAAATATAATTGTTGAGGGGATAGATATGGTGCTTGCGCTGGATGCCTCTGGCAGTATGCAGCTGCAAGATTATGGGGATGATGATCGATCTCGCTTTGATATTGCAAAAGAAGAAGCGGTACGATTTATTAAAAAACGGCCAAACGATGCGCTTGGACTTGTTATTTTTGGGCAAGTGGCGCTGTGCCGATGCCCGGTTACAATGGATAAGAAAATTTTAACTGAGTTGATTGAAGATTTGTCCTTGGGTGATATTGATGCGAATGGGACGATGCTTTCAATGGCATTAATTACCGCGATTAATCGATTGAAAAGTTCAGCTTGCGAAAGCAAAGTGATTATTTTGCTTACAGACGGCGAGCCGAGCCCGGGTGACGTTGATCCAGAAGCGCCGATTGCAATTGCGCGAAAATTTGGAATAAAAATATACACCATTGGTATTGGGAGTGATCAAGATGGGGTGGTGTATAATTCATGGGGCATCCCGATGCAAAAGCCGAAAGTAAATGCAGCTCTTTTGAAGGAAATTGCTCGTCAAACGGGTGGAAGATTTTTCATGGCGCAGAATGATCGAGATATGCGATCCATTTATAATACGATCGATCAGCTTGAGCGCACCAAGCATGAATCTCCGCTGTATTCTCGCTACTTTGATATCTATGTGTGGTTTGCGCTTGCGATAATTTTAGTGCTATTATGTGAGCAATTTTTACTTGCAACAGTATGGTTTGGCATATGAATGGAGCTTTTGGTTTTATGTGGGCAGCACCGCATTTTTGGTGGGTCATCATATTTATTTTTTTGGCAAGTGCGTTGTACGCCTATCGGCAACGGTATATTCGTGGTATCGTTCGCTCCCTCGGGGGAAGTTGGCAGTCTCTTTTAGTGCGCAATTTTAATCCTATCAAGCAGTATGCAAAGGGTGTGCTTTTTGCGGCAGGCCTCATATTTATTTTTTTAGCGCTATTGCGCCCGCAATGGAGTAAAAAAGAGCAGGTCGTTCAGCAAGAAGGGCGCGACATTCTTATTGCTCTTGATATTTCAAAGAGCATGCTTGCTCAGGATTGCCCGCCCAATCGTTTAGAAAATGCAAAGAAAAAAATTCGTTTACTGTTACAAAAACTTGATAGTGAGCGAGTTGGGCTTCTTTTATTTTCAGGCAATGCATTTGTGCAATGCCCTTTGACGACAGATTACAGTGCGTTCCATATGTTTTTAGATCATGTTGATGCAGAGACAATTTCTTCTGGTTCAACTGCCCTTGATACTGCCGTAATCGCAGGTATAAAACTTTTTGAAAGTGCTTACAAAGAAAAAAATAAAGTGCTTTTGATTTGTACAGATGGTGAAGATTTTTCTTCAAATTTAGCTGCAGTAAAAAAACAAGCTGAGCAAGAAGGGGTACGAATTTTTACTATGGGATTTGGTTCTCCTGAAGGGGCGCCGATTCCACTGTATGATGATGAAGGAAAGCAAGCAGGCCATCAAAAAGATCGGAATGGAAAAGTGGTTATTTCTCAACGCAATGATGAAATTTTGTACGCATTAGCTAACGATTTGGGAGGTGTATATGTTGCAGCATCTTCAGATGGTTCTGATCTTGAAAAAATAATAAAACAGGTGCATGCGATAGAAAAAGGCCGCTTTGAAGATAAAAAAGTGCATCAGATGGAAGATCGCTATCAATGGTTTTTAGGCGCGGGATTAGTGTGTTTGCTTATTGAGTGGGTGCTATGAACAACGGGAAAATGATTTTGGTGTTGCTGTGTGCGTTGCCAATTCACGCAGGATTTTCAAGAGAGTGGGCGCATTCACGAGCAAGTAAATTAGCGCAAGAGGGCAATTGGAAAGATGCGCAAGCGGGTATTTGTTCTCTTTTAGTTGATGAGCCAACTCGTCCCGATTTGCTATATGATGCTGGTGTTTCGGCATATTCTTTAAAAGAATTTGAAAAGGCGGATGCTTATTTTACTGCAGCAGCAAAGCAAAAAAACGTTGATGCTGCGCTTAAAACACAAGCGCTTTTTAATTTGGGCAATACTAAAGTTGCTCGCGAGCAATTGCAAGAGGCGATTGATGCGTATGAGAAAGTGTTGGAGATTGATCCTGGCCATGAAAAAGCAAAGCACAATCGTGACAAAGTAAAAGAGATGCTTGAGCAGCAACAGCAACAGCAGGAGCAAGACAAGAGCGATCAGAATGAAAATGATGATCAGGAAAATAATCAAGAGCAAGATGATCAGAAAAAAAATGAATCTTCTGAGTCAGACGACAAAAAAGAAAATGATGAACGCAATAAAGATCAAAAAAATGATCAAACAAATAGCGATTCATCATCAGGAGCTGAGAAAAAAGAAAAGCAGTCCTCCGATGAGCAGCAAGATGGGGAGCATGACGATGAGTCGGCTAACAAACCGGATAACCAAGACTCCGACGAAAAGAAGGACCAATTTGGTGATGGGCATGATTCATCCTCTGAGAAAACAAATTCAGGTGATCAAAAAAAATCGAAGCCTCACGATATAAAAGAGGATGAAAAAGAGCAAGGCATGCAAGAGGGGCAAGAGCCGAATGATTATAGGCAGCAAGAGATGGCTGCTATTGAGAAAGATTTGCCAGAGCATCAAAAGTGGATGGCCCGCGCAATGCAAAAGCTTGAACAGATAGAAGAGAATGAACAAAAAAAACTTATAAAAGCACAAACGCATAATCAATCAGTAGGACAAGATGAACAAAATTGCTGGTAGTTTTTTATATCTATGGTGCCTATTGTTTCCGTTTGTTTGCGTTGCAGAACTTTCGCTTCGGGTTATCGATGAAAATGGAGAAAGTTTGAAAATGGTGCAAGTGGGCCGTCCTTTCACCATTGAGGCGGCGCTTACAGGTGCGAAAGATATGAACGTCTCTCCCGCGAT
This sequence comes from Candidatus Babelota bacterium, assembly GCA_029262595.1. Classification (GTDB taxonomy): domain Bacteria; phylum Babelota; class Babeliae; order Babelales; family Vermiphilaceae; genus JAJCZB01. The sequence goes on along the minus strand of JAJCZB010000026.1, from coordinate 7,359 downwards.
ACAAGGGTTGGATCAATTTTCCGTAGAGGGGACCACCTGGCGCTATGAAATGGTGAATAGTGAAACGAGTATAAAATTTAATTATTCAGTAGTAGCTAAAAAATCGGGTGTGTTTACTCTTGGGCCTGCATTGCTTACGCACGAAAATAAAAAAGAAGTTTCTAATACGTTGCAAGTAATTGTCGGCAATGAGCAGGTCTCATCGTCGGGGCAGCAAGATAAAGAGACTCATCCACTGGTGCGTCTTTTTGTGAGTAAAGATCGAGCTATCAAGGGGGAGCGTTTGATTGGTAGGCTGCGCTATTACTATATCCATCCTTCTCAAAAATTACGTAATTTTATAGAGCAACCAGTAGAAGATATTACGCGTAAAAAAGCACGTGATCCAAGCCAAGGCACCGAAAATCTGGATGGGGTGGAGTATAATTATATTGAGCTTGATTGGGATATGTATCCCCAAAAGCCGGGGGCATTAGTTGTGCCGGCATTTGGCGCGGAGTATGAAAAAAAAGTTAAGAGAAATAATATATTAAGTTTTTTTGGTAATTTTGCAGAGCCAAAGCGTATCTATTCTAATGCGGTTACTATTCAAGTAGACGATTTGCCCCCTACCGATAGGCAAGTGCAAGGGGTTGGCACGTTTGATTCCTTTGCACTATCTGCGCATCCAGCAGTGGTTACAAAAGGAGAAGGCGCAGTAATCACGGCAGAGTTACGTGGCGATTTTGACTCTGATAAAATAGTATTTCCGGGATTGCAGGGGGTGCCGAAAGAGCTGCGCTATTATGAATCAAAAGCATCTACAGATGAGCCCTCATCCGCGAATAATCCCGTTGTAAAACGATTTGAATATATTGTGCAGGGCTTAGAGGCGGGAAGTTATGAAATACCAGCACAGGAATTTTATTATTTTGATGTCGCCACGCATTCATATCAAACGCTTACGACAGCTCCATTAAGTCTTACGATTATGCCGGGAATCTCTCCGAGCCAACCTCTTGTGCCACGGCAATCTGAAAAAGACATTCCTGAGCAGTTGGTGTTAGCAAAGGGGCAGTGGCGCCCAACACGTTTGGCTGTTATGCCGTGGTGGCTTTTCTTTCTTTTTTTAATAATTCCATTTTTGGTGTTGGTTTTTAAAAAGGGATGGCAATCGGTGCACATGCGCAGGCAAAAAACATATCAAGCTCGTCGCTCATACCAAGCATTTTCACTGGCAAAAAAACAGCTGAGTGAGATTGAAAAAGCGCAAAGTCCAGAGCGATTATACACATTGTTTGTGCAACTATTTGCAGATAAATGGCAGGCGCCGCTTTCGGCAGTAACCACTGAATCTATTGCGCGACGTTTACAAGATATTGGTATGCCTGCGCAGCAGTGTGAGCAATGGAATAGTTTTTTTACAGAACTATCGCAGCAGGCATTTGGTGCACAAAGAACAAAACAGCACATTAACGATCTTTTTAAGCAAGCGAAGCAATGGTTAGAACGATTACAGCAGTTACTCTAATTTTTGTATTTTTAAGCGCAGTGCCTATGCGCGCAGAGACTGCGCGAGAATTATTTGGCAGAGCGGGCACGGAATATTCGGCAGGAAACTTTCAAGAAGCTCTTGAGATATATCAGTCAGTAAAAGAAAAGGGCCCTGGTGTGTGGTGCAATATGGGAAATTGTTTGTATGCATTAAAGCGATACCCCCATGCCATTGCCGCATTCCAACGCGCTCAGCGCGGAGCTCATTCAGTGCTTTTTGAAACCCTGAATCAGAATATACAGGCTGCTTATACGCAATTAGGAAAGAGCAATGATCAGTTAATTACTGTGGCCTTTTTTTGGCGATGGGCATATTTGTTTTCACCGTTTTTGCTGCAACTGTTTTTTTTATTATGTTGGTACGCGTGTTGGTTTTTTGTTATCAAGCGACGAACGTATACTTTTTCAGGAATCATTCTTACCGTTCTTTTGTGCATGCTTATGCTGGTCGGATCTTTTCTTTTAGTGCACTATTATGACTATCTCTATAAAAAAGGGGTGGTTGTTGAGCAAGTGCGGCTCTGTGCGGGCCCGGATGCGCAGTATGATGTAATAGAAGAAGTGCCTCTTTTAGAGGCGGTTCATATACGAGATACGCAAAAAGGCTGGCACAAAGTGACAACGAAAAATCAAAGTGGTTGGGTTCCTGTCGAGTCTATAGAAATGGTATAGCTGTGAATTGTGCAAGGAAGCATCATTAAGTACGCGATGAATCATCTGGTGAAAAATATAATGTATGGCAGTAGCATACTTCTTTTTGCGTTGGTGATTTTTTTATTCTGGGAATATCGCCAACTGCATTGGCATATTAACAAAATGCAATCACTGCAGGTGCAGTATTCTGGCTATATTGATGCGGTTCGTCGGATATTACAAAAACATAACGTTGCAATTGATGGTGCGTTGCCATTCGATTCATTTACGGTGGTTAATCGTTCGCCCGTGTATTTACAACACGCAAGTGATTCATACATCAAGCAGCAGCACGTAGATTCACCTATGCCAGAAGAAATTTCCAATCCAGACAATGCGGCACAAGAATCATTTCATTCTCGCAAGTCTGCGCATCGGGCAGCGCCAAAAATAAAAACGAAAAAAACAAAAAGAGCGCCGATTACCGATATTTCTTTTGCGCTACCCTTAGAGCGTGAGCAATTTTGGCTGAGCTCATATTTTGGGCCGCGTAAAAAGCCAAACGGCCAGTGGGGATTTCATCATGGCCTTGATATGGCAGCGTATCGTGGCACACTTGTTAAAGCGGTAGCTTCTGGTGTTGTGCAGCAAGCAGAATTTGTATCTGGTTATGGGAATACAATACTAATTGATCATGACGAAGTGTATAAAACGCGTTACGCGCATCTTGATTCAATTGGCGTTTCGGTAGGGGAGGCTGTTGCGCAAGGGCAGCAGATAGGAAAAGTTGGAGACACCGGGTTTACAAGAAAAATGGGAAAAGATGCATCTCATTTGCATCTCGAAGTATATGAAAATGGAAAAAAAGTAAATCCAATGCATTTGATTGATATATAAGAAAAAATTTAATTGAAGGATATATTGCATGGTTCATACAACAAAAAAACAAAAAAGTTTTTTAGCAAACGTGCTTGAAATCGTGGGGCTTTTGCTGCTCGTATTTCTGATACGTACTTTTGGATTTGGCCTCTATCAAGTGCCGTCCGGATCAATGGAAACCACTCTTTTAGTTGGAGAGCGTTTTTTTGCAGACAAATTAAGCTATCTGTTTCGAGCGCCGCGGCGTGGGGAGGTCATTTCTTTTAATGAGCCGCCCGTTTCGTATAAGTATTCAACGAATAAATTAATGAATCTTTTTGAGCGCTATGTATGGGGCCCAAGTAATTGGACCAAACGAGTGATTGGTATTCCTGGCGATGAAGTGCGTGGGGTAATTGAGAATGGCAAGCCGGTTGTCTATCTTAATGGAAAAAAATTGGACGAGACGTATCTGAATAAATATCCATTGATTCATTTGTGGAATCAAGATCCATCTGCGCTTTTGGAGCTGGCAGCGCGCGAGCAACAACGCTTAGTAATGAGTGGAATTGAGCCATCGCGTGCGCAAAAAATTGTGCAGTATGAATTGCAGCGCCATGAGCTTCCGCCGCGTTCATACGATCCGAGTGCTTCATTTAATGATCAGCCATTTTATCGCATTGATCCTGAAATGGTGAAAAAAAATGCAGAAGGCATGCCAGAGCTTATATGGCCGGGCACGCCAATCCCATCTGATCATGGGAAAGAACGCATTGAGCAAAAAAGAAATTACTGGGATGGCTCGGATGAGTTTTATGTAAAACTGGGCTCGGATGAATATTGGGTGATGGGGGATAATCGGCTGGGTAGTAAGGATTGTCGCTATTTTGGCCCGATCAAACGCGATTTAATTCATGGAAAAATCACTTTGCGTATATGGTCGCTTGATAGTGATCATTCGTGGTGGATTTTAGATTTGATTACCCACCCAATTGATTTTTGGAAACGTATGCGATGGAACAGATTCTTTCAATGGGTGCAATAAAAAGCAATTTTAAAAAGGAGCGAGTTGTGGCAGGAAATGTACTTGTAATTAATGTATTACCGAAAGATACATTTGAAGATTGCAGTATTAAAGGGTCTATACATATGCCGTTCGAGGATTTGGGCGAATATGCACTTAACCTCACAAAAGATCAAAAAATCGTGGTTTATTGCGCGAGCTATATGTGCTCAGCGAGTCGCAAAGCGTGGCATATTTTGAATGATTTGCACTTTAAAAACATCTGGGCATACGAGGGCGGCATGGCAGAATGGCGTCAAAAAGGATATCCATCTGAGGGTGCCTGCCAGAAAGAGTATTTGGCTCAAACGTATGAAAAGCACGATGGAGAGGGACGTGTGCGAGAAATCAGTGCAGAGGATCTTAAGAAATTAATGGAGGAATCCAAATAATTTTTTACGGAGCTACGCCAGCACCGGTATCTTTTTCTGGAACTCCTGATGCTCCAGGGCCGAGGCGATCAGTTCCAGCGCGACGTTCTACTTCAACTCGTGGTCGGGCAGGATTGACATATCGTGCTATTTCTTTCATAACATCTATTGGAACAGTTGCGATGCCTTCTCCAGCTTGCAGCTGAATAATACTCCGAATTATTTCAAGCGTATTTTGAATTTGTTTTTTTTCAGTTGGAGGTGCGGTGAATAATTTTCCTGATAAGGTTGCATAGATGGTTTCCAATTGATCTTGACCATAATTTTTGGCGGAAATCATGTCTACGATGGTATTATAGTCTCGTTGATCCAATGCTTGCTGTAATTGTTCGTAATCAGTTTTTGAAGCGTGCGGTGTGGCTGTTTCTCTGCGTTTTTCGTGAGCAAACATGAGAGAAGCGACTGATTTTTCCCGCTCGAGCTCTTGTGGAATAGGGAATTTTTCCCATCTTGGTAGTATGGGAGCGCCGTATTTCATGAGTAACCGAATAATAGGTTTTATTTTTTGATCATGCTGTATAAGAGCGCCCGTACTTCTGAAAATATGATCTATTGTAGATTCATCTGGGGTAGCGCCACTTTTCAAAAGCATCTCTACGAGAGGATAAAGTTTGGTATAGTCTGTGCCGGGGCGATGAAAATTACGAGTAAAAAAATCTAGAGCAGCATTCATATACAGTTTATATTTTGAAGATGAAAGTTCACTTTGTACCTGCGCTATAAGTTTTTGTAAAAGAGGGAGTGATGATTCGTTTATACGTCCCATAGAATATTGTGCAATAAAGATGTCTAAGGGGGTGGCAAAGCCGCCAAAATTTTCTCCCAAAATCCCAATTTTACGTTTAATGAGACTACTTACTGCTGTCATATCTTTGGTTTTCATAGCAGCCGTAACTATAGCATCAAATAAATCATTAGATTTTTTTTCCGCTTCAGTAGCTGGCGCAGATGCCTTAGCTTCCTGTCTTTTTTTCCAAAAATGTTTCCCCGCGATACCACCTCCAGTGAGTAATGCAATGATAGCTGTTGCTGGCAAACCAGTTCTTTTAACTGCCCGCCAAAAGGCCTGCGATTCTGATGGAGAGATGGATTTGAACGAAAGTTTTTTTTGCACGTAATTATACATTACCTTTAAATCTTTGAGTGGTGTATCCCAGGTAGGATAGGTCTGGCGAAAGGCGGTTTTAAACTCCTGGAAGGAATAAGCCTCTAGGGCGGTTGATTGCGTAAGGCATGCTAGCCCACAGATGAGTAGTAGCGATCGAAATAGAATTTTTAATGGCTTCTTCATATATATTCCCCCTTATTATACCTAGTACTAGAATAGCAGAGTGGGAGGCTAAAAAGTAATGGTTTGAGGGCAAAAAAAGGCTTTTTTCGATCTTTTTGCATTTTAGAGAAGATATGGTATCATGATACCACGTTTAGTAGCTGTAAAAGGGCACTTATGAGAATTGTGAAGCAATTGATTTCTCTCGTTTTTTTAGGAGCGCTGTTACCAGGGTGCTGGAATGAGCAAAAACCGGAAAAAATGAGCGGATTAGTGGTAGTCAATGTACTCGATGAAGAGTTTTATAAGGATTGCCACATTAAGGGTTCTGTGAATATCCCGTTTGAAAAAGTAGACCAACTCGCTGATACTATTGATACAGATGCGCAAGTAGTAATTTATTGCTCAAATTATCAATGTACCAGCAGTGAGTATGCGGCAAAAATGTTGCGCAAAAAAGGGTTTAGTAGTGTATGCGTCTATGAAGCTGGCATGGCCGAATGGTACCAAAAAGGCTTGCCTGTGGAAGGTGAACGCAAAAAAGCATACTTGACTAAGCCGAGTCGCCAACTAGCTCAAGATGCATCATCTGAAATACCGGTGATTTCAACGCATGAGCTTGCGCAGAAAATGAAGGCTACTTTGAAAGATTCAACTGCGGCGGCATAGCCAAGTGGTAAGGCATGGGACTGCAAATCCCTGATCCCCGGTTCAAATCCGGGTGCCGCCTCCAAAACGTAGTTGCCGAGATGGCGGAATAGGTAGACGCAAAGGACTTAAAATCCTTCGGGCTTAGCCTGTGCCGGTTCGAGTCCGGCTCTCGGCACCATACTTCACTAACTTGTCCTTCGTGGTTTTAACGAAGTAGGAAGTTTCGTATGGCAGGCCATACTTCTAAAGGTGAGCCATATTAGTAAGAAGCAAAAAATATCCATATAAAAATGTGTAGATCGTGGTGATGACTTTTTATTGTTTAATAGAGAAAACTTGACAAAAAAAGAGCAATAGATAATGTACAAAGTACTAATTTATTGCTTTAGCGGTAATCAACAAAGGATCATTTATATGAACAAAGCAAAAGTAATCGACCAAATGGCAAAGTTGACTAAGCTGCCTAAGGCGACAGTTAAAGAATGCCTCGAGGCATTTATTGGCACCATAGGGAATGCGCTTAAACAAAATAAGTCAGTTTCTCTAACTGGTTTTGGTACATTCTCTGTAATGAAGCGTAAAGCTCGCTCAGGTATCAATCCGGTAACTAAAGCAAAAATGAATATTCCAGCTAAAAAAGTTCCAAAATTTAAGCCTGGTAAGGCATTACGATTAATGATCAAATAAATTAATCGTAATTTTAGCTGAAAATAAAGAAAGAGGTGTGTATAAAGCACCTCTTTTTTTTTGGCCCGTATCAATTCCCTTGCGTGTCTATTTCCGTACAATTTATACTGATATGCAAAGAGGATTGGTCTTTGTAATGAAAGGATACGCAGATGAACGAACAAGAAATGATGAATGAGATGATGGAGGTAGGCATGGAATCGCCTCCGGCAGCGCCGGCAGAGCCCGCGACT
>JAJCZB010000025.1 GCA_029262595.1 Candidatus Babelota bacterium | reverse complement strand
ATGGGGTTTGCAAAATGAGCATTGCCTAAGACTTTTTCATTGGGGGTTTTCATTTTGAGTATCGAGATGAGTAGAGGTACTGCAATGAAGGTGGTGATGCTGCTATAAAAACTTAGAACAAGGTGATGATACATAACACTGTTTTTAGGGAGCGTGTAAAACAAACTATACGTTAGCCAAGGCAAAGGTTCAATGTGAGTGCCTTCCCAGATATTAAAAACAATAAGAGTCACCGTACTGGCAATAATAAATCCTGCAATACTTAATAATAAGCCCCAACCCACTAACCTAAGAACCCCACCTTGCAAACATTCATAAATACCTAGGCCACTGAGGAGCAGCAACAGTAACACTAATATAGTGGGTCGTATCTCACCTACAATGAGTAACTGAATCCAAGTCCAGGGCAATCCTATTTCAGTACTGTTTAATAATTTTAAGGCCATGACACTTGTAAATTGGCACAGTCCTAAGATCAAACAGCCCCAAACCAGCCATCTTAAAACGCTGAGTTGCCGATACCATTGTAAGAATGGCAGTGATTTCATGAGGTAGAACCTTCTAAGCAATGGCCATATTTATAGTAAATACTTTGCACTTTACGGCCACGCGGCGTTTTAGCAATTTGAACGATAATGTCTACCGTCTCCTTTAACTCTCGTAAAATATCATCATCCGTCATTGAGGGTACATTATTTAATTTGTACATTTGCGTCATTCGCATAAAAGCAACCCTTGGGTTGTTGGCGTGTATGCTGGTCAATGAGCCTTCATGCCCCGTAGAACAACTACTGACGAAATCCATAATTTCAGCACCCCGAATTTCCCCCATGATGATTCGGTCGGGTCTAAGACGCAGGCAACACTGCACTAAGTCCTGCATGTTAACTTTTGCTTCACCCTGATCCCCTTTTGATGCCAGCAACTGTACTTGATTTGGGTGCGGCGTTTCAATTTCTCGCGTATCTTCAAGCACAATAATTCGATCGTCCAATGGAATGTGATGCAAACACGCATTTAAAAAAGTTGTTTTGCCGCTGGAGGTTCCTCCAGATATCACAATGTTTTTCTTCAATTCGATGGCGCGACGAATAAATGTGCTAAAGCACGCCGTTTTGTATAAACCGATAAGCGCTCGTTCTGATTTAGGCAAAGACTCTAAACTAGCCTCGTCAATCGTTGCCTTATCTGCCTCGGAGTAAAACCCTGTTTTTTCATAATCATCCAGCGTAAAGTTTTTAACAACCTTGCGTCGAATCGATAAGGCGGGGTACTTCGCCGTTGGTGGTAAACACAGCTGAACCCGAGTTCCATCCAATAGGCTTCCTGACAGCAGCGGCGTTGCCTTTGAAAGTTTTTGTTTGTTTTCATTAGCCACAAGCTGAAACAATCGATGAATGTGTGCCTCTGTAAAGGCCTTAACTTCATGCAGCACCAACTCACCATTTTTCTCTACCCAAATTTCACCCGGACGATTAATTAAGATCTCAGATACGCTGGTGTCATTTAAAAATGTCTCAATGGGGCCCAATAGCCCCACGGAATGTGGGCTGTAGATACTCATTACTTAATAAATCCCCATGGACTGTTGTTGGAGGAGTCATCTTCATTAGCACTGTCTTGGCTCGCCAGTATCGAATACAAATCCACATCGTGTGCCACAAAGACATTAATGGCATGACCTTGATAGACATGCAGGGTTGGCTTAATGTTCATGTTTTTACTTAAGCTGTTTTGTGCGGCTTGACCAAAAGCACTTGATATGGATTGCCGATACATGTTTGCGCTGTTCGGTTGCGTCATATCACCCACGCCGGAGGTCGCGGAAGTGGCACTCATCACCGACAATAAAGCCGCCGTTCCAAACATCTTAAAGAAATGCGTATCAATCGAATTGGCACCAATGCCTGCACGACCCAGTCCATCGGTGCCAGGGCTGTTAATCATGATGGAAATTCCACTTGGGGTAATAATTCGATTCCAAATAACAAACACCCGTGCGGTCGCACTACCATTGCTTGGCATAGATGAGTATTGACCAATTAAGCGTGAACCTGCGGGTATCAAAGGCTTTTCGCCAACATACGCGTACACAGGTCTATCTATCACCGCGCGAACCATCCCAGGTAAATCACTATTAATGGCCGTCTCTAACACCCCGTGGATAAACTCACCTTCTGCAATGGTGTAACTTGGATGGGCAATTTTAGTGGCTTCCACCGTAGAGGCGCTGTTATTTTGAGAGTTGGCAAATTTTGAAAATTGCCCTGTGCCAACTAATACACTGTTTTTAGTTTGCGAGCTGGAATCTGTGCCTGAGCTTTCAGAGCCTGCGCCCCGCATAGAGTACATTTGAGTGGGGGCATTTTCTCTCGTTTTCATCGCTTTGCTCTGCCCCGTAGTATTGACATGAAACTTTGGCATTTGTGGCCCCACGGGTAGCCCTGCCCTTTGATTTTCTTGCAGCTTTTTTAATCTTGCCTCATTCTCTTTCAAAATAAGTGAATTATTCATGGCAAGTGGGCCTGTTTTTTTTGTAACCTCTTTGTGCTTGCCATGACTTGTAAACATGAAAACCAAGAAAAATACGACAGCGAACCCTGTAATTATCATAATGAGTACATTAGAATTATTTTTCACTGCAACTTTTGAGCTGCGGCTCAAGTGAGCAAATCTTCCTCCA
>JAJCZB010000024.1 GCA_029262595.1 Candidatus Babelota bacterium | reverse complement strand
GTCTATCCTCGAGGTCGGCGCGCCGGCCGTGCCACGCTGGCAACGTAGCGTCGACTTCTACAAGCGCTGTGGTTTTACTGAGGTCGGGCCGCGGCTTGATTTGCGCCTGTCTTGAGGTGGAGCCGCGCAGGCACGTGGCATCGGCAGGCGCGTGAATTGCACCAAGCCGCCGTGGCCTGACCAGGTGCGATTGACCCCGATGCGCGGGAAGAGGCGAGGGAAGAGGCAAGATTGCGATGACCGAGGTGCGTTTTTACCACCTGACCCGCTCGTCACTGGAAGCGACCCTGCCGATCATGCTCGAGCGTACCCTGGGCCGCGACCAGAATGCCGTCGTCCAGGCCGCGTCGGAAGCCCGCGTCGAATCCCTGACCAACCACCTCTGGACCTACAACGAGGCCGCGTTCCTACCGCATGGGTCGGCGCGCGACGGCAATGCAGCGCTGCAGCCGATTTGGCTCACGGACAAAAAGGAAGCGGCACCGAACGGTGCTGAAGTCCTGTTCCTGACGGATGGCGCCAGCAATGATGACATCGCGGGTTATGCCCTCTGCGCCGTACTCTTTGACGGCAATGACAGGGAAGCCGTGGTGGCGGCGCGACGTCAATGGAGCGATCTGAAGGCCGCCGGACACGCGGTCACCTATTGGCAGCAGGACGAATCCGGACGCTGGGAACAAAAGGCATAACCCCCGGCTTTTGCTCGCACCGGTGCGGCCAAGCGACTTGAAAACCGGCTCGGTCCTGGGGGATAAGTCGGCTGCTTGCGAAGGGAAAAGGAGAAAATACCGTATGTTCAAGGACTCCCGGGTCATTCCGATCTTTCCCACGACAATCTGGGCCCATAGCTTGGCGCCGGAAGTCTACGAGCCGATGAACCAGCGGCTTAAAAGCAAGATTGAAGCCTTACTGGCAGAGGGGTCACCCGGTAGCCGGCAAACCCACACGGACCTGCAGACTTTGGAGGAATTTTCCGAGTTGATAGGCTATATCAACCACGCGGCCCGCCACGTTTTCGAGTTCCTCAAACTGCGCTACGACGGTTTCGAGGTGACAGGGTGTTGGGCCAACCTGCGCCCGGCGGGCGCGCCGCAGCATGAACGCCATATACATCCTAACAACTACTTGAGCGGCACATATTACGTGCAGACCCAGGAAAATGCCGACAGCATCCTGTTCCACGATCCGCGCGACCAGGTGAACATCATTTCGCCGAAGCGCAGCGAGCTGACGGAATACAACACCCGGGAGGTCGACTTGACGGTTAGGACCGGCTCAATGGTGCTGTTTCCGGCGTGGATCTATCACTCCGTGCCCGAGAACAAGAGCGCGGGCGACCGCATCTCAATCAGCTTCAACCTTATGTTCAGCGCCTTTACCGAGACCATGAGCCGGCCGAAGTGGCGGCCGAGCTGACGGCCGGCCATGGGACTTGAGGCGAAATCGCAGCCCCCGGGCGGATTCGGTGACAAGAAGGTCGCGGCGGTTTTTGCCGCCTATCCGGCGCCTCTGCGCGCCAAGCTTTTGCATTTGCGGCGCTTGATCTTCGAAACCGCGGCGGCGACCGACGGTGTCGGGGCCCTGGTGGAGACCTTGAAGTGGGGACAGCCCAGTTATCTCACGCCCGAGTCCAAGAGTGGAACGACGATCCGCATCGACCAGGTGCGATCATCCGCGGCCGATTACGCGGTATTCGTCAATTGCCGAACAACACTGGTCGAGACTTTCCGCGAGCGCTATGGCGGCGAGCTGAAATTCGGTGGCAACCGCAGCATCCTGTTTGATGTCGGCGACAAGGTTCCCGATGCGGCGCTACGCCACTGTCTGGCGCTGGCGCTGACCTATTACCGCAAATAAATCAGATGCGACGCGTCAGCGGCGCGGCTGCAATCGCCGGGCGACGCCGCGCCGTAGACCCAGACCGGCCTCGCGGAAGAGAATGTAGAGGCCCGAGGCCATGACGATGGTCACGCCGACCCAGATATTGAGGCCGGGCACCTCGCCCCAAATGAAAAATCCGAGCAAGGCGGCCCAAACCATAGCCGTGTATTCGAAGGGCATGATCAGCGCGACGTCGGCGTTGCGGAAGGCCAGCGTCATGGTGATTTGTGCCAGACCGCCGACCAGGCCGATTCCCACGAGCCAGAAAAAATCGGCGAAGCTCGGCGTGACCCAGACGAAGGGCAGGAATGCCGCCGAAACCAAGGTGCAGGTGAGTGTGAAGTAAAAGACGATCGAGGTGCTGGTCTCGGTCTTGCTCAGCTTGCGAATGAAGATCATCGCCAATGCGTAGAAGACCGTGCCAAAGAGCGGCACCACGGCGACACTGTCGAACAGGCCGGCACTCGGCTGCACCATGATAAGCACGCCGACGAAGCCAACCAGCACCGCGGACCAGCGGCGCGCTCCGACCTTTTCTCCAAGCAGCGGCACCGACACTGCCGTCACGAAAACCGGTGCCGCGAAGGTTATGGCCACGGCATCGGCCAGGGGCATGTGGGTAAAGGCATAGAAAAAGCTGAACAGCGCGATGAGTCCGACCACGCAGCGCAAGAAGTGACCACCGGGGTCGCGGACCCGCAGGGCATCGGCGAAGCCGCGGCGCAAAATTATGAAGCCGAGCGGTATGAAGGCGAAGAAGCTGCGAAAAAAGATGAGCTGGATCGTCGGATAGGACTCGCCGAGCCACTTGACCATGGCGTCCATGACGGCAAAGAGCCCGACCCCCAAGACCATATAGGCGATGGCCAGTCGGGCCGTTGACACTTTAGGAAGCACGCCGCCACCGTGGCCCGCTTTTGGGGGCTGGATGATTTCAGAACTGCTCATCGAGTTTTCCGGTTTGGCTGAATCCGCTCTACATCAAATAGTAAAAGCAGATCCACCGGGTCAATGGATCGCCGCTTGCGATTCGATGTGACCCGGGTCTGCTCTAGGAATCCAACGCGGCCAAGGAATAATGCGAGCCGGAGAATAGGTTGCTTTGCGGGTATCGTGGTGTGTTTCTCCGGCAGGGCAGGGAGCGGCACGGCGCAGGGCTGATTTTGTCCTTTGT
>JAJCZB010000023.1 GCA_029262595.1 Candidatus Babelota bacterium | reverse complement strand
AAGAGAGCTTAAACGTGCAAGGCATCATGGATAAAATGCGCCACTCAAAAGATAAACTATTTGAAGCCGGATTGTATGCAGGTATTGGTTTTGTTTCAGGATTTTTGCTTAAGAAATACAGCACATATGTTTTAGTATGTGTCCTTTTGCTGATTGGGTTAGGGGTATTACAGCATCTTGAAGTGATTGATGTGATAGTTAATTGGGACAAAGTGACTGAGGTTTTTGGTATTCAAGCCGCTCAGACTGTGACGGCTGATAGTGTGATTGCCACTGCATGGGAATGGATGAAGATGAATATGGTGATCAGTATCAGTTACTTGGTCGGGCTATTTATTGGCCTCAAGGTAGGATAAATCGGAGAGGGCGACGGTTATGAAGCATGAAGCATTTGTAAAGAAGCTGACTGATATCTTGCATAAACGGCATGTTATTTCAAAAGATGAGGCCAATGCGTTGGCTGAAGCATTTAAGGGATCAGCCAAACCGTATTTTGATGATTTTCTACTTGATGAGGGCATTGTTGATAAGGAGGATCTTCTTCCTGCACTTGCCGAATATTATCAACTTCCTGCATTTGATGTGATGGGCTATTTCTTTGATCATTCGCTTTTACGGATGTTTCCGAAAAATCTTCTTTTCAATCGCGCTGTTATTCCGATGGAGCGAGATGAGAATATGCTCATCATGGTGGCGAGCAATCCTAATGATCCAGAGCTTCTTTCAATGATTGGTAGTTTCGTATCGTATGATATCCGTTTCAACATTGGTATTCGCCAAGACATCATGAACGCGGTGCAGGAATTTTATGATCAATCAGTTTCAGGCCCAGTTTTTGAGGAAGATATGCCGGCCACGCGCGACGCTCGTGAAGAAGGAATAGAGGAAGAAAAAGAGGTTAATGAGCTTGGCTACGAAATTTACGATAAAGATGAGTAGTTGGCATGATTACGCAAGATCAGTCGGTTATTAGCCAGGTCGACGCGCTGATTCATACGGCATTTTCCCAAGATGCCTCGGATGTTCATTTAGAACCAACCGCCGATAATTTGCGTGTGCGCTATCGAATTGATGGTGTGCTGTATGATCAAAATCCCGTGGCACGATCCATTATGCAGCAAGTTGTGTCCCGTTTGAAAGTCCTTGGCCATATGAATATTGCCGAAAAACGGCTTCCTCAAGATGGGAAGTTTTCAATGGTTATTGAAAGTAAACCGGTCGATTTTCGTGTTTCTACATTTCCATCTCTGTATGGTGAAAAAATGGTGGTACGTATTTTAGATCGGGCGGCGCATGCGATGTCGCTAGAGCAGCTTGGCTTTACGCAAAGTATGCTCAATATCATTAAGCCACTTACTAAAAAACAGCATGGATTTTTTTTAGTGACCGGGCCAACAGGCTCAGGTAAAACGACGACCCTCTATGCAATTCTTTCTGAGTTGCATGATCCAGACAAGAATATTGTAACGCTTGAAGATCCCGTTGAGTATAATTTGCACGGTATTACGCAAGGGCACATTAATACTGATGCTGGATTTACCTTCGAAAAGGGGATCCGTTCTATGCTGCGCCAAGATCCGGATATTTTGATGGTGGGTGAAATCCGCGATAGGCAAACGGCTCGAATTGCCATTGAAGCTGCTCTGACTGGGCATCTGGTACTGAGCACATTGCATACTAATGATGCACCCAGTGCGGTTATGCGTTTGATGGATATGGGCATTGAGCCTTTTTTAATGAACGCTTCTGTGAGTGGGGTGCTTGCGCAGCGATTAGTAAGGAAGCTGTGCAGTGATTGCAAGGAGCCCGTTGTACGCGATACTTCTTACGATCATATGTGCCAGCGGTTGGGTATTCCGGATGATATGCCACTGTTTCATGCGCTTGGATGCACTGAATGCAATGGAAGAGGCTATCGAGGGAGAATTGGAGTATTTGAGCTATTGGTAATTACTCCTGAGTTGCGGGCTCGTATCGTCTCGGCTCCTGTGTTTGATGAAATCTATGCCCAGGCCATTGAAGACGGCATGACTACATTGCTGCAGGATGGCGTAGACAAGGTAAAAGAGGGCATAATTTCTCTTGAAGAGCTTGCGCGGATAGTTGCATAGAATCTATTAAAATCCCCTGTTTATGGTATAATTGAAAGCATATAACGTATTATACATGTATCCTTCGATACAATTTGCTCATACTATTCGCAAATCACTCAGGATGAGCGGAAATGACTTAGGCTAATAGCCTATAGCGCTCGTCCTGAGTGATTTTGAGTGAAGCGAAAAATTGTATCGAAGGATACTTAAAACAAACGAAGAATAATGTTTACCATACAAAATCTTTCCGCTTCCATCGATGATCAATCTATTTTAAAAGGAGTGTCTTTAGAGATATCTCCGGGGCAAACTCACGCCATCATGGGCCCCAACGGTTCTGGAAAAAGTACGCTTGCGCATACTATTATGGGTAACGGTGCCTATCAAGTAACGCAGGGGACCATAACGTTTGATGGTATTTCTTTGGAGAAGCTTCCTGTGCATCAGCGAGCAAAGCATGGAATTTTTGTATCATTTCAGCAACCACCAGCAATTCCTGGGTTAGGTGTTTTTAACTTACTCAAAGAAATACGGCAGGCTGCATCGAATGGTGCGATTGATTTTGGAGCATTTGAAAAAGAGATAAAAAATTATTTGGAACTTTTGCATATGGATCATTCCTTTTTAGAGCGCAGTTGCAA
>JAJCZB010000022.1 GCA_029262595.1 Candidatus Babelota bacterium | reverse complement strand
CTTAATTGGACATTGTTGTGCGGGGCTCCCGGACCCTATGGTCATCACACGGAGGGATGCTGGGTTGGTCTATTTGGGGAAGTCTGTCGGGAGCATTATGATGAAGACATCGATTAAGGGATTTTTCGCGATTGCCGCGGTGGCGGGCGTCGCATTTGTTATGAGTATGGCGCCGGCGCGAGCGCTCACGGTCGACATTGCGCCGGCCGATACGGGTATGACCGTTGGAAATAACAGCAAGCTGTTCAGTGTCAGTCTAGCAGGGCTCGGCCTCAGCTTCCTGAGTTCGATCACACTGATCGACGACGGTATCATCGTGGGAGGCGCTGACGGCGTTTTCTCCGGTTTTGACCTGGACGGCCTGATCATGGATGGCGACGGTGATTTTTCGACCAAGGGCGATCAGTTCTCGCCGTTGAGTCTTATTTTCCAGGCCGGTGCGACGCGGGCCACGTTGAACCAGAACCAGTTGCCGAACCTACTCGCTAATGGCCCTGCAGGGCCGGTGCCGGGGCCGGTTTTTGGTGCGTCCGATGCAACGACGATCAATGACGGTGTGGCCACCTTGAGTGAGTTCGATGCGGTTTCGAGCGATAGCATCTTCTCCGCGGATGGTTTCCTCACCTTCGGTGATGGCGGTACCTTGGTTCTCAACTTCGCGGATATCGCGATTACGCCGACCCTTACGCTGTTTTTCGCGGAAGTGGGCGGACAGGCTGGCGAGGAGATCCTGGTTCGGGTCTCGCAAGTGCCGCTGCCGGGCGCCGTATGGTTGTTCCTGACGGGCCTGATGGCGCTGATCGGGTTCTCGCGCCGGCGGAAGATCGCTACCGCGTAAGCAACCGAATTTAAGACTTTCTCACCGTTACGCGCGGTCCGGAGTTAAATCTCCGGGCCGCGCGTTTCATTGTGGGTATGAGATCTTTCAGTCGTCACCGGCGGCAGCCACTCGAGGCGGCGTCCCTGCTCTTCCAAACGACGGATCGAAGCGTGGCGCGACGTCCGCAGCAAACCGCCTATACATCTCTCTCCGTACATCCTTCGGCACGCCGGGCGTCGCCGACGACACCAGGAAATAATTGAAGCCGAGGTCACGCAAGACCTCGATTCGGTCGGCGATCGTATCGGGGCTGCCAACGAAGTTCAGGTCCATTACCGGGTCGATGTTAGCCGGATCGGCCATCTGCTTCATGTTGGCGAAGATCTTCGAAAAGACTTCGTATTCCGGAATGTCCTCCCAAGGATTGGCGTCGATCTCGTAGTGCTTGACCTGGGCCTCGAAGTTGCGCGGCAGGTAGGTCCGCGCAAGATCTCGCGCCTTATCGTCGTTCTCCGCGATGAACAGCTTGGCTGCAATGGGCACGGTTGCCTCGGTCGGTCGGCCAAGCTCGCCCGTTCGTTGCCGCCAGGTCTTGATGATTCGGTCGAGCAGATGATCGGGGAATTGGGCGATGCACAGGGGCGGCAAGCCGAGATCCGCCATGATGCTGGCGCTGCCGGGACTTCCGATCGCGCCGTAGAAATTGATCGGCTTGCCGAACGGCGAAGGCCGGATCGTGATTTCCCGGCCGATCTTGTGGAATTCGCCGTCGAAGGTAAACGGTTCGCCGGTTAACGCGGTGTCGATGAGCCGGTAGGTCTCGGCGAACCGGGCACGCGCCTGGTTCATGTCCACGCCGTAGGCGTCATACTCCGACTTGGCCGTTCCCCGCCCCATGCCGATATGCAGCATCCCGTCGGTCAAGGCGTTGACCATCGCGATCTCCTCGGCGATGCGCAGCGGGTGATACCACGGCAGCACGAGAACCGAGGTTCCGAGGCCGAGCGTCGGACACTCGGCCGCGATATGCGACATGAACACCAGCGGACTGGGGGTTGGATAGTAATCGCTGAAGTGATGTTCGAGGAACCACGCCGCCTCAAATCCGAGATCCGCACCTATGTGACAGTCTTCGACCACCTCACGGTATAGGACGCGGTCAGCCGCTGGCTCTTCGCTCGTTGGCGCCGCTTGAAAGGCAAACGTAATGTCGGATTTGTCGGGCATGCGGCACTCCTAGGATTCCCAATCTTCCAATTCCACCAATGCTAGCAGAGGTGCTTTAGGCTAGGGAAGTCGCAGGGACCGAAGGGCAGCGATACTGATATCAAGCGTGGATTTTTGCTTCCGCAGCTTGTTGAGGTCGATCACCGGCACGAGTCCAAGATAGGCTGGATCGACTTCGTGGGCATAACACGGCGGCGAACTAAAAGCGGCTGGTTGTTCTTCAGGTAATGAAGGGCTGTGGATTTTCACCGGCATACGCCAATCCTATCACAGTCTTCATGGCGAACCTCTATCGCTGAGGAAGATCCGTGGCTGCGAGATCGGGAAAACGCGCGGTATACGGGAACATTACCCGATTGATTAATCGTTTCTTAAGACCGGATGCGGAATATTCACGCAGAGAAATCGTTGGGTTTCCCGCACTTTTTTAATGATCGGAAGGCCATCCGGATGAGTGACGCCGCCGCGCACCCAGATATCATCGCTGACATCGAAGCCAAGGGCTCGATCACGGCCGACGACGTATTGGCGCTGCGCCAAAACATCTTTCAGGACGGCGCCGTAAGCCGCGCGGAAGCCGAAGCGATCTTTAATCTCGATCATTGTTGCGAAGACAAGGTGCCGATTTGGCGCGAATTCTATGTGGACTCGCTGACCGACTATTTCGTTTGGAAATCCGATCCGGTGAAGTATGTCAGCGACGAGGCCGCCGAGTTCCTGATCGGCCAAGTTACGCATGACGGCAAGATCGATGGCGTGACCGAGCTCGAACTGCTGGTGAACATCGTGCATTGGTCGGTGTCATGCCCGGACTCGCTCGCCACGCTCGTTCTCCAGGCGGTAAAAGACAGTGTCTTGGCGCCCGATACAGCGCTCTACGGCCACGGCCGCAATGCGGGCGTCGTTACCGGCGCCGACGTGCTTCTCGTACGCCGAGCGATCTATGCCGGCGGTGGTGGCGGCGGCTATACCGTGACCCGGCAGGAAGCCGACGTCATTTTGGACCTGAATAACGCGACAAGTGCGGCGGATAACCACGAAAGCTGGCGCGATCTGTTCGTCCAGGCGACCGCCAACTACCTGATGTTCCCGCGCAGCGCCCCGGTTCCGGAATCCGCCGAGGAATACAAGCGGCGCGAGGAATGGCTCGAGGAGCGCCGGGGCGTGGGCCGTCTACTGATGGAAACGGGACAGAATCTGGCGCGCTTCAACATCGCCGAAGGGTGGCGGGCCATGGATTTGTTCGGCGCGAAAGATGCCGCCGCGCAGAAAGAGAAAGACGCGGCCGCGATGCGCGAGGCTGTCGCCCGAGAAAGCATCGACGAGGACGAAGCCCGCTGGCTTCTGGGCCGTATCGCCGAAGACGGGTTCATTCATGAGAACGAGCGCGCGTTGCTACAGTTCATTTGCGACAACTCGCCGGATGTTCATCCCCTGCTTAAGGCACTTTTCGACGAAACCGGCATGTAGCGCCGGCGCGGAAAGCGACCCTGAATTCCCCTTTACGTGGCCCCGAATCCTTAGGAGACTTGGCGGTACGGCGCACCGCAACAAGGATATCCTATGGCGAAAAAGGCAAAAGCCTCTAAAAGCCGAAAAAATTCCAAGGCAAAGTCGAAACGCAAGGGCAAGCAAAGCCGCGCGACGGTGTCGCCCGCTTCTGACAGTTCGATCAGCGTCACCGACGGCGCAATGAGGGATGTCTTTCGGAGCGCATTTTTGAAACGCGACTAGTCGTCCGACGTTTCACGCTAAATCCGCGAGCAACGGACGAACTTCGGTGGCAAAACGCCGAAGCTGAATGTCCCTCTCCTCAACCGTCCCCAGCATATCCAAAATGAAGGTACGTACGCCGGCCGCATGAAATTTCCGCAGTGTCTCGGCGACGGCGGCGGGATCGCCGAGCGCGGCATACCGCGCTGCCGCCTTCCGGAAATCCATCGCATACCGTTTGCTGAGCAGGTCCGAGGCATCGTCGAGCGCGGTGTCATAACTGTCGTCGATCCGCGTGAACAACAGATGCGCGGTGCCGAAGGACGCGGGGGTGCGTTTCGCGGTCGTCGCGGCCGCATCGATTTTTGCGAGACCGTCGGCGAATTGCTCCGGCGTGACGACATAGGAAATCCAGCCGTCCGCTAACCGTCCGGCGCGCCGCAGTGCCGCGTCCGACCGTCCGCCGCACCACATTGGCGGTCCGCCGTTGGTGTAGGCCGCCGGCTGCATGTGAACATCGTCGAAATTCCAGAACCGGCCGTGATGCGACACGGGCTCGCCGCCCCATAACTTCCGCACTACTTCCATTCCCTCGGTCAAGCGGGCGCCCCGTTCCTTCACCGGCACGCCGCAGGCATCGAATTCACGCGGGAATTCCCCGCCGACCCCGACGCCGAAGATGAATCGGCCTTCCGAGAGATGATCCAGGCTTGAGGTCTGTTTCGCGACCGCTGCTGCCGGGCGCAGCGGCATCAAATAGACCGATGTGCCGACCGTCAGCGTCTCCGTGAATGCGGCGGCCTGCGCAAGCTGGAGCAATGGATCGAGCAGCGGCGTCGTGAAGGCGATGTGGTCGCCGACCCAGACGGAGTCGAACCCGAGTTCTTCGAGCAGCGCGGTCGTGGTTCGGGTGAGCTCCCGGGTCGGCAGCCGAGTCATCAGTCCGAAGCGGATGGTATCGTCGAGGGGGAGCGACATAGGGCGGTTTTCCTTTAACAATCTAATCTGCCGACTCTGCCACAGACGGTGTGTCCTGTCTCGTTGCGACCGTTGCCAATGTACGTGGATCGCCGGAAATGCGGGAATGTGAGCGACTCTTCCCGTTCATCGTCAAGGAATTCTTCATCTTTGCTCTCTACGGTTTTTCGTCTGCGTTGGGGCGAGTGACGTCAACAAACTTGCCCGTAAAAAGGATGATGGAAAATCATGGGGAGTTTGATGCCGTCCGGTGCGGTTGCAGCACCGACGATCGAACAGTCTTCGCGTTCCGCGCCGGATCGGGTTGCGTTTTGGACGTGGTTTTCGGAAGAAATCGCGCCGATGGGCGTCGATGGGCTGGATGATGACACCCTCATCAGCCAGATCGATGCGCAACTTCGGCAGGTTCACCAGGATCTCGGCTTCGAATTGTGGGGTCCGGAAGACGGCGTCGTCCATTTCGTGATCAGCGCGGACGGCCTCATGCCTCTGTTCGAAGAGGTCATCGAACTCGTCCGCAGCGCCCCCGACATGCCCGGCTGGGAAATCGTCGCTTTCAGGCCACGCCGTCCGGTCAGCGCCAAGATTCAGGCGCTCGATACCGTAATCTCCGGCGATCAGATTTGGTACAACTTCGAGCCGGAAGACGGCCGTCTGCGCCTTGCTTTGTTTATCGACGGCGACGAGGCCGGCAACTGGGACATGATGTGCGCTGCGACCGGCGTTCTGCTCGAGATGGCTTTAGGTGAATTTGACGCCGCGACGATGATCGCTCGCCTCGAGTACTGCCCCCTCACCCCGGAAATCCAGTCGCTCGGCCTGAAACCTCTCCACGATCTCGCGGACGACGTGGATCGATATTTCGGGACCACGCTAAACTAGTCATGGATCGATATTTCGGGACCACGCTGAACTAGTCGTGGATCGATATTTCGGGACCACGCTAAACTAGTCGCGGATCGATATTTCGGGACCACGCTGAAATAAAATCGGACCGGCTCTTCGGAACGGCGCACCACCAACTCCCGCCTCTTTCGTTAATCCCAATTGTACCCTGCGTCGCGGCTGCGCTATGTAGATCGAAGCCGGCTGCGCGATTGATTCCGTGCGCCCGCCAGTCGCCTCAGCAGGAGATCTTTTGAAAATGCGTGAAGCCGTCATCGTCTCGACCGCACGGACCCCAATCGGGCGTGCCTACCGCGGAGCGTTCAACAACACCCATGGCGCGGATCTTGGCGGCCATGCGGTGCGTCATGCGGTCGACCGGGCCGGCATCGATCCAGCCGAGGTCGAAGACCTGTTGATGGGCTGTGCGCTGCCCGAGGGAGCAACTGGCGGCAACATCGCGCGCCAGATTGCCTTGCGGGCCGGATTGCCGGTAACGACGTCCGCCGCGACGGTCAACCGCTTCTGTTCTTCCGGGTTGCAGGCCATTGCCATGGCGGCGCAACGGATCGTCGTCGATGGGACGCCGGTCATGGTCGCGGGGGGCCTGGAGTCGATTAGCCTCGTGCAGAACGAGAACATGAACGCCTACCGCTCTAAGAACGAATGGATTTTGGAGAACAAGCCCGCGCTGTATGACAGCATGCTGCTGACCGCCGAGACGGTCGCGGAGCGGTACGGCATCTCGCGCGACGCGCAGGATGAGTATGCAGCGGAAAGCCAAACCCGCACCGCCGCCGCGCAGCATGCCGGCCGCTTCGACGACGAAATCGTCCCGATGGAGACCGTGAAGATCAACGTCGACCGCGAAACCGGCGAGACGAGCGAGGAAACAGTCACGCTGGAACGCGACGAAGGCAACCGCCCCGGGACCAGCAAGGACGATCTGGCGGGTCTCAAGCCGGTCGTGCATGAGAAAGGCTTCATCACCGCAGGCAACGCCTCGCAGCTCTCCGACGGCGCCTCCGCTGCCGTGTTGATGGACCGGGAGCTGGCCGAGAAGCGTGGATTGAAGCCGCTGGGCGTCTTCCGGGGACTGGCCGTTTCCGGCTGCGAGCCCGATGAAATGGGGATCGGTCCGGTTTATGCGGTCCCGCGCCTGTTGGAGCGCAACGGTCTGAGCGTGAACGACATCGATCTTTGGGAATTGAACGAGGCCTTCGCGGTGCAAGTACTGTATTGCCGCGATACGCTCGGCATTCCCGGCGACAAAATGAACGTCGACGGCGGCGCGATTTCCGTCGGCCATCCTTACGGTATGAGTGGCGCGCGCATGGTCGGTCACGCCTTGATCGAAGGCAAACGCCGGGGCGCCAAGAACGTCGTCTGCACCATGTGCATCGGCGGCGGCATGGGCGCCGCCGGATTGTTCGAGGTGATGTAAGGCCCCGTTCCGCATATTGCGTATCGCCAGGGGAGTTATGGCCCGCTAAGCTTTCCCGTAGCGAAATATGAAAAGCACGGGGTACGGACGCATGGCACGCATCGCAATCGGCGGATTTTTGCACGAGACCAACTGTTTCGTGCCGGTTCACACCGACTTCGATTATTTCGAGCAAGGCGGAGAGATGCCGCCATTGGCGCATGGCGCGGAAATATTCGAAAAGGCGGCCGGGAACAGTTTCGGCATGTCGGGATTTCTCGACACGATATCCCCGTCGCATGAATTGGTGCCGCTGGTCTGGGGGCACGCCGGCGCAGGCGGCTATATCACCGACGATGCCTTCGAGCGGATCGTCGG
Organism: Candidatus Babelota bacterium; assembly: GCA_029262595.1. Taxonomy (GTDB): domain Bacteria; phylum Babelota; class Babeliae; order Babelales; family Vermiphilaceae; genus JAJCZB01. Next base: position 2,998 of record JAJCZB010000022.1, on the reverse strand, counting down.
CGAGATGATCGGCCGGCTGTCGGAAGCGATGCCGGTCGACGCCGTTTATCTCGATCTGCACGGAGCGATGTGCACGCTGACCTATGAGGACGGCGAAGGCGAGACGCTGCGCCGCGTGCGTGCCTGCGTCGGCCCGGACATCCCGGTGGTGATCAGTCTCGACTACCACGTCAACGTAACCCAGCAGATGGTTGATCTGACGGATGGAATGGCGATCTACCTCACCTATCCGCATGTCGACCGGGATGGCACCGGATCGCGCTCGGCGAAGATCCTGGAACGCGTGCTGGTCGATGGGCAGCCGACGGCCCGCGCCTTCCGCAAGACCGATTTCCTAATCCCGCTGAACTTTCAATGCACCCTGGTCGATCCGTCCAAGGGTATCGTCGACGCCTCGGTCGCGGGCGAAGGCGGTGCGGTGTTGAACCTCTCCTATGGCGCGGGATTCCCGCCGTCGGACCTGGCGGAATGCGGCCCAGCCGTGGTGTGTCATGGCTACGATCAAAGCGCGGTCGATGCGGCGGCGGACAAGCTGTTCGCGATGGTCAACGAGTTGGAACCGGCCTTCGCGGAGGAACTGTTGTCGCCGGACGACGCGGTCCAACAGGCGATGGCGATCGCCGAGACCGCCAGTAAACCGGTCGTGCTGGCCGATACGCAGGACAACCCGGGCTGCGGCGGCACCGGGGACACCACGGGCCTGCTGGAGGCGCTGGTTCGCAACAAGGCCGAAGGTGCGGTGATGTGTGTCATGGCCGACCCGGCGGCCGCGGCGGCCGCCCACGCGGCGGGTGAAGGTGCCGAGATTACCGTCGACCTCGGCGGCAAGCATGGGCCGGACGGCGTCGAACCGTTCCATGGGACGTTTACGGTCATACGGCTCAGCGACGGCCAGTTTTCCGCCACCGGTCCCTGCATCGGCGGGCGGCGGATCAACATCGGACCGACCGCGCTGCTGACCATCGGCGGCGTCAGCGTGGTGACCGCCAGCAAGCGCATGCAAGCCTACGATCAGGACATATTCCGGCATATCGGCATCGAACCGTCAGAGCAGAAGATCGTCGCGTTGAAAAGCACCTGCCATTTCCGCGCCGATTTCCAGCCGATTGCCGAAAAGGTCATCGTGGTATTGGCGCCGGGTGCCCATATCGTCGACACGACCCAATACCCCTTCAAGTTTCTGCGGGAAGGTGTCCGCCTAGAACCAATGGGCTCGGAATTCCACCGCTAACGGACGGGCATAATGGCAAGCCCCTTCCCCACGGCTGCCCGCGTGATTGTTATCGGCGGCGGCGCGATGGGGTGCAGCACGCTGTATCACCTCGCCAAGATGGGCTGCGGCGACGCGGTTCTGCTGGAACGCGCGGAGCTGACCTCCGGCACCACGTGGCATTCGGCGGCGCAGGTTCGCGCGCTGCGCTCGACCGAGAACCTGACCCGGCTGATTAAGGACAGCATCGCGCTGTACACGGGGTTAGAGGCCGAGACCGGGCAATCTACCGGTTGGTCCCAGTCCGGTAGCCTGAGCCTCGCCACCTCCGAAGACCGGTTCACGCATATCAAGCGGCAGGCCGCCCTCTCCCGCGCCTTCGGGATCGAAGCGCATGTCGTCGGCCCCAAGGAAGCGTCCGAGTTATGGCCGTTGATGCGGTCCGACGACGTGATCGGCGCGGTCTACAGCCCCGGTGACGGCCGGGTGAATCCGAGCGATCTGTGCGCTGCTCTGGCCAAGGGCGCGAGGGCGCGCGGCGTCAAAATTTTCGAACACACACCGGTGACGGGATTCGATATCCAGGATGGCCGCGTCCGGGGCGTCGAAACGGCGCAAGGCCGGATTGCCTGCGATGCGGTGGTGTTGTGCGGTGGATTGTGGAGCCGCGCGGTTGGCGCCCTCGCCGGCGTTTCGGTGCCGCTGTACGCCTGCGAGCATTTCTATCTGCTGACCAAGCCGATCGACGGCATCGACAGGCATCTGCCGACGCTGGGCGATCACGACGGGTATCTGTATATCCGCGACGACGTCGGTGGATTGCTGGTCGGCTGCTTCGAGCCCGAGGGCAAGGCGTTGCCGCTCGAGGCGTTGCCCAAGGATTTCTCGTTCGATCTGCTGAATGAGGACTGGGATCATTTCGAGCCGATGATGCTGAACGCCCTGCATCGCATCCCGGCTCTGGAAACGGCGGAAGCGCGGACCCTTCTGAACGGTCCCGAGAGTTTTACGCCGGACGGCAGTCCGTTGATGGGCGAGAGCCCCGACGTCGGCGGGTTTTTCCTCGGCTGCGGGATGAATTCGATGGGTGTGGCGACCAGCGGTGGTGCCGGCAAGGCACTGGCGCATTGGGTTCTCGAAGGCCATCCCGAGTTCGACCTGTGGCCGGTCGATATCCGCCGCTTCGCGCCCTTCCATGCCGATGAAACGACCCTCCGCATGCGTGTACCCGAAGTGCTCGGCGATCACTATGCGATCCACTATCCCGGCACGGAGCTTGAAACCGCGCGAAACATCCGTTGTGGACCCGTGCATGAGCGTCTCGCGGAGAATGGCGCGGTATTCGGTCAACGCATGGGCTGGGAACGCGCTGACTGGTTCGATCCGTCCGGTGACCGGTCGCGCGTGCTGCAATTCGGCAAGCCGGCCTGGCACGATCTCGTCGCCGCGGAACATGCGGCGGCGCGCGAGACCGTCGCGCTGTTCGACCAAACGTCCTTCGGCAAGTTGCTGGTCGAGGGCGCGGACGCAGAGGCGGTGTTGCAACGGCTTTGCGCCAACGACATGGCGGTTGAACCCGGGCAGATCGTCTACAGCGGCATGCTGAACGACCGCGGCGGCTACGAAAGCGACTTTACGGTGACGCGTATGGCGGCGGATAGCTACCTGATCGTGACCGGCACCGCACAGCCGATCCGCGACCGGCATTGGATTTTGGGACACCTGGAGACCGGCGAACGTGTCACCGTGAAGGATGTTTCGGACGACATGACGGTGTTGAGCCTGATG
>JAJCZB010000021.1 GCA_029262595.1 Candidatus Babelota bacterium | reverse complement strand
GAAACTGGCAACACGCATCCAAGACCTATGCTTCTTTGTCAGATGGCACAACATAACGCTTGATAAGCCACTTAATGCTGTGGGCCCACGTTTCATCTGTGTTTCCACGAATATCAACACTGCGAACAAAGGTCATCTTCTCAGTTTCAACATTGGCGATGTAAACATTCATGTTCAAGATTAGGTTTGACACTTTTTGTATCCGGATCCAGGCAATATGTTCAACCCCAAGCTCTTTACCGTATGATATTTCGCACCCGCCACACTCTCCAATAGGTTGCCCCTTCTCGATACGATCTTGCATCTGCCTAGGTAAATCTATAAAAGAGTAGAGCCCTGCTTCTTTCAACTTTTCTTTAAAAATCTCTTCAACCATTTGCATTCGCTTATGTTCTGCGTTGGAGGTTGGCTCGAGACCTGCGTTGTCATTTAAGAACTCAATACCAAGAAATGCCGTTTTGGGTGCTTGTGTAGCGCCCGATTCCGCAGCGGGCAATCCGGCTAGAGCAAGCGCAGCAAATCCCACAACAACAACCGCCTTCATGAATCTCAGCCGATTCGCTGCAAATCCAAACATGTCATTTCTCCTCTTGCTGTAGACTTAGATCAATCAATCTCACTCCGGCTTTGAGTGCGCTAGGGCGTCTGCCCTGCCGTTCTTTGGGAAATTTGCCCGACATGGGCAGAATGGCTTGAAAGCGCCAAATGAAGGGTGGCAACTTGAGAGTATGTCCACTCATGATCCAATCAAATCACAGCAAAAAACATTTGACCTCAAATGGTCGCTGACCATTCAAGTCGGATTGTTGGTACTTTTATGTTTGGTAGTAGCTTCGGCAATCATAACGCTCCACAGCGTAGAACGTGCCCAATACGATAACCGTAGCGTTGCAGAGGCAGTCGGGCGTCAGCTTGATTTGCAACTTTTGCGAATTCAATCTGCACTTGATGTGCCTGAGAGATTTCCCGACGCAGATGCCATCACGCAGCATGTCTTACGACCGGGTCAGTGTGTTCGATTTGAAGATGCGTCCGGATCGACAAAGTTTTCAAATTGTGTGGGTACAGATTCATTAAAGGCCGGTGCGCCAAACTGGTTCGCACAAGCATTAATTCACTGGACCTCGGTGACTGACGAAACTCGCCGTCCTGTAGTGCAAGGGTCGAATAGCAAAGGCGCAGTTATTGTTAGTTCAGGTTCTATGGCTACGGCGACTCAGGCCTGGCAAGAGATTTCGCCGATGTTAGCGCTATCCGTTGGTTTTGCCTCTATTCTCTGCCTCCTTGTCTATTTCGTGATAGCGCGCGCATTACGCCCAACTCAAATTGTGGTCTCCGGCGTGGAAAAACTCGCACGCGGCGACTTGCAAGTCCGAATGCCGTCGTTCCGCCTCACGGAACTTAACACAATTGGCAAAGCATTTAATACATTGGCGGAGCGACTGGCCCGAATGATGAGTGAGCGGAGTTTGCTGGCGCGCCAGCTTGTTGAAACACAGGAGTTAGAACGAGCTCACCTTGCCCGCGATTTACATGATGAATTGGCCCAAAACTTAAGCGCTTTAAGCGCTGCCTCAACCTCTCTGAAAGTTAAAGCCCGAAAGTCGTCACCAGAAGTTCTTAGCGACGCAGAAAATCTTGCAGAAACTGCTCAATCGATCATGAAAGATATGCGGAGGGTAATGAACAATTTGCGCCCTTACGAAATTGAAGAAATCGGTCTCACAGAAAGTTTAAACGGGCTTATTGATGGCTTCAGGGCTAAATATCCGAGCGATGTCTCTGTTACTCGGTCAATATCAAAAGATCTGGATCAGTTCAAACCAGCACTATCAACGCATATTTATAGGATCGTACAAGAAGGGCTCAATAATGTTTTCAAACATGCCCGTGCAAAGCATGTAGATGTTTCGATCAAGATCAATGGTGGATCAGTCCTCATCGATATTTGGAATGACGGAGTAAAGATTACTAACTACTCTAATCAAGTCAAAACAGGGTTTGGTTTTGGTCTTAGGGGTATTCGAGAGCGAACTCTTGCACTTGGCGGCAGCGCCTCTTATGGCGCAAATGGAATTTCTGACGGATGGGTATTGTCCGTTGCGTTACCTGCGGAAGACACAATGGGGACTTCGCGTTGAGCACAATCCGCGTCATGCTAGTCGATGATCATGCCGTTGTTCGCGCAGGATATCGACAGTTTTTACAAACAGATGGTGACATCGAAGTCGTCGTGGACGCAGCGGATGCGCAGGAGGCTTACAAGCAGTATAAGCTTTTGCATCCAGACGTAGTCGTCATGGATATTTCCATGCCTGGGCGTGGCGGGATAGACGCCATAAATCATTTGCGACAGCTAGACCCTTCAAGTCGAATATTAGTATTTAGCATGCACGCCACAGGTGCATTTGCACTTCAAGCCTTTAAGGCCGGAGCCAAGGGGTATGTCACCAAGAGCAGTCCGCCTGAATTACTTGTGAGCGCTGTGCGAGACGTCGCTGCAGGTAAAATCGCCATCTGTCCAGAAATTAGCGATGTGCTTGCTGTCACGCGTATTGAAGACGATGAGAGCATACTAGAGACATTGTCTCCACGCGAATTTGAAATCCTTAGAATGCTCTTAGAGGCACGCTCCACAAATGAGATCGCCAAATCTTTGAACTTAAGCCCGAAAACAGTCGCGAATTATCACTATGGGATCAAGTCAAAGCTCGGAGTAAATTCAGACATAGAACTCGTTTACTTTGGCATCCGAAACCGACTGGTTGATGCTATTGAAAGTTAGTGCGATGTTCATTTCCTGACGCTCATTGGACGCTGATATCAACGTAGTATTCTTGACTACTCTCCGACGGCTAAAATTTCCGCTTTGGGTCATCAGCAGACTAGCGACAGTGTCTTGGGCGTCGTCTGCTTTGCTATCGATAGCAGACTCTAAACACCTGGTTGGCTAAAGTCAGCCTTGGGCCACAAGCCGACATCAACGACTAGACTATTCAAGCATATCAATTTGGGCGGTATTCCTGGTCAAGGCGCGCATTTCGTTTTTCCTAAATTCAAGCCAGTCCTTTGAAATATGTGTGTTCAAATTGCCTGAAAAAACGCGCTTGGCTCAATTCTTCTAAATTGGTGCACTCAATCGTAACCGGGAGGATTGGAAAACGGACATGGTCGGATAACCGTCGTTCCCTCTCGGTACCAACGGATAACTGCACTGTTCCGGGTGGAATTGAGATAGTTACAATATCCCCATCAATGGTGAATTCATAACCCGACAATGCCGTTGGAAGTCTGTCAAAGAATTCGTCACGTGAGTAACCCATCTCGCGATTAAGGCCAAATAGGCCAGTCAAACTTGGCGTCATCTTTGGACAGCCTCCTGAAATTTTGTTGGATCTATTACGCACGTAGAAAGAGAACGCCCGCTTTTCCAGCCTTTATGGTTTGAGTTCAGGTCGATTGGTGCAACGCACCAACATATTTCGTACAAAGGTACCATTGGTGTAACACCGGCATAATGGCCTTTTGTCAATCAAGGTTGTCCGGGCATCTTGAACAAGTTGCGTCGTATCGTGCTATGAGCACTGCATCAAAACCAACTATTGAAGGAAACATCCGACTATGACTGCTGAACTGTACTGGCTCGCTTTGACAGCCGTTGTAACAATGTTCATGGGCTTTCCTTATGTCCTTGAACGCATCGCACGTATTGGCGGTATTGGCGCTGCCAATTATACAACTGACGGGACGGCCGGATTTGATCAACCGTCTGAAACACCGCCACAATGGGCTGCACGAGCATATAAGGCCCACCGCAACGCACTCGAAAGCCTTCCAATTGTTGGCATTCTAGTTCTCATTGCTCACGCCGCCGGAGTGAACGATCCGAATGTTCTACTCGGTATCCAGATCTACTTTTTTGCAAGGCTAGCGCATTATCTGATCTATGTTTTGGGCTTACCAATCATACGACCGGTGGTTTTCTTTATCGCCTGGGGCGGGATGGCACTGATCGCCTATACGCTATTGGCCTAATCAATCTTTAGGATGCAGAGACGGGGTCATGTTCAAACGACATGGCCCCGTTTTTTTGATTAAGTCCGCTTTGGGTCAGACGCGGCTGTTCGGCCCCATCCCGACACGTCCGCCCTGCACCCTGTTAGCCGACGTTGATCAAATTCGTGCAAGCCATCGCAGGGTGCGCAGAGACCACGTTTGCAAGTGAGACATGAGAATGCGTGGTGGTGGTTTGCGAATGGGCACCATCAAGGAAAAAGCTGGCACCTTTCAGAGAATGAGAAAATTTGGGGTGCCTAAAGGGTGCCTAAAACGACAAAACGGATGAAGAGAAATCTTGTAACATATTGATATCATTGGTGACCCCGGCGCGATTCGAACGCGCGACCCTCAGATTAGGAATCTGATGCTCTATCCGACTGAGCTACGGGGCCTTAGAACTTACTTCAATGGGTTGCTCATTTGTGGCGACCACCTCATATCTGCCTAGCTACATGC
>JAJCZB010000020.1 GCA_029262595.1 Candidatus Babelota bacterium | reverse complement strand
TGTTGAATGAGTACGACAGCATGCTGATCGATGTTTCGGTCGCACCTGATGGAGACCCGACGCTCGACGTCACGATCACTTTCGAGCTTTCACCTGGCGTCGATCTTGTAGTCACTCTCGAAGGTACGCGCATCAATGTGTTCGCCTTTGAACCACAGCAAGAAGTTCGCGAAACCATTGAGTTCGGCACGGAGATCTTCAAAGCTCGTGGCGGTATCGAACAGCGCCACTCTTTCCGCACGCGACCGATCGTCAAGCTCGACTATCAGTACCGACTCGAGGATCCGGAACGCTTGGCCGCCATGAACAAGCTGATGGGAAACGGCGCACGCTTGTTTTCGGTTCCCGTTTGGTTTGAAGCGCAGCCACTCAGCGCCGCGCTATCGATTGGCGCAACGGTCATTCCGGTCGACACTCGGTTTGCAGATTTCCGAGACGACGGAAGCTCACTCGTGATTCTTTGGCGCGCGTGGAACGACTTCGAAGCCGCTCAGATCTCGTCGCTGACCGACACAGACATCACGATCAATTCTCCTCTGGAGAAAAATCACACGGCCGTCAAAACGTCGGTCATCCCCCTACGTCTGGCATTCGCTGGCAATCGCGGACGGATCCAACGCTACCGCCGAGCGCTCGCTGATCTCAGTCTCAGCTGGAGACTCACCGAGGCGACAGACCGCGAGCGAATGTTCGCGGTGCCGGCGCAGAACACCTATCAGAGTCTACCGATCATCGAATCGCCAAACTTCGTTTCGCAGCGCCTTCGAGAGGGGCTCGTGCAAAACTTCGAAGGTTTGGATTCCGGCGGCGGCGGCGTTGAGGATTTCTTCCGACCCGCCGACATCCTCGAAGCGACGAGCCGCAAAACATGGATCACCGACGGGTTCGAAGACCGGTGGAATCTTCGAGGGCTCATGCATCAGCTTCGAGGCCGGCGCAATGCGTTCTACATCTCAACCGCTGCCGAAGATTTCATCCCGACGCAGCCACTGGTCTCGGGAACGCTCGCGCTCGAATACTCCCCCAACGAATACACCGAGCACATCGCCGACGCCGACCCGCGCCGAGATATCGAAGTCGTGTTGAAAGACGGCACGATCTTTCGACGTCGCATCGCAGGCTCGACCGACGACGGCGAAACCTTGGCGATTCTGACAGTCGATTCTGTTTGGCCGCAAAACGTGGCGCTCGATGAAATCGATCGAGTGTCTCTGCTGGTGAAAGTCCGACTAGGATCTGACAACCTGGCTCTGAAGCACGAACGCGCGAACGAGACTACCGTCTCGGCCCCCATCGTTGAGGTACTCCAGTGACATATCAAGCGAACGAAGACTCGCAATCTGACGGCGAGATCGTCGAACTCTACAAGATCCAAACAGCGCAAGGATCAACCACCACCACGAGCGCAAACTCGCCGATCATTTTCAACCTCGAAACGTATCTGCCAGAAGCGATCGAGCGATCCCCGATTGATCTCGAAAGCGTCGAAGAAGATCCGCGGTCGCTGACGCTCACGGTTCCGCGCACGAATCCCGTGGCGATTCGGTATATCCAATCTCTGCCGCCTGACAAAGACATCGTGACCGTGATTCGTGGCCACTTGGATACGGCAACGCCTGATGCAACCGGCGCCATGACTTTGATCGCTGGCCAGTCGACGCAGTATTTCGAAGGCTACATTTCCAGCGTCAAGTTCACCAACTCCCAAGCCGAAATGACCGTCGTTGCATCCAACTCGATTTTCAATCGGACATTCCCGAAGAAGAATTTTCGGCATCTCTGCAATCATATTCTCTACGACACCGGTTGCGCGGTTGCCGAAGGCGCATTCGAAGTACCCGTCACGGTCACGGCGATCAATGGAAACGTTCTGACGCTTTCGGGTGTGCCGGCCATCGGTGCGGCGACGCCGACCGCCAAGCTGGTCGACGCTGTCTACTATGACGGCGGGATCTTGACGCAGCCAAGCGGCGGTGACACTCGCATGATCCTGGCGCTATCGCGCGGAGCGAGCGACACAGTCGAGCTCCTTTTCCCGTTCCAAGAAATCGGGCTCGGGTCTGTCTTGACGATGATCCCTGGCTGCGATCACACACTGCCGACATGTCTGGCGAATTTCGACAACGCCCAGCGCTACGGCGGGTTTCCCTACGTCCCCACCGACAACGTATTTCAAAAGAAGTTGGCAGACTAATGGTCTACGGAGTCATCGCTCTACTCGTCGTCGCGGTCATCGCGATTTTGCTTCAGGTGTTTCTGACGCCCAAACCCGAGATCGAAGACGCACGGCCGGCTGGCCTCGGCGACTTCGACGTCCCGACCGCGACCGAAAAACGCGCGGTGCCTGTTGTCTGGGGAGATGTCAAGATCTCGGGCCCCAACGTTATCTGGTACGGCGACCTGGCCAACCGACCCTATCGCCAGACCGAAGGCGGCAACAAAATCACGATCAGCCACCGCTATCATCTCGGAATGGATCTCGCACTGTGCCACGGTGATGAGACGATCGAGTGTTATCGAATCGACGTCAGCAAGGAAAAGACCGACGTTTTCGACGGCGCCAGCATGACCGGCGTGAGCGTTCACGAGATCGACAAGCTCAATCTGTTCGGCGGCCCAGAGAAGGGCGGCGGCTTGCAGGGCGCGATCGAGTTCTATGAAGGTTCGAACCTGGCAACCGATACCGAAACGTCCCAGTACATCGCCGACCAAGTCGCTGGCGGTGTCAAGAATGAGATGCCGGCCTATCCGAATCTTTGTCACGTCGTGTGGCGTGGTCCGTCTTCTGGCGTGAATACCAGCGGCGGGCTCAACGGCTATCTCGGCACGCGAACAACGATCGACAATTGGATCTTCTACGTTCGGCGCTATCCGCTGCCCGCGGCGATGACCATTGATCCCGGTGCCGAGCGTATCGGAGACGACGCCAACGCCGTCTGCGTGTTGTTCGAGGTGTTGACCGATAACGTTTGGGGTGCTGGGCTTCCGATCACGGAGCTGGACATCCCCGCGTTCAATGCCGCCGCCAATCAGGTCGCAACGGACGGCGACGGGTTCAGCCTCGTTTGGCAGATGCGGCGACCGGTTCGCGATCTCGTCACGGAGGTGGTGCGAACCATCGACGCGGTGCTCTTCCTCACGAGCGACGGCAAAATCACGATGAACCTGGCGCGCGACACGGCCCCCGTGATCACGCTCGACGAAACGAACGTGATCGAACTTCGCAAGTTCACGCGCAATGCATGGAATGCCACCACGAACCACGTGCAGATCGATTTCAACGATCGCGACGACGAGTTCAAAGAGACCAGCGCCGCGCAACAGGACATTGCGAACTTCCGTCTGCAGGGTGGCATCGACGTGGCGGCGACCGAGAACTATCCCGGCGTCAAAGATCCCGCAGTCGCTCAGCGCATTGCAGCGCGCGAACTGCGGCAGCTGTCGTTCCCCCTGGCCACCATCGAACTAGAAGTCAACCGCGAAGCCTCGATCATCAAGCCGGGCGACAACATCACGTTCAACTGGCCCGAGCTAGGCATCACGGACATGATCATCCGCGTCACGCAGATCGGGTTGGGTAAGCTGCGCAGCGGCAGCATTCTCATCAGTGGAGCCGAAGACGTCTTCGGGCTCGGCGCTGCGATCTTCTCACCGCCGCCGGCTACGAACTGGGTGCCGGTGCTGGTCGCGCCGACCGATGTTCTCGTACAAGAGATCGTCGAAATGCCGTCGCAGCTCACCCCGAACGCGCTCGAAGCGACTGGCGACACCGACGACGTCGACTTCCGATGGATCGCCGTCGGCGAGAACCCCGGCAACGGGTTCGAGTTCACCGCGCACAGCCGCACCGATGGCAGTGGCGGAGCGTTCGACCTTTGGGATCCGGCCGAGTTCCCGAACACCGAAGCCAACGTGCAGTACCTCGGCTACACGCCGACGGCTGGGCTTTCTTCGGTCCTGCACGCCTACGCTGGCGGCAGCCAGACCCTGACGTCCCTGACAGTCGGCGGCCTCTCGATCGACTTTCTCGAACGAACGCAGCTCGATGACGAAGACGTCTCGCCCGCTGGCGTGAAAACGGTGATCAACGCCGACGTGCGCGCAGGCAAAAGCCTCGTGTTCATCGGCACCGAGGGTGGTCGGCAAGAGTATCTGACCTACGACGATCTGACCGACAACATGGACGGTACGGTTACGCTGGGCGGCGTCAATCGCGGCATGCTCGACACTGCGCCGTGGACGTGGCCCGTAGGCACCAAGCTGTTTTTCCTCGGCGAAGAGCTGATCATCCGCCAGCAGGATGGCAGCCCCGACGTCGTGCGATCTCAGCGCCGCGTGTCGCCGGCCCTCGCGCTCGGCGTCACCCTCGATGCCAGGTTG
>JAJCZB010000019.1 GCA_029262595.1 Candidatus Babelota bacterium | reverse complement strand
CCAATACCTCCCACGCCTCTTTATATGGGCCTGCTACTAGAAAAAGGGTGCTTCCTGCTGCAATGGTTGGAAACATAGTTTGCGCTTGCTTGAAAAAATCTTTTGGTAAAAATTTTGCAATCGGAGATTCAATTTGATCTGGGCCTTTTATATCAACATAAACCAAACCTTTTGCACCTAACTCTTGCGCGCGCTTAACCCATTTGTCGTAATCGCCGCGTGAAAAATCATGCCCCTCTACATGCAATGCACCAATTTTCCCACCCTTATCCAAAATAGCACGCATAAATTTAAGCTCAGTTTGCTCAAAAAGAGACGTTATTTCTTTTATTTTTAAACCAAACCGAATGTCTGGCTTATCGTTACCATACTGCTCAAAAGCATCATCGTATGTTATACGCGGAAATGGTACTGGAATATCTTTTCCTAATGCTTTTTTATAAACATATGCAAGCATTTTTTCCGTAGTATCTTGCACATGTTTTTCATCTATAAAAGACATTTCAACGTCTAGCTGCGTAAACTCAGGCTGGCGATCAGCACGTAAATCTTCATCCCGAAAACAACGAGCAATTTGATAATACTTTTCTATACCGCTTGCCATTAAAAGTTGTTTATACAGCTGTGGAGATTGAGGCATCGCATAAAAGCTTCCCGCATGCATGCGCGATGGAACTAAAAATTCTCGCGCGCCTTCCGGCGTATTTTTCGTTAAAACCGGTGTCTCTACCTCAAAAAACTCTTCTTTATGATAAAACTCGCGCATCGCAAAAACTACGTTGTTGCGCAATTCAAATTTTGCGCGCATTTCAGGGCGACGCAAATCAAGATAGCGATATTTCAAGCGAAGCTCTTCATCTACTTGAGCAGCCTCATCAAGCATAAATGGAATAGCCTTCGCTTTGTTTAAAATTTCAATGGTATCTATTTGCAATTCAAAACGGCCTGTCGGCAATTCCTCATTTACTGTCTCAGGAGTACGCTCAACCACAGTACCACATACCGCAACCACATACTCAGAACGAAGTTGTTGCGCAAGCTCATGAGCATCTTTAGAAAAATCGGGATTAAAAACTAGTTGCATAACACCAGATCGATCACGAAGATCTACAAAAATAAGTCCTCCATGATCACGCCGACGGTGAACCCACCCAGCAAGACAAATAGATTTAGAAAGAAGATCGGCTGTGACTCGACCACAACCAATGGTGCGTTGAATTGACTGCATAGATACCCTTCAAAAAATCATTATATTTTAAGAAAGTGTATCATAAAAGAGGCCGGTTGATAATACCGGCCTCTTTTCTAAAATCTGTATTCAAGCCCTAAATTGAATGTATACGCAGTATCGGCACCAATATTTGGAATCCGATCCTCACTAAAGCCAGTTCTGTCTAACCGATCTAGCCTTCTTTTTTGAGCAGAATCGAGCGGTTTTCCTCGAATATCTCTATAATGCGCTCCAGGAAAGAAAACTGCTCCTACAAAGAAAAGTTTTAGATCTTTAAGCACCATCCAATGAGCAAATATATTTAACTCAACCCCCAAAAAGGTACTAGCAGGCTTATCCAATTCTTTACCCTGTAGTGCATCAAACTTTTTGGTTGATTTCTCTTGCCAATACGCAAGGGCATTCGGAGCTATCTTATATGGCATTGGAGTATCTTTTGGTTCATATTTTAAGCCAAATCCACAGCTTACTAAGTTAGTAAATCCATCTACAACATCCGCAAACCTACTTGGTGCTTGATTTGTGGTTGGCGTTGACAGCGGTCTATTAAATTTCCCAAAAAAAGCGGTCCGTACGCGCGTTCCACTATACACCTCTTGCAAAGGAATAAAGCCACTATACTGCCCGTCTTTAGTTTCTAAGTTTGGATTGCTATCTCCCGAAGCTATCCAAGCCGATGCGGCAAGAAAAAGATCTCTCTTATATGCCCATACGCCACCATCAATTACAAACATCCATCCTTCATACTTATTAGTATAAGGATTGCGAAACCGATTATCTGCGTTGGTAAGCGTAACAGGCCCGGTCACAAAACCAACATCTCCATCAACTGTTTTTATAACTTTGCCATTCTGCGATTCATTTTGGAGAGAACAATCAATTCGTCTTTGAGCTTCGTTTCCTCTAACAAACGGCAACTTATTACCATCTTGATCAAGTACATGACTATTTACAAACACCGCTCGACCATCTCTATTCTCTTTAATAACCGAATTGCGATCCCAGCCCTTGACGCGTTGCTGGCCAAGGTTAAATGCATAATCCAAGCCAAACTCAAATCTATCTTGTGTGTATTCAACTGCCATTCCAACAGTTCCAAGCTGGCTGGAAGCGTCCCCCAAAAACTCAACTCTTTGTTCTGGGTCTTTATTGTAAAGAGCGTAAGGTTCCACATGTAATTTGCCATATGCATCGCTTTTAAAGACATCCCAATTCAATCGAGATGCAATAACAAAATTTATTTTTCCTGAACCACGCTGAGGAGTTTCTCTTCTATCATATTCTTGCCCTAAAATCGCAAGCCCTGTTTCTGAAAGGCTGGTGCTTCTATTTTGCAAAATAGCCGCATATAAATCATATGAGAGCTTGTTCTCTAAAATATCACCGTGAAGAACTCCACCAGGAGCATATTGATCAATTGCACTATCCGCATAAAAACCAAGAAGCTCTGGTCCTACTGCATAAGCATCACCAAGAGAGATTCCACGCCCAAGCTCAAACGGAAAAATTCCTAACTTGAAATTATGCTCACTTAAAAAAGAAAGACCTAGAAAGTATTTTAGATCAAAATTTAACCATGCTTCTCGCATCCAAAATATATGGCGAGGAATGGCATGCTTATGAAGCCCTTCAACGACATCAACATCTTTAACTGGAGCTCCCGTCGTTTTGGTAATACTTTCAGGGTTACCCCACACCCCCTTATTTCGCAAAGTAAATTTAGTATCCAAAATCGACTTGCCAAACGTTTCTTGCCCGTACGCAAGCCCTACGTTAAAATCTATAGTATGGCGCATAAACCAAATCATATTGCCAATATTGTTTTTGTTTAAAAGAGAGGTGTTTACCCCAGAAAACATTTCCGGACGAAACATACCATCGAAAGTTAAAAGAACATCGTTGTTTTTTGTTTGAAACTTAGCCCAAGAAAGAGTAGGAATAGAAAATAACGCAATAACCAGAAAGAGTGCTGTGGCAACTCGATGTTTCATGTGCCTCCTTAAAATGGCTCGAATGGAAGTCAGTCGTAAGATTATTTACATATAAAAAAATGCCGCAATGCGCATAGAATACAGAGAAATTAGGGTACTGCTTATTACAAATTTGTCAAACAAATTGCATAATCGAATATACTAACGAAAGCACGTAACTTAAATCATTTTTATCCATTAAAAAGACACAGGGTTTTTATGAAAACAAAAAAACATTCCTTATTGCTAGGCGCACACATTTCAATTGCGGGAGGCCTTGAAAAAGCTTTTTTTCGTGGACAATCAATCGGGTGCACCACTATACAAATATTCACAAAAAGCAACCGACAATGGCAATGCAAGCCTCTCACAAAAAGCGAAATAGAGTTATTCAAAAAAACGTGGGAGCAGTCACCTATTAAATCCGTTGTTGTTCACGCCTCATATCTTATTAACCTTGGCTCTAGCAACCCTGAAGTTATTACAAAATCAACACGAGCACTCAAAGAAGAACTTTTGAGATGCTCGCAACTTGGCATTCCCTATCTCATTCTCCATCCAGGTTCACATGGAACAAGCCCAAAAAAAAACTCCCTTTTGCAGGTTGCCAAATTACTCGATGAAGTATTTCAAGCGGTCCCAGGAAACTCTATGATTCTTTTGGAAACAATGGCCGGACAGGGAAGCAACTTAGGAGCGGAGTTTGAAGAATTGGCAGAGATATACAAGGCTTCGGCCAATAAAAAACGTATCGGCATATGCTTTGATACGTGCCATACTTTTGCTGCAGGATATAATACACAAACAAAAAAAACGTATGAACACACATGGCAATTATTTGATACAGTCCTCGGATTTGATCTTCTCAAAGTGATTCATGTCAATGACTCTAAAAAAGAACTAGGCTCTCGCGTCGATAGGCATGAACATATTGGTAAGGGAAAACTGGGAAAAGAGGCATTTCGTCTTCTTTTTAATGATGAGCGGTTTTTTACAATACCAAAAATACTAGAAACACCAAAAGAAGAGCTCGCAGAAGACTTAAAAAACATGAAAGAGATTGTATCTCTTTTAGATGCTGATACGAAAAATGTGTTAGATATTAAGGTTCCAGAAAAAATAGTAGAAGAAAGAGTAAGTAATAGATAAGAGCCTTAAAGAGCTAAGAAGGAATTGTAGCTATCTTTTTGAGTAGGTTCTTATCTATCACTTCCTCAGTAAGCAGTGCCTCTAACCATACTTCATTAACGTCCCCCTTTTTCAGAGGAGTAAGTTCTTAAGTATGTCAATCGACATCAACAGTTTCTCTCATCTAAAAAAAAAAAGAAAAAAAAACTAAACGCTACAAAATGCAACAACACAAAAGAGCGCATCAATGGGGATTATCGCGCAAATAACGCTGCCCAACTCAAAAATGCAACACAAACGCAACATGGTATTTCTATAGGAAAAGTTTAAAATTTGTAATGTAATGCGGCAATCCATACAATCAGAAATAGTAGCCCCAGGCAAATCGTAAACAGAAAACCAATTGCTCCCCAGGCAAAGAGAAAAGATATTGCCCCCAATAGAGTAGATAAGCCGAATACGTACCAAAGAACCAACGTTTTGCTCCAACCATTATCGACAAGATAACAAGAGAAGTGATCTCTACTTCCTTTATAAAACGGAATACCTTTATATGTCCGAATTAACACAAGAGACGCACATTCTAATAACGGAATACCAAGAATTATGATAGGAGTTAAATAGCCATACCAATTGTAAGTTCCCCAATCAAAAAGAAAAGGAATGGTTGCTAGAAAACCTCCTATAAATAATGAGCCTGCATCGCCTAGGTAAATACGCGCAGGAGGGCGATTGTACACAAAAAAAGCACACAGTGGGCCTAAAAAAGCTGCTAAAACTATCATTACTACTGAATGTTGAAGAAAATACGAAATCACCAGAAAAGTAATCGTTGCATAAATAGCTAGGGAAGTTGCTAACCCATCCATAACGTCCACTAAATTGAACGCATTAATAACAGTTAAAATCCACAAAATGGATAGTGGCATATTCCAGATATTATGAAAAACATGCGATTTGAGATAAAAACCCGCCTTCAAAAAAGATAATGCTACAATAACTTGTCCAAAAAATTTTTGATACGGCTTCATTTGAAAGAAATCGTCAATAAGACCCAACAGCAAAAGAAGTGTTGTGCCAATAATAAGAAAAAACACCCTATTTTCAAATGGCACTGTGAAAGCAAGGCCACACAAAAAACCTATATAAACAGCAACACCCCCCAAATATGGCGTGGCATAAAGCTGCTTTTTTATTTTTCCATCGGGCTCATCTACAAAATGCAACCGTCTGGCCAACAAACAAAAATGAGGAACAAGATAAAAAGTAATAAGAAAAGAAAAAGTAAAAGAAAAAATAATTTTTATGGCAGCAACGTCCATTGGCTACTCACTACTCATGTCCAATTAATTATTTTTTTGGCGCATCAATAAAGCATTCTACTCGATCGTCGACTTGCCACTCAGTAATTCCCTCAACAACAAAGCCGCATTCATAGCCAGAGTGCACTTCTTTAACGGTTTTTTTGTCTCGCTGCAGACTAGTAATTTTGCCTTCACCTATTTTTTCTTTACCACGCCAAGCAATTACATACCCCTGACGAGAGAATCGACCATCTTGTACATAGGAACCTGCAATCACCCCAACGCCTTTTATATCAAATACAGCTCGCACCACAGCTTCGCCTATCTTGGTACGCTCCATTTCAACCTCTTTGGCACCCTCAAGACGATCGTGTAAATTCTCCAGTAGCTTGTAAATAACGTCGTATAACTCAATAGAAACACCACGACGCTGCGCAAGAGAAGAAGCATTTGATTCTAATTTTACATGCAGGCCAATAATTGATGTACCGGTACTAAATGCAAGCTCAACATCGCTCTCATTAATATCACCTACGGCCGAATGAATGATATTAACTCCAACATCACTCTTTTTTGAAAGTTTATATATAGCATCCAGCAAAGCTTCTTTTGATGAATTTGTATCGACCTTAACCAAAAGATTAATATTTCCCTCTTGCGATCCGCGCGAAACAGAAACAGCATTTTGCGCTTGCTGCTGCAATGCTCTTCTAATATCAGCTTTAGGAATAACAGTGAACAGATCTCCAGATGCAGCCAAATCCTTAAAACCTGCAACCGATACCGGAATAGATGGGCCAACTTCCTGAAGCATTTTACCGCTTGAGTCTTTGATTGAACTTACACGTCCCGTTGTGTTGCCAGATACAAAATAATCACCAAGTTTCAACATTCCATGCTGGCAAATAAGGGTAGCTACGGCCCCTCGACCGCGCTCCAATTTTGACTCTAAAACATAACAATGAGCCAATCCTTGATGCGCCGCTTTTAATTCAAGAAGCTGCGCTTGCAACGAAACCATTTCTAATAATTGATCCACACCAGTTCCATCTAGCGCAGAAATAGGAATACACACCACTTGCCCACCCCAATCTTCTGGAAGCAGATCATGCTCGGCAAGTTGTCGCTTAATTACTTCTATACGCACCGGATCAACTTTATCCATCTTATTAATGGCAACAACGATAGGCACATTCATTTTTTTTAAATGCTCAATAGCCTCAATGGTTTGAGGCATGATACCATCATCAGCAGCGACTACAAGAACACCAATGTCAGCAACTTTAATGCCTCTTTGTCTCATTTTAGGAAAAGCTTCATGGCCTGGGGTATCAAGGAAAACCAAATTTCCTTGCTTGGTATTGGCTTGATAAGCTCCAAGATGCTGTGTAATGCCCCCTTTTTCTTTGGCCACAACTCTCGTCTTTCTAACAAAATCAAGAAGAGTTGTTTTGCCGTGATCAACGTGCCCCAACACTACAACAACAGGAAGCCGATCACGCAACTCACCTGCTCCTTCTTTTTCAAGCGGCTCAAACTCTTTCTTAACCACTGCTTCTGCTGTTGCGCGCTTTATGCCATAATGTTCCGCGAGACGAGCTACTACTTCTTGAGCAAGCTGCTGATTTTTTGGCGCAACAATTTTCCACTTGAGAAGGGTTAAAATAACATCATTAACGGCTTTACCCATTCTTTTTGCTGCCTCGGAAACCATCAAAGGTTCAATGACCATTTCCAATTGCTCTTCTTGCTCTATCGGCTCAGCTAACACTGGTTCAGGAATTTGCTTATGGGAAATAGGCTCTGAAGAGACCTTTGATTTATCACTAAGGCGGGATTTTGATCTTGAAGGAGAGCTTTTAACTGGTTCTTTTTGCATAGCATCTTTACTTAATTTTGTTGAGTCGTCATCTTTTTGTCTTGGCCCAGCTGATACAGTAAATTTTTTCCGCAATAATGCGACTGATTTTTCGTCAATTGCAGACATATGACTTTTTACAGAAACGCCCTCTTTCTGCAACACTTCAATTAACTTTTTTGACGGTATTTCTAGCTCTTTGGAAAGTTCATATATTCGCATTATTACATCTTACGGTTGCTACTAAACCACTACCCAATTCAAAATTTAGTCTTCCATCGGCTCTTTCTGAAAGGCTTCACTTTCTTCTATTAACTCTTGCGTATCATTTTTTTCTTTTTGCACAAGCTGTATATCAACGCCTGTTAAGCGAGACGCTAAAGAAATATTCTGTCCCATTCGGCCAATCGCAAGCGCTCGTTGATCTTCATCCAGCCAAACCTTAGCAGCTGTATCATTTTCAATAAGTTCAACACGATCTATCTGCGCAGGCTTCAGAGATTGCCTAATCAGCATCTCTCGAGACTCTGTCCAAGGAATAACGTCAATTTTTTCCGCGCCAAGCTCTTTTAAAATAGGCTTAATTCTACTGCCGCCGACACCAACACAAGTACCCACTGGATCAATGTTCGGATCATTCGAAGAAACAACCATTTTGGTCTTATATCCTGGAGAGCGCACGATGAGCTTAACCTCAACGAGCTTCTCAAATATCTCTGGAATCTCTAACTCAAACAATTTTTGCAAAAACGCATCTGAAGCTCTATCCAAGATGAGCTGATAATCATTTTTTGGCTCAACAAGCACTTCCTTCAAAAGAACGCGTATTGGATATCCTACCACACATTTATCAGCAGGAGACATGCCGCTTTTAGGCAAAAATGCAAGTTGGTCATCCAACTTCACAACCGTACCCCCACGCTCACATTTATGAACAGTTCCATGCACGATATCTCCCTGCTTGTCTTTATATTCTTCATAGACAGCAGAAGCTTCTACGCGACGAATTTGATTAGCAATCACTTGACGTGCACGTAAAATTTCAATTCGGCCAATTTTCCCCTCAAAAGGAACCCAAATCGCATCGCCCGACTTTGCCTTCTTATCAAACGCATGTGCTTTTTTAACGCTAATTTCTTTTTCTGGATCTTTTACAGAAGGAACAACTTTTTTTTCTGTAAGAATTGTCACACTGCCGCTCTGAGAGTCATAGTCTGCCTTTAAAGCAAGGTCTGGATATTTGCGCTCAAACGCCGCAAGCATGCCTTCACAAACAATTTCAGCAAGAATTTCTCGCTCAAGGCCTCGCTCAGAAACAAGTTCTTCTATAACATCAAAGAGATTCACAGTGTCCTTTATTTGTTCGGATAATCGCCATAAGGGATAAACTAGAGCTGAGCTCGATGCTCAGTATTAACTCTATAAGTCTAGTATAAATATTTGTGTTTCGCAATACAGACCGAAAATAACCTCTATTTTGATTTTACCCTTTTATACTCAAAGCGCCTATTATTATTATCTATATAAATATAGTTATTAAAAGATAGTAGTAATAGATGAGGGTCTTTTTGGTGGATAACTTTGATAAGATACCTTCAATATGTAGCCCCAAAGGGCGAATCAGATTTTTTATACTGGTGGATAACTTGGTGGATAAGTGGTGGATAAGTGGTGGATAAGTTTTTGCCCTCCCCTGGAAAGGCCTTATAAGCAGAGCTTTCGCCCCTTTTTATTTTTAATGAAAGCCATAGGCGCTACTTTTAAAAGTTATCCACCAAGTTATCCACCACTTATCCACCAAGTTATCCACCAAGTTATCCACCACCCAGAGTTTTTATTTTGAAAGGCGGATAGCGTGATCTATATCAGCAATAAAAGTTTGAAGTTCTTTTGATTTTCGAAGGATATAGG
This sequence comes from Candidatus Babelota bacterium, assembly GCA_029262595.1. Classification (GTDB taxonomy): domain Bacteria; phylum Babelota; class Babeliae; order Babelales; family Vermiphilaceae; genus JAJCZB01. The sequence goes on along the minus strand of JAJCZB010000019.1, from coordinate 9,785 downwards.
CAGGGTGATAGGCGGGGATGATTGTTATTCCGTTCCAAGATATAGCAATCCCTCTTTTTTGGGTTATTTTGACGGACTCTCCCAGGAGGCCTTCAAGCGCCGCTGATCCTAGCGTGCAAATAATTCGTGGCCGTATGATTTTTATTTGACTATATAAAAGGGGTTTATTCGCCTCAATTTCTTGGGGTAATGGGCGCCTGTTGTTCGGAGGGCGGCATTTTACTACGTTAGTGACAAAAACATTGCTTCGAGAGCTACCTAAATCCTCGAGAGTGCGATTGAGGAGTTTGCCTGATCTTCCTACAAAAGGTGCTCCTTGGAGGTCTTCTTCTTTTCCCGGAGCTTCACCGATAAAAATTAAGGAGCTGTTTTGGTTTCCGTTTCCAAATACAATTTGTGTTGCTTTTGGCATTTTGAAATGGCACCCCGTACAGTTTTTATATGGCGCATAAAGTGCATCAAGAAGCTGTTGCTTGTGCGTAGAAGGTTTCATGTTGCTTTTTCCGCTGTTATATTTAAACCGGCGTTGCTTTCTTTAAATATAGCGGTATTGAGCTTTAATTACTAATGTTGCGTAATTTTATTTGCATCTATTAATAAGTTGATACCACGCATTTGATTGAGCAAATTTTGTTTTACCGTAAGAGGGATGAATTCGTTGTTCAGGAAAGTAAATTGAAATCCCGCGTGCGGCTTTTAGATTGGTTCCGGATATACTTGCAACAGTGCTGTTTGAAATGAGTTGCTTTCCCTCAGAGAGTTTGGCATTAAGGTGTTGTATAAGGGGCTTGTGTGATCGTGATATAGAGAAATTTTTGAGACGTTGTTGAAGGTTAGAATAAAAGTGATGAAGGTCGATATAGGAAGGTTCGTCAAAGTGTGTGCAGTTTTTTCTATTTCGACTTGCTTTAATGGCGAGCATTACAGAATTTTTATGCTGATATCGCAATGCTTCAAGGAGAAGTTGAGCCACTTCGTTTACATTTTTTTCTAAGTGTATTGTTTGGCGCAAATCTATAGCTGATTGGGTGAAATCGTTGGTGATAGTCTGATAAGAGCGTTGATACGAGCTTACTATGTGGCTGGCAAGGTGAGCGCCATCAATTGGTCCTACTAATAATGGTTGCAATGCATATGCATAATTCCAACCTGTCCCGAGCTCAACTTCTTGTGATCCAACCATTACCTCTGCATATGGTTTCATCATATGTGCAATCTCAAGCATAGACATTAGGCATGCATCAAATCCGATAAGTGCAAATTTCTTTTTAAGGACCCGTGTACAGATATCATTCAGCGCCATATCTAGATTTTCATTAGTGAGATAGTTTCCTGTTGTATTATCCCAACAAATTCCTCGCTGTTCTAGATCGGTAAAATGCAGAAAATCTAGAAAGCCTATTGAACGATCGAGTTCGAGTCGATTTATAGCGGGGTTAAAACTAAAAAGTTCAGCTGGATTTATAATTTTATAATTCATTGGATCGATGATACCGGTGCCATGATTCCAGAATATGAGAGCATAATTACGAGCGGGAAAATTTTTAATTGCCCATTCACAACAAGATATAAGTGTTTTAGGGTCGCCACTATCCATGCTCTGTGTTTCAAGCTCTGTATTCATATGGTTCAATTTATTTTTTTCAATGTAGTAGCGACGTGTAATTTTTTGATTGCCGCTTAAGCGGATATCGAGGTGAGCTACTATGTTAACATTTTGATTTGAACCTAATGAAGCCATTTGTCTTATGTTGTTAGCTGCAAAGGCTCGTAGATCATTATCGGAGGCCATGTATACGATAAAGGTCCAGTTTTTTTGAGGAGACCTGGTTACTGTTGTTTCAGGGCTTAGGCTGCTGTCGTTGGGGGTATCTAAGAATACGCTTGGGTTGTCTTGCGTAATTAGTTGTTCAAAGGTTCGATATTCGCGCATTAAATCAGTAAAAGACTGTAGCCCCATTGGTAAAGCGGCAAAAAGCAGCAATGAGATCTTGAATGATTGAAATATTTTCATGGCTCCCCCTCAGAGTTATTTTTAGCACCTTCCAACTTTAAGGAAAATTTATAGTTAGATTCAAGGTTTTATTAATTATGGGCTGGTGAGACCGTTCTGAATAGATTTAACCATGCTAATGCAAAGGTGAGGCCAAAGCTGAGTTGAAAATCGAGAAATAGAAGGTAGAGGGGGTTTATTAAAAGCAGAATAAAGCAGCACAGAAGAAGTAATTGTAAAAAGTGATTAGGGGTGCGAGATAGCTGGCAGTAGGTGTACATCAAAAAAATAAGTAATGCACGTATAAAAGATATGCTTGACCAGCTTAGTAATGAATAAAAAAGAACTGCTGCGAGCAATAAAATTTGCTTGACGGCAAAGGGAGCGGGGGCACATTTTAGAAGAAGTGCACATAGAGATACGATAATTACTAAGTGCAGGCCAGATCGAGCTAAATAGTGAACAATTCCCCATTGCTTGAAGGGTCCTTCAAGCGTTTCTTTATTTCGCTTCATAACTTCTTTTTCTCCCAAAAAAATTGCGGCAAAAAGCTGGAAGGTTTCTTTGTTGAGGCTTTTTTGAAATGAACGCAATACTGCTTGACGGGAATGGAATAGCCAGCGAGCAACTGAAAAAGAGGGATGTGATTCTACAGTCAGTTTGACTTGGTCTTGAAAAGCGGTAGCTGCAATTCCTTCTTTCATAAGATAGGAATAAAAAGAGTCATTTTTTGGCTTTTTGAGTATGATATTTTCAATTTTTACTCTATCGTTTATCTGAGCGGCAAGCTTTTTTTTTGTGTAAATTCGAATGATATAAGGAGCGAATGGTTTTTTGAGTGTGTCTATTTTTTCTATTGAAATAGTGCTGCAAAAAGGTAAGCGTGAGGCTCCCTGAAAAGAATACGATTGAAAATGTCCTTCAACAGCCACCCCCTTTTCGGTTACATGGAATGGAAAGGATTGATAATAAGAAACTGTTTGATGCCCTCTCGCTAGCCCCAAAAATGCGGCTAGCGCGACAAATATCATAATATTGAGACGATTTTTTTGGTATATACTTATAAGAATAGCAATCAAGGCGAGTCCATAAAAAAGGACGTAAAGTGGAGGGATTATTTCCTTAAAAAGACCCCAAAAAACAACCACGCTGAGGATGTATGCGCTCAGAGGGAATAAAATGGGAGGAATCATGTGGAGAGGTTTGGTAGTATTTGTTTTCATGTGTATGCTATAAATTATTAATATATACCTATTTTAAAGGGTTTTCAGGATTTCACAAAAAAACAGTTCTTTGTGAAATTGGGTTTTTTAACTATTATGAGCAAACACTTCTAACGCATTAAGGAGAAGGCGTTGAGAAACATTTGTTTATTTTTGATATTTGGTTTTTTTGCAAATTTACAAGGTGCTGTATCTATGAAAATTAATGATAATAAAAAAGTAAAAACGCTCGTTCATAAAAAAGTATTAAATAATGGGTTAACGGTAGTGGTGCGCCCAGTGCATACTGTGCCTAAAGTGTCTATACAATTATGGTATAACGTTGGATCAAAAGACGAAAAAGATAGTGAACGCGGCATTGCTCATTTAATTGAACATATGATTTTTAAAGGAACAGATCGTCTCTCAGAAGCAGATATAGATACAATCTCTCAAAAACTTTCAGGTTCTTTGAACGCATTTACTTCTTATGATTACACCGGCTATCTTTTTAATTTTCCTTCTCAGCATTGGCAGCAATCATTTGATATTATGTCGGATTGCATGCGTAATTGCACATTTAAAGATTATATGCTCAACTCTGAGATGAAGGCAGTAATTCAAGAGCTCAAAATGTATAAGGATAAATTTGCTTCGAGCTTAGTTGAAGAAATGTTGGCATCTATTTTTTCTGACCACCCCTATCATCATCCGATCATTGGGTATAAGCAGGATTTATGGAGTGTCGATAGTAATGATTTAAAAGCATTTTATAAAAAACATTATGTGCCAAACAATGCCACTATGGTTGTTGTCGGAGACGTTAACCCTCAAGAAGTATTTGAGCAGGCTGAAAAATATTTTGGAGCTATTCCAGCAGATCTGTCTTACAAGAAAGATACCTTTTATTTTAATCGAGACATTGTATCAAAGTCTGTAACTCTTTATAGAGATCTTAAGCAACCTCTTGCGGTGTATGCTTTTATTGTCCCTGGCATGAAAGATCAAAAAGATACTGCCCTTGAACTTCTTTCTCGCATCATTGGGAAGGGAAAAAGTTCTCGACTGCATAAGAAATTAGTCAATGAGACGCAGCTTGCGATTTCAGTGAGTGCAAGTTTGGATGAACTATTTGACCATGGACTTTTTTTTATTGCTGTGGAGCCTAAAAACGTTGAAGATTTGAATGAAATTGAATCGATTATTATTAAAGAGATAGAGAGTCTTAAAAAAGATGGCTTTGAAGATGAAGAGTTTGATCGCGCATACAAAAAAACAGAAATGTCTCTTTTGTCTACCATGGAAGATTTTGAGCATCAAGCTTATGAAATAGGAAAATATTATTTGGCTACTGGAAATGAAAATGCACTTTTTGAGTATCTTGATAAGCCTAAAGAAGAGTTGAAAAAAGAAATGATGCAGTTACTAAATACGGAGTTCAGGCCATCAATAATGCATAAAGGATTTATTTTGCCCCTTCCTGAGCAAGAAAAAGAAGCATGGGCAAACTTGCAGCAGCTTTCCGATAAGCAAGATACTGAGATTCTTTTTGCTCGAGAACGCAAGGAACCGATAGAAGCGCCAATGTATGCCAAGCAGGTTATGGCAAAAGAACCGAGCAGGTTTGATTACCCAAAGGCAACAGTTCATAAGTTACAGAATGGAATTAAAATACTTGCCTATGATAATAAAAACACGCCCAAAGTAGATCTTGTTTTTGACTTTAAAGCCAAACATTATCGCGACCCGCAAGACAAGCAGGGGCTTTGTCTTTTTGTGAGTAAAATGCTTTTAGAGGGAACAAAAAATTACACAGTACAAGAGATGAATGATGCTATAGAATCGCACGGAATGAGCATTGCTTCTTATCCGGGTGGAATTACTCTAACGGTGTCGCGGGACGATCTCGATTTTGGACTTTCAATACTGAAAGAAATTGTTACAAACGCTACTTTCAATGAAAAAGATATTGAAAGAGTTCGCGCACAAATGCTTGCAAAGCTAAAAAGTTTTTGGGATGAGCCAAAATATTTTGCAGGGCAGCTTATTAAAGAAAAAATTTATAAAGGGCACCCCTATGCAAAAAATAGTTTGGGTAGTATCGAAGCAATTTCAGCCATTACCGCAGATGAATTAAAAGCACATTATAAAAAATACATCGCTCCTGATGGGGCACGGTTGGCTATTGTAGGTGATTTGAATGGAAATGATGTCTTACAGGTAGTAAGTAATCATTTAGAAGATTGGACAGGTCCCAAAATTGAAAATTTTTCGTTTCCGCCTCTTGAAGATGTGTCACCTGATGTGATTGATTACCCTATTAATCGAGATCAAGTAGTTCTTCGATTTGCGGGACTAACGGTGAATAGGCTTCACCCTGATTTTGATAAATTTTTACTCTTTGATCAAATATTTGGGGGCGGAGCTTTAGGCGGTATGAATAATCGCTTGTTTAAATTGCGAGAGCAATCAGGGTTATTTTATACCATTGGTGGCTCACTTGTTGCAGGAGCAGATGAGCAGCCGGGGATGCTATTGGTGCAAACAATTGTTTCTTTAGATCGTTTGGACGAAGCAGAAAAAGCTATTCGTCAAACCATAGAAAAAGCTGCAAATGAAATATCGCAAGAAGAGCTTGATCAAGCAAAACGGGCAGTAATAAACTCTCAAGTAGATAATTTTTCATCAAATTATAATATTTGTCATGCGCTGTTATTTGTAGATCGCTATAATTTTCCCGCCGATTTTTTTGATAGCCGAGCCCAAAAATTTGCAAAAATCACTGCTAAAGAAACAGTTGAGGCGGTGAGCAAACTGCTCAATAAAAAGCTACTTACATTACGTGTCGGGCGCGTGGATAAAAATATTACTGCCTAAATATTATAGGCCTTTAAGGCACTTGCTGAGTGCACAAGTTGCTTTTGTTCGTGCGTATCAAGTGGGATAGAAAGGATTTTTTCTACCCCTTTTGCGCCTAATACAACAGGCATGCTTAAAGATACATCTAGCTCTTTTATGTAGCACGATAAGGGAGTTACGCGTTTTTGATCAAAAATAATGGTACGACAAAGAGCGGCAACGCATGTAGCTATTCCGTAAAAGGTCGCACCTTTGCAGGAGATTATTTCATACGCTTTATTTTTTGTTTCATTGGCGATGTAATCGAAGTCTTTCTGTGTAATGCCAAAGTCTTGTAGTGGGACGCCAGCTACACGTGCGCAGCTCCAAGCAGGAAATTGAGTATCGCCATGTTCTCCCAAAATGTAAGCATGGATTGATTGCTCAGCAATATGTATTTTCTTAGAAAGAGCGCCACGTAGGCGTTGTGTGTCTAGAAAAGTGCCGGAACCAAACACTTGGGATGTTGGCAAGTCTGTTATTTTTTGTACGTATCGCGTTATAAGATCAACCGGATTGGTAACAACGATTACAATTGAATCTTTTTTTAATGGCTGAATTGAATCCATAATGGATGCTACTATTTTTTTGTTGTCTTCCAATAAAGTAGTTCTATCTTGTTCAGGCTCTTGTTTCTTTCCAGCAGCAATAATGACTATATCAGAATTTTTTACTTCTTCCGGTGAACCGGCATGAATCATCGATGGGCCGTAAAAAGAGAGTGAGTCAGAAAGATCAAGAATCTCGCCACGACATCGGATCTCGTTTAGATCAACAAGCATGATTTCAGCAGCTATATTTTTCAAAAGCAATGCATAGGCTATAGTTGAACCAACGGATCCTGCGCCAATAATTGAAATTTTTATATGTTTCATAACCCATCTTTCTTTTATGAAGTGAAATAGTTTCTATAATTACGTTTCTCATTTACACTTTCATTATTTGAATATTGAAAACGAAATATAAATAAGACATCGTCAGATTAGCTATGAACATAATCAATTCAAAAGAATTACGTATTTTTCAAGCAACAATTTGGGATTATTACGAGTCCCATGGCAGAGAATTTGCATGGCGGAATATTGATGATCCATACAAAGTTCTCATATCAGAGGTAATGCTTCAGCAAACACAAACCAAAAGAGTTATTGAGAAATATGAGCAATTTTTAGCAGAGTTTCGATCATTTGAAACGCTCGCTCAGGCGACGCTTCGTGATGTTTTGAGTATTTGGCAAGGGCTCGGCTATAACCGACGTGGAAAGTTTTTGCATAAGCTTGCACAAATAATTGTTGCCGAATATGACGGAAAAGTGCCGAATGATCCAAGTCTTTTAGAGAAGCTACCTGGTATTGGCCCAGCGACCGCCGCCTCTATCTGCGCATTTGCATTTAATAACCCAACGGTTTTTATCGAAACTAACATTCGTGCAGTTTTTCTTCACTTTTTTTTTGCGGAGAAAGAGGGGGTGCATGATAAAGAAATACTGCCATTAGTTGAGCAAGCCGTTGATATAAATAATTCGCGCGAATGGTATTATGCGTTGATGGATTATGGAGTAATGCTTAAGCAGGCGATACCTAATCCTAGCAGGGCAAGCAAGCATCACAGCAAGCAAAGTAAATTTGTAGGATCAGATCGTCAAATTCGTGGGCGAATTATTAAAATACTAGTTGAGAAAGAGCATGTAAGTTTTGATCTTTTAATGCTTGATATCAAGTGTGATTCTTCGCGATTAAAGATAATAGTTGAACAGTTATTATTAGAAGGGCTTATCTCACAACATCGAGAAAAAATTTTGATTGTGTAAAAGTATAGTGATTGTATTTTGCTAAAAAAGCTATATATTTTAGCGCAAGAAATAAAGCTGGAGTATTGTGTAGAAGTAAAAACGAGGAGACCTGTATGCGTAAGCAGTTAGCGTTATTGATGTGTCTAGGAGTAGTAATAAGCCATTCGAATGTTCAAGCACTTACTGCCGGAGCGCGATTTAAATTTAGCTTAATGGCAATGGCAGCAGCTTTTGGTGGGACATATTATCATCAGAATAAAAAGGAGAACCCGTTTCCACTTCCTTGGGCTCGAGAAGGCAATGGTTCGCTCAAATATCGTGACAAACTTGCTCCTGCAGCTATTCCCGGAGGCATTGCAGGCTTAGCATTCTTATGGATGTCTTCTTATTTTTCACCAGAGTATCGCCATCAGTGGGCAATGCGCAAAAGAGATGATTTGAAGAAAAAAATATTGTTTAACTATGGAATCACATCGAAGAATTTAAAAGAAATGAGTATTGCTTCGGGAGCAGAATCTCGTGGAATGCCATTAGTAACTTTGTTTTTGCAATTGTCAGACATAGATAGGACGTTGAGCAAGGTTATTGCCGAGCTTGAAATAGCTCTTCAAGATGTGAGTGATTCTTCACCTCTTTCATTACAAGTAAGCGATCTTCTTGATGATCTTCATAAAGATAGATTACGCATTCGTCAGAGTGAACATGCTGTGAAAAATTCAAATCCAGCATCTTGGGAAGAGCAGTGGCGTCTTTACAATCAAAATAAAATGAAGCAAAGAGAGATTGCTGCAATGCATGAAATAGCTGCAAGGCCTCAAGTGCATTACGGCTTTAATTATCATGTATAAGAAATAGAGTATCTAAAGTTGAAAGAGGCGCGTTTCAAACGCGCCTCTTTTTTTGTGACATTCTTTTTAAAAGCTGTGCAAAGAAATTTTATCCCAAATATTTTTTGATTAATTCTTGAAGAATTTTTGGATTTCCTTTTCCTTGTGTTTTTTTCATGGCTTGACCAACAAAGAATCCACTCAGTCGCTGTTTGCGATCATCAGGCGCTTGGCGATATTGCTCAACATTGTCAGGATTTTCATCGATGATTTGTTTTACAATTGCCTCAAGCTCATCGGCAGATCCAATTTGCTCGAGCCCTTTTTCTTTTACAATTTCTTCAGGAGATTTTCCAGTTTGAGCAACAGCTTCAAAAACCTCTTTTGCGGCTCTATTATTAATTTTTCCTGATTCAAGAAGTTCAGCAAGAGCGGCGAGCTTTTCAGGAGTTACTTTGCATTCTGCAAGTGATTCATTATTTTCTTTAAGATAGCCAAGAAGATCTCGCAAAATCAAATTAATAACTTGCTTGCTTTTGCTTACCGCATGCGCCTTATCAAAATAGTTTCCCAGTTCAATGTCTTCAACTAAAATATCCGCTTCATATGTGGACAGGCTACTTTCTGATGTGAAGCGCTCAAACTTTTGATGAGGCAGTTCAGGAAGTTGCTTTCTCATACGATCTACCCATGCATCATTGGTGATAATAGTTGGAAGATCGGGGTCGTTAAAGTAGCGATAGTCTGCTGCTTCTTCTTTTGATCGCATAGGGACAGAAATTTGATTCTTTGTATCCCATAGACGTGTTTCTTGTCTGATTGAGCCACCTTCTTCAAGTATTTCGATGTGGCGTTCAATTTCGTGTTCAATTGCATCATTAATAAATTTAAATGAATTAATATTTTTTAATTCAACGCGGGTTCCCAATTTTTCAGTATTCTTTTTTTTAACTGAAATATTGGTATCAGCTCGAAATGCACCTTCTTCCATATTACCTGAGCAAATACCCAAATATTGTACAATTGAACGTAATGTTTTGAGATAAATTTTTGCTTCTTGTGCGCTTGCAATA
>JAJCZB010000018.1 GCA_029262595.1 Candidatus Babelota bacterium | reverse complement strand
CTTTATTTTGCATCGAAACGTGCAGTCCTTGAGAAGAAAAACCAAACTGCGTAGCAATAAATTGCCCCGACAAAAGACACGAAGATCGCCGAAGCGTCTTAACTAAATGCGTACGATCTACTTTTGCAGGTAAAAAAGCCGTTTTGTCCAATATAGCTTCATATGCAGGAAACGCATTATTAAGAAGCTTGGTGAAAAAATTAAACGACTCACCAGAGACAACCAATTGATTCCCACATGTCCCTATAAATACGGACGTTTCATTAGTAGCTTCTAAGATTTTTTTCACCTCAAAAACAGCTCGTCGGGGTAAAAGCCATGTCTTTGGTTCATCAAGAGTATATTTATCAGATTGTATTTGAGCCAAACAATGACCATCCGTCGTTGTAAACTTAAAATTCTCTTTTGAAACCTCTAAAAGAAGTCCGTTTAATGCCGGATTGGCATTGCTTTGAGGTATTAAAAAAGCCACCTTATTTAACATCTCAAGCATAAACGTCGATTCAACATGCATAAGATTTTCAATGCGCTCAGGAAATACTGGAAATTGCTCCGGGTCCTTGATATTAAGCGCCAGCTTCACTCCTCCAGCTTTCAAGCAAAGCTGTGTATCAGTTAGCGTAAATTCAATATCGCCTTCCAGCTCTTTCACCAAATCAAAAATTCGCTTTCCTGAAACGAGGAACGTTTTGATTTCAGAGATGTCACTCGCCTTAAGCTGATAACTCGATTGCAAGCTAATCTCAAGATCAGTGCTTTTAAGAACAAGCTCTTTATGACCTACATGAAACAAAATTGAAGACGTTGCTTCAAGGGTTGTTCTCTTCGTACAAATTGGCTGCATTGATGAAAGAATCGAAAGCAACGGTTTTTGCTCAACTACAAACAAATTATCCATACAAACTCCAGTCAGACAAACATTTATATGACAAAAAAACGATACTTCAAGATACCTTTTTTATGCAAAATCCTCAACTATAACTAGTTAGTCAGATCGAGGATGCTTTTTGTTATAAATAGCGCGTAAATAACTCGTATCTACGTGAGTATACACTTGCACTGTTGTAAGTTGTTCATGCCCAAGAAGCACTTGTAGCGAGCGAAGATTCGCTCCCTTTTGCAGCATATGCGTTGCAAATGAATGGCGTAACGTATGAGGAGACATCGGTCGCTCAATACATGCTTTTTTCCAAAGATGTTTTACAATTAACCAAAAAGCCTGCCTCGTAAGCATTTTGATTTTTTTTCCATACCAAACGGGAAACAGAAAATCTGAGCTTCGCTTATTAAGAATCTCTACTCTCGTCTCGTCAATATAGCGGCACAATAGCTCAAGCATACTTTCAGGCAGAGGAATCATGCGCTGCTTACCTCCTTTTCCCTCTATCGCAATCACAGAAGAATCACGGTGTACACCGGTAATTTTCAGTGAAATAAGCTCTGTAACTCGCATTCCCGTTACATACATCAAATACAGCATTGTAGTGTTTCGCTTACCAATTTGAGAGTTATCACGCTCTGCTTGCGCAAATAAACGCATAACTTCATCTTCTGAAAGAGCAGAAGGAAGATTTTTTTTCAATTTAGGCGAATGAAGCTCTTGTGCATAATTAATCAAATCACACCGAGAGGCTCCATAGGCAAACAACCCTTTAAGCGTAGCTATTTTACGAGCCTGAGATCGAGCAGAAATTCCTTTCGTTTTTAAAAAAAGCAAAAATTGCTTAAGACTATCAAGATCAATATCATCTAGCGAAAGGTTATGAGTGGTACAAAACTGTTTAAATTGATTCAGGTCCTGCTTGTAAGCTGAAAACGTATTCTCTGATACCCGCTTCTCGGTTAATAAATAAGATTCAAATTTGGTAAAAAATTCATCTATATTCACACTTTCCCCTTATCAAACTAAAACTCCCCGCTGTTAACGGGGAGTTATCTTTCAATCTGATCAGTACGAGCGAGCAATTAATACATCCTGCTTGCTTGGATCAGAGCAATTAAAACAGGCATCATAGGTCTTTTTTTCAAGAAGGCATCGAGTAGTCGCTTTATGTTTTTTAAGCTCTTGCTCACACGATTCTTTGCCGCACCATCCGGTTTGATAAAAACCACCGATAGTTTCAATATTTTTGGCAAACTCTGCAAGCTTTTCAGATTTGTGCCATTGAGAATCGCGTTTTGCAAGAGCACGCTTTAAAAGCTCTTTTTGCACTAAATCCGCTAAATCCTCAACTGCCTGACCCAGATCTTCAAAAGATACCGCTCCTTTTGAAAGACCGAGCCTATCAGTCACAATAACTTGCTGCTTTTCAAGGTCTCGCGGACCAATTTCAATTCGTATTGGTACCCCCCGCAACTCCCAATAATAAAATTTTGCCCCAGGTGACTTGTTTTCATCAATGTCCACCTCTACTCGAAAACCTCTCTCTTTTAGATCTGAGGCTAAACTATGAGCCTTTTCCAGAATAATACTACTATCAGCTCCTTTTTTAAATATGGGTACTATAACCACTTGTATAGGAGCTATCTTTGGCGGCAAAACAAGCCCTTTATCATCACCATGCGTCATCACCAAAGCGCCAATAAGACGAGTGGTAACGCCCCAGCTCGTAAGGAAAGGAAAGGCAATGTTCTCTTGCTTATCCTGATACTTCATATCAAATGCTTTGGCAAAATTCTGCGATAGCAAATGAGATGTCCCCATTTGCAATGCTTTACCATCAGGCATTAATGCCTCAAACGTATACGTTTTTTCAGCTCCGGGAAACTTTTCAGTCTCTGATTTAAGACCAGTTACCACAGGTATAGCCAAATAATTTTGAGCTAAATCAACATATTCCTGAAGCATCATGAGAACCTCATCATGCGCCTCTTGGTGAGTAGCATGAGCGGTATGACCCTCTTGCCAAAAAAACTCCGTAGTGCGCAAAAAAGGCCGTGGGCGCAACTCCCAGCGCATCACATTAGCCCATTGATTAATCTTTAATGGCAGATCTCTCCATGACTTTATCCATCGAGAAAACATAAAATGGACCATTGTTTCAGAAGTAGGACGAATCACCAAGGGCTCCTCAAGCTCTTTACCTCCAGCATGGGTCACTAGAGCAAGCTCGGGGGCAAAACCCTCTACATGATCGGCTTCTTTCTTGAAAAAAGACTCCGGAATCAACAAGGGAAATGAAGCGTTTTTGTGTCCTGTTTCCTTGATTCGCTTATCGAGAAGTGTTTTGATCTCTTCCCATATCGCCCACCCATAGGGGCGAATCACGACTGCCCCCCGCACAGGAGTTTGATCAACAAGCTCGGCTTGATAAATAACGTCGTTGTACCAGTCCGAAAAATGGGTAGTGATATTTGGTAATTTTTGCATAGCTTAATCCGTTAGTTTTTTAGAATAATACCAAGATACACCAACTCACTTAAAAGCTCAAAAGTTAAAAAAAAAGCACAACTTATTACTACTTTATTTTTTGTGAAAAATTTGCACTCGTTTTTCTAACACGCTGAATAATCGCTCCTAGAGCATTGTTTTGGGTGGTGTTGTTTTTATGTAGTAATGCAAAAAATATTTTTTTTTAAAAAAAAAATTCTGTATGGTGATTTTTTTGTCACAAATATTGATTTTTTAAATTGTTTTTGTGTACATTGAAATTAAGAAATAAGGAAAATAACAATAGTCACTTGTCAAACCAAAAAAGGAGACTCCCATGGCAGTGAAAAAACGAAAGGCTTCTCCAAAGAAGAGAAGCACAGCTAAGCGCAAAGTTGTAAAAAAGGCAGTTAAACGCAAAGTTGTGAAAAAAGCAGTTAAGCGCAAAGTTGCTAAAAAGGCAGTTAAACGCAAAGTTGTGAAAAAAGCAGTTAAACGTAAAACTGTTAAAAAAGCAGTTAAACGTAAAACTGTTAAAAAAGCGGTTAAACGTAAAGCAGTTAAGCGTAAAACTGTTAAAAAAGCGGTTAAGCGCAAGACAGTTAAGCGTAAAACAGCGAAAAGAAAGACTACTGCAAGAAAAACAACTCGTCGTAAGTCTACAGCTAAGCGTAAAACAGCAAGAAAAACTACTCGCCGCGCAACTGCGAAAAGAAAGACTACTCGTCGCAAAACTGCATCTAGAAAAGCTTCTCCAGCAAAAAAGCGTCGTATGGCTCGCCGCGCACGCTAAGCAGTTGCAACTCAAGATTATTAAATGGGTTCTCTCAAATTTTATGAGGGAACCTATTTAATTTGTAATAAGCTCGTCTTGATAGAAGGTATAAAGACCGCATCCAACCAAGCCTACCGTTATAAAAAAAGCTACCGGGGCCAATTGCCCAAAAATTATCCAGTCAAATAAGGCCGCAAAGAGAGGTGTAACAAACCCTGCAAACGATATAAACGTGGCAGAATAGCGCCTCAAGAGCACGCTGTAGAGATTAAAACAAACAACATGCCCAATCAAAACAAGCAGTATCGTACAAAGCATCGTCATCAACAAGGCATAGTGATATGGAGATAATCCATAAAAAGATCGGTTCACTGTATACAGATGGGGCTTCCCCTCAAGAATAAGGCTTGTAAGCAAAGAAAGCACTCCAGCCCACAGCATCGCTACCCCATTAACCATAACCGATGAATATGAGCGTTCTTTGACCAATTGCTTCATAATAATCCACCCATAACACGATGATATAACAGAAATAAGGAGAAAAATCTCAGGCATCGAAATGACACCAATATGAAACGTCAGGAGTTCTATATCGGTTTGGGATATAAGAATGGGAATAAAGCCCAAAAATCCAATCATAAGGCCAAACCACTGTTTTCGAGTAAGGCGCTCTGCTAAAAGGAAATAGGCAAATAGCGCAGTCACAAATGGAGACAAATTATAAAGAAGACACGCCTTCGAGGCAGTCACATATTGGAGAGCCCAATACTCTGCCACAAAGGGTATAAACATTAAAAATACCGTAAGTTGAACGAATGCAACAGCATCGCGCCATTGATATCGCCATCGCGAATGATTAAAAAAATACTGATACCCGAGCATAAGAATTCCCGCACTTATCATCCGTATGGCAATAAAAAGGATTGGCGATATATATTCGAGGGCAATTTTCCCAAGTGTGAAGGTACTCGCAAAGAGCATGTAGAGTAAAAGTATCAGTACCATAAAAACCCTTATGTCTGGTTAGAAATATACCCTTGGCGTAGCTCTTCTATATAAAAAATATAAAGCCCAATAAACACAAGTAATGCCGCACCAAAAAAATACCAAGTCACAAATTCACCAAGGAAAATCCATCCATAAAATGCAGCAAAAAGTGGCTGAATAAATCCAGAAAAAGAAATAAATGTCGCAGTATATGTCTTAAGTAGCAATGTGTATAACGTATACCCTATTAAATTCGAAGTGATAACAGAAAGTCCCAGTAGTAAAACAACCGTTGATACATTGTTTGCGTAATCCACGATAGGCACTGGATTCCATGAATCCATAAAGGCTGATGTTATAAAGGCAAGTCCACTTCCTAAAATCATGCTTATTCCAAGTGCTTCAATGGCAGAGCACGCCTTTGTTCGCAAATGACGACGCATAGTGATCCATCCAACAGCAGTGGAAATAGCCGCAATTATCATGGCAATTTCTGCCATAGAAAAAACACCAATAGCATCATCGATGACCTCTCCCGGTGCATGATGAATAATCATAATCATAAAGCCTACTAGCCCTATAATAAGGCCTAATAATTTTTTTAGCGTCATTTTTTCGTTAAAAAAGAAATACGATAAAATCGCCGCAGCAAACGGAGAAAGCGAGAAAATGAAGGATGCTTTTGCTGAAGGAATATACTGCAATGCCCAAAGCTCTGGCACAGTAGTCAAATAAATACCGGCAATTGTAAATGTGATAATTGCCCCGACCGCACCCAGTATTCCAGGAGAAAAACGCTTATTGCGTACAAGATAATACCCTAAGAATATACATCCGGAGAGTGCCATGCGGGCACCAGTAAAAAAAACAGGAGCGCATATTTGAGTTACTATTCGCCCAATGGGAAAAATCGTTGCAAGAGCAGCATGCATAATTATGAGTAAAATAATCATTCAACCCCTTTCACTGACTTGTTGTCAGCGCGTTGAAAAAGATACAGCGCTAAACCTACTATTATAGCTGAAATAAAGAAGTTATACGTAATTTTTTCCTGTAAAAAGAGCCAACCGAGCAATGCACTAAAAAGAGGATATAAAAATCCTGCAAACGACAAAAAAGTCGCTGAATATCGCTTTAAAAGCGCCGCATACATATTAGATGCTATCACTTCGCTGATAAAAATAACCAAAATGATATAGCTCGTGAACTTAAGAATGTTAGTAACGGGAGCTACAGTCAGCCAGTTTTCAAAAATAAACGAGGTCAATAAAGTAGCCATCCCCCCACAAAAAAAAGCTATTCCTGTGACTAAAAAAGGAGAATAATTTTCTTTCTTAACTAGTTGGCTCACAACAATCCATCCATATGCATAGGCAATAGTTGAAAAAAAGAGCTGCAATCCCGCAACAGAAAGAAAGCTTGCACTCTCGATACCTTCCTGTTGGCCAACAAAAATAAGCGGCATAAATCCTACAAATCCGATAATGAGGCTTATTATTTCATTACGGTTAAGCTTTTCGTGAAGAAGAAAATAGCAAATAATTGCTGTAATAAAAGGACTTAGATTAAACATAAAAGCAAACCGGGCCGACGAAAGATCATCCAATGTGATCACAGATAACACATAGGCAAAATATGCAAAAAAAAGAGACGCTTGAAAAAAAAGTCCTATATCTTTTCGTTTAAAGCGCAGTAGTGGGCGATGATAGAAGTAAAGGTATCCAAGCAATACAACACCAGCACCAGTCAGACGAACGCCTTGAAAAAAAATAGGCTGCGCGCAATCTAATACTACTTTTCGGAGAATTAGATTAATAGCAAATAAAAAATTAATAAAAATCAAACCAATCATCATGCTCTCCTTTTTGCGCAATAACAGCTAAAAAATCGCTTTTAAATTCCCAGTGGCTGCTCATCAACCAGCCTGAGACGCTCCACTTTTATAGCTTTTCCCGTTTGAGTATCAACTTCAACAATCACTCCTGAAAGAACATACGGGGGATTGCTGTCTACGGTAAACTTTACCGGGATTTGCGTAAGGAAGTTCTGGATAATAGCCTCTTTTTGCATTCCAAGCATCGAATTAAGAGCACCTACCATTCCAAGATCAGTGATATATGCGGTCCCGCCGGGAAGAACCCGCTCATCTGCAGTCTGTACATGAGTATGGGTACCCACGACAGCACTTACCCGACCAGCCAAGTAAAAAGCAAAAGCCTCTTTCTCAGAGGTAGCCTCTGCATGAAAATCAACAAAGATCATGTTTGTTTTATCTTTTAGATATGCCAAAAGAGAATCCATTGCCCTAAAGGGACAATCTACTAACTCTTTCATAAATACGCGTCCCTGAACATTAATTACAGCTACCGTATGACCTTTGATAGATAGAGTAGTAACCCCCACGCCAGGAGCACCTGCAGGAAAATTAGCCGGTCGTAACAGATTCGATTGCTCATCTAAATAGGGATAGATCTCTCTACGAAACCAAATGTGATTACCCGTGGTAATCACATCAACCCCACTATCATAAAACCCTTGAGATATTTTTGGAGTAATTCCGCGCCCTTGATTACTGCTATTCTCTCCATTGAGAATGACCATATCTAAAGCATGCTTCTGTTTAAGCGCTGGTAAATGACGTGCAACAATAGCACACCCAGACTCTCCAACGACATCACCAATGAGAAGAACTCGTATAGATTCCATCATTTACCTTGCGTATTCGATTGCTCTTTTTTCTCTGATCACATTAACCTTAATTTGACCAGGGAAATTCATTTCTTTTTCTATTTTTCGAGCAATATTTCGAGCAAGCATCAATGCCGCTTCATCATCTAAGTGCTCTTCTTGAACAAGTACACGTATTTCTCGGCCAGCTTGTAAAGCAAATGCTTTCTTTACTCCCTCAAACGTCACTGCAATTTCTTCAAGCTTTTCAAGACGCTTAATATATGCCGTTAATGTTTCACGGCGCGCTCCCGGACGTGACGCTGAAATCGTATCGGCAATCACTACAATTGGAGCATATATTGAAGTAAATGGCACCTCTTCGTGGTGAGCCGCAATAGCATTAACAATGCGCGGATCTTCCCCACATCGCTTAGCAATATCAGCACCAATTTGAGCATGAGGGCCTTCAACTTCAGCTGTTACCGCTTTCCCAATGTCATGCAGCAGACCAGCACGCAACGCAACGGCCCCATCAAGACCTAGTTCCTGCGCGATCATTCGAGCAAACATACCTACTTCTTTGCAATGCTGTAGTACATTTTGCGAAAAACTTGTTCTGAAGTGTAATTTTCCAAGAAGTGTGATAATTTCCGGATGAACTCCTTGGAGATTGAACTCAAGAGCCGATTCTTTACCGTATTCCTCAATAATCTCTTCAATTTCTTTTTCACACTGCGCAACGGTCTCTTCAATGCGAGTTGGGTTAATTCGACCATCACCAATTAACTTTTCAAGCGTTCTACGAGCAACTTCTCGGCGTATCGGATTAAATCCAGAAATAGTAATGTCTGGGGAATCACCAATCACAAACTCCATGCCAGTCGCAAGCTCAAGAGACTTGATATTACGGCCTTCTTTACCGATAATACGCCCCTTCATATCTTCGTTTGGTAAATGAACAATACCCGTTGAATGAGGGGATACTTGATCGGCGGTATATCTTTGCATAGAAGAAATAATAGTATCTACTGCTTTTTCTTTAGCAGTATGACGTGCTTCTTCTTCTATTTTTTGTATCCACTTTTGACTTGATAAGCGCACTTCTGCTTCCAGCGTATCAAACAGCGCTTGCTTGGCTTCATCTTTGCTCATATTGCTCGCTTGCTCGAGCTTTGAAATAAGGTCATTATATAAATTCTTAAGCTTTATCTCATTCGCTCGAACAACGTCCTCAATACGAGATACTGCACGTTCTTTTTGCTGCAGCTCTCGTCGCTGATCATCAAGCTGAGTTTCCCGTTTTTCAATATTTTCGTACTTCCCATTCAACTTGCCTTGTAAGCGATCAAGCTCTAATCTTTCGCGTTTGAGCTCTAATTCAAACTCTTTTCGCTTGCGATACATTTCGTCTTTAAGCTTAATAAACGCTTCTCGGCGCTCAGTTTCAATATTTCTTTTAGAATCTTTCCACTGGCTTTGGGCTTCTTGTAATTTGGTATATGAAGCTCTAATTTTTTGCTGCACAAACCAAAAGAATATGGCCCCTACTGCGGCAATAACGCCCGCAAAAGCAGTAAGTATCAGACCGAACTCACTCATTGTTTTTTCCTATTTACATTGCGCTCTTATTAGTATGTCAAATCGTTTTTCAAAGAAACCTCAAATCATCTGCCTTATGACAGAGACCAAAGATTGTTCGATCAAACAATGAGCATTGAAAATGATGATTATAGAGAGGCGATCTTATGATCCACAAATAAAGCAAGCGCATCTTCTTTCTCTTTGCGCTTTGCTAAATCTTCCTGTGCATGTAACAATTCGCTTGCCAATTGCAAGGCAGCCAATGTCGCCAATCTACGCTTATCAATATGAGTTGCTTGTGCAGAAAGCTCTCGAATAATTCCATCTACTCTCTCTGCAGACTTGAGTACATGCGCTTGCGCCTCATCACTCACGAGATTAAATTCATCATCATTGATAAGTACTTTGTACGTTTCCGTATTTGTCTTCATTATTGCTTTTCAACTAATGAATCAATTGATTTCAACCGTTCTAATAAATCATCAACCGCTACTTTTGTGAGCGCTTTTTCTTGATTTAGCTCATCTATTTGATCGTTCCCCTCTAGCGCTTTTTTCTCAAGGCTTTGCGCCTGTGCAAGCAATCGTGAATTTTCTTCAGTCGCCTTTGCATGCTTCGATACAAGCTCTTTATTCTCTTTACCCAGAGCTCCGACTTGCTCACCTAATTGCTTGTTTTTCTTCTTCAATTCTTGAATCATGCCAACAAGAGAGGAAATTTTTTCTTCCAATAGCTGTAATGCGTCCATACTCTGCTCCTTTTTTAATCCCTAAATAATGCTATAACCTGGGCTTACTTTATAAAGTATGTCCAGAGGATGTCAAGCATATTACTTTTGGGCAACTTGAGCTATTTGTGCAAAAGCATCTGGCTCATGAATTGCCAGCTGGCTCAGCATTTTTCTATTGAGCTGCACATCAGCTTTGCTCAGACCATGCATTAGCTTGCTATAAGACAACCCGTTTAAACGAGCCGCTGCTCCAATACGACTAATAAACAAAGATTTCATATCTCGTTTTCTTAGCTTACGGCCTTTAAAGGCAAATGCCCAAGCACGCATCAACGTTTCTTTAGCTCGCTTGAAAATATTTTTTCGCTGCCCCCAGAAACCCTTAGTTTGCTTTAATAGGCGCTTGTGTCTTTTTTTAGTAACGGTACCACGTTTTACTCGTGACATGCTTAATCCAAAATGTTAAAAAACCCCCAAAATTCTACCTTAATTAACCTAACAACGCAGCAATATTACGCTCGTCGCTTGCTGAGACATACCCACCTTTACGAAGGTGTCGCTTTTGCTTGGTACTTTTATTCTTAAGCAAATGTCTTCTAAACGCTTTTCCACGCTTAATTTTGCCATTGCCCACTTTTTTAAATCGCTTCTTTGCAGCAGATTTAGTTTTCATTTTACTCATATACGTCCTATTAACTTCAGCTCTTTAAATAATATATACGGGACCACGTTTGTCCCATTTTAGTATCTTTTTCTCGCACTAAGTCTTTATCGAGACCTTCTTTTTCAAAGGCCTCCTCTACCATGCCAAATAATCGAGCACTGTGCTCCGCTTTCATAGCATTTTCCCGGCCACGAAACCAAAGTGTTATTTTTACTCGCTTACCATCAGCAAGAAACTGAAACGCATGTTTCATCTTGGTAGTAAAATCATTCATACCAATTTTAGGCCGAATCTTTATCTCTTTGACCTGAATAACTTTTTGGTGCTTTTTAGCCTCAGAAGCCTTCTTTTTCTTCTCATACAAAGCCTTGCCAAAGTCCATAACCTTAACAACCGGCACTCCCTCACCACCACTCTCTGCTATCATGACAAGGTCAAGATTTGCAGCAGATGCTTGTTGCAGCGCTTCCATCTTAGGAACCACACCAATATTTGAGCCATCACTTAAAATCAACTGAACTCGAGGTGCAGCTATTTTTTCATTAACTAACGGCAAAGATTCTCTTTTAGTTTGTTTCAAGGTATTTATTTCCTATTAAATCTGTTTTAGAGATTTTCCTGCGCACGAGCAGCGTTCACTTTCTCTCTTACCTGTGTTGCAACATCTGCATGCTCTTTCAAGTAAGCCAACGCCTGATCTCTGCCTTGAGCAATATTATCACCATTATAAGAAAACCATGCTCCGGCTTTTTCAATCACTTTATAATGGAGTGACGCATCTAACAGATCAAGATTTCTACTGATGCCTTCTGTAAATAAAAGGTCTACTTCAACGCGTTTAAACGGAGGAGCAACTTTATTCTTAACCACTTTAATAGCGACTCTATTGCCAAAGTGTATATCGTTTTTCTTTAAACTCGCCACTCTACGAACTTCCAAACGAAGTGACGCATAAAATTTCAATGCATTACCACCAGTTGTCGTTTCTTTACTGGCAAATGCCATCGCACCAATTTTTTGACGAACCTGATTAATAAAAATCAAAATCGTTTTAGATTTGTGCACAACAGGTGTTAATTTACGCAACGCTTGAGACATAAGACGCGCTTGAAGCCCCATGTGCACGTCGCCCATATCTCCTTCAATTTCAGCCTTTGGAACCAACGCTGCCACAGAATCTACCACAATAATATCAACAGCCCCAGAGCGAATCAGCATCTCTGCGATGTCTAAAGCCTGTTCTCCAAAGTCTGGCTGCGAAACGATGAGATCATCTGTGTTAACACCAAGCATTTTTGCATGCTCTGGGTTCAACGCATGCTCTGCATCAATAAAAGCACAAATGCCCCCATTTCGCTGAGCCTCTGCAATCGCGTGCAATGCTAACGTCGTCTTACCAGATGATTCCGGCCCGAAAACTTCAATTACACGACCACATGGCAATCCACCCACTCCAATAGCATCATCTATCAAAATAGAGCCCGTAGATACGGTATTGACCTGCACGTTAGGGGTTTGTCCCAACATCATAATCGCCCCATTCCCATACTGCTTATCAATTTGAGAGAAGGTAACCTCAAGGGCTTTCCGCTTAAATGCTTCCGTTTCGGGAGCTTCTAGCCTCTTTGCGCTGCTTTTAGTTTGATCTTTTTTGTTTTTCATATTGTCAATTATTATTGTAGGGTTATTACTGACTCATTTGTTTCTATTTTAGCATTTCTATGTAAAGACGCAACAAAACCTTCCAGATATTGCTGCATTCGCTCCTGCTGCAAAGAGCGAGTAGTTTCATCTCTCTTTTCATCAAATTTCTGCGTATCTAATGCCTCTATTTCATCAAGGCGCACTACTAACCCCCTCTGATCGTCCTGATGTGCAAAAACAGAGCCAACCTTTTCCATTTGTAACATTTCTTCAGTCGGTAGCCCCTTGTTTTTTAGCTTTTCGACCTCTTTTTCATCGCTGGGCTCAATCCAGCCAGTCTGAGAAAGCTCCACTCCGACGACCTTTTTAAGGTCCTTTTGAGGGGTAACTCCCATATTTTGCTGAATTTCTTTGAGTCTCTCTTGGAGTTTTTCTTTTGCCGCATCCCTATAAAAATCATCTAAAACTGTCTTTTTAACCACTTCTAGCGACGGCAAATAGGTTTCATGAATAGCATCAAGTCTCATTGCTATCCCCTCCGACCCATCTATGAAAAAGGTCTTTTCTCCTTTTTTAAGCTTAAATAGCTGCTGCGAGTCTTTAGCGGCAAGCTTTTTGAGCTCTTTTGGCGCTCCTCCTTTATCGGCAATAAACTGAGCCAAAGACTCCTCATTACCAATAACTTTCCTCATATCAGCGGTAAATTGCTTATTAAACTTTTGCTGCTTGATAGTATCAGTTATTTCATTTTTCACTGAAGCAAGCGGCTTGAATACCTGAGGAGTCTTGCTCACGCGTTGCAAAATCTCCAGACCCTTACTTGTTTCAATAACATCCGATAGCGCTCCGTCTTCCGGCAAGACAAATGCTGCGCGATCAAAAGCCTGCTCATGAGAGCCTCGTGAAAACGCCTCTAAAAGTCCGCCATTTTGCGCAGTTTCTTTATCATCAGAAACGCGCTGAGCGATCTCTTTAAATTGAGAAGGATCTTGAAGGATTTCATCTTTAATTCGAGCAGCCTTTGCTTGCATTACTGCATATTTGCTTGCGTCCGGCACAGCAATTACAATACGCCGCACTTGCACCATAGCAGGTGTTTTAATGAATTTTTGGATCTTATTTTTGTCGTAATATTCTTTAATCTCATTTTGAGAAACCGAAATATTATAAGACGATGGACTAAATGTCCATTGCATACCCGAACGCTTTTCGGGAACCCAATACTGCTTGAGTGTATTGTTTTTTTCATCATAATATTTCTCAAGCGCATCGTTCGAGACTGCTTTTTCTTGTTCTTTTTTAATCAAATCATCCATCGCAATTGAAAGAACTGAAAACGATTTTTTTGCATGGTCCGATTGATACTTTTGCTTAACGTCAAAAAGAGGCACATAGAGCATCGATGCCGCAAATTCCATAATCTGCTTATCGAGCAATTCTCGCTCAATCTTACGCTCAAACATATCAACAGACATTCCAAAATGCTTCAGATACCTGCGAAGCATTGCTTGATTGATTCCAGCAATTGGATCCACCATCTGAGGGGGGATAATTTCTTGCAACTCTTGTACAACAAATTGAGGGTCGCTCATTTTTTCAGCAACTACATCCGAGCTCATCTGTACACCAATATCATCGGCAAATTGATTTACAAGCTCTTGTCGAATAAGCGCTTTTGCTGCCAAAGATTTCGGATCAGTTGCCCCCATCATAGAAAGCAGCCAATCAGCATACTCTCCATATTGAGCACGAAAATTCATTATGCGCTCCCGCTGGCGCTCTTGCTCCATCAAAAAATCTTGATGTCCAACATCTTGATCATTAACGCGAATAGCCCAAACAGAAGATCCTGTAATCTGCTTGACTGCCATGGGCAATAATCCCACCACAAATGATGCAACAACAAGCCACAATAATAAATGCGATCCTCGTTTGAAATAGCCCCGAAGTACGGTAATCATCCGCTGCCTTTCTAGTGTGTGTTTTATTTTACTATCAACATGAAACGACCTGAATGCCTTCTATCTTTTCATCACGCGCAATGCGTTGCGCTAATTGGTCCAAAGCCTGCCGGTCTGCAAATGGCTCTGTTACTACTTGATACCACGTTGTTTTTTTTCCTTGTGCTGTTTGACTCTCTCTGGTTTTTACCGATACGCAAATCCCCTTAGCTTTCTGCTTTTGTGCAAACTGCTCTGCAGCTTTTTGCGTGCCATAGCCTATCAACTGCGCATAATAGCTCGTCGATACTTCTGGATTCTCTACGCCATTACGGTCCACTTCTACAGCAGAATCAGCCTTCAATTCCTGATGCGCCATCAGTGGCGATTCCGAATGAATAGCTGTATCTTGCTGTAAAAAATCAGACTCTAGCTCTTGATCATACAACGCACAAAGCGATGCAGAAATTTGATCTGCAAAAGAATCGTGCTCAACTTTTAATACAAATTCATCTGCCATATGCTTTTTTCCAAAAAAATAGCCGCTCATAAACACGGCCCCCAATACGGAAAGAGCAAGAGAAGTATAGGCAGCTACTTGCCGCGTTGGTATAAAAAGACCATCTTTATTTTTACTATCTTTTTTGGGAACCATACCACCCTTAAAGTTCTTTACACGCCAGGCTATTTTTTAGTTGCTTAATATAGCTTTCAATACTACCATGCGTCAAGTTCAATTCGTGTAACGTTATCGTTTTATCAGTGCGAGTTTCAGGGGATTTCAATGCCTTTGCAAGCTTCTCTTTAAAGCTCCTCCAAAACGTTATTTGGCGTTTTGCATAATTACGAGTCTTTTTTTGAATACGCTCAAGAAGTTCTGCATCAGAAAGCATTCCTGCTAAATAATCAAAAATAAGATCATATCCAATAATTTTTTTCTTTTTCAAAAAAGGCTCCCATTCGGTGGTTGCCAAGCTCTCTACTTCGGCTATCCACCCCGCGCGCAACATACTTTCAACTCGCTCATTAATGCGATCATACAATTCGCTTCGATCGCGCCCAAGCCATACAATAGCGCACGAAGCAAAGGGATCAAACTCTGGCACGTAGTGCGATGGGGCAATTCCTGTAGCGTACCAAATATCAAGAGCCCGCTTAATCCGATAGGTATCATGAGGATCTATTTGCTCAGCGCGCTTGGAATCAATTGCATACAATTGCTTCCATAGATCGCTTTCAGAATATGTTTGTTGCGCGGCCCCACTTTCTAATGGCGGAAAAAAAAGAGACAATAAGTAAAAAGACGATCCGCCAACAATAACCGGCACCTTATTTTTATTCCATATTTTTTGTATCAGAGTAATTACCTGATCACGATATTTTTTCGCCGAAAAATAAATCGGATCAGAAAGAATATCAAAAAGATGATGCGGCACTACTGCCTTTTTCAAATCTGGCTTAGCTGTTCCGATAGCGAATGGTACATACATTTGCCCCATGTCTCCATTAATCACTTCAATAGGGCACTCCTGCGCAAAAGCATCTACAAACTCTGTTTTCCCAACTCCCGTTGGACCAATTACAATCAAAACTGTACGTTGTACCATCCCTAAACACATGCACTCCTGGCATGTTCCCTTCGATTATTGCTGGTGAACTTTTTGTGCCAAATCACGCAATTGATGCATTGCGCTTTCAGTTTGAATATCGCACGCAAGTGCTATTTCTTCTGCAAGTAAAAGCTCCGTTTGATGAAGTAAGCTTTTTTCTCCAAAAGAAAGTTCTTTATTTTTTTCAATGTGCCGTAAGTCTCGATAAATTGTGCAAATTTCGCTCAGTTTTCCCGATCGAATTTTCCCCTGATACTCTTTATTTCTTTTGTTCCAATTAAGAGCAACTTCATTCTGATGTGGAATAATGGGATCCGCAAACATACTAAAAAGCTTGCCAATATCCTTTTGACTACTCAGTTTACGAATGCCAATAGAATCTAAATTGTTAAGCGGCACAAGAATTGTCATATCTTTATTTATAAACTCTAACTCATAAAAACGCATTGCCTTACCACCAACTCTTCTCTCCAACATGCGCTTTATAACCGCTACCCCATGCCCAGGGTATACTACTTTCTCATCTTGATTGTACATACGACACCTTTTTTTTAAAAGCGGGATCATATGATCACATCCAGCTTTTACCCATAAACATAGAGTAACACAAAAATGGTATTTTTTTAACTCGCCATCTTACGTAATTATGAAGTCAAAAAAACAACGCGCTCGCCCGCCAGTACTCAATTTTATATCAGAAATAAATCACAAAAACGCTCTTGGAAATTAACGCACGATTGAATAAAAAACTATCGATCCGAGCTCCCATAGGTCGATTCAATGCACACCTCCATATTTGCACCCAGATCCATTTTTTTCATCACTCCCATGTATTTACATGAGAGCGTGGAAATTCATTCGTAGTATTTTTGATTTTAATAATTCAAGTTACCAAAACCAAGATAAGCACTATTAGAAATATTGCCGCGCGCATTATTGTTTTTATTTTTTAACCGGCAAAACGTCTTTTCGGAGTGCTCGCAACTGGGTGGCGATGTTTTTTCGGCGCATTTGGCCTGCGAGATTGAGTGGAGATTGTAGTGCGTTGTTTTTTGCGAGTGATGCTTGCCGAACAATCGCCCGATGGTTATCGATCAAAAACTTCAGAAGTTCTCTGTCGTCATAGCGCACAATATAGTGCACAATATTTTCGCCTTTTTTATTTTTTGTCAGCATTGATTTGGGATTTTTTTTCAAAAGCATGGTCGCTGCTTGTATTCTATTTTTAGCGCTACTCATACGCGGTAAAAACATCAATGGGATCTCGCCTTTCGCATTCGCTATAGCAGAGGATGCGCCTTTATCTAGCAGGGTTTTAAGGCCCAGATTATTATCGAAAATAAGTGTCATATGCATCGCGCTATTTTGGTATTCATCTTTTGATTTTAAATTCAATGCGTTTCGAACGGTTACCATTTGGCTGAGAAGTTTTTGATCTTTTTTCATAGCAGCAAGCATCAGCCCGGTCAGGCCAGAAAGATTATATTCGTTTGCTTTTGGAAATGGGGGCAGCGGCTTTTTAAGCGCAGCGGCGGTCTCAGGAAAGCCCAAATCTACGGCAAATTCATACGGTGTAAATCCTTTATTGTTCTTTATATTCATATCAACGAGATGGCCAAACGCTTTCATCATTCCTTCGATCCAATCGGGCGATTTAGCATTCGCCGCAAAATGCATCAATGTATTTCCCTGAAAGTTTTGTGTATCAACGTGGGCGCCGTTTTTAACGAGCGCTATAGCTAGTGCGGTACGATCTGGAATGTTATCTGTGGAGGCAGCCGTCAAATGAAGAGGAGTGTTTTTCTGTGCGTTTTGAACGTTCGGGTCGGCGTAGACATTGATCAAATAATACGCAACTTTTTTATTATTTTCGAGACGTATATTAGTGACCGCATAATGAAGGGCTGTTTGCCCATTTACTTTATCATTAAGCCCCACAAATTCCCCCTGAACAGACTGCAAATTAAGATGAGCGCCATTCTTCACTAATGTCTTGGCAAGCGGCAGCATCCCTTGATTAGCGGAATACATAAGGCCGGTATCCCCAAATCTATCGCGAGCATCTACGTTTTTTGCGTTTTTCACAGCAGCTTTCTGATCAGCAGCGCTCAAAGTGGGGTTAAAGTAGGTCTCCCCAAACAATCGGTTTGCATAGACTAACGAAAAGCACAATAAGACAATAACCACCTTAAAGCCGAATGACACGGCCACCACATGACGTACTTGCATAGTAATCCCCCGTAAAAGCTTTCTCTATGGGGTATACCATGCCATATTAGGCATCCAAACCTCAAGAGAAAGGGGTGGTAAAGTGAAAGTCGATAAGAAAGTACCCAAAAAAAACATACACCCAGCAAGACCCGCCGCAGCCTTCCCCTTTTAGGGGTATTTTGAATTATAATGAAAAGTGTGATTTTCACGTCACCCTAAAGAGTAACATTTGTCACACAGAGGATCACTGGTATATGTATACGCACGCGATGGTGTCTTATTATGTATATCGTGTGTTGGTTTATCACTCTTACGCGTATATGTATATGACGTCTGATTGGTTATGAGTATCTTATTTGTTTTATTACGTACATACGCATAAAGACTCTCTCATATATATAAAGAACACTACCTACCGTTTACTCTATATCTAGAATAGGTAGATACATTATACGTAGTATATGAATATGACTGTGCGTTATAGCATATATATAAAATCATCTAAGTGTGCTTCTTTGTTTAAACCCCCTTCTTTCTTGTTTCTTCTTATATTCTTATTCCTTTACTTCTTATTCTTTGCTCTTAGTTCTTTATTCTTTTATTCCATATTCTTTTATTCCATAGAGAGTAGTAATACTATTAATTCCTTTAATCTCTTTAACTCTTTTTCTTTCTTTATATTCAGCCTTTGTATTCAGCGCGTGCAGCGGATGAGCCAAAATCACGAAGACGAGCACCCCACCCCCCCCATCGAAGCGCAGCGAAGGTACTGGGTGGGGGGAGAGACGGAGTGAAGGATCGCCCTTTTTCACATGCGTTGTCTTGAAAATCCAACCTCTGATCTTTGCCGCTGCGCAACTCGCCCCTCTCTTGCATTATCAGACAATAAAAAGGCGTAGCATCGACGAAGAGCAAACTAAAAAGGTTTATTTAAAGACGAGTGTCGAAAGAAGGCATACATATAGCTTATATAAAATATTAAAAAATAGACGAAGATCTCATCCTGAGTGATTTTGAGCGTAGCCATAAATTGTATCGAAGAATATAAGCTACAATTCAATTATTTTATCTTTTTCATTAAATGAATCCTTCGATACAGTTTGCTCATTTTATTCGCAAACCACTCAGGATGAGCGTAGAAATAAATTAAATTAGAATGAAAAGCTTGCACACTAATAACGTTTTTTAATTTTCAAACCCGCTAAACTGCGCATACATACTCAACCCCCCATAACACCTCTCGCATTATCAGACAATCGCACGCATCTGTGCGTAGAAATGAGCGTAAAACTCACAACGTGTTACAATCCTTTTAAATACCTACGCCCTTTTTGCTATAACTATATGCGAACACAAAACAAAAAGGATAATTATGACTGCAGCGCTCTTACAAAAAATTCTTTCTTCGCTCGTAATTTTAACTACCGTATACCTCACATTTATCGTAGCTGTTTATTATGATCTCACGCGCCCGATCGGCAAATCACTGTTTCAATTATTGCCCGGCATTATATTCTTTGCATTCGGACTGGCCATAAGCATTCTTTTTAAGAGTCCGGATGTTCTTTTCAAAAGTATCTTGCCCATTAAATCTGGGTTTGCGCGCAGCATGTTAGGAGGCATAGTTCTTCCCTATATTGGCACTGCAATTCGCACCATGAGCATCATTGCGAGTCTAACGTCTTTAATTGATAAAATGTGGTTTTATTGGTTGGGATGGAGAATCTTTTATATCGTACGCCTGCTGAGCGTTATACTCATGACCATCATTGCAGGTAACGTTATTTTTAAAATTATCTTCGTTGCTGATCAATCACAGCTCGCGAAAGCAACAGCGAAATTAAATGTCATTGGCGCATGGGCAGGAACAATCTTAGGAATATGTTTAGTGCTTATTACCATCCTAGCTATTCCTAAAATATTTGCAAAAAAAGAAGGTGACGCGTGATTTGGTGGGAAAAGTATGGCATCGTAACAATTCTTTCCATTCTCTACACCGCCTACTTAATTGAGATGTATCGCCATCTAACTAAGCCTCTCAAGCCACTGCCTCGCCAAACGCATAAGCGAAAAATGCATCGCCTCATTTTCTTTTTTATTATCGTTTCTACCACTGTATTATGCGCATATATTCTGCGACAATTTATCTTGCCGCGCTACGCATTTGATTTGATAATAGTTACACTCCAAGCAATATTTATTATCCCCTTCTTTGGGGCGCTTTTCACTGATCGATTGCTGCACGCATGGCAAAAAAAGCGACTGCCAAAATCAATCAATCATCTCATTATTATCTGCACTGCGCTTATCGGATTAGGCTCAAATCTGCTTATTTTATTCGCCTCTCCCGAAAGCATCACAACCATCACCAATATCCTCGAGACCGCCACAGAAATCATCACGATATGCTTTATTTTGATCTTAGGAGTATTGGGTATTGGATACGTGCAAAGCACAAAAAAATAGGAGCCCGAAAGCTCCTATTTAATTATTCAAGTATTCTTATTTAAAAGAGATCAAGCCTCTTAATCCAGGATTTATCGGCGCCTGAGGAGCATGGCCGATCGCGGCTCCTATGGCGCAAATGCGATATTTTCATTGACACACAGCCCCTTTTTTGAGACACTAAAAGTCTATATATTAGGGGTATGGCATGCAAGCGCATCGTTTTCGCGCATATACAATAATTGCATTTTTTATCGTAATTATAGCTCCCGGCGCTCTTTTGGCGCGCACGCCAACCTTCCGCCCAAATACCAAAAATCTCAATATAATGACAGTGTCTCATAGTACACAGTCGCCCGAAATGAGCGAATGCGAGCTCGTTAAAAAAATATATCGCCGACGCATACCAAAAAAAGCCGTTATCGCAATTGAAGGCCGCAATTACTGCTATCGCGCAGGCCTGGATTCAAGCATAAAAAATGCACCGCATATTTACTTACTCTCTCGTGGCTATGCCAAGCGCAAACGAATTACCGGCCCTGGTAAAGATGAGCATTTTATTCGGTCAGGCGGATGCGTTATTCATACGCGTGATCGTATTGCGCAAAACGTGGTACATCTTTCTGATACTACTGTTGCCGTAACGTTTGATTACAAAGATGGATACGTTAATTTTGGCCAAAAACGTGATCTTTCCTGCTTGCGATACGTCTATGATGCGATCCGCGCACTCAATCCCTCTGCACAAATTATTATTGTTAGTGAATGCTTAGGCGCAAAAGTTGCACTAGAACTGGCCGCACAACACCCGATTACCAACACCACCATCGTGCTTGAATCGCCCTTCTTTCAAGCAACGGATCTCTTTGACGCAATGGCTCATAATTATATCGGATGGAGCGCAAGCAGATCTATTTTATACTGGGGGACACGCTTTTTATGCCATTATGATTATCGCCAAGATGATTTGCCATCTCGCCTAAAAAACATTCCTAAAGACACTCCTATTTTTGCATGCCATCGCAACGGCGATCCATTACTCTTGGATACTTATTTCCAAACGCACATTACATCTCTTTCTTCGTGCGTTTCGAATGTTACAAGTTATCGCTTTAATGACATCGAGACACGGCACAGTAGCTCATTTCGCTGGCCCGGCTGCCAACGAGCGGCGAACACGTTTTATAAAAAGCACGGGCTGCCACATAATGAAAGCATGGTTATGGAACCGCAAGTGCTTTCAGAATCGTTTGCCAGCTATTTAGCATCTGCATACGATGGTATTGCGCAAATGATCGTACCCTTTCTTGCATAGCTTGATAATCAGTAGTTGCTACCTTTTGCCGTAAATCATCCCACGAATCAAAGTAGACGATCACGTCTCTATGCTCGCCAAAATACCACTCGCAATAGTACGGCTCATGCCAATAATAGATGGGCGCACCCGCTGCAATCATATCTTTGATAAAGCGCTCTGATGGCACAAAGTGTATGATGCCGCGTTGCATATTTTCAAACAATGCAAGATTGGATGCTTGATACGGAAAATAAATCACCCCCGTAAACTCTTTCAAATCATCGGGGCCATTATACTTTCCACTATACGCTTTAAAGCCAAGCGAACTGCACTGCGATACTATGTAATCATGCTCTTCTTTCTTGCACCCCGGAAACGGCGGATAAATAAAAATCGTTTCAGGCTTTTTAATATGAGCGGGAATTTCAGACCGCGTGCAAACGCCATCGTGCGTGCCGATTGGCTTGATAATCGGGCCACGAATATCAACGCCATAGAGTGCGGCAAAGTATTGCTCAAACGGCGTATACGAAACCACCCTTACGTTTGGCATCTTCATAGCCGCGCGAAAAAGCTCATAATATTCTGCATCCATTCCATTGCCCGATCCGGGCCCCACGCAATAGTTAAACCGATTACACACCCAAATAATAAGCGGTTTTTTCCACCCGTTTTGCACAAAAATTCTGCACAACGGCGCAGTATCAGAAGTAATGATGCAATCAAATGCCTCAAAATAATCTTTGTTTGCGCGATACACGCGTTCGGCTCGATCGTGCGTCATATTATATACCGCCATAGGCGGCTCAGTTTGATTTCCCAAAAAGCGATGAAGTGATTGATACGAAGAAAGCGGATTCCAAGTAGTTAGATGCCAATCCAGCTCACGTGCAACTTCTTGTATGTCCGCAATGCACCCCGAATGAAAACTCACATGAAGAATGTTTGGTGTTGCTGAAAGCGACGTAAAAAAAAGCGATACAACTAACCATAAAAAATACACCATGCTTTTGATCCTTTTTTAATTTTCGAAAAGCATAGCACATTTAAAATCAAAAACAGTGTATATCTTTTACAAATCAAAGCCCTCAACAGGCCCTGCTTTTATAACAAAATTCTTTACTGCGCCAGCATCTCCCGTAATCAAATCCGCGGTTTTTTTATTGCCACGCATGCGTGCAATTTCAGCAGCATCATTACGATCAGCTCCAGCAGAAAGCAACTGCTCTACAATCGCGCCCGAACCAGTGATCGTAGACCACAATTGATCAAGCATTCCACGTTTATCCGCATGCCCAAAAAATGCCGCCCATTGCAAGGCGTTCCAACTATTAGCATCAAGCGCATTCACGTACAACTCAGGAAGGCCAAGCAAAAAAGAAACAACCTTTTCATTACCCACCCGGACTGCTTCCATCAACGCAGTAACGCCGTTAGCATCAAATGCATTCACATCAAACCCAGACGTTTTAAGCAATTTTTGCATTCGGCTTAGATCTCCCAATCCTGCCAAGCGAATAAATTCTTGCTCGGCCGCCTTACGCTTTCTGCCCTGCTCGCCCTCATACGCAACTTTAGCAACTAATGATGAAATCACTAAAAGCGCCGCTCGCTCTGCTGCCGTGCAGCCAGCGCCAGTGCGCATACATGTATAGTTTTTTGATGCGTTTAGAAATCGGCGCATCGCCATAATATCTTGCATGGTTGGCTTTTTAATTGCACGAAAAATACGTAACGCTGTCTCAGGATTTCTTGGCAAAGCACGAGGCAACTGACGCACCAACGCAGCGCCCTGCACATGAGAAATTAAAAACAAAAAAGAACACCCGATCAAAAAAAATCGCTTCATCATTCCTACCTTTTTTTAAGACACCTAACGCCTTTATATTAGTTCTACTTACGCCTTAAGCATAGCGAAATAAAAGACACGAAAACAAGGGTCGTAAAGGGATTTAAAGAGGGTGATACCCTTTTAAAAAGCCACACTCAGGGCCGAGCGGCCTTAGTGTGGCTGCCAGAAAAAAATTCATTATCTTTCTCAGTGCGCGGTATGCCATGCTCGCTCAACCATGCATACAGCTCAGCTTTACGCTCGTTCGGCTTATCTGATACGGCGACGGCCGCATGAGGAGAATAGCCATCCAGGCCACTCTCACGCATCGAATCACGCACCAAGTCATCGCACAGTAAATCATATTCAGGAAACATTGGATCTACTCCAACTACCGACACACGCATTCGCATCAGCTCACTCAATGCGTCCCGATCGAGATCCTGGCTATACAAAAGCCGGCAAAAATACTCCGGATCATTCACGATCATTTTAGACGGCCCATGAAGCGCCAAACAGTCGCGCCAGCTAAAAGCCAATTTTGCCCGCAATGCCTCGCGCGGGCCAAGATCCTCTTGGGGTGCATCAGCCACCTGAGCGATGCCTAAGCGAGCAGCGATTCGGGCCCATAGAGCAGGCTGCGGCTCTGCCGCGCAAC
This sequence comes from Candidatus Babelota bacterium, assembly GCA_029262595.1. GTDB lineage: Bacteria > Babelota > Babeliae > Babelales > Vermiphilaceae > JAJCZB01. The sequence goes on along the minus strand of JAJCZB010000018.1, from coordinate 19,411 downwards.
ACCCAGAGGCTATCATGAGCATACCCATAACAATCAGATGTTTTTTCTTCATGCTGCGAGTATAGCATACCCGCAAAAAAGCGCTACTAGCGGCCCTCAACCAACTCTCTCCCCCTTCAGACAGCCCTTAATCAGCACATTTAAAAAATCTTACAATTAAGACTCACATTTTCTTCGCCTAGATTTGACACTCGCCCCTCATGAGGGTATAATTTACTCATAAAGAACAGATTTGAAACAACTCTTAATCACAACGAGGTAGCTATGAAAAAAATCATCGGTATCGATCTTGGTACTACCAACTCGGTGATCTCCTTCATGGAAGGCGGGTCAGCTAAAGTGATCCCTAATAAAGAAGGCGCAAATACAACTCCTTCAGTAGTGGCATTTGCTAAAGACGGTAAGCGGTTGGTTGGTACTGTGGCAAAACGCCAATCAGTAACTAATCCTGAAAATACTATTTTTTCTGCAAAACGATTCATCGGACACCGATTTGATGAAGTCGCGCAAGAAGCTGCTCGTATGCCATACGCAGTGAAAAAATCTGCAAATGGTGACTGCGTGATCTCTATTCAGGGAAAAGAATATGCACCCCAAGAAACGTCTGCTGCAATCTTGAGTCATCTCAAGCAAGTAGCGGAAGAGTATCTTGGTCATAAAGTAACAGAAGCAGTAGTAACTGTACCTGCATACTTTAATGATCAGCAACGCCAAGCGACTAAAGACGCTGGTAAAATTGCAGGTTTAGACGTAAAACGAATCATCAACGAACCAACTGCGGCGGCACTTGCTTACGGCTTTGATAAAAAAGCTGGCGGAAAACTCGCTGTCTTTGACTTTGGTGGTGGTACATTTGACGTTTCTATTTTGGAAGTCGGCGACGGCGTTACTGAAGTAAAAGCGACAAGTGGTGATACGCATTTGGGTGGTGATGATGTTGATAACAAAATCATCGATTTTCTTGTTTCAGAATTTAAAACAGAGCAAGGCGTAGATCTTACTAAAGACGTCATGGCAGTGCAACGACTCAAAGAAGCTGCAGAAAAAGCAAAAAAAGAGCTTTCTTCTGTGTCTGAAACTGATATCAACTTGCCATACATTACTGCTGATGCTTCTGGCCCAAAACATTTGAACGTTAAGTTAAGCCGTGCGAAAATGGAATCGCTCTGCGAAGGCATTTTCAAGCGTCTTTTAGATCCGTGCAAACAAGCATTGCAAGATGCGCAATTGAGCACATCAGACATTAGCGAAGTGATTTTGGTTGGTGGTTCTACTCGAATCCCTAAAGTACAAGAACTGGTAAAAGAGTTCTTCGGCAAAGAGCCAAATCGCTCAGTAAACCCTGACGAAGTTGTAGCTGATGGTGCTGCGATTCAAGGCGGTGTACTTGCTGGTGAGGTTACTGATGTACTCTTGCTTGATGTAACTCCCCTTTCACTTGGTATTGAGACAATGGGCGGTATTGCGACTCGCTTAATCGAACGTAATACAACTGTGCCAACGAAAAAGTCTCAAGTATTCTCAACTGCGGAAGATAATCAAACCGCCGTTGATATTAAAGTGGTTCAAGGTGAGCGCGAATTTGCTAAAGACAACAAAACTCTTGGCCAATTCAGACTCGAAGGCATCCCTGCTGCGCCCCGAGGCGTTCCGCAAGTGGAAGTAACTTTCGACATTGATGCAAACGGTATTGTAAATGTTTCTGCGAAAGATAAAGCATCGGGCAAAGAGCAAACTATCTCGATCACCAATAGTGGTGGCCTTGATAAAGATGCAATCGATCGCATGGTAAACGAAGCAAAAGCACACGAAGCTGAAGATAAAAAAGCTCGTGAAACTATTGAAAAGAAAAACCAGCTTGATAGCACAATCATCCAGGTTGAAAAAACAGTCAGCGAAAACAAGGAAAAACTTGAGGAAGCTGATGTGAAAGCAACTGAAGATGCGGTAGCCAAAGCAAAGCAAGCATTGAAAGACCATGAAAACAATGCTGAAGAGTTGCAAAAAGCTACTGATGAGCTCTTGCAAGCATCTCACAAAGTAGCTGAGACGCTGTATAAGCAAGCGCAAGCTTCTGGCCAGCAGCCAAACGCTGACCAAGCACAGCAAGACGCTCCTCAAGAGGATGCGCATCAGCCTAAAGGCGATGGCCCTATTGATGCTGAAGCTGAATAAAGATTATCCACTCATTGGATAAAAGAAAGGCCCGCTTAATGCGGGCCTTTCTTTTGCAAATCACTCAAAGCCATACTACAATTATCACAATGAATTAACAGATCGATTACTAACTGGAGGCCTTATGAACAAGTTATCGTTTCTTATTTTTTGCATTGTAATGAGTGCACCATTTTCACTCTCTGCCGCTGATCCCCATGCAGCACAACGAACAGCACTTCAAGCGCAATTAGTCGCCTTACGGCAAGAAGAAGCTGATTGGCAGGCTCGCTTGGACACCAGACAAGCGAAACAAAATGCCATTGATGCGGACGCTTTTTTTCAAGTTGATGGAGGGACGCCTCTAGGCGAGCTCCTTGCAGGGGAAGATCCTGCAATTATTGCAAACGCCGTCGCTTTAGTGACTGCCGGCATAAATGCAGGCGGATCAAGCACGATTTTCGATCTCGAAGATCAAGATTGGGGAGAAAATCCGTCGGCAGCATTGGCACGAATTAGGGCTCAAATTGCAGCATTGGATGCCCAACTTGCCGCCCTTAATGAGCAATAATCTGCATACAGTTCATCACATTGTGGCCCGCTTAATGCGGGCCTTTCTGTTATCTATCACAGTTATTCACCAGGAGCGACTTCATCTCTCTCATATCCCGCAATATAATCAGCGAGAGCAGCATTGCCCCTTACTCGAGCACAATCCTCTGCGGTCTGATCATATTGATCCTTAGCTGCTTTATCAGCACCACGTGCAAGTAATTGCGTGATAGCCTCTTGCGATGCGCCAAAGAGCACCGCATAATGCAAAGGCCTGCATCGCGCATTGCTTTCAGCATTTACATCAGCACGATTTTGGATATAAAAATCAACTATTTCAGCTTGTCTGAGAGAAAAAGCAAACATAAGAGCAGTAATCCCCGCAGAATTCGGGCTCTCAACCCCGCGTTCTTGAGTAAGCCGCTCCACCTCAGCAAGATCGCCTTTGCCTATCGCTTGATGAACTTCAGCTGCCGTTCCTTTGACGGCACACATCTGCTCAAATGGATTCGCTCCAAAGCAAGACGTTTGAAAAAACATAGCCGCCAACCCAGCATATCGAACAATATTCTTTATATGACCCCTCGTAAAAAAAACACATCTGATTGGCTTTAAGATGCCCGATACGTAAAAAAATGCAATCAATCCAGGCAAAACCCTTGTTTTTAAGGCATTTACCCTGCTATCCTAAGTAGTGAAATAGGAGCATTTTCTTACATTTTTTGCCAATGAAAGGTTTTTCTATGAAGAAGCTATTATTCTCACTTATCGTTCTCGCAAATATTGCCTCACTCCAAGCTGCAGCGCCGCATGGTGATGCAGAGGAAATTACGCGCTTAGATAATGAATTACGAGGGCTCAGAAGACTGGAAGGAAGATACGCAGAGCAAGTCAGGCAGCTGCAAGAGCGCCAAGGTGCAGGCGAAGATGTTACTGCTCAACTTGCAGCAGCTCAAGCCAACTTAGACCAAGTCCAGCTAGATATACCATACAAAATAACTGAACTAAGCAACATGGCGGATAAGCATCTCTCATATCAGAATTAAAGGAGCCGTATGAAGAAGCTATTGTTCTCACTTATCGTTCTCGCAAATATTGCCTCACTACAAGCTGCAGCACGCCATGGTAATGCAGAGGAAATCACAACTATTGATGCGCAAATTCAGCAATTAACAGCACAGCGCAACCAGCTTCAAGCAGAGTTTCACGATCAAACAGCGCCGGTGCCTGATCCCACTCTTAATAATCGAATCTTGGCAATACAAGTCCAAATAAGGAGGCTTGAAGCACAACGCGATCAATTAAGAGATCAGGAAGAGTTAGAAGATATATAATAATAATAATAGAGCGATTACTATGAAAAAAATCATATACACCCTACTTATTCTTTGCAATCTCACCGCACTACACGCGGCTGCACCACGTCCTGGTGCCATAGAGGAGCAAATCACAGCTATTGATGCGCAAATCCTGCAATTAAACGCACAGCTCGCCCCCCTTCTAAGTGACTTTGACCTTCAACTAAAACGGCCTGATCACACTCTTCCTGGGCGAATCATGGCAATACGAGACCAAATAAGGAGACTTGAAGCACAACGCAATCAATTCAGAGATTAGGAAAAGTAAAAATAAAGAAGTAGTATGAAGAACTCTCTCCGTATATTTTTGTGTGTATTTTTATCCGCAGGAACTCCCATTGCAGAAATGCATGCTGCTGAAAGCAGGCAAATAAAACGTCTTCAGGGAATAATTCAAGAATACGAAGATGAGTTACAGTATAACCAACTGTTTCGCAGTGGCCAGCAATGGAATCAAAGAAATGCACAAATTAAAAATTCGCTCCGTGAAGCTCGTGCCGAATTAGCAAAAGCAAAGGGCCAGTGAGTAATACGCTGGCCCTTTTTTGAACTCAATGAAAAAGAATTAGCATTTGCCATTGCATTTGCTGCATCCGCAATGCCCGGTAAGAGACATAACGAACAATGCCAAGCTAACAAGACCTGAAGCCAAAATAACATAGTGAATTGGCGCCATAAGGTTATACATGTTCGTTAGCATAAAATCTGTTCTAAAAAAATCAAAGCCAAATGGTGCAAGCCCAACGTTAATGGTAGCTAATGCACTAATAAGCCACGATCCCATGAAAACCCATTTCAATACTGGATGTTTCATTACTTACTCCTTGGAAAAAGGTTAGATTATTTTCAACTGCTTTTGATTTGTAGCATAGTAGTCGGCGAAACACAAGATAATTGCTCGATCAGCTTGAATTAATCGCGTTTTTCGCGCACACTAATACCATTACAGATAAGGAAACATTATGAGTATTCAAGCTGGTTTAGTCGGGCTGCCAAACGTCGGTAAATCGACCCTTTTTAACGCACTTACAAAATCGCAAATTCCCGCAGAAAATTACCCCTTTTGCACCATTGATCCCCACATGGCAATCACGCTCGTGCCCGATGAGCGGCTTGATCAATTGCAAAAAATATACGGATCGCAAAAGAAAATCCCATCAACGGTTAACTTCGTAGATATCGCAGGGCTCGTAAAAGGCGCCGCTTCGGGCGAAGGGCTCGGCAATCAATTTTTGAGCCACATTCATGGCGTAAATTTGATTTTGCATGTACTGCGCTGCTTTGAAGATCCAAATATTGTGCGCACAGATGAAATTGATCCACTAGAAGATTATCATATTATTGTTGCTGAGCTGATGCTCAAAGATTTAGAGTCGGTTAAAAAACGCCTCGAACGATTTCCAAAATTATTGCGCAGCACAAATAAGCCACAAGAGAAAAAAGAACTCGAAGCTGAGCAGGCGCTGCTTACCTCAATTAATAATGCACTTGAGGAAGGCAATAACAAAGAAGTACGCCGAATTATTGAAGCATCTCCAATTGAGACCATCCCCCTTCTGACTGCAAAAGATTTTTTAATTATTGCCAACATTGCAGAAAATGAAATCGGCAATCATGAAAGCAATCCGCACTATCAAGCACTCGTAAAAGAATTTGGGGCAGATCGCGTGATCCCCATTAGTGCAAAAATTGAATATGAGCTTTCGCAACTTGAGCATGAAGAAGCGCAAGAAATGATGGGCATGATCGGCCTTGAAGAGCCGGGATTGGATACCATTATTAAAAAAACATATGAGCGATTAGGCCTCATAACATTCTTCACATGTGGGCCAAAAGAAGCGCACGCATGGCCAGTTAAAAAAGGATCTACAATCCGCCAAGCTGCCGGAGAAATTCACTCTGATTTAGAGCGCGGATTTATTTGCGCAGAACTTTTTAATTGCGAAGACATTTTTGATGCCGGCTCTGAGGCCAAGCTTAAAGATACAGGTAAATGGCGCAAAGAAGGCCAAGATTATTTGGTACATGATGGCGATGTGGTATTAGTTCGCTTTAACGTATAGACCCACCTTCTTGACCCACTCCATAAAACATCCTAAACTTGCCAAATTAAGGTTTGTTATACATGGAGAATTATATGAAGCAACGCTTTATGGTGCTTTTTGCATCTGTATTTATTGCAACGTCACTTGCAATGCACAATACTGATCCTCATAAAGGCCCGATCGATTCGCTCGAGTGGGCGCCTTTTGAATGGAGCGTTGTAGCGTATCAAGATGCTCATGGCAATACTCAATACGCACTCGTAACTCGCGAGATTACGTTTGTAGAAAATCAAAAAACTTCTGAGCGTGAACCACGCATCGCAAGCGTTTGCTTGCATCGTTTTGATGGAAAAGAGCGTCACTCTATAAGCATCCCTTTTACTACTTGCCCCAAAAAATGGGGCGTGCGACCTCTCACTAAAACCGAAAAAACCATGTTACAAACTCGCGCTCATGAAGGAAGCAGGCCATCCATTACTGGTAAAATACAAGCGCTTGCGCTTTTAAAATAAAAATTCTATCATACCCGGAGTTAACACATATTCATACAACGGAGACTTTATGAAGAAACTTTCAACAGCACTACTTTTGTCTGTATGCATGCTAATCCTTCCAGCTGTGGCAGCAGACCCGTATGCAGCTGAACGACGAGAAACAGCAGATGCGCTCGCTGCTTTTGGGAGAAAATATAACGGACAAATTGTAACTGTAAAATTAAAAACTGGCGCTGATCATACGGGAACAGTTCAGATTAGTCATCGAACCGGCAAGGTTGAATTAGTTGTGAATGGCGGAGGTACATTACCTCTGAGTGCGGCTCCTACTGTCCTGGAAGCTAAGGCGCGGCGCACATTACCGCAAGGAGTAGATCCACAAATTCGCATACGAGAAAGAAAGCGCGAACAAGTAGCACTCCTGGCATTTGGCGCAAAGTATCATGAAAAAAAACTCACCCTTCAATTAAAAGCGGGAGCACAGTACACCGGCACAGTGGTATACGATTCTACAACCAAAAAAGTTACATTCAAAACGGATGATGCTGGCGCATTTACGCTAGAAGAAATGCCTCGCATTATCCCAGCAACTGAGGACGATACGCAGGAACTGGGCACTCAAACCAATTAGCTTTTCACTTTATTAATATAACGCATCAAAAAAAGCGCCGGGTGTGAGCCCGGCGCTTTCTATTATTTTTATCGTATGGCACGCAATGCCGTTCCAAATATATTTAATATATCTGACCCCGGTTTTAACGTCAGATGTTTACCATCGTTAGTTACTGCAAAAATTCCATAATTACGCTCAGTATTATTTTTAAGCGCAGGCCATTCATAGTTATCAAAAAGCGTCCATGGCAAGTAACCACGCACTTTATAACCATCTTGGTTTGCCTTCATGATCACATATAAATGCTCATGATAGAATCGTGCGCGCTGCGCATCATTCATAGTCGCAATACCATTCTCTGCTACAAACATCGGAAGTTCTTTGCTGGTAGTTTCTTCAATTGGCTTAATCATTTTTTCATGCAATTCAACGATCGCACGATACATCCCTTCTGGGTATGAATGATAACCCCCATCAGTAAGACGCTTTTCATCAGTAGTTGCAGGGACGGTGTTCAGTAAATGCAATTTTTTATTTGCATAATAATTAAGACCAACAAAGTCTATACTGCCGACTGCATCTTTATTTTCGTGATATACGTGGCGTGCGTTAAACACACCGGTTGTGAAAAAATTGTAGATAGCCTCATGGCGCATTTGGTCTCCAAGATTTGCAAACGTACGCGAAAGGGCACTTACACGGCTTGGTTGAGCATCAACCTGTAATCCATTTTTCAGAAAACCAACCTGTGGCATCTGTATCGCTACAGGAAAACTCATATCTGCAAATCGTGCTTTGAGAGATTTACTCACTTGCACTGTTGCTTCACAGGTATTTTTTATTGCCTCAGCAATAAGACCAAGCCCTGTTAATTTTTTATCAAGCGGCTCTTGCCTATGCACTCTAAATACATATCCGGCAGGCGCGTTAAATGTCGCCCACATTGGTTGACGTGCACCCATGCGCTGCAATGCATTTAAAGCATCTTTATTAGCCGCAACTTTTTTCATAATGTGCTCATATACTTTTGTACAGTAATCTACAAAGTATTGAACGTTTTCAATTTTGGTAAAACCTTTTTTCTCATGGAAAAACCAATTAGGATCAGTATAGTGATGCAAGCATACTAATGGTCTCACCTTCTTTTTCAGACAGGTGATAAAAAGATCCGCATAGTGATCAAGTACTGCCTCATCCCATGATTCAGGGCCTTCCGGCTGCACTAATGCCCACTCAATCGAGAAGCGAAGATCACGTAAATACATACCACGAACTGCATCATCGATATAATTTTTATAATTGTCATACCAGTTCATTTTATAGCGCGCATCCGTTGGCTGCGCCATACGGTCTTCATCTGATCGCTGCGCATTTTGCTCTTCAATAAAACGAGAATGCGTACAGATTTTTGGCGTACATTTTTTACTACATTGGTGCTCAGAAGTAGAACCACCAAACATAAATTGTGCTGGATCCACGTACTTAGCAATTTCTTGTGCAATTGCTTGCATAGAAGGTAATTCTTGAGGAATAACAATCGGAAATTCCTGCGTATGCGCACCCGTCTCTTGCGAACGTTCATACGAATATTTAACCAAATCACGCTCATATACTGTCACACCACCAATAAGGGTAGCAAGACCTATTCCAAGTGCTTTCATAGCTAAAAATAGTGTTTGGATTTCCATGACAAGACTCCCTTCATCATGCCCCTAAAGAGCCATAACTCTTTACTCAATCCTTTATTTATCGTTACTATAAGCATACCAGAGACATTTCTATCTGCAACAACCCTCCCGATGCCACCTGATGGAGCCTATATACGATATATCAAGGAGCATGTGAATCGTGAAAAAATGGATTATATTTACCCTATTTGCCACCCAGCTCACCCCTCTTTTTGCTGCTCAAAGCGCCCCCGCTATTGCCTCTCTTTCAAGCCTGACATTAGACGAAAAGATAGGCCAGCTGATCATGATGGCCGTAATTTCTGCGCCTGATTTAAACCCTGATTTTATGGAAAAAAGACCATATAATCTTGATCCTAAACACGCCAAAAAAATGATAAAAAAATATCACATTGGAGGCATTATTTTTTTAGGAGCAGGAACTCCAAAACAGCAAATTGAAATAACTCAGCAGCTCCAAGCTCTCAGCCAACATCCTCTTTTAGTTGGCCTGGATGCAGAATGGGGCCTGAGTATGCGGCACGTAAAAGACGTCATCCAATTCCCTCGCGCTGCAGCGCTCGGAGCACTCGCGCCCGAAAACGAATATCTCATTTATGAAATTGGCAAAGAAGTTGGAAATCACTGCGCCGCACTCGGAGTGCATATCAATTTTGCACCCGTAGCCGATGTTAACAGTAATCCCAACAATCCAATTATTGGCACCCGCTCATTTGGCAATAATCCTCAACGTGTTGCGCATCATGCCACCCTCTTTATGCGCGGGATGCAAGATGCTGGGATCCTCACCTGCGCCAAACATTTTCCAGGGCATGGGGATACCGCATTTGATTCACATCTTACTTTTGGCACCGTTTCTCATGCAAAAAAACGATTACAAAAAATTGAGTTTGTGCCCTTTAAGCACTTAATTAATGCGGGGGTTGATTCAGTAATGATCGCGCATCTTGCAGTGCCGGCACTTGCCGAAAAAGATACCATTCCTGCAACCACGTCGCATAACATCATAACTGATCTGCTACGCAATAAGTTGCAATTTACCGGTCTTGTTTTTACTGATGGACTTGGTATGAAAGGAATTACGGATCTTTATACTTCTGAAGAAGTTGCCGTAACGGCCCTCCAAGCGGGAGTAGATATCTTATTGTGCCCGGTGGATATACCGCAAACGATTCAGGCAATAAAGGACGCTATTGAAAACGGCACACTTAGCCAATCGCAATTAGATAAAAAAGTTGAACGAATATTGAAAGCAAAACAAAAAGCCATCACACGCACGACGCCCTCTTATGATCCAAAAAAATTGATCACAAAAAAATCTCTTAAACTATTTGAGATGCTAAAAACTATCTGATTTAAATCTACTTTGGAAGTGCTATCTGGAGCTGATGTACCCCTGCAACCAGCTCATCAACTAATGCAGGAATCTCAATAGCAGCTGTATACGCTCGCGGATCAAGAACATCAAAATCAATCTGCGTTTTAATACCTTGAATAATATTGGTGATCGAAATTTGTACCACCCCGGCAATAGCACCAAGGGTAATACCTGCATTACCGATAATGCTATTAAAATTGCCCCGCATCGATTGAAAAATGTCACGTGTTTGCTCTGTTATCATCGAAGGAGTTGCAATACGAGCACCAGTTTCTTTTTTCTTTTGAGCAAGCCTTTCACGCAATGTCGCATTAAAATTTTGAATCGTTTGAATGAGCGGATCTGCTGCTTGAGTAATCAGATTTAAATGTGCTAAAAAAGTGCTCATTCGAGGGGGAACCTCTACTTCAAGAAGAGATAATTCTTGCGTTAGCTTTTCTAAGTTTTGACGATTACTCAACAGATGCTTTAAAAGATCATATTGCGTCCCCACCGTGCGCAATTGCCTTTTGCCAAAAACTACGATATCGGTAAGTTTTGGATTTAACGCGTCTATCGTGTTTATCAAATTTTGCATAGCAAGCACCAACTCATCTGAAATAATTGCTGGCGCTAGAAGAGTTCCTGTTGATGATCGTATCTGTAACAATGAAAAAAATATCTCACGCATCGCATTAATAATGCGTTGTACTGGCCGTAGCAATTCATTGAGATTGAGGTTATCAATCTGCCCAATCAACTGATTATATTTATAAAGTAAGCTTGGCGATTTAAGTAAAAAGTGGAACCAGCTTGGCACAATGGAGGCTTCCTTCATGTGCGTAATTGAAGATGCTTGCCCTTGCAATTGATCAACCAATGCCACAATATTGCCGATAATGGCTACAGCTCCATCAGGGCGTTCAACCTCAAACTGCAAAACATCGATATTTCTGCGAATTCGTTTTACTGATGTAAGAATATTTTTTGATGCACCGCGCAATTCTGGAACGCTAAAACCAACTTTTTTGAGCGTCTGAGAAAAATAATCTCTTGCTTCCTGCGCCACAGTAGACCACGATTCAAATGAGGCAAGCGGCGTACCTGCAAGATCAAACGGATCTGACTCAAATACTGAGCCCACCCCTGCTCCAAAAGCAGAAAAAGAAAATAACGCAAAAATTAGACTATACTTATTCATACCTATCCCTATAGATAACCCCTTACTTACTACTAATATAGCAAAAATGGTCTCTATAAAGAAAGATTTTCATGCTGTGTAAAACAAAATAAATACAATTACATACTTTAAAAATTGCTAATTTCCGAACGAAACGCCCATCCTGAGCCATAATCCCCACTGAGAAAGCGCGCTGTTATCCTGCAGGCATTTCGAGCCAAACTCAACAAATGCACCCCCTCCGATAAAGGGAATGAGCCCTAAATCACGCTCGAGGGCATAGCTAAATGCAAAATACGCGGTATGAGATATCGCCTTGGGCAGCAATGCCGAGCATTCATTAATATCACAATCTTTGAGTAAAATGGGCGGATTGGAAGAACGCACGGCAATTTGCGAGACTCCCAATCGATTGGCATCAGCGAGCGTAAGCTGCTCTAACGCTATGCCGCTGTCATCAAATGCATTTGCTGGAGAATCGGCATTCAAATTAGCAAACTCAAATCCGGTATTAAAGTTACCCGGTTCAAACCCATCAAACGTAGCTGTTTGGCCGTTATTGATAGTTGCTTTACTTTGCGTAGCGGCAAGCGCTACCGGCGTCTCTCCCGGCTCGGTAAATCCGTAGACTTGCGCATCACCCTTGACTGCATAGCACGGCTCAATACACTCTCTGCATTGTAGTTTTTCTTTCGAACGTGCCCACAAATTGTACCCTACTTCAAACTCAAATCCACGCCGATAGTAGTTTAATTTGGCAAGCAATTCAGCCTGAACCCCGACTTCGATTTTTGCATCGAGCGTTGTTTTATTAATTGCCGGAACTAATCGTCCTTGGTATTGCGTCGGTGACAGAGAATTATCAAGCATAGTACCCACGTTCAACCCAACCACCGGCTCAGCCATTTTTTGCAATAAAATGTATCGGCTGCCGCACCCATTGGGAGTCATGTCAAATGATCGCTTTTGCGTTGAGCCAAACATGTGCGTTACGACTGCATCAAAATAAAAACCTAATTTCTTATCTTCTAGCTCATGGCACCAGAGATCTGCATGCCCTGATAGCCCTGCTCCGAGCTCCCAGTGGTGATCATTTCCTGCAATTGGCTCAAAGAAAAACTCGGCTTCACGCAACGTGCCGGTAGGCGCAGCTGCACGAACTGAAAACCCTACATGATAATGCTCGCGCAATACATTGTACCCAAACGCAAGACGTAAATCAGAAACGCGCGATTCGTTTTGACGACCAAAAATTTTACCGTATTTAAGCGGCTCTCTCATATCACCAAACGTTGCGTTGCCTTCAAATGCATGCAGTACATTTTTCGGCGCAGAATCACCTGTCGTCAATTCACTTAACGTGATAGGATCATCGGCAAAATATCCTGCTGGATAGGAGGTAAACGTGGTACCCGGATCAATAATACATTCTGTAAGTTGTAGATCCCATTTGGTGTGCACCATCGGCAAATGTATTTCTGCAAAGAGCCCCGGCGTAACTCCATCCAAAGAAATGTAGATATCAAAATCCATCAAAAATGTGGCTATATTGGGATCGAAATGAACCTCGCTTTTAAAATCTGAAGGCAGCCCCCAGTAGTCAGCCAAGATATCTGTAGACTCTCGGCACGCAACTTGGCTCCCGGAAAAAATAAGATTTTCACACCCCAAAAGAGCCTCAGTAATGGCCCCACCCCGAAATCGATGCTGATAGGAAGGAGCAATCGCTAGCGTCGCGCTCGTTTCATCTTTGTCTGGCCGATAGATCAAGTGATCCCATCCTGCATGCTCACGGGCAAGAAAAAGGGACTGAGATCGAGGGGAAACAACCGTCTTTGGGCCAAAGCCGCATAGACTACTAGATACCATCAATACCCCCATGAAAAGGCTCATTCTCTGTGTGTTCATACTCTCTCCTTAAGCTGGCACATCTATATACTGCTTGGCCTCATAGTCTATTGAAAAAGCGGTTTGGTCGCAATGCTTTTCCGCCGAATACCCTCAATACCCTGAGTATGAGTAATTCACAGGCCAAAAGGCGGCAAAGAGCCCTTCAAGGGAATGATTTGTTTAAAAAAATGTGGTATACTGAGGCAGTCAAAAAAGAAAAAAGAGAGTTACTATAAAGGTTGCCGAGCATGAAGGTAAAGCGTAAGCAAGGTTTTTTTTCTATATCAGCGGTCGCTAAAATGTTCTCTGTTCATCAGCAGACAATTCGTCTGTATGAAAAGCAGGGGCTCATTAATCCAAAGCGCTCAGAGGGAAATACACGCCTATTTTCTGAGGAAGATATCGATCGCCTTGAAGAAATTATTTACCTTACCCATGAATTGGGTATCAACCTTGCAGGCGTTGAGGTTATCTTCAAGCTCAAAAAACAAATTAAAAAAATGCAAAGCGAGATGAACACTGTATTTGATAAAGCTCGCCAAAATTTAGATGAACAAACGGAGCAATCAAAACGAACCATTGAACGCAACGTAAAACAACTAGTGAAAATTCAAAAAGAGGCAAGCCCAGACAAGCCTCTCAATCCTATACTTCCGCACACTATCGACGAAGACTCGTCTGTAGAGGTTGAGCATTGGGAAGTTGAATACGAAGATTAAAACACTTACCCATTTCTTTTACGAAAACTATTTTTAAGCCGACCTAAAAAATGATACTTCAAAAAAGAACGGTAGTAGATGATAAAACTGCAACCAAGGACCCAAAAAATGAATAATCAATTCGTTCTTTCGTATGAATTACTCGTCTTACTCCGATGGCTTATCGACAATGATGAAAATAAAATCAAAAAAATTATCGGCAACGCACTCAAATCTGGATTGCAAGAAGAATTGCAACTTTTAGATAACACAGAAAATCTTTCTGAGCTGAGCGAGCTCCAGCACAGCATCACTGATTTTCTTGGTGTTATGGAAGCGCTCCTACTAGAAACTTCCAGCGAGCACATTAAAGAAAAAGCACGCCAGCAAAAGTTGCTCCCGTCTCTGGATCAAATCGATACTACTTTGTGCGATGATACGACAGTGCGCTTCAGCGTAGAAAAAGCAACCGCTGAGCTTGCAGAAAATCCAAGCGCAAACGCAAAAGAGCTTCTGTATAAAGAACTGCTTAAGCGCTGGCAGCCTGCTGATAAGAATTTAAAGAATTAAAAAACACACTGCGAACTAAAAAGAGGCCGCGAGTAATTCGCGGCCTCTTTTTAGTTATGATCATGTAAACTTCATAACTTTCTATTGAATCTAATGGAAACAATGTCGTACAATTACATCATAGTTACGCAATAGACTCTTGATTAAGGAATGTATGTGAAAAAAAAATTAATTCATTGTGTACTGTTTATTTTTGTTATTGTAATGGGCACAGGTATTCTTTTAAAAAACAAACTGAGTTGGGCGGTGCAAAATCTAGCAAGCGAATCGGGAATGCTAAAAAATCCCTCTCTCGCATTTAATCGATATATACTTGGCAGACTAAGCAAACAATGGTCTCATGGACCACAACCAACAAAACAAGAAAATGAAACATTTAAAAAATATCTTGGATATAATCCAGACGTTCAATATATCCTTGATAACAATACACATGACACGATCAATCAACATCGCCCAACCCTATTTCTTCATGGGTTCGGCGATATGAAAAACAGCGCAAAATTATTCAAAGAGTTCTATGATACCCTCCCAGGAAATATAATTACCTTTCAGTTTCCTGACTGGGGACCAGGAATCCCATGGATCAGAAAATCTAGCTTGGGACAATTTCCCGATGTAGCTACTGCTCTATTGGTTTTGAAATGGGCAAAAAATAAATTGGGCTTAAGTGGAGTCGATTTGTATGGTTATTCTCGAGGAGGCGCAACCGCCTTAAATATGATCTATGTTTTATCAAGCGATGAATACAACGATAAATTGCATACTTTGGGTATTGATCCGCAAGAAAAAAAAGAACTTCTTTCGCTTATTAAAAATGGCAGTATTGTATTAGACGCACCGCTCAGAAATCTTAATGAAAGCCTTTCTACTAACATTGTTCGCAGATTTGCAAATAAAATACTTCCCTATGTCAGTCAATATGATCCGCAAGGAATGCAAGGACTATCATCAGCTCAGGCACTCCGCAACTTAAAATTTAATATCTTATTTCACTTCCAACACAACGACAATATCCTAACCAATAAAAGCGAGACAAAGCTTTATAATGTTTTTCATCAATTATCTCCCTCAACTACATATCTCACACTCGGAGATGAAGGTGGCCATATTCACACACGAAAATCTCTTGCAAATGCAATACACACATTTCGAAAGCAATATAATGGATCATATGACCCTGATTATGTAAAGCAATATGAAAATCAACAACCATCTAATGATATAAGCGGCAGATTGCTACAACCTTCACAAATTGCTTCTAAAGCAGTAATAAAAGATTATTATAAATCAAGAGCAAGACATCCAAAAAAGAAATCTATAGCCGAATCAGGAAATTGAATTTTAGAAAAAAGTCTATAAAATTTTCCTTCCCCGTTCGATACCCTGCGTCACGCCCCAGGCGTCGTCAAGACTATGCTGGACTATCGCAGAACGAACAATTGAGTTATTTCTCATAATTCTAAAGCATTTTAGGATTATGAAAATTTTCTGATTCGCTTCAGTATAAATCGTAAGTTTAAATGCTACTGAAAAAAACCGATCCGCTCAAGCGCTTCGCGCAGTTCAAACATCGACAGCCCAACGATTGTAGAATAGGATCCACGCACGAATTTTAAAAATTGTGCGCCATAAAGCTCAACGGCAATTGCATTAGAACATGATAAGCCAATTGATTTTTCAAGATAGGTATCAATCCAATTATCAGGCACATAAAAAAGATACTCTGCCTGCACTACTTCATGAATACGTTCAGCTACAGTCCATGCGCCATCTTTATATATTTTTTTATCTAAGCAAAATGCACTGCACAGTTTTGTGCCATCGCGCGCTTGCTTAATTTTCGCAATCGCATCGGCTCGGTCTACTGGCTTGCCTTGAATTTCACCATTAGCATCTTTTGAAAGCGTATCGCCCGTAAGCAAGAATAACACATCGCCCTCTTTGCCTTCCGGCAAAACAACGTGATTCATTTTATATAAAGAAATAGACGCAACTAATTTTTCAAGTGGAAGCGTCCAATCACATGCAGATTCATCTGCCTCCTGCGACAACAATTTAAATGGAATATCTGATTCTTTAAGAAGTTGTTGGCGAGATTGCGATTGGGAAGCGAGATGTAAAATATTTTTCATGAGCTACTTAGATGGCAATAATGTGAATATAAAATTACATGGAAACGATGCATTATTAGATAGAATTGGTTGGGGCGGGAGGGATCGAACCTCCGCATCACAGGACCAAAACCTGTTGCCTTACCGCTTGGCTACGCCCCAATAATCTAATTGCTGTTCAATGATGTCTATCAGCCACGCACGATTCATAAGACATGTTTGATCTTAATTTTCCGTACATTTAAGCAACTTGAAGTTCCACGCCACTTTCAACTGCTCTTTTAAATTCCTCAATCACACGATTTTCAATCAGCTGGCGCGTTTCAGAATTCAATGGATGAACTATGTCTCTGAAGGTACCATCTTTTCGTTTTCGGGAGGGCATCGAAACAAACAAACCTTTGTTTCCTTCAATTACCTTTAAGTCCCGGATGATAAAGCAATTATCAAAGACAACCGTCGCGTACGCTTTGAGTCTTCCGCCATCTTTGGCTGAAAACACCTTCACTTCAGTTATTTCCATGGCTGTAATCCTTTGGAGATTTACACTTCCCTCTTTATTACTGCATTACTGCTAGCGATTTTTATCTCGCAGATGTTGATAATTTTATCGGATACACCCTTTTTGTCAACTTATTCTTATATATGGGCTTTAGATCCGAATTCGAGCAGCTGCACGAACTTTTGCTGAACGAGAAGAAGGATTTTCCATTCGTTCCTGCTCTGTCGGCGCAAGAGGTTTTTTCGTGATAACTTCAAGCATCCCTTCTTGCTGCCTATCCTTAAAAAATTGCTTTACGAGCCGATCTTCCAAAGAGTGAAAGCTGATGCAGACAATGCGCCCACCATCATTAAGCGCCTCTAGAGACTGCTTTAGAAAGTCTGTGATGTTATCGAGCTCTCGATTTACCTGGATACGAAGTGCTTGAAAAACTCGTGTTGCCGGGTGAATGGAAGACTTTTTATCCCGGGGAATAATACGTTGAATCAGCCCAGCCAATTGCTTGGTCGTTCTAAATGGCTCCTGCTTGCGATCATGTACAATCGCTTGAGCAATTTTACGCGAATAGCGCTCCTCGCCATACGTAAAAAAAATATGTGCCAACTCTTCTTCCGATGCCCGATTAACAATAGCGCTCGCAGTTATCCGCTGATGCGCTGGAGACATCCGCATATCAAGTGGCGTATCACGGTAAATAGAAAAGCCCGGCCGCTCGGTAATTTGCATTTGGGAGGTGCCAAAATCAGCAAGAATGCCATCTACCCGAGGAATGGAAATTTTCTTTAATAGTCGCCATAAATTCGCAAAACTTCCAAAAAGAGGAATAAAGCGTTTTCCAAATTGTTCCGTTAGCGCAGGAGAATATTTGTCTAATGAAATCTGATCCCAGTCCAGGCTAATAACCGTACACGTAGGATCTTTTTCTAGAATCGCCCGAGTGTGCCCCCCGCTGCCAAATGTAGCGTCTACATAGACACCATTCGGCTTGATCTTAAGCAGATCAACGACCTCATCAGTCATAACTGTTTTGTGAAAAAAAGTAGGATTTTCCATTTATTTTGTACAACGGTCTACAAGGTTGAGCAATCCAACACCATTTGAGCCTTTGACTAAAATCATATTGTCTTGCGTTTGAGGTATCTCTTCTAATATTTTTTTTGCGTCTTGCCACGTCTCTACTCGTTCTGCAGATACGCCCATTGGCAATGTCTTCTCAATCCATTGTACCAAATTACCCACTAAAATCACCTTTTTTAACGAAGGCGCTTTTTGAAAAAATCTTCCAATCTGGCGATGCCAAAAAGGGCTGTTTACGCCAAGCTCAAGCATGTCTCCCAACACGGCTATTTTTACCGCACTCGTTTCAATGTGCTGAAATGCTGCAAGAGCTGCTTTCATGCTCTCAGGGCTTGCATTATAACAATCGCTGATCATTATCCCTTTCGCACCCCGCAAAGGAAGCTTTTCAAATCGACCCGCTACGACTATTGGTTTTTGAATCGCCTCAAGCATTTTATCGTACGGAATCATTAATACATGGCTCAGCGAAGCTGCAACGAGGGCACTTGTAATCGCTCCTACATGGGGCTTTTCAAGCACAACGTTGTATTTCTCTTTATACACCTTCAGCCCGCATCGCGTGCGCCCATCTACTATGCGAACTTTGCGCGCTTGTATTTGATTGGTTGTTTTCAAACCAAATTTAATAACGGGATGATGGTATGAAACAGCCGCCAAAAGTGGCTGATCACCATTAACAATACCAATATCGTTTTCACTAAAGTATTTAAAAATGTCTCTTTTTTCTAACGCAATATCCTGCAAAGAGCCCAGACCTTCCATATGAGAATGACCAACACTCGTGATCACTCCAATAGTTGGTTTCACTATTTTTGCGAGTAACGCCATTTCGCCACGACGACTTACGCCCATTTCAAATATCGCTACTTGATGCGATGATCGTAGTCGAAAAATATTAAGTGCTACTCCTATTTGCGTATTTTGATTTCCATGAGATGCAATAAATTGCATGCCTGCGGTCTTGCATACTTGCGCTACCGTCTCTTTGGCACATGTTTTACCCACTGATCCTGTTATACCAATAATAGGAAACGAAAACTGCTCTCTCCATGCAGTTGCCAGATCAATAAGCGCCTTATGCGTGTCGGGCACGACAACTACAAGCTTGTCCTGCAG
>JAJCZB010000017.1 GCA_029262595.1 Candidatus Babelota bacterium | reverse complement strand
GATACCATGTGTTCTAGCTACTCGATCCGCAGCGGCCTTGGCGGCCGCCAGCCCTTCGGGTGACACGTCCGGCGCGGCGCGAGTTGCGCCGTCAATCACATCGAATCCTGCCAGATGCCAGCCTTGGGTGCCGTTCTTGAGCGAAACCACCTTATTGGGAAAACCCGCACTGATCAGGGCCTGCGCGCCGATGATGCTGCGCGTTCTGCCGCCGCAATTGACCACAACGGTGGTATCGGGCGACGGCACCATATCCTTAAAGCGGTAGACCAGCTCCGCACCCGGCACGCTGATGGCGGTCGGAATGCTGTTGACGTGATATTCCTCATAGGACCGTGTATCGAACAGCACCATGTCCGTATCATTGTCCAATAAGGACTTGAGTTCTTCGGCAGATATATGCGGTGTCCCCGCTTCGTGCTCGATCACTTCCGCGAAGGCTTTGCTCGGCACGTGCATACCGCTGTAGAGCCGGTATCCCGAGGCCTGCCAGGCTGCGATGCCGCCATCCAAAACTGAGACATCGCGATAGCCGAGAGCGCTCATGCGCGCCGCGGCGCGCTCGGCCAGGGGCGGCCCGCCGCCATCGCCGCTACCGTCGCACCATACGACGCGGGCGCCGCGACGCGGCACCAACGCGGCAACAATCTCCTCAAGCCGTCCGAGCGGCACATTCGATGCCATGAGGATATGCTGCGCTTCGAACGGCACTTCGTCACGCGCATCCAACAGCGCGATTTCTCCTCCATCATGCAAATTGGATTTCAGTGTTTTGGCGTCGATACGGCGCACGGACTCATCCATAGGACAGCAGACTCATTCGGTTGATTCGATTCCAGGCGGGCTAGAGTGTGCCGCGTTGCACAGTGTAACGGTGATAGGACTCAATGGCATTGTCAAACGGACCAAGCCTGAACAGCGAAGAGCGCCGGTCTATTGCATTCACACCAACGAAGGTTGAAAGGGCTACAGTGCATCGCCGACGATATGCAATTGCACTGAAATAATTATACGCCGTTCATTATACTGCTTACCGCGTACCAGCATCGCCCTTCCCGTCGGGCAAAATTTCACCGGATCGGCTTTCTTGCGGTATTCTTTAGCGTAGGCATCGCGTCGTTATGGAGGAGGATGAAAAATGCAGACCGTGGCAACCGGTGAAGCGGAATACAAGAAGGTTCAGCGCGAAGGCGGCGTCGGCGCGCGGCGGAGTTATATCGGTACACCGGGGTCGATGGCCGAAGGGGCACAGGCTTTCCTCGTCGAACGGCCCTATCCGAATCCGCGCGTTGCACCGCATTTCCACGATATCGATCAGTTCCAAGTCATCGTCGCCGGCGACGGCCGCATGGGCAAGAAGGAGGTCAAGCCGATAACCTTCCAATACGCCGACGCGTTCACGCCCTATGGGCCCATCGTGGGCCGTGATGACGGGATCAGCTTTTTCACGCTGCGCGCGGTTGCCAGCGGCGGGTACTTTCCGATGCCGGGCTCGAAACATTTGATGCCGGGCCGGGCCGGACGCAACATCGCCGGCGCATTCGATATCGAGCGCGAGCCGTTGCCGGCGGGAGAAGTGGCCCGCGAACCGTTGATGGAGCCGGAAGCGGACGGGGTCTATGCCGAAGGCCTGCGCCTCGGCCCAAAAGCGACGGCGAGCGGGCTGGAACCGAACGCCGGGTGCCAGTTCTATCTTGTCTGCACCGGAACACTGATCCAGGACGGCAAAACACTGCCGCAGAATTCTTTGATCCATGCAGAGCCCGGCGAAGCCGCACCGGAATTGCAAGCGGGCCCCGACGGTGCCTGCGTGTTGGCCTTGCGATTCCCATCACCGTCGGACCGACCCGGTTCGGATCCGAGCAAGTTGGGCGGTCGAAGCGAAGCCGATTATCACATGCGCCCGGATATCGTCGACGGCGCACGTTGAACCGCGCCCGAGGACCGTCGCGAATCCCGCGTTTGGCTAGATTCGGACGAATCGTACCGCCAGATCGACGTCCGTTTGCCCCCAACGGCAAATCTGAGGCGGCGAATGTCCGTTTTCCCCGGTTTGACGACCGCTTCTGCGGTTGAAGCGGACATGCGCTGGCACCCGAAACCTTAATGAGCGGAGCCGCGTTCGGTCTCCCGATTTGCCGGCTTGGCGGCGGCCAATTCTCCGGCCAGGGCGGTCGCGGCCTCGTTGCGCGGCTTGGATAACCTGGCTACCAGCGAGTAAATCGCCGGGGTCAGGAATAAGGTGAAGACGGCCGCAAGCGCCAATCCACCGAACACGACCCAGCCGATGGCGGCGCGCGATTCCGCGCCCGGCCCGTCGCTCAGGATCAACGGCAGTCCTGCCAGGATGGTCGACGTCATGGTCATAACGATCGGCCGTACCCTGACGAGCGAGGCTTCTCTCGCCGCGTCTACGACGTCCATACCTTGTTCGCGCAATTGATTGGCGAATTCCACCATCAGGATGGCATTCTTGGCCATGATGCCGATCAGCATTAGAACGCCGATCTGACTGTAGATATTGATCGAGGTCCCGGTGAGTCCCAGAGCGAAGATGGCGGCGCAAATGCCGAAGGGGACGGTCAGCATCACGGTCACGGCGCTGGCGATGCACTCGAATTGGGCCGCCAGGACCAGAAAGACGACGAGCAATGCCACCAGATAGGTGATCAGCATGCCATGCGACGTCTCGTCCAACTCCGCCGCCTCATCCAGCATCAAGAGGCTAATTCCCAGCGGCAGCTCTTTGTCGGCAAGTCGCTTCACCGCATCCGCGGCCTGGCGCAAGGTGAATCCGTCCACAGGGTCCGCGTCAACTTCGATGGCCCGGCGTTGGCGGTGGCGGTCGAGCTCCGCCGGCACGGCTGTTTCCGTGAAGTCGATCAGCTGCGACAGCGGCACGAGCTTGCCGTCCTTGGCGTTGACATAAAGGTGGCGCACGTCCGACGGGCTCGTGACCGCACCCCGGTTCGCCTGCAGGATCACCGGAATAGCCTGGTCGTCGACGGTCAACTCGGCCACTTCATCGTTGTCGACCAGCACCTGAATGGTGGCCGCCAGGTCTTCGATCGAGACCCCGAGGTCCGCGGCCTGGCGGCGGTCGATCTGGATTGAGATTTGCGGCTGGGTGGCCCGGAACTCAACCCGGATATTCCGCAATTGCGGAATCTCCCGCTCCATCGCCTCCACGAACCGGTTCGTCGCCTCGAAGATCTTGTCGTAATTGGCGCCGATCAACGCGAACTCGAGGCCGCCATCCGCATTGCGCAGGCTGAGGCTGTTGGTTCGCTGGATGCGCCCGCGGGCGCCGGGAATGGACCGGATTTCGGGGTTGAGCCGGCGCGCGATCTCGCCCTCGGTCTCATCCCGCAACGACCAGTCCTTCAACGGCGCCTCGATCCAAGCACGGTTGAAATCATATCGGCCGGTAATCGTATAGAGATTGGTAATCATGCCGTCGTCGACCAGGGGCTGGAGAATCCGCTCGACGGCTTCCACTTGTCGGTCCGTGTAGTCGAGGCCGACGCCGTCGGGGCCGGTCAGGCGGATGATCAAGGTGCCGCGATCCTCCTCCGGCACCAATTCCTCGCCGAGATGCTGAAACACGATACCAGCCCCGACAATGACGACGGGGCAGATGCCGATGACAACCAGCGGTGCCGCCAGGACCCGGTCCAGCGTCCAGGAAAAGGCAGCCGCAAGCCGCCGGCCCACCGCATCGCGCGCCTTCGAGATCAAGCCGGCCTCGCGGCGCTCGAGCCGCTTCAGCCGGGACGCGATCATCGGACAGAAGGTGAGCGCCACGAAGGACGAGATCGTTACCGTGATGGCAAGCACGAAGCCGAACTCGGTGAACAGGCGCCCGGCCCGGGACGGCAGAAACGATATCGGCAGAAATACCGATATCAAGGTGATGGTGGTCGCGACAACAGCGAAGAAGACCTGACGCGTCCCGATCACCGCGGCCGCCCGCGACCCCATGCCGAGACTGCGCTGGCGCTGAATGTTCTCCAACACGACTATGGCGTCGTCGACGACCAAGCCGGCGGCGAGCACCAGCGCCAACAGTGTCACCAGATTGATCGAGAACCCCATTAGCCAGACCGCCGCGATCGTGCCTATCAGCGAGACCGGGATTGTGACTGCCGGAAGCAAAGCCGCCCGCCATTGGCCGACGAAAAGGGCGATCACCGTCACGACAATGCAAATCGCGAACGCCAGGCTCACCAAGACTTCCTTGATTGCGCCCTCGATGAACCGGGAATCGTCGGAAATGACCTGAATGGTCGTGTCCTTGTAGCGGGCATTCAGGTGGCCCACGACCTTTTCGACGCCGCCGGATATCGAAACCGTGTTGGACCGCGCCTGACGCACGATGCCGAGATTAATGACCGTGCGTCCGTTCAACCGCGTGTAGTTCCGCGCATCCGCCGGGCCATAGAAAGCCTGCGCCACATCGCCAATACGAATAGGGTCGCGGATGATCAGCCGTTCGATGTCCTCGGGCTTCGTGACCGAGGCATTGGCCCGCACCATCACTTCCTGTTCGTTGGACTTGAAGCTGCCGGCCGGGACGTCGTAGCGGGCGCTGCGCAGAACGTCGGCGACATCGTTGACCGAAAGCTTGTAGCTCGCCAACCGCATTGGATCGACGACGACCCGCAGCACCCGTTCGCGGTCACCATAGAGCCGAACGTCGGCAACACCGTTGACCGCCATCAGCTCCGGGATGATTTCGTCCTCGACCCGGTCGGTGACGTCCTCGATCGGCAGCCGGTCGCTGTAAACAGACAGTTTGATAATGGACCTGGCATCATTGTCGGCCTTAACCACGAACAGGTCTTCCACGCCATCGGGCAGCCTTCCCACGATCCGGTTGACCGCCTCGCGGACATCGGCCGCCGCGGCATCCATGTCGACCGAGGTGTGGAACTCCACATGCACCCGAAGATTGTCTTCCTCGCTGGAGGAGCGAACCTTTTTGACGCCGTTGACCCGGGCCACCGCGGATTCGATGATTTTCGTGACTTCGGCGTCGATCGTCTCCGGCGACCCGCCCGGGAAATTGGCGCGCACCGAAACGATCGGCCGGTCAACGTCAGGCAACTCCCGTACTTCCACGCCGAGGATCGCACTGATGCCCGCAATGATGATCAACAGGTTGATGACGGCTGCGAAGTATGGCCGGCGGACGCTGATGCCCGGAAGGCCGGTAGCCGTATATTCAGGCTTTGCCATGTTTCGCTTCTCGCCTCGGCCGTTGCCTCAACTGCCGGGTGCCGGCTGGAGCGGGACGTAGTTGACCTTGCGGCCCGGACGCAACCGCTGCACACCCTCCACCACGACCAGGTCGCCCTTCTTGATGTCGCCCGACACCAGTATGTCCTGACTGAAACGCTTGATGCTGCGGACGTTGACGCGCGCTGTCCGGCCGTCCTGGACCCGCCAAACATAGCTCTTGCCGTTCTTCCACTGCAGGGCCAGTTCGGGAATGGTGGGGTAGGTTTCACCCGAAATGGTGAGTTCGACCGCGAAGGACATGCCGGGTCTAAGGGCATCATGTTGGTTGGGAAGCGAGGCCCGTACCATGACCGTGCGCGACGTCGGCTCGATCCGGCTGTCTATCCGGTCGATGGTGCCTTGAAAGCTTCGGCCCGGGAAGCTTGGCGTCAACGCCGTCACCTTTTGTCCCTTGGCGACCGCCGCAAAGAACTGTTCCGGCACCTCGATTTCGACCAACAGCACGCGGCGGTCGTCGATGGTGATCAGCGGCGTTGTCGTCGCCACCCGGTCGCCCACCTCCACCTTTGGAATTCCGACGATTCCCGCGAACGGCGCCCGAATTGTCCGTTTCGAAAGCGCCTCCAAGGCCTGGTCCAGCTCTAGCGCGGTGCGCTGCACCATGGCCTCCATGTCCTCGACATTGGCCCTGGAATTCACCCGGCGGTTTCGCAACTGGCGGGATCGCTCCAGGTGCAGTTTCGCTTCCTTAAGCCTGACGTGAGTGACATTCACGGCCAATTCGGCATCGCGGCTGTCGAGTGAAAGGATCTTTTCGCCTGCTTTCACCGGGTCCCCGGCTTGCACGTCGAAGCTCACCACTTGACCTGGCACTTCGGGGAAAAGCGTCACGAATCGGCGCGCGCGGGCGGTGGCGATCGCTTCAATCGTGACGTCATTGGCTCTCTGGCCAACCCGCGCGACCACCACGGGGACCCCGGATTTTCGATTGCTGCGTCGCTCGGCCGTATCCTTGTCTCCGCCAGAAATCGCGGCGAATACTTCGGCGACCGAATCCTGCTCAACCCAAAGCGTGGCGGCTACTCCGCTCAGCCCCAATAAGATGGCGAGCTGAATTGCGACGGATTTCCTGCGCTTCATTTCTCGGTCCTCTGAAGCACCACCTCAGTGTCGTCCGGAAGACAAACCCGTAGATCGGTTTTCTCCAGCGGCGGCATTCGAGCAATTTCCAACTGACATAAAAATTACCATTAAATCGAGATTTTCATGAATCGCTGCTTTGCGCCAATCGACACGCGTCGGTTGGCCCTGTTGATTCGCAACTCAGCCCCCCAAGAACCGAAGCGCGGAACTTCCGAAATTGGCAGAAATCAGAAGTCGGAGCTCGCCGCCGGTATGTCCGCTTGAGGTGTGGAAGCGGTCGTGAGAACGCTGAACTCCGACATTCGTCACATAAGGTCCGTTATCACGGGCAGAGCGGACATCGGCGTAACAGGGCGGGAATACGGAATGCCGCCACAACGGCATCTGTCCTCAGACCGGCGCGGGCCGGCCGTCTTGGTCGAAATTACCGATCCGATAGGTGCCTTCCGAATTGCCATTCCGGTTATACGAATAGTAGGCCACATCGGTAGTGGGCACGCCGTAGCCTCTTGTGACGGGCTGTCCGTCCTCACCCTCTTCCTTTTGCCACATACGTAGCCATTTGAGCACTTCCGAACCGAGTTCCAGCAGTCCGGCTGAATTGACGCTGGCAAGTTCGTCGGCCGACATCCAGCGATGTTGGCCGGTCAGGTTCTCTTCCGTATCGAGCGCCGGCGCCGTGGTCGGCAGGCGATGTCCGTAGACCCGGCATCGCCATTGGTCCGTATCGTCGTCCGGAGCCGGGCCGGTAAGATCAGCAAGCCAGCTGAGCCATGGCAATTGCAATCCCAGCTGATCGCGCGCTTGCGTGACGACGGAACCCATCACATTGCAGACATCGAGAATGCCTGCCGATGCGTCCTCCGAAGCCGCATACTTCGGAAGCCGCCAGCCATCGGTGTCGTATCCGAGGACCAGCACCTTTTCGTCGCTGTCTTCGATCAGCAGCCGCCCCTCGTCGACGCCCCCCACGGGCTCGTCACGAATCGCGGCGTACCGACCGTCGCCCCGGTGATAGGGCACGAGATGCTTGGCATCGTCCGGCAAAATGTCATGAACGGATGACGGATAAATGGTCGGCCCGCAGGCGGGCGGCGACGATTTCGCGTGAAACTTCATGTAAAGCCCGGCGCGATCGGCGTTGCCGTAGTTGGGGCGCGGCTCATGCCAAAGGAAGCCGTTCATTAGGACGACATCGCCCTTTCTCAGTCCCGGGTCCACCAGCTTAATTTCCGCGGGGGACGGGACCTGAGCGGCGTCCACCGGATGCACACGTCCGTCTGACGGCAGCACGGTAGTTTTACGGTGCGAACCGGGCGCAACAGTGAGGGGACCCGCAGTCTCCGTGTAATCGGCGAACGGGATGACCGCAAACATCCACTTGAGGAATGAGCCGACACATCGCCATGGCTTGTAGTCGTAATGAGCGCCGCTGCCATTGAGAAAGGGCTTGTCGCCCAGGCCCGCCCCTGGCGGACGCATAATCGACCAGTATTGCGACAGTGTCGCAGGTTCACCGAAAAGCTCCTCGACCGCTGCCATGATTTTTGGGTGCGCGAGGCTCAAGTCGGCGATCTCCGGGTGTTCTTCCAAAACTCGCGGGCCCATCGAATGGATGCCCGGCGCCGGATAGGCCGGTCCCTTGCGGAGGGTGTCGTAATCGCCACGGGTGAATGCGGCGCGGATTGGCCGGGCGAGACGATCCACTTCCGACTCAGTCAGGACACCCCGAAGGACATAATAGCCGTTTTCCTCGAATTCGTTCTTCACTGTTTTGCCTTCTATATCCGGGAAAGAATGGCACTAATCTGTTGCCAACGATACAAGCTGAGGATTGAATATCAAAGTACGTTGTGGGCAGTTTCAGCAAGAATACGATCGATGATCAACGCGTCGTTTTCGGATCTCGGCCGCGATCATCGGACCGAACCGGTTCCACCAGAACCGTACCGTCTCGTGGCAGATGTCGATGCCTCGTTCGAACAGCAGGTCCTCGACCTGCAGGAGCGACAGCGGATACCGGATGTACATCATCACCGTGAGGCGGATGACCTCGGGCGAACTGTTGAAACAGCGGAAGGGATTCTTCATCGCCGCAGGCTACGGAGATGCCCGCCTTGCCTCAACCCGGTTTGCTCTGACAGAGCCATTTCCGGACATACAGCGGCGGCTTGAAAAGCCACGACGCGACCATCGCGCCGGCGCTTGAAAGGCAGATCAGA
>JAJCZB010000016.1 GCA_029262595.1 Candidatus Babelota bacterium | reverse complement strand
ACCGCAGGGTGGTCCCGGCATGCCGGAATGGGGCATGCTGCCGATGCCGAAGAAACTTCTGAAAGCCGGACTGCGTGACATGTTGCGCCTTTCCGACGCCCGCATGAGCGGCACCAGCTATGGCGCCTGCATCCTGCACGTGGCGCCGGAATCCTTCGTCGGCGGACCGCTGGCCCTGCTGCGCACCGGCGACACCATCCGCGTTGACGTCGCCGAACGCCGCCTCGACATGCTGGTCGACGCGGCCGAGCTCGACGCGCGCCGCGCCGCCTGGACACCGCCGCAGGCGAAGTTCGAGCGCGGCTTCGGCTGGATGTTCGCACAGCACATCAAGCAGGCCGACAAGGGCTGCGATTTCGACTATCTAGAAAGCCAGTTCGGCGCGAACCCCGGCGAACCGGATATCTTTTAGCGCCATGCGGCTTGTTTTGCGGTACCTAAGCAACCGGAAACATGGGTTACAGTTTAGACCGGTTACATGGGTTACAGTTTTCCACCTTTGCTCTCCCTAATTGCTTGCGTTCGCCGCCTTGAGGTTCCGATCCTTTGCATGCCGGCTTCCCCTTTGATGGTGCCGAGCACGACAGGGCCGTACTTGACCAGCCAGGTATCCTCGGCGATGCCATGAAGGCCGACTGGCTCACCTTTGAGTGCCGAGGAGACAAAGATCTCCCGGCCGCGCCATTTGATGACACCGCAATGGCGCACCTGGCGCACCGCAATTCCCTCGTCATAGTCCGGCGAGCGCAGGATGCCGTCATAGCGCCGTGGCGAGGGTCGATAGACCCGCGCCGGCGGTCGCTGTCCCAGCGCCTCGTGAGGTCGCTCGTGATTGTAGGTCTCGCAAAAGCGTCGAAACTGTTCGATCTGCTCACTCAGGCTGGCCGCCGGCGGCGAGGCCGTCTCCTGCTTCAAAGTCAGATGTAGTCGCTCGTGACGGCTGTTCTGCTGCGGCTTGCCGGGCTCGATCCGATCCACCGTCACGCCCGCCTTGATCAGCTTCACCGACAGCCGCGATAAGCCAGCCGCGCCGCGCCCGGCAAAGGGCGGACCGTTGTCCGAGCGCACCGCGCTAGGTAGGCCGTACTCGTAAAAGGCTGCCTCGAACTGCGGCCAGACATGTGCCTCGTCGGGCCGGCCCACCGCATGGCAACAGAGCAGGTAACGGCTATGACCGTCGCTGATCGTCAGAGGATCTACCCGGACCCCGTCACCGGTCATAAACCAGCCCTTGAAGTCGACGCACCAGACATCGTTCGGCGCTCGACAGGCCGCAAAGGGCCGCGTCTGCACCGCTGTGCGCTGTCGGCGCTTGCGCGCCCGCGTCAGGCCACATCGGTCGAACAATGCCCCGATCGTACTCGCCGCCGGCCACGACCGTGAGCCGTCTTGATCCTCCAGCCACGCCTTCACTTTGCGTGGCCCCCAGCTTGGATGACAATGACGCACCGCCAGAACCGCCGATGCCGTCGCCTCGTCAAGCGACCGGCCGTGCGACAAGGGTGCTCGTGAACGGTCCTCAAGCCCGGCCGAACCCAATTCTCGGTAACGCCCAAGCCATTTGTGACCGCTCTTGCGGCTGATGCCATAATGACGGCAAAGCTCCGAGACACTCTCATCACTCTCCAAACAGGCCACCACAAAACTCATGCGCTGATCCATGATACAGGTCTCTCTCCAAGGCATGGCTGCTCCTCTCGCAGCCAAAGTTTGACCTGTAACCCATCTATCCGGTCTATTCTGTTACCTATCTATCCGGTTTGGACCCACCGGCCCGCTCCCCCTCCCGGCCACCCACGGGATCGTATGCTCTGGGTGGCCGGGAGGGGGAGCGGGCCGGTGCCGGTTCGACGCCAGTCGAACACGCAGTGAGAAGTGCGAAGCGAGCGCCGGTTCGGCGACAGCCGAACACACACGGAATGCCATCTTCCAGTGCCGCGAGAGTCAAAAACGAGTCGGATCGGCAATCCAGCCGTGGCGGAGACGCGGGCGCCGTTCGAAGGGCGAGGGCTGTGCCAGCGCCAGGATCGCCGCCTTCAACTCCGGGCCCCGCCATTCGGGATGCCGGGCCCGCAGCCGCGCCGCCAGGGCGGCGACGCGCGGCACTGCGAAGCTGGAGCCCGAGGCCTTGCCGGCGGCGCCACGATGGTCGGTGACGTCGATCTGCTCGCCCGGCACCATGATGTCGACGGACTGGCGGCCCCAGTTCGAGCCCGGCGCCAGACGGCCGAAATCGTCGGCCGAGGTCACCACCAGCAGATTGTCGAGCTCGAGGGCCGCCGGATAGACCGGCCGCACATCGAGGTCGCGCCCGTCGTTGCCGGCCGAGACGACGAACAGCAGGTTGGGCTGGCCGGCGGCGGCCAGGGCGAAGGCGCGCCACTCGCCGATGCGGTTGCTGCCCAACGGCATAGCGACGATGACGGCGCCGCTCGCCGCCGCCGCGGCGACCACATCGGCCATGCGGGCCATGTCGGGGCGCGGGTAACGAAAGGGCACGAGCCGCGCCGCCGGCGCCTCGCGCAGCAGGACCGAGGCCACCGTCGTGCCGTGATGCAGGGGAAAGAAGGGCGAGCGCGAAAAGTCGACATCGAAGGGCCGGTCGTCGAGATCCCAGAAATCCTCACCCAGGGCCATTCCCTCGGCATCGCGGGCCAGGCGCTCGGCGATCTCCGGCAGTAGATAGTTGACCCCACTGTCGACCAGCGCGACCCGCACGGCGGCCGGGTTGACGCCCCTCTCCGCATCCGCCGACACAGGCGGCAGCGGCGGCATGGGTGGGTTGAGCGGCTCGTCACCTCCGGTCTCCGCCAGGTCGGAGTCGAGCAGCAGCAGCCGATCGGGCGCCCCCCGGTCGCCGTAGGTCAGCAGCCGCCCCTCGCCGAGGGCGCAATCGGCGCGCGCCAGGGCAACCATCAGCGGCCGCGTGGCGGCGGCGAAAGGCGCGTGATACTCCAGGGTCAGGCGCGCGATGTGGTCGCCGCGCAGGTCCCGCTGCAGGCGCAGCTGCGCGCCCGAGGCAAGGCCGAGGCGCCAGCTGTCGCGCGCCATCCCCGCGGCTTCAACCACCCGCCGCTCCTCGAACAGGACATCGGCGCCGCCCAGTCCAGCAGCCATCTCCGCCGCCGTCTCCGGCGTCGCGCAGAAGAGCGCCGCCGCCGCTTTCAAGGCGGCGCGGGCGTCGGTGGCCTCGTCGGCGAGGACAGAACCAGCGCCGACTAGCAGCCAAGCTGCTGTCAGCCCCAGGAAAAGAGAGAAAAGGACGCGAGACGGCATGATGCCGC
>JAJCZB010000015.1 GCA_029262595.1 Candidatus Babelota bacterium | reverse complement strand
AAACCCTGAGCGTGCCCAAGGAGATACCGTGCTCACATTGAACAATCCTCGAGTCGGCCGCGTGCTTGCGTTGCTAGGCTTTCTGATTCTCGCTCTGACCATCACCAACGCTGCGCACGCACAGACGCAGCCGCTCATCGTTCTGATTCCGGATACCATCACCGGCCAGGTCGAAGCCAAGCTGAATTCGAATACCGACGACACTCGGCTGGTCGAAGTTTGCATCCATCGAATCGATCAGAACTCGCCCGACCCGGAAGCGAAGGTTGGCTGCGCGCCATACGCCACCGGCCAGGTTCCGCTCGATGCGAGTGAAGAGGCACCCAGCGGCGAGGGTTTGGTATATCGAATTCCGTTCACGGTCGTGTTGATTCCGAATCAAGATCAGATTTTCGTGGCCCGGAATTATGCGGACGTCGGCGGCGGAACGATTCTCGTCAGCGCAGACAGTGCGAACTCGGCACTACTTCCGCAGCCTGTTTCCCCCCCGATCTTCATCGTCCGCGCACCCTAACGACGATCGCGCTTCTCTAAAGACCACGCAGTCAAGTGTGGTGGGAACCTCCCAGGCGCGACCATGCACACCGGCCTAACCAACCGGAACCCCGCGCACCGGCTTCGGCCCATGGGGCGCGGCGGAAGAGCCCGTGGTCGGCTCGCCCTCCCCGGTTTGATCGTCGGGGAGGGTTTGACTTTTCAACTCGAACGGAGGCAGAACATTGTCACTTGACACGCCTCCGGGCGAAGTAACGAACGCACACCTTTTCGCGGGAATCAAAACGATTTCCGATCAGCAAGTCGAAGACGGAAAGACGCTCGCGAAATTGGACGAGCGCAGCGAACAACACGACAAGCGCATCAACGGCGTGGAGCGTCGCGCGGGATTCATCGCATTCGTCACGGGGTTGTTCGCCGCTCTCGGGGTGAACCTCGCGGCCTATCTGGGGTTCACCCCGAAAGTCTAAGCGCTCGGCCCGCGACCAACCACCACGCGGTTGCGCCCGGTTCTCTTCGCTTGGTACATCGCGCCGTCAGCGGCTTTGATCGCAGACTCAAGCGTCGGGCAATCACCGACAGCATAGACTCCGATCGAGACCGTTACGCGCGGCACGCCGCCCAGCTTCAAACTCGCGATGCGAGCCCGCAGCCGTTCAGCCATTGCGCGAGCGCCGTCGGTCGTGTCGGTTCGAACACACATGACGAACTCTTCGCCACCCCACCGGCCGAACAGATCGTGCTGGCGCGCCAGGTTCTTGATCTCGGTGGCCACTGCGCGCAGCGCTCGATCTCCGGCGGCATGGCCATAGGTGTCGTTCACGTCTTTGAACATGTCGATATCGAGCATCAAAATCGACATGTTCTGCAGCGGGTTTCGCTCAAACGCTGACCAAGCCTTCGCCAGATCCTGGCTCAGTCGAGACCGAGTCGGAACGCCGGCTACAATGTCGATGCTGGCCGCTTCGAGTTGTTCTTCGAGTTCGAAAACTCGTGCTCGCAAGATTTCAAGATCCGTCATCCTCATCTCCTCTGATTCTGGCCAGCGTCTTTTCGAGACTGTTGTCGGTCTCGGCCCAGTAGACGGTGGCGCCCATGTTGTCGCCGTGATCCTGCAGCATGCAGACATCGACGCGGTTGGTATTCCTTCGAAGACCCCACACGCTCAACAGGTTGACCCCGCCTGATCGCTCGATCTTGTCATCGGCCATCAGGACGGCGCCGGCCTCTCGCAATGCGGTTTCGATGGTCTGGGCTTGTTCGCTCGGGAAGTTCTGTTTGGACATACGATCTCCTTTGGTGATGTGCCTCTCTTCGACAGATCCGGTCACAACTTGAGGAGTTTTTTTCTGACCGCCGGTCATTTCCCCCAGGAAATTTCGCGGCTCATTCACGAGGGAGCACAGAACGATGTCGTTCACTCGCATGGGCCGAAAGCTGGAGACGATCGGAAACGTAAGCCGGCAGCGCCGGATTGAGCCACGCGTGCAACCTGGCTCGAGTGCCGGCAAACCATCGGCAATTCCGACGCGTCGACCTGAACGGATTGGGAACCGGTCGCGGCCCGCAAAGCATGCTTTGCCCGGTGGGAGGCCGGTCTCTCATCCCGTATGAAGGCCACGATTCTCGATTGGAAGAATCCCGATTACACGGAAGTCTACCGCGAGCGTAACGCTCGGCTAGACAAAATTCGCGCCCATGACGCTTGGGATGCCGCGTTCGACTACTACCGAACACGACCAATCGAAGCGATCGAAGATTGGCTCTTCACATACGATCCGCGGAACCTGGCCGAAGGTCGATCGCCGTATGTGCCGTTCGTTTTGATGCCGCACCAGAAAGCCTACATCCGCTGGCTGATGGATCGCTGGCAGAACGTTGAGTCGGGCGCCGTTGAAAAGTCTCGCGACATGGGCATCTCGTGGTTGGCTGTCGCGTTCGCTTGGTGGTTGTGGACATTCCACACGGGATCATCGGTCGCGTTTGGATCATACAAAGAAGACGTCGTCGACAAGGTCGGCGATCCGAAATCTCTGTTCGAGAAATTTCGGCTGCTTATGCGACGCTTGCCTGACGAACTCATCCCGAAAGGGTACGTCGAAAAAAAGCACGCTACGCACCTGAAGATCTCGAACCCCGCGAACGAATCCGTCATCGTCGGCGAGGGCGGCGATCGAATGGGCCGCGGTGGTCGATCCTCGATCTACTTTCTCGATGAGTTCGCGTTCGTCGAACGCAGCCTAGCGGTCGATGGTTCTGTTAGTCAGAACTCGTCGGTTCGTATCTACCAGTCGACGGCCAACGGCACCGGCAACGCGTTCTTCCAAAAGGTGCACAGCGGCACCCACCCAGTTTTTCGGTTCCACTGGACCGACGACCCGCGCAAGGATCAGGCGTGGTACGAAAAGCAGTGCGAAGAGCTCGACCCCGAAGTAGTCGCGCAAGAGATCGACATCAACTACGAGGCGTCAGACAACTTGATCGCCATTTCCCCGGCGTGGATCAAGTCGTCACAAGAGTTGTACCGGATCCTCGCAGGCGTAGAGCTTCGAAAGTTGGTGCATAGGCTCGAAGAAGAAAGCGTGCCCAAGATCGGCGGCGGCGATGTCGCGGCTGGTGGGTCGGCGTCGAACATCTTCGTGATTCGCTGGGGCCCGCTCCTCAGTCGAACATCAGAGCTGAAGACAGACGACTTGATCGACGTCGCGGGATGGATGAAAGAGCAATCCGAAGAGCAAGGCGTGCCGATCACGAACTACGACCCGATCGGCGTTGGGGCCGGCGTGGTCACGATGTTCAAGCGGTGGAAAAAAGAATCCCGCATGAAGGTCAAGGCGGTCGCGGTGCACGTGGGAAAGACGCCATCCAATCGCGTCTGGAGTGACGGCAAGCGAGCCACCGACAAGTTTTCGAACCTGAAAGCTGAAATGTGGTGGTCAGCGCGTGACCGTCTGCGCAAGACGCACTCTCACCTGGCGTGGATGCGCGGCGAGGGCGGCAAAGAACATGACCTGATGGATCTGCTGCTCATCCATCCGGCTGAAAACAAACTGGCCCGCGAACTGGGAGTCGTCAAAGCAAAATATCTCGAGTCTGGGAAAATTCAGATCGAGTCGAAAACTTCACTGAAGACCCGCGGCATCGTTTCACCTGACCGCGCGGATTCTGTCATCCTCACTGAGGCGCCCAAGAAAAAACGGTTCCGAGTGGGACGCCAAACAGGAATTTTCTAACGCATGTCAATCGAAAACACACATCCGCTGTATGCTGCGACCAGCCCGGATTGGGTTGTTATGCGCGACACTTTTGGCGGCCAGCGGATGATCAAAGAAGCGGGTTTGGTGTATCTGCCCGCGACGACTGGCATGCTCGCAGATGGTATGGGCGCCAACCAATTAGGGCTGGCTGCGTACAACGCCTACCTGGCCCGCGCAGAGTTTCCCGACTTGGTGAAAGATGCGGTGCTGACGTTGACGTCGGTGCTGAATCGCAAGCCCGCGGAAATCAAAGTTCCGGCGCGTCTCGAACCGCTACTCGAAAGCATCACGCGCAAAGGTGAAACGGCGCAGATGCTGTTGCGAAAGATCCACGAGCATCAATTGCTCTTCGGCCGATATGGCTTGCTGGCTGATTTCCCGAGTGAAGATCCATTCAGCGGAGACGTTCCTCGGTTGGTGCAAGGCACGCCGGATCTCCCGCACGCTGTGAAATGGGAAGCGCCGAACATCATCAACTGGGACGATGATCGCGGCACCGAGTTCGGACGCGAACAGCTAAACTTTCTGGTTCTCTCCGAGAACGTTCAAGTTCGAGGCAACGCGGGCACGGACATTTTCGCGTTCGAAAACGAGCGACGATTCCGAGTTCTTCGACTCGACGAGCGCGGCGTGTACGTTACCTATGCCGAGCGCGACGGAGATCAAAGCGAAGAGATCGCCCCCACGTTCAAGGGCCGGTCGCTCGACGAAATTCCGGTCGTGTTCATCGGAAGCAATGAGCTCAACCCCAAGCCCGACGAAATTCCGCTGCTCGGGCTCGGCAATCTCTCCTTGACGATTTATCGCGGCGACGCCGACTATCGTCAAGCACTGCACGCCCAAGCTCAAGAGACTCTCGTCACGATCGGCGACGATGACGACGACGATGACGACGACGATGTGAAACCCGATCTGACGCGAGTCGGCGTCGGGGCAAAAATTGGCATCCCGGCCGGTGGCGATGCGAAGTACATCGGCCCGAACTCTCGCGGTTTGCCCGAGATGCGGATGCACTTGGAGAATGATCGAGATCGCGCCGAGGTGATGGGGTCGCGACTCCTTGAGTCACGAGGAAGCCAAGCCGAGTCAGGGGACGCTCTCCGCATTCGAGTCGCTGCGCGAACGGCGAACCTCGGAACGATCGCGGCCACTGCGGCGCACGGGCTCGAGAATTTTCTCAAGATCTGCGCGAAGTGGGTTGGCGCCGACGAGAGCCAGGTCAAAGTCACACCTAACCTTGACTTCACGGAATCGAAGATTGAGCCGCGCACGATCGTTGACCTGATGACTGCCAAACTGGCCGGCGCGCCGCTGACCATTCAACAGATCCACGAAACTTTGCGCGAGCAAGGATTCACGCGCCTGACCTTCGAAGAGGAAATGGAGCGGATCGCGGCGGAGAACGATCAAGACTTCACCGGCATTCTCACCGGGTTCGGTGGCGGCGCGGGTGCTGGCGAAGAAGATCAGAACGC
Organism: Candidatus Babelota bacterium; assembly: GCA_029262595.1. Classification (GTDB taxonomy): domain Bacteria; phylum Babelota; class Babeliae; order Babelales; family Vermiphilaceae; genus JAJCZB01. Next base: position 5,615 of record JAJCZB010000015.1, on the reverse strand, counting down.
ATCCGACTTGAACGACGACGGCGGTGACGAAAACGACGGCGACGACGATGCCGACGACGAATGAGGAAATTCGAGACGCGCTAGTTCGACATCAAATTTCCTTGCTCCGGTTTTCTGGATCACTGCGAAATGACATGGTCGAGCTGATCACTGGCGTCGAAGCCGACATGCGAGACGAGCTGCTGCGCCGGCTGAGTCGGATCAGCACCGGAGACGGGGCGCTCACCCCGGCCAACTTGCGTCGGATCCAAGCGCTCGACAAGGCCCTGGCCGAGATTCAAGCACCGGTCTGGCGAGAACTGAGCCAGTCGGTGAAATCTCAGCTGCGCGAACTGTCGATCATGGAAGCCGATTTTGCGCAGCGCACTGTGCAGGGAAATCTGCCGGTGGTCTTTCAGACGGTACTACCCGCGGCGGCCGACCTGATTCGAATCGTCAGCCAAGACCCGATGGACGGCCGCCCGATCGGTGAGTGGTTGACGCAGATGCGCCAGAACGACCGGCGACGGATCAACCAAGCGATCCGGATCGGCCTTGCCCGCGGTGAGGGATCACGGCAGATCGCGGCCCGCGTGTTCGGTACGCGAGACCTGCAAGGAGCGAACGGCGTTCGAGGGATCACCCGAAATGGGGCCGCGGCGCTTTCGCGCACCGCCGTCAACCACGTCGGAAACCAAGCACGCCAACAATTCTACTTGGCGAATCGTCGCCTGATTCCGGAGGAACTCTACGTTGCGACCTTGGACGCGCGAACTACGGCCATCTGCCGCGGGTTGGACGGGGAAGTCTTCGACGTTGGGATCGGGCCTACTCCGCCTGTGCACATGTCTTGCCGCTCTATTCGCGTTCCTGTTGTGGATGGAAACGTGCTCGGATCGCGACCGTTCGTGGCCGCCACCCGTGCCGAATTGCAGGGACTCAATCGTCGCCAAAGGTCAGCCCGAGTACGCTCTCTGACGGGCCGCGTTCCGGCGACGCAGACCTATCAGGAATTCTTGGGGAACCAGTCGGTAGCCTTCCAAAACGAAGTGCTAGGCGTGCAGAAAGCTCGCCTCTTCCGAGACGGCGACCTACCGCTCAATCGATTCACCGATCGCGCTGGCAACGAGCTGACCTTAGACCAGCTCCGAGTTCGCGAGTTCGCAGCTTTCGAGGCCGCTGGCCTCTAACCCCCGCGCCGACGCAATGTTGCCGAGGCCATAACCCGTGATGGGAGAGACAAAGATGAAGCTGAAGGCAATTTACGACAAGCAGGAAGATATCCCGGCCGGATTCGAAAGCGCTTACACAGAGCGCAACGGCAAGTGGGAACTCCAAGTCGAAGGCATGAAGACGCAGGGCGACGTCGAACGTGTTCAGGAAGCACTCGACAAAGAGCGCGACGAACACAAGAAAGCGAAAAAGCGTCTTCGCGGAATGGGCGACGACGACGACGCCGACAGCGTGCAGGATCTGAAAGACAAGGTCGAAGATCTCGAAGCCAAGCTGGAGACAGCTGGCAAAGACAAGGTCAGCGACGAAGAGATCCAGAAGCGAGTCGACGCGGCTGTCAAGATCGAGATTCGACCGCTGCAGCGTGACCTGAAGAAAGTCACCGAAGAGCGTGACGAGCTTTCAGGAACGGTATCGGCGCAGTCTTCGCAGATCAACAGCGGGTTGATTCGCGGCGATGTGGCGCGGGTGATCGGAAACAAGGATCTCGGAATCAATCCCGAGTCATTGCCCGACATCGAAATGTTCGCTGACAACGTGATGGAAGTCGGCGAAGATGGAAATCGAACGACACGAGAGGGTGTAACGGGTGTGACGCCCGGTCTTTCTCTCGAAGAAGCGATCAAGGAGTTCCGAGCCAACGGGCAACGAAATCCTTGGTTCGGAGAAACTCGGGGCACGGGCTCCGGGGGTGGAGACGGCAAACCCCATGGCGGGAAGAATCCGTTTTCCGAAAAGCACTGGAATTCAACGGAGCAAGGCAAGCTCATCGAAGGAAACCCCACGCTCGCGAAGAGCTTGGCCGAGCAAGCCGGAGGCAAGGGCCTCAAAATCTACAACCGGATGATGAAGGCAGCATAGCGCTAGCCCATGCGGGCAACTGCATCGTCGGTAAACCACAAGGCGTGATGCCATCAACCAACTCAAACTCAAGGAAATAGGAAAATGGCAGCTACACAGATCGTAGACGTGGTTGTGCCGGCGCAGTTCTCGGCATACGTTCAAGTTCTCAGCACCGAACTCTCGGCTTTCGTCCGCAGCGGCGTGGTCGTGCAGGAAGAGCAATTCGACCAGATGTTGTCGGGTGGCGGTCGTATCTTCGACATGCCCTTCTACAACGACCTGGCCAACACCGAGGCGAATGTTTCGAGTGATGCTCTCGCCGGTGTCGATGACGCCGTCCCGGAAAAGATCACCACCGGGCAGGACAAGGCCATCCGACACAACCGCAACCAAGTTTGGTCGAGCGCGGATCTCACGGGTCAGCTCTCGGGCGACGATCCGCAGGACGCAATCGTTCTTCGGGTCGCGGACTACTGGGTCCGACAGCAACAGAGCTACCTGATCAACATGTTGGCCGGCGTCTTCGCCGACAACGTGGCGAATGATTCGGGTGACATGGTCGTCGACATCGCCCTCGGCGGTGCCGGTACGCCCACCGCGGTGAATCTCTTCTCCGCCGAAGCGTTCATCGACGCTCAGCAAACCATGGGTGATGCCATGGATCAGCTGGTCGCCGTGGCGATGCACAGTGTCGTGTTCTCGCGAGCCAAAAAGAACAACCTGATCGACTTCATTCCCGACAGTGAGGGATCCGTCGACATTCCGTTCTTCCAAGGTCTTCGCGTGATCCTCGACGACGGCATGCCGACCGCTCTGGTCTCCGGCAACATCGAGTACACCACGTACTTCTTCGGTGCCGGTGCGATTGCGAGCGGCGTCGGAAGCCCGAAGGTCGCCACCGAGGTTGATCGTTTCATCCTCGCCGGTAAGGGCGGAGGCCAGGAAGTTCTGGTCAACCGCATCGAGTGGATTCTGCACCCCCGCGGCGTCGCGTTCCAAGACGCGTCGGTCGCCGGTCAGTCTCCGACGAATGCCGAGCTGGCAACCGCCACCAACTGGAACCGCGTGTTCGAGCGAAAGCTCATTCGACTCGCGGCTCTGATCACGCACGGCTAAGATACGGGGGGCTGGGCATTTCGCCCGGCCCCCTTTATTGGCCGTCCAACAGGAGCACCCCAAGATGACTGAACCCTCGAACGAAACACAGAATCCCACGGAAGACGTCGCGTCTCCCGAAACCACAGCCGAGCAGGTCGAAGAGCGCGCCGAAGCGATCTCGGAAGCCCAGCCGGAAACCGACGCAGAGATCAGCGATCACATCGCCGGCCTGCTCAAGAGTCAGAATCGGACGCCCGGGTCCGGAGTCTTCGAAGGTGGCGTTGCCCCCGTCGGTGGCAACGAAGCCGGCGTCGAACCGCGCGAAGGCCAGACGCAGGCGCAGCTCGACGCAGCACATGCTGCGACGCGGGCAGAAAACGCCGGAGCACACGCGGCGAATCAGGCCGAAGTCAAAAAGGCAATCGCCGCTGACCGACAGTCGGTTCGAGCAATGCCGCAGGTCGGCGCGGGCACTGAGTCGATCATCGAACCCGAACCCGAACCCGTGAAGAACATTGAGGAACCAGTGAAAGAGATCGAAGACATCGTGCAGCGCGTACCCGGCTCGGGTGTGTTCGCCGAACAGGCAGTCGCCGAGGCCGATCCGTCTTGGGTCGGAATTTCGGAGGAAGAGCAGGCCGCGTTCCGCGCGTTGTCGAAGGAAGAATTGCGCTCGCTGCAGTTCGTCGCGTTCGATGAAGCCGAAGAGCGCAGCAAGGTGACGGGGGCGCGGCTCGAACGCGCGCGCGTCGAGTTGGAAGAGGCGCAGCGCGAGCACTCTGCCGCCCTGGCAGAGTCGTGTCGAATCAAACCCGTTCTCACCCTGGCCGAGATCAATCGAATTCAGCAGAAGGTGAACCAGCGCGAGCTGAAGAACCGGCAAGCTGCAACCAACTACGCCACGTCTCGCGGTCTGGAGATCGCGGCACCGCGAACATCGGGCCAGGGCCGCGCGCCCATCAACCCGTTGTCGACGGGCTCGGGGGAGTAGAAAGTGGCAACTGAGGCGGAAATTCTCCAAGCACGGCTGCGTTTCCGCCGCAGACGTCGCGTCGAATTGGCTCGCGCCGGGGGTCTCTACCCAGCACTGGCCGATCATGTGTTCGAGGGGGCGGGGTCTGGGCTAACGCCTAGCCCCGCCATCACGGCCGGTCAGGTTCTGCTACCGGTCACGTTCGTGGCTCGAACCATCAGCCAACTCGAACAAGGCTCGACCGTGTTCATCAACACGGCCAACACCATCGGCATCGGGTTCGCTGGGCCCGGCGATGTCGCCATTCAGGCGCCAGGTTTCGGGCTGGTCACCACGAACAACAATCCGGTGCCTTATACATCCGGCCGCATCGTTTTCGTGCTCGGGCTCGACCCGGTCAGCACCCGGGCCATCATGCAGATCAACGGCATCACGGTTTTCGATGACACCAACGCCGGGTTGGTGAACTGGGGCGCCGCGGCCGACACGTATCAATTCGGATCTGGCACCGATACGATCTACGAAACTCTTGAGATCTACCTCAACCGCATGCCGTCAGTGGTCTAGGAGACTCGATGCCCACTTTCCGCCATCTGCAAGCGTGTCTCTGGCGACGACGGCAGCAACGCATTCGCCAGCATCGCCGCTGCGGCACTGGTTTTCCCGATCCCGGTCTGATCGTCAAGCCGGGGACGGGTATCGCGCCGCCGGTGACGGTCGCCCAAGGTGGCCGACCAGTCACGTTGGTGTTCGATGTCGAATTCAACGGCGATCCGCTCTATCCGCAAGGAACCTTGCTTCTGATCAGTGACCGCGTTTGGCTCTTTGCCAATGACAACGGCTTGCTGACGTTGGCGACTCCGGCAGACTTCAGCCAGTCTTTCTTACAAGTCGATCTCTCAGACACGACGACGCCAGGTGGCGGGCAACCGCCCAGCGGTCGACATACGATCTGCATTTTTCTCGGTGCTCGCGACACTGGAGATCTGCGAACCGGGCTGTTCGTTGACGGCGACCAAGTCGCGAACGGCATCATGAACATTTCGTGGGCCGATCTCGGATCGTGGGAGTACATGAACGCAGTCACCGGAGTCGGCAAGATTGGCGACCTTCACATTTTCCCGGACTTCATCCCGCCGGCATTCGTAGGATAGGCAATGGCACTCGAAAGCGATCTGGTTCTCGAAGACGGCACGGGCGTAGAACTCGCGAACACTTACGCGCTGGTCGCCACCGCGGACACGTACCACTCGCTCTATGGCAACACAGCATGGGAAGAGGCCGACAGCGATGCGAAAGCAACTGCGCTCGTCAATGCCACTCAGTACATCGATCTGCGTTGGTCTTTCGTTGGTGTCGTCACAAGCCCGGCGGATCCGTTGACCACTGGCCAGGGCTTGTCGTGGCCGCGCACGGCTGCAGACTCTTCGAACCTTGTCGACTGCAAGGGCGACGAATGGGGGGAGGATGAAGTCCCCACGCAGATCAT
>JAJCZB010000014.1 GCA_029262595.1 Candidatus Babelota bacterium | reverse complement strand
GCCTTTCAGTAGATATTGATCTGACGTATCTGCCTGTTGCTGAACGCAGTCATTCATTATCTGAAATTGACGCGGCATTGAAACGCATCGGGCAAAACATCCAAGCCTCGGATAGCACAATTCAGATTACAGAATCCGCGCCGAGCACACAAAAAGAAATCACTAAACTGGTCATCCGTACCAAGGAACGCGTACAAATAAAGATCGAGGTTACGCCTGTACTCAGGGGCTGCGTTTATGATCCTGTGCTGATGTCTGTGTGTGAACAGGTTGAAAACGATTTTGGATTTGCAGAAATCAATGTTTTGTCATTTGCCGACCTATACGCCGGAAAGATCATGGCCGCCCTTGATAGGCAACACCCTAGAGATTTGTTTGATGTTCACCAGCTTTTTGAAAATGAAGGCATCACCGATGACCTACGCACGGCTATGGTCGTGTATTTGATTAGCCACGATCATTCCCCGCATTCACTGCTTGATCCTGTATTGCGGGATATCGCCCAAGACTTTGAGCAAAACTTTGTAGGCATGACGGGTGATGAAGTCACGCTTGATTGCCTTATAGCGACAAGAGATAGGCTTATCAAAGATGTGACTGACAACATGCCGGAAGACCATAAAACCTTCCTGCGCTCATTCTATAGCCGCAAACCCGATTGGGCATTGCTTGGCCTTGAGAACGTGCAAAACCTTCCTGCCGTAAAGTGGCGGGAGCTTAATCTTGATAAAGCGGGCGAAGGCACTTGCGAAGAACTGCTTCGTAAGCTTGAAAAAGCGTTTCAGTCATGAGGCGAGATGTGGGGCGACCCCTGCAAAACCACTGGGGTAATAGTGATTTTGTGTTTGGTGATTCCCCGATTTTCCCATATTCTCCCCTTAGTTATGAGGGTAATACATGCTATGACTGATGAAATATTAACCTTGAAAGAGGTTGCAGTGTATTTAAAGCTTGCTGAAAAAACGGCTTACAAACTTGCTGCTGAAGGCAAGCTCCCTGGCTTTAAGGTCGGGGGAAGTTGGCGTTTTAAAAAAGAAGATATCGACCAGTGGATTGAAGAACAAAAAAAGGCGAATAAATGAGCAAGCTAACACTACAAAAACTCGAAAGCCATTTGCTAAAAACCGCTGATGAAGTGCGCGGTAAAATGGACGCATCCGAGTTCAAAGAATTTATATTCGGCATGCTCTTTTTAAAACGAATGAACGATCAGTTCGACGAGCAACGCGAACTTAAGAAAAAAGAATACGAAAAAATGGGCATGCGTGCTGATCTGCTCGATGCGCAGCTCGAAAGCCCTGATGAATATGACTTTTTCGTGCCTAAAAAATCACGCTGGTCTGAAATCAAACACGTGAAAGAAAGTGTTGGCTCAACACTGAATAAAGCACTGGCCGCAATTGAAGAAGAGCCCAGTAATAATAACGCGCTTGAAGATGTTTTGACTAATATCGACTTTAACCGCAAGATTGGTAAAAAGCCGCTACCAGATCAAACCTTGATCAACCTGATTACCCACTTCGATAAATTGCGCTTGCGTAACGAAGACTTTGAATTCCCAGATTTACTAGGCGCAGCTTACGAATACCTAATCAAGTTCTTTGCCGACAGTGCAGGCAAAAAAGGTGGTGAATTCTACACGCCTGCAACAGTGGTGCGTTTGCTTGTGCAAATTAGTGACCCGCGTGAGCATATGGAAGTATACGATCCAACGGTTGGTTCAGGCGGTATGTTGATTCAGTCCAAACGTTACGTTGAAGAGACTGGTGGCAATGGGCGGGATTTATATTTAGCTGGTCAGGAAGATAACGGCACTACATGGGCAATCTGTAAGATGAATATGATCTTACACGGCGTGAACTCTGGCCACATCCTTCAAGAAGATACGATTAAAAACCCTCAACACCTCGAAAATGGTGAAATCAAAAAGTTTGACCGTGTATTAGCTAATCCACCCTTTAGCCAAAATTACACCAAAACAGACATGAAGTTCAAAGAGCGCTTTCATACATTCATGCCTGAATCAGGTAAGAAAGCCGACTTGATGTTTGTTCAACATATGCTGTCGTCACTTAAAGCAAACGGTAAATGCGCCGTTGTTATGCCCCATGGTGTTCTATTCAGAAGTGGTGATGAGCGCGATTGTCGTAAGAAGTTTATCGAAGACGGCGTACTTGAGGCAGTCATCGGTTTACCGCAAGGACTTTTTTACGGTACAGGAATTCCCGCCTGCATCATGGTGCTAAACCGAGAAGGTGCGCGCGAGCGTGACGGGGTGTTCTTTATCAATGCGGATCGAGAATTTAAAGAAGGCAAAGCCCAAAACCATCTTCGTCAGGAAGATATAGAGAAAATCACCTATGTTTACCGCAATAAACTTAATGTCGATAAATACGCGCGTTTTGTACCCAAAGCAGAACTAGGCGCTGAAGACTTTAACCTCAATATCCGTCGTTATGTCGATAACTCCCCGCCTGCCGAACCACACGATGTGCGCGCACATATCAAAGGCGGTGTTCCCACATCCGAGATAGAAGCGCTTGGCGCTTATTACGAGCTATACCCCGGCATTAAAGACAGCTTGTTTACGCCTAGAGAGAACGAAGCAAAATATATGGATTTTGCTGAAGCTATTCTTGAAAAGGATAATATCAAGCCCCTGATAGAAAGCGCTGAAGCTGTTCAAACCAAAAACAAGCAATTCTTATTTGCCGTCGAAAAATGGTGGAAAGCCAATCTAGGCGATATTGAATCACTGCCAGAAAAGAAAGATGTCTTTGAAGTAAGGCGAAAAAACCTTGATAGTATTTGGCACGAACTAGAGCCTTTCAATATGCTCACCCTACACAAAGTGCGCGGTGCGTATGCAACCTTTCACAATGAACTTGAAGCGGATTTTAAATCGGTTGCCGCCAGTGGCTGGAACCCTGAGCTAATTCCTGAAGAAGATATTATTCAATCTCAATTCCCCGAAGTCTTGGAGAAGTTAGAGCAAGATCGAGCGCGTATAGCAGAGCTAGAAAGCTTGTTTGCCGCAGCGGATGAGGCGGAAGACTTTGATGAAGATGATGAAACAGGCGTGCTACCTGCTGAAATTGTCAAAGACATCAAAGAAAAAGAGAAAGAGGACAAAGCGCAAGCCAAAGAATTACTCACAACGGCCAAGACAGTCGTGAGTGACTTATCTAAGCGTTTAACCTTGCCAAAAGGAACCAAGAAGGGTGACTTGACCAAAGGGCTTACGCAAAAAGAATGGAACTTCCCTGTACTGCAAATAACGCTAGAGCTAACGGAGACTTTGGGTGGTGCAGAAGAACAGCGCGCTTACTTACAAAAAGCGCTAAAAGATGGCTCCGCATTGGTTGTAAGATTAGAAAGCTATCAATCCCGACTGGCGAAGCACAAAGCCTGTCAGGATGAACTAAAGGCGCTAAAAGCAGGTATTAAAGCAACGGAGGCAGAAAAGGATGCTTTGGTCGCAGCCGCACGCGCCAAAATCACCCCAGATGAGGCAAAAGACCTGATCCTTGCGCGCTTCTTAAAAACCTTGCTTGCTGAATACGATGTGCGGCTTAAGGCTTATGTGACGGGACTCATGAAAGCCGTTGAAAACCTTCATAACAAATATGCAGTAACGGCAGAGACCATTGCTAATGATAGAGATGACGCAACGAAAGCCTTAGATGTTTTTTTAAAGGAGCTTGGTTATGTGGCGTGAAGTCCGTGTTGGAGATATCGGCACTGTAATTACAGGGGCAACTCCAAAGACGAGTGAAGGCTCTTTTTGGGGGGGGGATATACCATTCATTAGCCCTGCGGATTTTTCAAATTCATCCCAGTATGTCCAGAACACGGAAGCGTCACTAACTGTTAGAGGCGCGCGGGTTGGAAGAGAAATTCCTAGACACGCAATATTAGTTACATGTATCGGTTCTCTTGGAAAGATGGCAATTTCCAATTACGAAAGAGCGTCTTTTAATCAGCAAATCAATGCTGTGGTTTGTAGTGATAATTTCAACCCTTATTACCTATTTCATCTTCTACAGCACGATGTGAATAAATTGGTGAGACTATCCGGTGCTACAACTATACAGATCGTAAATAAATCTTTATTCGAAACTATTAAATTAATGGTGCCGAATAGAAAGGTGCAAGATCGTATTGCTACAGTATTTGAGATAGCAGATAGTGCAATTGAAAAAACACAAGCACTCATAGCCAAATACGAAAATATCAAGCAAGGCATGATGCAAGACCTTTTCACCCGTGGTGTCGATGAAAATGGACAGCTTCGCCCTTCATACGAAGAAGCTCCGCATCTTTATCAAGAGACTGAGTTGGGGTGGATTCCAAAAGATTGGGAAGTTGCATCATTTTTAGATCTTTTAGATCAAAAGGTCATATCTGAGGTGCAGGATGGAAACCATGGAGAACAGCACCCCAAGAGTAGTGAGTTTGTTGAAGATGGTGTTCCATTCATAATGGCTAATGATATCTCCAAATATGGGGATATTGATTTTGAAAGTTGTTCTCGCATTACAGAAAAACAATACAGGTCGCTTCGCATAGGCTTTTCAAAAGCAGGAGATGTTTTGCTTACCCACAAAGGAACTATTGGACGCGTTTCAGTAGTTCCCAACGAAGTGATGGAGCTGATGCTAACCCCGCAAGTCACATACTACAGAGTATCCGATAAAAAGCGATTGAGCCCTCATTACCTAGCATACTTTTTGTCTTCTCCATTATTTCAAAGTATTTTGCAGGGATTATCAGCCCAAAGCACTAGAGCATATATTGGGATCACAGAACAAAAAAAATTGAAAGTTGCCATCCCTTTAGAAGGTGAACCAACAGAACAGTCCAACATTGTTGCATCACTTGATGCAGTTTCGGAAAAGTTAAAGTCTGAGAGGCAAGCATTACGAGATCTAAAGTCACTCAAATCTGGACTAATGCAAGACCTTCTAACAGGTAAGGTGCGGGTTGCCGAAGATGCTGAAGAACGTAAGGAAGCGGTGGCATGAGCGAGTATAGTTTTGTAGAACAGCCCTTTCTTGATCAGCTTGCCGCACTTGGCTGGGATATTATCGACCAAGGCTCTGGTATTCCTTCTGATCCATCGGTAAGTCTACGTGAAGACTTTCGCCAGTGGGTTTTAAAGGGTGAACTGTTTAAAGCCCTTGATGAAACCAACCAGCTTGATGACGGATCGCCATGGCTTACCGATAAGCAAAAAGAAGAAATCTATGATGATTTAACCCGTCAATCAGGCAACTTGATTGAAGCCAACCAAGCGGTTCAAGAGCTTTTATACAAATATACCGTTGATGAAAATGAAGTAACGGGTGAGAAAAGCCCCGATATAAATATCATCGACTTTAAAAAACCTGAGAAAAATCGTTTTGTGGCGATCAATCAATTCCGTATTGATACGCCTGGTCGTGTTAAGTTGATGATCATTCCCGATATCGTGCTCTTCGTAAATGGTTTGCCGCTAGTCGTGATTGAAGCCAAAGATGGAAATGCTTTCACAGCCAACCCAATGAATGAGGCACGCACGCAGCTTTGGCGTTACAGCAATCAGCGTGTAGAAACAA
>JAJCZB010000013.1 GCA_029262595.1 Candidatus Babelota bacterium | reverse complement strand
GAAGAGTGGGTTGCTGTGGTAAAGCGTGAAAGAGTGCTGTGTGAATTGGCAGGCGTTGATGAAAAAGAAGCCCGCGCTATTATGCGAGCTGTTTCGTACAAGCTTCCAATGAAGACTAAATTTGTAAAACGACCATAACTTTTGCGGTAATATTTTATGAAGGTAACAAAACGTATTGATGAATTGAAGCAAATGGATGTGCAGAAATTGCGCGAAACATTGGAGCAGTTGAGAGGGAAGCTTTTTAGCATTAAATTGAATGCTAAAACATCTCATGTAAAAAATCATGCCGAATTTAAGCTTTTGCGCGGTGATATTGCACGAGTGTTAACCTTCATAAGAAAACAAGAACTACAAAGCGCAGCTAAATAGAGGGTTATTCATGGCAGAACAAACTACGAAAAAAAGTCAGTTATACACGGGTGATGTGGTTTCAGATAAGATGGACAAGACAATTGTCGTGAATACCAAGCGTACGTATATGCATCCGCGTTTTCATAAGATTATGAGCATAAATAAAAAATATAAAGTGCATGATGAGCAAGGAATTGCAAAAATCGGCGATACAGTTGAGTTCTATGAAGGACCAAAGTTTTCAAAGTCGAAGTATATGTGTCTTGCACGAGTTGTTAAGTCACATTCATAATAAGGTTGTCATATGATTCAAAAAGAGTCTTACATGCAAGTCGCTGATAATTCGGGTGCTAAAGAGTTGCAATGTATTCATATAATCGGTGGAACTGGCAAACGATACGCTCGTTTGGGAGATACCGTTAAGTGTTCAGTTAAAAAAGCTATTCCTGGCGGCTCTGTAAAAAAGGGGCAAGTTGTTACTGCGGTTCTTGTTCGCACAAGAAAAGAGTTTCGTCGTGATGATGGAAGCTACATTCGTTTTGGCGATAATGCAGCGGTAGTTGTTGATAAAGATGGTGATATGATAGGGACTCGTGTTTTTGGGCCGATTGCTCGAGAATTACGAGGAAGAGGTTTTACAAAAGTTATCTCATTGGCGCCTGAGGTATTATAAGAGGCTTTATGGTAGCAAGAATAAAAAAGAATGATCTGGTAAGGGTCATTACTGGAAAAGACAAAAACAAAGAAGGCTCCGTAATACAGGTTCTTCCAAAGAAGAAGAAAGTATTGGTAAAGGGCGTTGCGATGGTTACTCGTCATGTTAAGCCGCGTAAAGCGGGTGAGCAGGGTGGTATACGCAAAGAGGAAAGCTATATTCTCTTGAGTAAAGTTATGCCAGTATGTACTGCGTGTAAAAAAGCTTCTCGAGTTAATACTAAGCAGTTAGAAAGCGGTAAAAACGCTCGTATGTGCAATCGTTGTAAAGAAATATTTTAAGGGGTCCGAGGAACACAATGAAGAAAACTCGGTTACAAGAACAATATGATTCAAAAATGCGTTCCGAGCTGCAAAAGCAGTTGGGCTTGAAGAACATTATGGAAGTTCCACGGGTGACCCATATTGTACTTAACGTTGGGGCAGGTAAAGAAATTATCAGTGATAGCAAGATTGGTAAAACAATCGCTAATGTTTTGGGTCGCATATCTGGTCAGCGTGCTGTTATGACTAAGGCGCGTAAATCTATTGCGGGTTTTAAGATTAGAGAAGGTATGACGCTTGGGGCAAAAGTTACTCTGCATGGGCATGCTATGTATGAATTCCTTGATCGTCTCATCAATGTTGCGCTGCCGACGGTACGAGATTTTCAGGGAGTTAAGGCGAACTTTGATAAATTTGGTAACTATAACTTAGGTATCAAAGAGTGGATCATTTTCCCTGAAGTTGATTACGATGTTGCTGATAAGGTACTTGGTCTTAATGTTACTATTGGCACATCTGCAAAGAAAGGTGAGCATGCATACGAGCTATTAAAAGGCTTCGGCATGCCATTTCGCAAAGCATAAGATAAGTTGAGGATTTATGGCTAAAAGATCATTAATTGAAAAAGCAAATAGACCACCAAAGTTTTCTGCACGAGCATATAATAGATGTAAGCTCTGTGGTCGGCCGCGTGGTTATTTGCGCATGTTTAATATGTGTCGTATTTGCTTTCGTAAGAACGCTCTTAAGGGTTATTTGCCCGGCGTTAAAAAAGCTAGCTGGTAGGTGTATTAATGGATACAATAGGAAATTTCTTAACGATTATTCGCAACGGTGTACAAATTAGTAAGCCGTTTGTACTTGCACCGTATTCTAGAATGAATAAGGCGATTGCAGATATCCTTCTTAAAGAAGGTTTTATTCGTTCAGTGCAAGAAGCTGACGAAGATGGAAAAAAAGTATTAAAGATCGCGCTTAAGTATGTGGGCGGAGAGTCTGCCATTCATGATCTTCAGCGTGTGAGCAGGTTGAGTCGCCGACAGTATGCTGGCGTGAGTGAAATTGCACCTGTTATTGGTGGTTTGGGTATTTCTATCCTGACGACTAATCGTGGGGTAATTACACAAAAAGAAGCCAAGAAGATAGGTGTTGGTGGCGAGGTTATTTGTACTGTTTGGTAAGCTAGGATTTACAGATGTCGAAAATAGGAAGAAAACCGATCGATATTAGCGGCGTGACTGTTGACTTAAAAGGTCAAGAAGTTCACTTTAAAGGCCCTAAGGCTGCTGGAGTGTATGTCTTTTCTGACATTTTGTCGGCTAAGGTTGAGGACGATAAATTATCTTTTACTCCTAGCGAGAACGTTCCCTCTTTCAAAAAAAGAGATATTAACCGTGAATGGGGAATGCATCGAGCTCTTCTTGCAAATGCAATTGCAGGGTCAAAAAAAGAGTTTGAAAAAACAGTTGAAATAGTTGGTCTTGGTTATAAGGCAGTAGTTGCTGGTAACAAGGTAGTATTTACGCTTGGGTATAGTCATGATATTGATTTCCCTATACCTAAGGGCGTTACCATTACTGTAGATAAAAAAGGCCAAAAGCTTGTGGCAACGTCATCAGATCGTGAATTGCTTGGACAAGTGTGCAGTCAAATTTGCGCGCTTCGACCACCAGAGCCATACAAGGGGACTGGTGTTAAGCTTTCTACTGATAACATTTTCCGTAAGTCTGCTAAGGGTAAATAATTATATTTGATGGGGATGAACTGTGGCTATTAATAAAAAAGATCGTAAACGCGCAAAGCGTAGAGCTCTACGCGTTAGATCATCAGTAAATAAAGGTGGTTTGCCTCGTGTGTCTGTGTTTCGAAGCCACAAGCAGATTCATGGTCAAATTATTGATGACATAAAACACCATACGATAGTAAGTTTTGCTTCGTCTCAACTAGAGAATCCTTCGGGGGATAAAAAAGCAATCGCACACATCGTTGGAAAAGAACTTGCTCAAAAAGCAAAAGCTAAAGGTATTGATCGCGTGCTGTTCGATCGTGGTTCGTATAAATATCACGGACGAGTAAAAGCGCTTGCTGATGGTATGCGTGAAGGCGGCGTTACGATTTAGCACCAACTTATAGGGTTTATAATGGCGAGAAAAGAAGTTTCAGAGAAAGATTCAAATTTTGTGGATCACGTTGTAAGTGTTCGACGAGTTACAAAGGTAACCAAGGGTGGTAAACGTTTTTCGTTTGCCGCATTTGTAGTATCAGGCAACAAGCAGGGTCAAGTGGGAATTGCTCTTGGTAAGAGTAAGGAAGCTACTGCTGCAAT
>JAJCZB010000012.1 GCA_029262595.1 Candidatus Babelota bacterium | reverse complement strand
CAGCAGATCATCGTCCTCAAGCGCACGGTGAAGCGAGCGCGCATCAACGACAGCGACCGCGCGTTCTGGGTCTTGATGAAACGGATGCTCAAGGACTGGAAGAGCACGCTCTACATCGTGAAGCCCGAGACGGTGATCCGCTGGCATCGCTACGGGTTCCGGTACTTCTGGCGCTGGAAGTCGAGATCGAAGCCCGGTCGGCCTCCGATCAGCCGCAAGCTCATCTACCTGATCAAGCGCATGTCTCGCGACAACCCATTGTGGGGCGCGCCGCGGATCCAGAAAGAGCTGGCACTGCTCGGCCACGTCCTTAGCGAAACGACGGTGGCGAAGTACATGGTCCGAGCTTCGAAGAGTCCGACCGGCACCTGGCGACAGTTCATCGCTCGACACATGTCGGTGACCGCAGCGTGCGACTTCTTCGTCGTGCCGACGCTGACCTTCAAGCAGCTCTACTGCTTCGTCGTGCTGAGCCATGATCGGCGACGAATCGTCCACGTCAACGTCACCGAGCATCCCACTGCGGAGTGGGCCGCCCAACAGCTCGTCGAGGCGTTCCCGGGCGACACCGCCCCGCGCTTCCTCATCCGCGATCGCGACGGCATCTACGGCGACGCCTTCCATCGCAAGGCCGAAGCGATAGGCATCGAAGAGCTCGTCACGGGCAAGAGGATGCCGATGCAGAACGCCTACTGCGAGAGGGTGAACGGCACCATCCGCCGCGAGTGCACCGTAAGCGTTCGACGAACCCCATCTGGAATCGGTCCGGCGAAGTGACGAGCATGGTCGTCCCAAGGAGGACGAGATGCCCGAGCCACTTTCTGTACCACGTACCCGCCGCTCCGCCGCCGAGATGGAGCGCGTCCTGGATGACCTCGAGCGCAGCGACCTGAGCCATCGGGCGTTCGCCGAAGATCGGGGGATCCCGCTCAGCACGATCACGTGGTGGCGGCGACGGCTGGGCCGCTCCGCCAAGAGGCGAAGCGCCGCCGCCGCTCTCGTTCCCGTGGTGTTGGGGGAAGACAGCGGTGGCCGCGGGTCGTTGCTGGCGACCGGCACTTCAGCGGACGGCTTCGAGGTGCGTCTGCGCTCGGGAGACCAGGTGTTCGTACCCGCCGGTTTCGACGCCGAAGCGCTGCAGCGGGTGGTGTCAGTGCTGAATGCCTCATGCTGACCCTGCCACCGAGTGTCAGGATCTTTCTCGCCGCGGGGGCGACGGACATGCGGCGCCAGTTCGACGGTCTGGCGCGCGCGGCGCGAGAGGTCATCAAGGAGGATCCGCTCTCAGGTCACCTCTTCGTCTTCTGCAACCGTCGGCACAACAGGCTCAAGATCCTGGTGTGGGACCGAAGCGGTTTCTGGCTTCTCGCGAAGAGGCTGGAGAAGGGTACGTTTGCCTGGCCATCGGCGAAGGGCGACGGAAGCATGAAGGTAGAGATGACTCACGTAGAACTCGCCGCACTTCTCGGCGGCTTCGACATCGCGCAGTTGCCGCGACGGCGATGGTGGCGCAGAGATGTCGTGCGAGATACGTGCGCGAAGACCGCTGTCGGATCTTGAAAACGCGCGCAGAATTCGTCATCACATTTACATGTCGGAAGCGGGCGCACACGAACTCGAAGCGATGCGCGAGCAGCTTGACGAAGCGCTGCGAATGCTCAAGGCCGAGCGCGCGACCAGAGTGAAGCTCGAGGCCCAAGTGGCGTGGCTCGTGAAGCAGCTCATGGGCAAGAAGTCCGAGCGGCGCACCGACGCGAACACCGGCGATCTCTTCGACTTTGATGAGGTCGCCGCGGACGCGGCTTCAGAGCCGGACACCGCGGACGAAGAGCCGGACGATCCCACTCCACCCCCGCCGTCGCGCAACAAGCGCAAGGTCGGCGGTCGTCGCAAGCTCCCTGAAGACCTCCCGCGACGGACCACCAAGATCCTGCCCCCGGACGAAGAGTGTCACTGCGTCAGCTGCGACCTCGCGAAGACGGAGATCGGACGCGAGGTGAGCGAGCGGCTCGAGTATCAGCCCGGCTCGCTCCTCGTGCTGCGCGAGGAGAGAGTGAAGCTCGCGTGCCCCGGATGCCACGAAGGCGTGGCCTGTGCCCCGCTTCCGCCGCGGCCCATCGAGCGGGGTCTTCCCGGTCCGGGGCTCCTGGCTTTCGTCCTGACGTCGAAGTACGCGGAGCATTCGACCTTGTACCGACTCGAGAGCATCCTCGAGCGCCACGGCCTGAGCGTGGCGCGCTCGACGATGTGCGGCTGGATCGCAGCCGCGGCGATGCTCCTCGAGCCGATCGTCAAAGAGATGCGTCGCGAGTTGGTCGCCGGGAAGTACGTCCAGGCCGACGAGACTCCGGTGCGCCTCCTGAAGAGCGCCGAGAAGAGCGGATCGTCGAAGTCCTGGCTTTGGCTCTACCGATGGGGAGATGGCCTGGTGCTTTACGACTTCAAGCGGAGTCGGTCCGGAGATGGACCGAAGCTCTTCTTGGAAGGATTCGAAGGTCACCTTCAGGTGGACGGATACGGGGGCTACGACGTGATCTTCAAATCGAAACGCGTCGTGAGGGTCGCTTGCTGGGCCCACGCCCGCCGCAAGTTTATCGATGCCGAGGCAACGGACCCCGATCTCGCGATCGAGATGGTGGGGATGATCCGCGTCCTGTATCGCATCGAGAAACTCGCGCGGGAGAAGGGGCTGTCGCCGGATGAGCGGCTCGCCCTGAGACGGGAGCGGTCCGTCCCGATGTTGAAGTCGATCGAGGAGTGGCTTCTCGCGAAAGAGCGCGAGGTCCTGCCGAGCTGCGCGCTCGGCGAGGCGATCAAGTATGCCGTGAACCGGTGGGCAGCTCTCCAGGTCTACACCACCGACGGTCACCTGGAGATTGACAACAATTCGGCTGAGAGGGCGATTCGTCCCGTGGCGATCGGCCGTAGGAACTGGCTCTTCTTCGCCGGCGAGGCCGGCGGCGAGCGCGCCGCGACGATCTTCTCTCTGGTGACGAGCTGCAAGGAACTCGGGGTGGACCCTTTCGCCTACCTGCGCGACGTCCTGAACCTGGTCTCGACGACGCCTCAGAGCCGCATCCACGAGCTCACGCCCCGCGGTTGGAAGGCCGCGCGTGAGGATGTCGACGCCGCGGTCGAGATCGCCGCCACCGCCTCGAGCTGAGCATCGGCGGGCTCCTGCCCGCGCCGGCGTACCCGCGCGCAACGCGCGTTCCCGACTCTGCGCTTCTGGATCCGGGCGCGGTCCAGCGCTTACGCTGGGATCAGGCCCATCCGCCGTCGCCCGACGACCGACACGCCTTCAGCAAGCCTCGATCCCAACGCACGTCGGTAGGGAGACGTGGACGGCCGAACGCTTACGCTCGTCTCACAGTAGACGTACTTGCCGGTCCCCAGGCTGTGGTCTCCCGCGGGCCCGGTTCCGGGAGAAGACGTCGCTCCAGAATGAACTTGCCAGGCGAACGCCCCACCAGTCCCGACCCACCCTGCAGGGAGTGCTCCTGGACTGCCGACGATCGCGGTCTCGAAGCTCTCGCCCAGTGGGAGACTTGGGGCCGAGGGGGCGTTGCCGAGGGAGATGGTGACCGGCTGGCTGAGCACGACACCTGGCCCCGCGAACACGACCCACTGAGCGTTGACGTGCCCTCCGATCAGTATCGGGTCGTTCGGGATCGGGATCATCAGCTCGGCGTGGCCGGCGAGATCCGAAAACACGCCCGGAAGCGGGATGGAGATCGGGGGAAGCGGCAGGAAGAGGTCGTTGCTCTCAGGAAGCAGCAACGGAGCCTGTGCCAGGTCCGGCGAGATGTAGAGCTGCGTCCATGCGAGGGGCGGAGCCTCGTCCAGCCCCACGCCGAACACGCCACCCAGGACAGGATCGTTGAGGGGGGACATCATCGGGCCCGTCTCGGAAAACGTCACGTCCACCATGGCGGGTGCCGGTCCCACCACCCAGTCCACATCCTCCGCCCCGCTCGCAAAGAGGATACGCACAGGCTGCACGCCTACGGCCGGCGGGTTGGCGCTGACCATGGTGACCTCGCCGACCCCCCCGTACGGCAGAGATGCCGGCAGGACCAGCGCCGAGTCCCCGACGACGATGGCGAACACGGTGTCGGGCATCATACCGATCCCGTCGGGGTCGTTGCTCACGCGGAACACGTACGCATGCTCTCCGCTCGGCAGAGGAGCCGTGTACGAGGCAAGGAGTGCCTTGGCCACCGGGCAGGAGACCGGGTTGGCGCGGAGTGACCAGTCCTGCGAGCACTCCACCGAGTTGAATGTCACCGATTGGAACTTCTTGGCCGTGTTAAGGCCGGTGTGGGTCCATTGATTGAGCATCGTACAGATGGTCTTGACGCGTGCGCGCCTGCCGT
>JAJCZB010000011.1 GCA_029262595.1 Candidatus Babelota bacterium | reverse complement strand
TAAATTTTAAACCCTTCAACTTGGAACAAGCTGAAGGGTTAGGGGGGTGAACAATACGCTAACGCATTGTTCATTTAGGGACCAACTTAATATCTACGAGCACTGTTCAATAGATGCGTAACAACCTAGCATCTGGTCCTGAGTTTGTCAACCATGGAAGTAGGTCTGAATCTCCCAATCGGTGATAAACGTGTTGTACTGAGCGATTTCTTCTTGTTTATTTTTTACAAATTCTGCGAGCAAGCAGTCACCTAAAACATTTTTAGCAAATGAAGATTGTTGTAAAAGTATGAGTGCGTTTTCAAGGCTAGAAGGAACAGAGCGTATTTCGCGCGCGCGGCGCTCTTCATGAGTCAAATGATATAAATTGTCTTCAATCGGAGCAGCCAATGATAATTGATTTTTAATGCCATCTAGTCCGGCATGAAGTAACGCAGCGAATGCGAGATATGGGTTGGCCATTGGATCACCAGAGCGAAGTTCTGCGCGTACTGCATTTGGTTGATCATCATTTACACGGGGAATACGAACAAGCGCACTTCTGTTTTTAGTACCCCAGCAAATATTTATAGGAGCTTCAAATCCTGGTACTAGTCGCTTATATGAGTTAACGGTTGGATTAAATAGTGCATTGAGATCTGTAATATGAGCAAGAACACCAGCAATAAACTGTTTGGCGGTAGGGGATAGTTTTGCGCTATCTTCTTCATCATAGAATGCGTTGCAGTTTTTATTGCGATTCCACAAACTAAAGTGAATATGCATACCGCTGCCATTTTGCCCAAAGAATGGTTTTGGCATAAAGGTAGCTTTCAAGTTGCATTGCTGGCAGAGAGCGCGAATAGTTTGCTTGGCAATAATCAACTGATCTGCGATTTTCAGTGCATTATTATACTTAAAGCTCATTTCGTATTGCCCGGGTCCCACTTCATGGTGAATTTTTTCAATCATTACGTTTTGCGCGTGCAAGGCAGCAAATAGTTTTGTTTTAAAAGAAACCATCGATTTGTTTTTTGCATCATCAAAATATGCCTGCGTGTCACAGGGCTCGATATTGGCGTCTTTAAATTCATCATTTTTGCAGATGTAAAATTCAAGTTCGGGCCCAACAAAAAAATCAAACCCCATTTCGCTTGCTTGCTCGATTGCTTGCTTTAAAATATAGCGTGGATCCCCGGCATAAGGGGTATGTTCGTCTTGATATATGTCGCAAATAACTCGTGCCGTTGGGTTATGCTCGTGAGACCATGGCACGACTGACAATGTGCTCATATCTGGCATAGCGAGCATATCGCTTTCAGTGATACGCGTCATACCCGGAACTGATGATCCATCAAAATTGAATCCATTTTCTTCAAGATCATCAACTACAAATGCAGGATACATTACTTCTTTAGGGCATCCGTTAAGATCAGTAAAAAGATAATTGATGAACGATATCTCATTTTGTGCGATCATTTCTTGATGGTGTGGCACGTTGGCGCAGAGAGAACTGCAAATGAGCAATAGAATACCCATGGTGTATTTATTCATAGAAGACTCCCTTTCGTAAAATGAATAGTGTTTGACGAAAGACAAGGATACGGAGAATTAATCTATCGTCAAGTTGGAAGGTTACTCAATGGCGCCTTGTACGAAGCGTTGAATACGAGGAAATTGATCAGCATTTTTTGAAAACGCATCTGATTGAGCGGTTTCAATTATTTTTCCATTATCCATGAGATAAATTGAGCAATCTAATTTATCAAGTAGTGCGGTGTCATGCGTTGCGATTAAGACAATGTATCCATCGCTTGCAAGCTGCTGAATAGTATTGGCCACATGCGTGGTAAGGAGGGGATCAAGTGCAGAAGTTGGCTCGTCAAAGCAAATTATTTTTGGCTTGAGAGCAATGGT
Source organism: Candidatus Babelota bacterium (assembly GCA_029262595.1). Classification (GTDB taxonomy): domain Bacteria; phylum Babelota; class Babeliae; order Babelales; family Vermiphilaceae; genus JAJCZB01. The sequence goes on along the minus strand of JAJCZB010000011.1, from coordinate 92,455 downwards.
TCTCGCAAGCGCGAGGCGTTGCTTTTGGCCACCAGAAAGTTGCGAAGGGTACGCATCTTTTTTTTCAGCAAGGTCGTAACGCTTTAATAGCTCAATCGCGATTTTTTGAGCAGATTGCTTTGATTGGCCCATTACTTTTTCAAGTGCCAAAGTAATGTTTTCAAGTACGGTCATATGATCAAACAAATTGAATTGTTGAAAGACCATTCCGCAGGTGTGCTCTTTTGTTACTTCACTTAAATCGAGTGGTTTGCCTTCGAGGGCAATAGTTCCTTTATCGATCGTTTCTAAGTTGTTGAGCACGCGCAATAAGGTTGATTTTCCAACGCCAGATGGGCCAAGAAGAACTGCGATTCCTCCTTGAGGCACATCGAAAGAAACATCATCAATAACTTTTTTTGATCCAAATTGCTTGGAAAGATTTTTAATGCTGAGCATGATGATTCATCCTTCGCTCAAAATAAGAAAGTGCAAGTGAAAGTGCCGTGGTGATAATCAAATAAATGATAGCAACTCCAGCATACGTAGTAAGTGCATCAAGTGTGCGACTGGAAATGATTTCACCTTCTTTAGTAAGTTCTTGCACGCCAACAATAGATGCTAAACTGGAATCTTTTACTAATGTGATAAATTCATTGCCCAGCGCAGGTAAAACTACTCGAATTGCTTGCGGCAGCACAATATACCAAACAATTTGCATATTGCTGAGGCCTAATGTTTTTCCCGCTTCGCGTTGGCCTTGCGATACGGAGTTGATTCCTGATTTAATAATTTGAGCAATATAGGCGCCGCTGTTTAAAGCAATTGCCCAGACAACTCCCCAAAAGAGTGAAACTTTAATTCCAAGGGTAGTTGGTAAAACTAATGTAGCAAACACGATTTGAATAAGCATCGGCGTACCGCGAAACAGAGTAGTATAGATACCAAGCAAGAAGCGAATGATATAATTTTTGCTCGTGAGCCCAAGGCCGCAGAGCGTTCCAAATACAATTCCCATGGTGCATGAAATAGAGGCAATTTGTAGTGTGACAAGTGCACCGCGTAGTAACGCAGGAATTGATTCTTGCAATAATTGTAAATCAATCATTCAATTTCCACTTCTCTTTTAATGTGGCAAGAGTGCCATCTTTTATCATTTCGCTCATCGCGGATTGCAAAGAAGAATAGAGCTGCGGGTATTTTTTTGAAATAGCTAAAGCGGAAGACTCTCCAGTGCCATCGATGCGCGTTACGATATAATTATCGCTTTTCTTTTCAAGAAAGGGCTGTAAGGAACTTTTTGCAGCGACATATACATCAGCTTGGCCGCCGTCAAGCGTAAGGAGGCCTGTGCTGATCAGCGGTGATGAAACACGGACAATTTCAACATCTTCATCAAGATCACTTACATAATGGTCAGAGCTATATCCTTGATTCACGACAACTGTCTTTTTGTTAAGTTGTTCTTTGTTTCGAATGGGATCAGCGCCAGCTTTTTGTACTGCCATGAGAGGGTCACCCTCCAGATGAGCAGTTGTAAATAATGCTCGCTTCGCGCGCTCAGGAGTGGGCGTCATGCCGGCAGCAATAAGATGAATGCTGCCTGTTTGCAGTTCAGGGATGAGCGCTTCGAAAGACATATTGCGCAATGAGAATGGCTTTTGGATTCGTTTTGCTATTTCAGTTGCAACATCTATATCAAAGCCAACGATTTCATCATTTTCCATGAAACTAAAAGGAGGATATTCTGCATTTGTTCCAATAGCGAGTGTTTCAACGACTGGTTCGGCAGTTCGCGCAACAGGTCTACGAGAAAAAAACCAAATACCCCCAAAGGTGACGAGGGCTAGAAGAGAGAGAATTGAAATGGTGCGACCGATCATCGTTTTCGCCTTATACTAAATGCTATTTGTTTGGAAACTATTTTATTCTATCACCATTTTTTCGAGCTGTCAGTAAAAGAAAGGCCAATTTTTATATAGGGCAGAATTGCCTGGAAACTATTGCATTTCCGCGGTTAAAGCGGCTAAACTAAAGGTGAACGGAAAATATAGTGTTGCATGTCTGATATGTCCTGCTAGGGGGGAATATGAAGAAGCGATGGTTAATTATTGTCGGCCTTTTTGCGTCCATATGCGTTTTGCGCGGTAATGTAGCTATTGCCACAAAGAAAAAAGCAGTGAGTTCTTTGCGAGCTGCAGCTGCTCGACTCGGTTTTATCAAAAAAGATGAAGTATCTGATTTCAAAATTGTAAACGGTTATTTAAAAAAGAATCGTGCTCTTCTCTCTAAGCATGGCATTGATTACATGCAACTTGATGATGACTCAAAGCAGGCTCTTTATATATGGCTCACGCACGCGCAATCAGGAAGGTTAGGACCTATTTTTGAGCAATTATTTTTATTAGCTGCAGATTATCAACCTGAAGCAACCAGATCTCATGCGCAATTGGTTAATGCCATTGATATTGATGGATTCGATGCGGTGATTGCTGAAAAGGCAGGGATACCAATCGATCGATTGCCGTGGTATGAGTAGAAGTTTTAAAATAATTCCTGCACTAATTCATCGATGTTTTTTTTGCTTACGCCGTCAGCCATAGCGCGATAAAAGGTTTCATCGTATTCGCGCGTTTGCACTACAACAGGCATCGTAACCGCATGCCCCAAAAGAAGAGCTTGCTTTTTACTATCAAGTGAAGCGAGAATCGATCGCAAATTATTTGCGCCCGATACGCCATTGAGCACGCCTTGAATATCTTTTTCGTCATTCAATTGCGCGACTACTTTAGTACCAATCTGAGATAAAATTTCTTCATCGATACCCGAGGGGCGCTGATCTACAACTAAAAGCGAGACGTAATATTTTCTCATTTCGCGTGCGATTATGCCAAAGATAGTTTGGCGCGCGGCTTGCGGATTGAGAAACTTGTGTGCTTCTTCGATGGTGATCATTAATTTTTTTGGCTCGTCTTCACTTTTTTGCGATCCTAAAAACTGTTCTGTTTTTTCAATGTACTTTCTGTGGATACGGCGCGTAATAATATTGGCAATCAAAAGATATACAAAAGTTTGCGTATAGTTGCCGAACTCTACAATGACATTAACTCCTTTATCGATGTATTCGAGCATTTGATCAATTACGTTTTGATCTCGCATGGCAGATCCGGATGCGTTAATAAAGAAAGGTAATCGCTCGATGCGTTTTAATTTTCGATAGAGAGCTGCAATCGATTCAGTATGCGCGCCGATGCCTTCAGCAAATTCTTTTAAGTTTTCGCCACTGGAAAGCAGCGCGTTAAGCCACTCGTGCTTATATTTTGCAGCAATTAAATGCGCGGCTTCAAGTGCAGTTGAGTGTAAATTGAGTTCGGATCCCAAAGAGAGAATGTCTTCCACTTGTACAGATTGATATGGAATAGTAATGGCGACATCCGGATTGCCGCCACGGCGACGGGTAGAATCAGGATCGAGAGAAAAGATAGCAACTTTGTCCGGGAATAATGTTTTAAGCCCTTTGACAAAGGATTGCTCTTTGCCTTCTTTGCGTGCTTGCAGTCCATACTCACTATGCATATCAAAAATAAGATTTACTGCTTTTTCATTTTTAATGAGTCCTGCCAAAACGAGCCGCGTTAAAAATGTTTTCCCCGTTCCTGTTTTTCCAAAAATTCCATTTGATCGCTCAGTAAGGCGATCAAGGTTTAAACAAACAGGGGTTGTCATATCCAAAGGAGTGCCGATATTAAAAAATTTTTTTGAATCGTCAGCTTCATCGCCAAAAATAAGTGCAACATCTTTTTGGTCCGCTTCATATACGTGAGAAAAATGGGGAGGGATAGTCTTTACTGGCACTGGCTGCAAATCTTTGCCTAGCATGAGCATAGGTTTTAGAACGGCGGTAGCATAGATATCTTTTTCTTGCAGCATTTCAGTGAGGAGAGATTCCTGCTCAGATGGAGGGAAAAGTAGAATATCGGGGTTAGTCACTTCAAGCGCAAGATCAGTAATAAGGCTGAAAAAGCGATGATGTGTGCCAGAAATGCAGATAAATTTGCCCGTTTTTATCGTTTCTAGGTCCGTTCTGGGCGCAAGGCGCATGGTTAGCCCATTAGTCAGAGACCCTGAAATGATCGTGCCTATCGCTTTTTTCATGAATATATCCTTTGAATGCTACTCAGCATACCCGCATTAGTGCCTTTTGAAAAGGAAAAAGCAGGGCAAAACCATTGCTTTTCGAGCTGCAATTTTGCTATTTTGAAAGTGAAAAGAAGCAGGTATATAGCCAGTATCTAAGGAGAGTATGATGAAAGTATTCAAAATGATGCTTGTCGCATTGGTGGCAGGGATGATGTTCAATGGGTCTTACGCACAAGAAGCTCGATCGGAAAGAATTAAGCAGATGACGCGCAAGCTTTACACTGCTCCCGTAAAAAAATTAAAGAGGCAATTGTATGCGACGCCTGAAGTGAGCGACGTGGTGCTCAGAACGCATGAGTTTTTGCTGAAGCCAGACAATCTTAATTGTTTAATTTTTGGAAAAGATTGTTCAACAGCCCACAGAGATGCGCTTATTTTAATGGATGCGTTTCTTGTTACAGAGCCAATTAGTGCGCATGTATCAAATGAGATGAAACAAGATCGTATCAGAGAAACTGAACGTGTGTTGCGTGACGAGTATGATGTATCAAAAGATGAGTATGCAGCTATTGGTATGCACGTTTTAAAATTACTTCTTGATGGGTACCGTGAAACGAATTGGATGGATCGCCAGCTAAAGGCGCTACCAAATAATATAGCAGGCGGTTTTAACAAAATTAAAAAAGACAAAAAGCTTATGAATTATTTGACGCATCTTTATTTTGGTACCATTCCTACACCTGAAACAGTAGCAAAAATGGAACGCTTACTTAATCCGAAAGACGCTCCTCGAGAAAGTGGATTTGAAACAGTTTTATGGGGAACTTGGGATTATGCAAAGCGCTTTGGTAAAGGTGCTGGAAGCGCTATTCAGCGCGGATATAAATATGTAACTCAAAAAGCAGCTGATTATAGAGCTCGGCAAAAGAAACTTGCTCCAGTTATCACACAGCCGGGTGAAGTAGAAGAAGTTGTTGGTGAGAAATACCTAGAATCATATGGTGGTTTTGAATAAAAAAATCAGTCGGTAGCGGGGGATTATTCTTCGGCCACCGTTATCACTACCATTGCAGATACACGATCCACTTTGACTACCCCATGTCTTACCGTTAGCGTTTCATTTTTACCTGTTTTCAATCGAAACGTGAGTGGCTTTAAAGGGGACAGTATTAAAATAGTCGGCGCATGGCCTTTTTGAATTACGTAATTACCAGTGGGCGTATTTACTTCAAGCCAAACAACGGAATATTCTGATTGATAAAATGGTGTGCTAATCGTTAGTTCCATGAGAGAGCCTATAAAGTTTTCGCTTTTTCAAGAGCTTCTTTAAGCGAGCCAACCATATAAAATGCATCTTCTGGGAGTGCATCAAATTCACCCGCAATGATACGGCTAAAGTCATCCACTGCTTGCTCCATTGGCACATATCGTCCGGGGATACCGGTTGCAAATTCTGCAGTGAAGAGTGGTTGGGTTAAATACTTTTGTATTTTTTTCGCTCGCTTTTCGGTCGTGTTATCTTCTTCGGAAAGTTCTTCCATTCCCAGGATAGCGATTACGTCTTGGAGTTCTTTGTAGCGCTGCAAGATTTTTTGAATAGATTGAGAGACTTTGTAGTGTTTTTCGCCAACGATTTCAGGCTCTAATCCTTTTGAAGTGGATTGGAGAGGATCAATTGCAGGATAAAGTCCGAGCTCAACGAGTTTTCGAGAAAGCACAGTGCTCGCATCTAAGTGCATGAAGGTGGTTGCGGGAGCAGGATCAGTAATATCATCAGCTGGCACATACACTGCTTGTACAGAAGTAATCGAGCCATTGATAGTATTGGTAATACGCTCTTGAAAAGCACCCATTTCAGTTGCTAAGGTTGGCTGATATCCTACAGCTGATGGCATTCTGCCAAGCAATGCAGATACTTCCGAACCCGCTTGAACGAATCGAAAAATATTATCAACAAATAAAAGCACATCTTTTTTTTCTTTATCTCTAAAATATTCAGCCATTGTCAGGCCAGTGAGCCCAACGCGCAAACGAGCTCCGGGCATTTCGCCCATTTGCCCAAATACGAGTGCTGTTTTATCAAGAACACCGGTTTTTTTCATTTCTAGCCAGAGCTCATTTCCTTCACGAGTACGTTCTCCGATTCCAGTGAATACAGAAACGCCGCCATGCTCTGTTGCGATATTGCGTATGAGTTCTTGTACGATAATGGTTTTACCCACTCCAGCGCCGCCAAAAAGACCAATTTTTGATCCTTTAATATACGGGCACATAATATCGATAACTTTAATACCGGTCTCTTGGACCTCGTCTTCTAATTTTTGTTCTATGAAAGGAGGGGCTTCACGAAAGATAGACCATTTTTCTTCACCTTTAAGCGCGGGCTGATTATCAATCGTGTCACCGAGCACATTAAAGATTCGGCCAAGCACTTCTGGGCCAACGGGTACTTTAATAGGGTGCCCAGTATCTACGACTTGTAAGCCACGCCTGATGCCAAAAGCGGTTTCCATAACAATGCATCGAACAGCGCCGTCTCCCAGCTGCTGCGCAACTTCGAGACTCACAGTTTTATTTTTAGGAGCACTTGTAGAAGTAAATTCAACTTCAAGCTCATTCAAAATATGAGGAGTAGCTTCGCGAGGGAACTGTACGTCTACAATAGTTCCACTGATTCGAATAATATGCCCACGAGCATTAGTAGTCTTGTTTTGTGTCTCTTTTGCCATAAAAACCCTTTCAGATACTAAGCTAATCCAAGGGGGTGTGTTTGTAAAGGTTCAATGCCTTGAAATATACCGGAATTCATGCTGTCAAACAGCGACGTGAAATCAATGATCATGGATGAGATTGGTATGAATTATGTGAGATCGAATTTTTTAATACCGTTTTGATCAATTTCTGCGACCAATTCATCGAGTTCTTTTTGATCTAAAAGTCCGGTAGTTGCATCAAAGTGCTCAAGAGCAGCGGCGCTATTGATAACGCCAGCACGAATTGCCTCTTCTAGAGATTTGCCTTTTAAGAGTTGGGCAACGAATGTTGATCCAAATGCATCTCCAGCTCCTACAGTGCTTTCTACTTCAATAGGAAGGCTTGGATGATAAAAAATTTGTGATCCATCAGAAATATATACCCCGTCTTCCCCGTTAGTTACAGCAACAATTTTAGGACCAAGGGCATGTACTGCTTTAAAATAATCTTTGAGTGTAAATAAGACTGACTCGCGCATTATAGGTGTTGCTAATAGTTCTGGTAATCCATAATCATTGTCTTTGGTGGAAGGTTTTTTCTTCGATGTTATTATTTTCTCAGCAAGGAGCGTAGCTTCCAATGTGTTCATGATCAGGATATCGATGTGCCCAAGTGATTCAATCAAGGTACTCACATTTGCCGTCAGTTGGCTGGTGCCTGGGTTAGCTGCTACAGGGATGTTCAATTTTTTTGCATGACTTGTTATGTAGGGCAAGAGTTCTGAGCTATTTTTGCTCAAAGAAGTTATATAGAGTTGATCACAATCAATAAATTCCTTCAGTGGAACATCTTTTCGATTCAGCGTGAGGTTTGCTCCTCGATTAACCAGTAATCCATTATTTCCTGTAGGCGTGATCAAAATGTATGATGTTCCGGTTGGATTTTTGGTGCTTTCTTTGATGTATGAGTGGTCGATTTTTTTCTTTTTGAGTTGCTCAAGTATAAATGCTCCTTGAGAATCAGTGCCAATTTTAGAGCACGGTGTGGCAGAAAATCCTAATCGTTTAAAAGAGGAAGCGCTATTAAGTGCGCCTCCTCCGATAGCAGTGTGAAGTTCAGTAATTTCAGTTTTACGTCCTTCTTCGAGCATAACGTACATAACTTCTTGGCCGTCTATTTCAAAGGCCATAAGTTGTGGCCGTTCATATTCTATAAAGAGATCATGAACGGCTGATCCGATTGTTATGATTTTTTTCATGCCAACTTGCTTTTCTTTTGTTTTAGCGGTTCAAGTACTCGCTGAAGTACCTCATCAGCGTGTTCTACCCAAATGATATTAATTCCTTGTACGACATCATCCATATCTCTCAGATCCGGTTTGTTTTTGATCGGTGCGATTACATGAGAGAGGTTGTTTCGTTTGGCCGCAAGAATTTTTTCTTTGAGCCCTCCAATGCGCATCACGTCTCCACGTAAATTCAATTCTCCGGTCATTGCATAGGTAGAATTGATTGGTCGTTGAGTGAGGGTAGATAAAATAGCTGTAAGCATTGTGATACCAGCAGACGGGCCGTCTTTTGGTATTGCGCCGGCAGGTACGTGGATGTGCAAATCATTTTTCTTGAAAAGTTCTGGGTCGATGGCAAATTCTTTGGCATGGCATCGGGCATACGTCACAGCAGCATGTGCTGATTCTTTCATAACGTCGCCGAGTTGCCCAGTAAGCATGAGTTTACCATTTCCGGGCATTAAAACGGCTTCGATTTGCAGCATATCGCCGCCATACGACGTCCATGCAAGCCCGTTTGAAATACCAACTTGATCTTTAAGGTTTATCTCATCATCAACGAATGGCCGTGCCCCTAGATACTCTTCAATGTTATCCTTGGTGAAGGTTATTTTATTTTTTGTCTCAACGAACAAGCGAGCTGCTTTTGAACATAATTTTCGAATTAATCGCTCGAGCTGCCTTACTCCCGATTCGCGGGTGAAGTTTTCGATGATATCTGTAACTACTTCATCATCAATTGAAACTGATTCAGGATCTAAGCCGGTGTCAGTGATCGCTTTGTTTGTAAGGTGTTTTTTTGCAATGTGCGCTTTTTCTGCCACTGTGTAGCCAGAAAGTTCTATCACTTCAAGCCGATCTCGCAATGGGCCCGGAATAGTATCCAAATTGTTGGCTGTCGCAATAAAGAGTATTTTTGAAAGGTCGAATGGGACACCAAGATAATTATCATAAAAAGCATTGTTTTGTTGTGGATCCAATACTTCAAGCATTGCCGCAGAAGGATCTCCTCTAAAGTCTGATCCAATTTTATCAAGCTCATCTATTACGATAAGAGGATTTGAAGACTCAGCTTTACGGAGCGCTTGAACAAATCGTCCTGGCATTGCTCCGACATACGTGCGGCGGTGGCCGCGAATTTCGGCTTCATCTTTTACGCCACCAAGTGAAATACGTGAGTAGGTACGGCCTAAACTTTTTGCGATTGATTGCCCCAAAGATGTTTTACCGGTTCCTGGCGGCCCCACAAAACATAAAATGGGAGCATATCCATCTTTTTTGAGATTTCGGACAGATATGAAATCTAAAATTCGTTCTTTTATGTCTTTTAAGCCATGATGCTCTTCGTCAAGAATTTGTTTTGCATGAGTGATATCAAGATTGTCTTCAGTTTCTTTTCCCCATGGTAATGCAAAAATCCATTCAAGATAGTTTCGCGTGACCGTTGCCTCCAGAGAATCGGGAGCGGTTCGCTCTAACCGGTTGATTTGTCGCATGACTTCTTCTTTTGTGTCTTGATCCAGCGGAAGAGCTTCAAGCTTTTCAATCATTTGTTCTATTTCTTCAAGGTCGTCTTCGCCCAGCTCTTGCTTGATTGCTTTCAATTGCTCTCTCAAATAATACTCTTTTTGTGCGCGATTCATTGCCTCTCGCGCGTTGCTTCTAATTTTTTCTTGAATTTCAGCCACTTCTATTTCCTGATGGAGATAGTGGTAGATCGTTTCAAGTAATTCTTCTTGGCTTTGCACTTCAAGCAGCTGCTGCCCTTGTTCGACAGTAAGACTCAAATGCGAAAGGACAAAATCAGCAATTTTTTCAGGATCCTGCATTTTGGACAGAATAATATGAAAGTCAGGGCTAAAAGAATGGCCTGATGTAGCCATTTTTTCTGCGACCGCTTTGATGCTGCGAATGTGCGGCAGCAATGTATCGATATCATTCATTTCAACTTCGAGGGGATCTATGTGAGCGCGAAGCATATTGTCTTGCGTAACGATATCGCGCGCTCGGCCTTTGCCAACCCCTTGTACTAAAATTTTAATACCGCCTTCTGGAATTTTAATCAGCCGCATGATAGTTGCAATAGTTCCAACTTGATACAGATCATTAGTGCCGATAGATCCTTCGGCAGAGTTATGTGAATCTTTTGCAGCAAGAAGAAAAATAAGCTTGGATTCTTGCAGCGCATGATTAACCCCAGTTATGATTTTTTCATCGAGCACCAGGAGTGGTACAATCATGTTTGGAAATACTACAACGTCCATGGTTGGAATAATTGGTAATATTTCTGGGACTGTTTCTTTATTTTGTGGATTTACGAGTGTGTTGTTCATAGCTCTCCCCCTTAATTGAGAAGCTGAGTTTTTCAAAGTTTACATTCACCAGTGTAGGGGATAGGCTAAATCGCTGACAATAATAACATTGAAAAATGTCGTAATTATCTTTTTTAAATAGGCATATCCTGCTACTCTTATAGGTGATTGATTCAGTTTTATCAAAAGGTTGATTCAGAAGTAATATTCATTGATTATTTTGTGGGATCTCGCATGCAGACGTCATTATTGAAGGCTGAAGGGCTTGAAAAGTCTTTTCTTGAAGGAAATAAGGAGACCTTTGTGCTTCGCGATATTTCCGTTTCTTTTTCGCAAGAGAAGACCTACGGCATAACGGGGGTCTCGGGAACGGGAAAATCAACATTTATTCAATTGCTCGCTGGCCTTGATGCGCCAACCTCAGGGACTGTTTCATTTAATGATCAGCTTCTTAATAAAATGACACCCCAAGAGCATGAGCGTTTTTTGCAAAAAAATGTGGGGCTGATTTTTCAATTGCCATATCTTATTAAAGAATTATCGGTTCTCGAAAATAGTATGTTGCCAGCGATCATTGCCGGTGCATCTGAGCAAGAAGCGCGTGATACTGCGCTTACATTACTTGATCAAGTAGGCCTATCAGACAAAATAGATGCGTGTCCCGCATCGTTATCAGGGGGGCAGCAAGCCCGCGTCGCATTAGCGAGAGCGCTCGCCAACCGGCCAGCGTTTTTACTTGCAGACGAGCCAACCGGGAATTTAGATGAACAAACCGGAAAAGAAATCATTTCTATTTTGCTTTCGCTTCAAAAAGAGTGGGGCATGGGCCTCATCATCAGTACGCACGATAGCTATGTTGCCGAGGCAATGGAAATACGCTATCGATTGCATGATGGATTCATTGAACCGAGGGATTAGTGTTCACGCGTAAATCAATTATTCAAAAGACCATACAAGTAGGTGGATGGACGCTGATTAGTCGCTGTTTGGGAATCGTTCGCGAAATTCTTACCGTACGATATATCGGAGCGAGTGCGCTTTCAGATGCCTTTTTTACGGCATGGAAAATTCCTAACACGTTACGCAAAATTTTTGCAGAGGGAGCTCTTTCCGCGGCATTTGTACCGGCAATTGTTCAAACAGTTCGTACAAAAGGGAAAAATGAAATAAAAGGCCTCATGAGTTTGGGATTTTTAGTATTTGAGGGGGGCGTCCTTTTTTTGTGTGGCATTGGAATGTTTTTTGCGCAGCAGATTATTGCTCTTGTTGCGCCTGGTTTTTCGCATGATCAAATTGTTGCAGGAGGGCAATTCTTACGGATTTTGATGCCGTTTATATTTTTAATTTCAACAAGCGCATTATTGGCAGGTCCTTTGCAGGCGGTTGGTCGATTTTTTGCTCCTGCTGCTGGTCCTATTTTTTTAAATATCTGCTACATTGCGGGACTTGTTATCTGTATGGTGTATCAGTTGCCAATTACCGCTTTGTGTTGGTTTATCATGCTTGGTGGGATGGCGCAATTGCTTGTTCATTTTATTGCGTATCTGCGCCTCAATATCGGATTTGGCATATGCACGAAAGATGACCTTAAAAAATTTGGTTACGTACTGCTTCGTTTTATTCCTTGTTTTTTAAGCATGGCGGTTTTGGAGATTGGTATTTTTATTGATACGAGCTTTGCTTCTGTGCTTGCAAAGGGATCTGTTTCACTTTTGAGCTACGCAAATAGATTTATGGGTATTCCGCTTGGAGTATTTGGAGTTGCGCTTTCAACTATTTTATTTCCTCACTTTTCTCGAGTAAGTAGCTATGCCCCTCGTCGATTGGGATTTTATTTAATGGAAGCAACTAAGCTGGTTGGATGGGTTACCATTCCTATCGCCATAACCATGATGCTTCTTTCGCACAAAATATTTATTACGTTGTTTTTGTCGGACAAGTTTTCACTTGCGCAGGCGCAGGAAGCGGGGAGTATTCTTTCTGTTGTGCTTTGCGGCCTTTTTTTCTTCGCAATTAATAAGATTTTGCTGAATGTGTATTACTCTTTGCATCACACTGTTGTGCCAGCAATTATTGCGGTTGGCTCTGTATGTGTTAATACGGTGTTGAATTATTTATTTCTTGATCAATTACAAGCCATTGGTCTTGCTTTGGCGACTACAGTTGCAGCATTGCTGCAAACGCTTTTTTTATACGGAGCGCTTCAATATTATGTGCAGTTACGCTTGTATCTATCGCATATATTAGTGTTTTTTTTAAGATATGCGGCGCAAATGGTATGTATAGGGATCGGATTTATTGGGGTCTATTGGGCGATTGTAGCAGCTTTGGAATATAGTTCGATGCCATTTTTTTTATATTCACTAGGTTTTTGGTTTTGGGTTGGCCCGCTTTGTATTCTTTTTATGTTCACTTTATATCAGACACGCTCATGGTTTGGGGTGCGCATTTTATTTTTGGAGGAAGATTAGTATGAAAACGATCGAATCTGCGGGTATTATTACGTTTTACATAAAAAATAACGTTCTTCATTTTTTATTACTTCACTATCCTCACGGGCATTGGGATCTGCCAAAGGGAAAGATTGAAAAAGGTGAAACCAAAAAAGATGCAGCGCTTCGTGAACTCAAAGAAGAGACGGGGCTTTCAGCGCAGCTCATTGACGGGTTTGAAGAGTGTTTAGAGTATTTTTTTAAGCAAGATGGAAGTCTAATAAAAAAGACGGTTTGTTTTTTTGTAGGAGTGGCTTCGAGTGATGGGATAACGCTCTCTCATGAACATATAGGATTTGAATGGCTACCTTATGATCAGGCGATTGAGCGATTGACCTTCGATAGCGCTCAGAAGGTGCTTGAGCAAGCAAATGCTTTTTTGAGAGTAAGAGAAAAATAGCCTTTTAGATAGTGAGCCACTTTTCAAACATACGTGTAACCGATGGGCTTTGCGTTGGTAATGCGTTGACATCTTTTCCTATCCATCGCAATTCTTTTGATTCGTTGTTTTGTACAACGGCTTCATCACTTGTCACTTGTAGTAAAAATCTAACGTCATAGTGGAAATGTTCTTTTTCTTTTTTATTTGCAGGAATACGATGGATATCGATATCAAAAATAGTAGTTTTGACGGGTGTTATATTGGAAATGCCGGATTCTTCTTGGGCTTCTTTTATTGCAACGGCTAAAACATTCGAATCGCCATCGCAATGCCCTCCAAGTTGAAGCCATAGGTTTAATTTGGAATGGTGCAACAGAAGAGCTTTCGAGTGATCTTTATTGAGTAGCCACGATGACGCTGTGATATGGCCATGTTGTAGTGTTCGCTCAAAGCAGTCTGGGTTCTTTTCTATAAAAGTAATCATGCTTTTTTTAAACTTTACCTCCTCTGGATCGAGAGGGAGATAGTCTTGTAGCATTTGGATGAGAGGTGCGTGCTTCATATAGAGTCCTAGCAGTGTAGACGTTTATTTGGCCACAAAAAACCGGCTTTTAACAGCCGGTTTAGAATTTGGTTGCGGGGGTTGGATTTGAACCAACGACCTTTGGGTTATGAGCCCAACGAGCTACCAGACTGCTCTACCCCGCGCCGTAATTTCTATATGTCTATAGTCAAAGGTTACCTACATTTTTAGCTTTGTCAAAAAAAAGGCTGGATTTTCGGACCATTTTCTTTTTTTATTCGATTATGCGACTAGGTGGGGAGGTTGCAATGCGGTGTCCCATTCCAGATTGATCGAAATATTGCGCGTAGTGAAATCCAACATATAAGATTGGGCGCCTCCATTGGATAGCGCGAAAGCGAGCAGCGAGTGCCATTAATTTTTGAAAATGGGGCATGAACCAAGAATCATTAGAGGTCACCAGAAAGGTGTCGTTTGTATGGTCATCCGGATGAGCGTTGCAGTATATTTCAGAGCAAATATAAGGCATGAATGATGCAATATCAGGAACGAAAAAAGGAGTTCGTATTTTTTTAGAGGGGCAAACAGGCGGAGTAGTTTGAAAGTAGAGGTTTGAGCAGAAACAGGCTGCATTGAGAGTTATTCGTTCTGCAAGAGGGACTGCTTGTCGTTTATCGAATCGTTGCATTTGCCTACCGTTTGAAAACCAATAGAGGCTATTAAAATAGTTTTCCTTTTCGTGAGCAAAACTGCCAATAATAAGATTGTCGATGGGGTGATCAACACACCAATCAAGTTTTAATTTTTGAGTTAAATTGGCATTATTCCATGCAGATTCGGGCATAACAATAACTGTAATCGAGGGATGTTTTTTGTGTAATTGATTTAGCTCACGGCGAATAATAGTTTGCCCAGAAGCGTCAGAAATCGTACTCGGCAAACTAAGAGGTAAATGCCCTACGCGCGCCAGCCACGCAGGAGGATTATTGTGGGGAGTAAGCCATGCCATTGCAAGCCAAGGTGCGCCTAACAGTACTAATATAATTTTATATTTCAGTAATGGCGATTTGTATGTTGTATATATACTTGAAGTTATGCAACTAAACCATAATAAAACAATGGGTAGTTGTAGGTAGGCAAGTGGCGCAAGAAAGAGCGGATACCATGCGATTGCAAGAAGAGGGTTCATAAAAATATGGCCCTCGCATCTGCCAAAGGGCCAAAGAAGAGCGTAATCTAAAAAAAGTAAGTAGAGCCAGAGAGAAATTGTCCATAGAGCCACTGATAATTCAAAAGATTTGGTTTTATTTACAATGTACCGACTTATTAAAAGCCACGCGACAGGATAGATGAGGACGTACATTATGAGCAGCGCAGGCGCTATGAGTTTGAGAGCAAAGGGCCCGGATGCCATTTTGATGAGTGCATCACAGAAGGCAAGTACCTGGAATGAAACCACTGTGATGCTCCATAGAAATATCCGCGTAGTGGTGAGCTGCCGTGCTATAAGAAGATGCAGCAAAAAAAGTGGAAACAGCCAGATGACAAACCACGCCATTGGAAAATAAAAAGGAATACTATAGCACAGTGCAGATACAGCGATATGTGTGATCATCACACAACAGTATCGTATTTTTTTTGGAATTTGAATAGAAATAGGGCTCTACTACAAGAGCCCTATTTAAAAGTCACGCCTCCTATTGTGCGGCGCGTATGGGGATATTTTATCTCAGCTTTATTAGCTGTTTCTTATGCGGCGTCTTCTTCGAGAGCCTTTGCGTGTTGCTTGTTGCGCTTTTTCTTCCTTTTTAGCCTTTCTTGTGCGGTGCATACGCATGATAGGAGCTCGATGTGTTTGCATGTGAAGATCTCGGCCGTGTACGCCTCGACTAATGAATCCACGTTTTACAAATGTGACTGATGGTTGATCTCCCGTTTGTTCAGCAAAAATAACTTTAGCTCGGGTTTTTTGTTTTTCAGGGCCGTACTCAACCACGATGTAACTTGATGGTTTAACGGTTATTTTTGCAGATTTTCCATCAGCGATTGCAGTGCGTCTGCCAGTTGTATCACATGTTTCTACGATTTTTGCGATTCCGCCAGATTGGTTTTCAATTTTAACTGGGAATGTAATCATTTTTTGTGAGAATCCTTCAGCTACAAATCCTTTAGAGTTTAGCGTTACGCTTGGCGAATGTGATCGGTGATGTTTGCTAAAGAATTTGATAGAGCGTCTTGATTTTCCATCTTCGGGCCCAGCCTTTACGGAAAGCTCAGCGCCACGCTTAGTAATGACTACTCTGAGCGAGCCATTATTAGGAATTTCTGTTTTTCGTGAAGCACCACAAATGCCATTTGTTTTGCTGATATCGGCGTCTCCACCAGATTTATTGATCAGCGTTACATTGTATTTTTGAAAGCAGTCGGGTGCTGCAAAAAGTTGAGCTGAGCAAAGCAAGCTCAATAAGAGTGCTTTTACATATACATTCATCACTATTCCCCTCTAGAAACGGTTATTTTTTATTTTTGCTATCCAAGCATTAATCTTATTAATATAATACCAATAGAAAACATTCAAAAACAAGATTTTATATATAAAAGTTAAAATTCATGAGAGTGTAGTTGGTTGCGTATAGGGAAGATTAGGCGATTTTTCTTTTTAAAGAGGTTTTCATTTAGAAATTTTCTGTATAAAGATGCATGCGGTTGCCACGGTGGCGGTATGGGTGAGGGATATGAGGGGTGTGAATGATGGGGTTGGGTGGCCTAAAATTGTCCAATCAACTGTAAGGATGGGGGCTTTGTGCCGATTGTGGGTAATGGCGAGACTGCGGCAGCAGGTTAAAAACGGAATGTATTTTTCAGGAAAGGCGCTATTTAGTGCTTTAAAAAACGCTTCTCGTGCGGCAAAGCGCACAGCGAATCGCTGAGCGCTTAATAGGGGGATTGCTTGGCAGTATTCGATTTCTTGTAGGCTGAGTATTTTTTGCAGTTGCTTGTGGGGGTATTGATGCCATTCTGAAAAGCGATGAACGTCTACGGAGTCGATGCCTAATCCAATTATCATAAGTTGCTTACCTAAGAATTATAAAGATAAATACACTGAGTAATGCGGCAAAAAAGCACCATACTGAAACAATGGCAGTATGGTAAAAAATGAGTGTTGCTACGTAAGAAAGAGCGACGACTACTCCCATGACCCACAAGTGTTTAATTTTTGGAATAAAAAAGGGAGCAATCGTGGCAAAAAGATAAAGAGCGCTTCCGGGGAGCCACAGCCATCGAGGCAAGTCGGCTGCGTAGGTTATATTGCTGCAGGTGATCATGGCCTGCGGGGTTGCTACAAAAAGGTATCCAATCGCTAATATGCTCGTCAAAATACCTGCCATCATTGGAAGTGCCATCATCTTTTTTTCGGATACTTTTGTGCACATTGCGCCGATGGAGAGTGGAATCCAGTTTGGCCACACAATATAAACAAAGGTGAGATAGGCATAGGTGGCTAATTGCGCAGTGGTCCCGGCTGTTAATGCTTGCCAGATATTTCCTTCAATAAATTGTTGTGCAGAAAACAAAAACGGAATCATTGCAAAGAGGCGTTGATTTTTTTTAGCACGAGTAAGCGCGGCAATCCCACACATAAGCAAAACAGCAGATGCGGTAAAGCTGGCAGTCGCAGAAAAACACATAAAGCATTCCTTAGGTTTCAAGCTACAATATGAAGCAGCTTAAAAATGGGTGAACAAGAAATCAATAGTTGTTTCGTTGTTGTTCGAGATATCTATCAAGGGAGCGATACATGATTGCTTCTTGCAGATGAGGAGAATCAATATTTTTTGATTTTTCGATATCCGCAATAGTGCGCGCTACTTTTAAAATTTTATGATATCCACGCATGCTCAAATTCAGCTTATCAAATGCTTGTTTGATAACTGTTTGCGCGGCGTCCGTGAGTGTGCAGGTTTTTTCTACCATATCTGCTGGCATTGCGCTATTAAAATATTTGCCCTTAAAGCGTTCGATTTGCGTTGTAATTGCATGTTCTATTTGCCCAAATAATTGTGCAGAAGATTCAGGGTTTTCATCTTTTGATGTGATGGTTTCATATTCAATTGAAGGTACATGGATTTGTAAATCAACTCGATCAAGTAGTGGCCCTGAGAGTTTATTTAAATAGCGAGTGATTTGCTGCTTTGAGCAATAGCAGGTTCGCTTTTTATCGCCCATAAAACCGCACGGGCAAGGATTGAGCGCTGCAACTAAAAGCGCCGATGCGGGAAAACTGATTGATTGATGCACCCGTGCAATAGAGACTGTTTTATTTTCCAGTGGTTGTCGTAGTGCCTCAAGCGTGTCTCGTTTAAATTCTGTAAGCTCATCAAGGAATAAAATACCGTTATGAGAAAGGCTCATTTCTCCAGGTTGTGGATATGAGCCACCGCCGATTAATCCGGCTTGCGAGATTGAATGATGTGGATTGCGAAATGGGCGTTGTAATACCAATGGTTGCGATCCGAGTTTGCCACTGATCGAATAAATTTTACTCGTTTCAAGTAGCTCCTGAAACGTCATCTGAGGCATGATGGAGGGCAAGCGCTTTGCAAGCATTGTTTTGCCTGATCCCGGCGGCCCAATAAATAAAATGTTATGTCGTCCTGCAGCAGAAATTTGTAACGCTCGTTTTGCTTGGGATTGACCCTTAACTTGTGAAAAATCTATAGACGATTGTTCGTGCGCATCTTGCAAAAGTGTATTGATATTGCATTTAGTTGGAGCCAAAGGTTTTTCTGAGCGTAGGTAAGCAATTAATTCTGTTAGGTGCGAGACGCCAATAATCTCAAGTTCTCTAATGAGCGCCGCTTCATTGCTATTTTTTTGCGGTAAAATGATTCTTTTTTTGCCAAGCTTATATGCATCGTAAGCGATTGGAAGTGCGCCTTTAATAAATCGGATGCTTCCGTCTAGCGAAAGCTCTCCTAAAAACAGTGTATCGCGCAGCATATCGTCATCAATTTGAAGTTGTCCCATTGCTTTTAAAATGCCGATAGCGATGGGCAAATCAAATAGTGTCCCTTCTTTTTTTAAGTCTGCGGGTGCTAAATTAACGGTTATTTTTTTAGCAGGAAGAGAAAAGCCGCAATTTTTGAGTGCTGCTAAAATGCGTTTACTACTTTCTCGAATAGCTGCATCAGGAAGCCCGACAATATAAAAATTAACGAGGCCAAATGAGATATCAACTTCTACTTCAACGAGTTGGGCATGCACGCCGATGGTGGTGGCAGAAAATATTTTTGAATGCATAGATGTTCATTTTTGTTTGAGTGGTGTGCGTATAGATGCGAGTTTGATAGAGAAGTGATCAGAAAAAAAACGATGTGATAACTATCCATTTAATGCGCATAATACAGATATAATACAACTATTGTTATTATTTGAAGCATAGTTAAAATCAGCATATTCGTCAAAAAACAGATTTTTTAGAACGTTTTTTACAACTTTCTTTGCCAATCAGGTGGCAGTTTTTGTAAATATTCGTACACTATAGTGAACACATCACAACCGATTCAATGAGTAACGGGGAGTTTTATGTTCTATCGGTGGTTACTGACTGCTTTGTTATGCGTATCTAGTGCGCTTGATTGTGCAATTACACTTAAAGGCGATACTGGTGCAGCATCCGACGAAAGCTTTTCGTTTCGGGTGCAAGATGCTGTTATTGGTGATCTTGCTCCTGATTTAATTGGTACTAATCTCTATGTTTCTGCGCATCCTTCTGATGGCGGTGCTGATAGTGTAAAAGATTTTTCCGTATCTCGCGTATCTCGGGGAGATACTTCTTTTTTACCGCTTACGCCGGAAGAGGTTATATTTAATATCCCTAAGTTCGACGAAGACAAGAAGGCAATTTTAGTTGCAAATCCCCTATACGATAAAGGCGTCGCTTTTTTATCAGTTTTGAATGCAGAAGAAAGTATTTTGCAGGGTGCCAAAGAGCGACCAATAGTTGTACTTGAAAGTGATAAAAAAACTATCTATATGATTAATACTTTTTCAGGTTCAGGGAAAAATATATCGGTACTTTCTTTTCAAAATAGCGATAAGCCAACCAACACACTCATTCCAACGAACAATGTTCCTGATGCTACTGCAAAGGTAACGAGTGGCATTGTTGCGATTGCAGCAGCACAGCCAGAGAAGTTTGTTTTTGCTGCCGCAGGGGCAAATGGCGGATCATTTGGAGATGTAAATAGTGGTATAGTTTTCAGTGCTATTGGTCAAGCTGCCGGTTTTACCGGTCCATTAATCATTGATGCAGAGACAGGATCGTTCGAAAACGCTACTGGAAACAGAGCGCGTCCGCTTGATATATCATCAACGCAACTAAAAATTGGAAGCGATTTAGCGTCGATTGGCACAATTGTAGATATGATATGGCATAAAAATGTTGGCCGATTATACATTGCATTGCAAGCGACGGGCGGCGC
This sequence comes from Candidatus Babelota bacterium, assembly GCA_029262595.1. Classification (GTDB taxonomy): domain Bacteria; phylum Babelota; class Babeliae; order Babelales; family Vermiphilaceae; genus JAJCZB01. Next base: position 72,160 of record JAJCZB010000011.1, on the reverse strand, counting down.
TGCCGGAACTGATGGGGCTCGTTCAATTGCGATTGGTCGAGTGCTCACTACGCCGATAGAAACGACAGTAAAAGATAGTAACGGTAACGATGTGTTAGAAACTGATGGTACAAAAAAGGTCAGCATTAGTTTTAACTATAAATTGTTTATTGATGAAATTGTGCCTACTTCTGCAATATCTGGAACGGATAAAATTGTAGGTGCGGTGGGATCAAGCGTAGCGGTCACTGCTCATAAAGTTCGTGAAATGGTTACCTCGACGGCATTACCATATCTTATTGTTTTGGGAAATGTTGGTGCGCCATCGGCAACTCAAAGAAGTGTATTTGCACTCCCGCTCGTTTCGGGAAATAGTGGGGATGATGCTCCATTGAATGGCACGATCGCAAATAAAGATGCCGATTCTCAAGATATATTTGCTCCAAAAAATAATGCATTTATTGCACGAATCATTAAAGAACCTGCAACGACTACCGCTCAAATGCCACTCTCCACAGACACAGCAACGAAAGTTGGCGGTGGCGATATTTTGAATGGAGACATTACCGATCTTTTTGTATTTGGTGATACCGTGTTTGCCACAGTCCAATCAGCAGATGCTGGGCAATTGCCGGGGATTTTTTATTCTCAAGCGCAATTTGAGCAAGATGGAAAAGTTAAAAGTTGGACAACATGGCGAAGAGCTGTAGGGCTTTCTGATGCTACGCAATCAGTATTTCTCGATCGCGTTACGGGTGAATTTTATACGTTAGTTGCCAATGGTTCTGATGAGGTAAAAATTGTAAAGCGTACTGAATGGGCTGGAGGCGATGCATCAAGTATATCGCCTATTGTTTCAATTATTGGGTCACAGTTTGCTCAAGAGGATGCAGGCGTGCAGGGTTTGCATGATTTTGTTGTAACTTCAGGAAGTTTAGGGACAGACACTCCGGGACTTTTAGATATTTCATTGTTGGTGGCGACAGGATATAAAAAAATACTTATGGCTGAAACAAGCCGAGTATTTATGGGCGCAGTATTGCCCATTCAGAATGGTGCAGTTGGACCATTAAGTTCATTTGATGATGGAACAATCACGCAAACATTTCCTGTATCAGATTCTCGCATTATCTCAGTTTCAGGAGGCGCATTAGATGGTATCGGTCCGATTGTTGCTGCTGAAGTTGCAAAAGATGGCGCGGCTGGATCGAATGGATGGCTTTTTGTGGGAGGTAGCGGAGGTGTGGCTGTTCTTTCAAAGGCAGATGGCTCAGGGTGGGATACGTTTGCGGGTCTTTCAGATGGCTTCACGGGAATCACTGCAGGCATGTCTTTCAAGTCGGTAGGTGAATTTTCGTTAGTGCGTAAATTGATTCATGATGATAATTATTTATATGTTATTACAAATACCGAAATTGTACGTATTGATCTTACTACAGGGACACCTGGTCTTGGATCGATATCCGCAACTACGATTGCATCTGCTGCGGCGCTACCAGAGCTGGGAGATGAAGGCACGTTTTTAGATGTGTTAGTATCTGAAAAATTAATGATCATTGGCACCAATAATGGTCTCTTTAGGTTAGCAAATGGTCTTGATGCTCGTACAGTAGATGAAAACTCTGCGGTATGGACATTCGTCGATACTCCTGAGGGAGTTGGGCCGGTTCGCCAGCTTTTTGCGGTTTCTCAAACAGGACGCGCGCAAGATATTGCTCGAAAACCTGGTGGAGGGACATTGTATACTTTGAGTGCGTATCGAGGAAAAAATCAAGCACAGTTGCATCGCTTTGATATTGCGCAGGTTACGACGAGCTCTATTACTGATATGACACTGCGTAGAGTGCGAGATGTATACGTTGAAGACATTCCATCATATTTTACAAGTTTTGGATTATTTAGAAATATTTTTGCTACCGATGGTTCTCTTTTATATGGAGCGCAAAGTGCGGCTCAAGAGATAAGTTCGCAAGCAACCACGTTAACGTCACCTACAGGAACTGTTCAAACAGGAAGTCGGTTTATAAAAAATCTGTTAGTTCCCGTTGATTTAGCAGATAATACGTTGGTTGCAGGCATGATTCAAAATTCAGCGACTGGGACCTGGCTCATTGCGGGCGATAGTGGCTTGCGTGCAAACGAATAACAGTGAACAACAAGGAAGTTCAGAAATGATCGCAAAACGGAATATACTTCTTTTTTTAGTACTCGTTCCTTCTTTATTACAGGGAATGAATCTTCTTCGGCCTTATGATTCATTGTTGCAGCCAAACTATTCTCAAAATTATCATGCACAATTTTCGTTTGTAGGTGAGGCCGGTATTTCAGATAAAGGGTTTTCAAGAGAGTGCCGTACTAATGTATTACGCATTTGGAATTGCGATCAAAATGCAATGACTATGCTTGATGGATTTGGCAGTGACACTGATATTGGCCAAAAACGCATTGCAATTGATGCAAGTGATGATGGCACGCGCGGCCATTTTTTGGTTTCAGGAGATTTGAAAAATCATTTTTCAGCGATGCTTGGTGCGCGACTTTTTTTTAGAGAAAATTGGTCACTAGGTTTTTATCTTCCGGTGTATGCAATGGCATTGAGAAATGTATGTTGGATGAATCAAACACAAAACGTCAGTGACGAAGATATTCGAGTGAAAGAATTATTAACAGACGAATTTTTTGAAAATGTATGCGCATTGGGCGATGGCCTTGATCTAACAGGATGGAAGCGCACTGGCGTGGGCGATCTTACACTTCTTTTAGATTGGTTTCGTGACTTTCCACAAGCAAAGCCGTTGTTGAAAAACGTTCGTATCAACTGGCGTGTCGGCGTTGGGCTGCCAACTGGGCTGCGCCAAGATGAAGATAAGGTATTTGCATTTCCCTATGGCTATGACGGCGCATTTAGTCTTCCCTTTGGCTTGGGCTTGGATTTACATTTTTCTTTTTATGTACGCGCAGGGTTTGATGTGCAATTAACGCACGTGTTTGGAAATACGCGTACGCGCCGATTTAAAACAAGCCAAGATCAGACCGATTTACTTTTTTTACAAAAGGCTCCGATTTATAAAGACTGGGGATTAACACAGCAATTTAATCTCTACGCTCAATTGTATAAGCCGTTCAAAGGATTTTCTTTCTTGCTTGGCTATCAATATCTCAAGCATGGCAGCGATGCGATTGCATTGCCGTGTGATTCAATTTTTTCCCAAGAAACAGCCAATTCGGCAGAGCATTTGAAAGAATGGACGCTTCACCAAATAGTGGTACGCGCGGATTATGATATTGGCGACCATTGGGATGAGCCAACCGTCTACCCCCGTCTCTTTTTATATGCCCAGCTACCATTTAATGGTAAGCGCGTAGCAGCAACGAGCAATCTTGGCATTTCATTGAGTCTCGATTTCTAAGCTCTTTTTTATCAAAAAAATAGTTTTATTGAGTTTCAGCGCATCTCCCTGATAGTATTTCTATAAGAAATTACTATTATTCCCGGGGGATGGGATCATGAAAAAGGGATTTGTACGTATATGTGTCGCTTTATGGGCATTTCTACCCGTGCCTGTTGTATGTTCTCAGCTGCAGCCTGAAATGGCTGTTGCGTTTGAAGGTTTTGATTTTACTTTTCCGCCATCGTTGCGGGGAGTTGATCTGTATAAGCTTATTGGTATAAATAAAACAGAATATCAAGAGCAGCAGCGTGCTGCGCGCGCTCGCGCAGAGCAGCAAAAATTGCAGCCAGCTTTGGCCAGACTTCCCTTTTTTAAAGATATTAATGAAAAAATTGATCAGGCTAAACGTGAAAATGATGCAGAAGCAGAAAAAAGGCTTCGTGCCGAACGTGATCGCATGCTTGTGCAAAAGCAGTATGAAGATTCGGATTTTTCACGATGGGCAAAAGAAAAAATTACTTCTGCTTGTAAGCTTACTCGTAAAAAAATACGTAGCGATATTGAAGAACTTGAAAGAGAGATCGCTCGGTATCCAACGGGGGGCCGCATGCGTATTGATCAAGATCTTCGAAATAAGAAAAAGCAACTTGAGCAAACAGCTCACGGCTGCTCGTTTCTTTTAGATCCAAAGTATCGTGCTCAATATGATGAAAAAGTATTTCGGCCGGGAGCAAGCAAAGCGGAAATTGATGCTTCGTATGAGCAAGTGAAAAGCGCCGTTGAGCGTAATATGCTTTTGGGGCCGGATAATAAAGTTTTGCTTAATGACGTATTGGGAGACATTCTTAGCAATGTTCATATCCCAGGAGGTGCAGCAACACTGTTCAATCAAAACCTGGAAATCAGTGATTTGCGCGTATTGCCTAAGCCGCAGGGCGAAGACATCAAATACTACGTGGGCTTTGCAGGCAATACGATAGTTAATGGGGTGACGTTACAGGTAAAAGTGTACGTTATTTGGGACATCTATAATACGCGACGATGGAGTATTTCAATAGCTACTCCTGATCAATACAGATTAACCAACTTATTTCCAAGTTTACGGGCGCTTAATTGGATGGTATTTCCCCAAGCACGATTTGTTTTGGCCAACTTTAGTGGTACTGATGATGAAGGTTTTTCATTTAGTAGGGGGCTTAACTTTCTTGGCCAGTGGGATATTTTCTCAGGTCCACTCGCTTTTTTTAAAAAGTTACAAGAAGCGGCTCCTAAATTGAAGGGGATGGTTTTTGAAACTGAGCCGGTGCAAGTGGCTGGTAAAATAAATCCAAAAAATGTATTACGTTCAGAGTTTTCGGCAAAAGTGCCGGTGTACTTCGGGATTGATTTTACTCAAATTAGCAAACTTCCAACTAAATTTACGAATGTAATCAATCGATTAACTACCGATGCGTTGCAATTGTCAGTTCGCCCATTACAGCGTTCGATAGCTGATGAAGAACCGGCGTTAATACAGAAAAGAGATGATGCTCGTCGGGCGTTGCAAGAAGAAACGCGTCTTAAAGTAACTGGGCGTGCTGCCGAGCAGCAAGCTCGACTTGAAGCGCTTCAAAAAGAGTATGAAAAAGCTCAAAGGCGATTAGAGATAGTGCAAAGTGCGAAAAAAGAAGCCGAAAAAAAAGAGGCACAAAAACCTAAAGCTGAATCTTTTAGCGTGCACGGATCTATGAAAGAGCATGCACCAGCCGCGATTGATATAATTCGCCAGGCATCACGTGCAGGATTTATTGTTGAGGCAACTACAGGAGCAATTCTCACATTGGGAACCCAGCAAGATCCAATTACATTTGCGCTTTCAGGTCTGGTGAGTCCACCAAGTATGAAATATCCGCAAGGATATATTTCATTATCGGGGCAGTTGAAAAATATGGTTGAGTTTGGGTGGCTTGCAATTGGTAATGCTGCTGTTGTACTTGATTTTGATTTGGCAGCGCTTGATGTACTCATTCTTTTTGGAATTCCTGTCTCAGGATTTTTTGTAAATGGCCAATTAGCGCTTGGAAAGCCGGGTGAGGCGCGTGCATCATTAAAAGTGGGTGGCGGAGTTAGTATTACGTCAACTGCGCCAATTGATAACGTTGTCTTTGAAGTGGATGCTGAAAATATTCGTCCAACCGATTTTGTACGCTACTTGGGCTATCAACTTATGAAATCAAAGTATGCGCAAAAAGCAGTTGGGGGCCTTTCTGCAAAAGGGGCACAGTTACTGCAAAAAGCTTTGCCAAAAGGTGCATCAGTTCCTGGCTTGAAATTGCCTGATCTTGTATTTGAAAAAGTGTGGGGATATGCGTCATTAGGCGATGCAACTATTGGAAAGCAGACGTATCGTGCGGGGCTTGGGCTGCAAGTTGAAATGTCTCTTTTTGATAAAAAAGCAGGGTTGCGGATTTTTGTGGCGGATCAAGAAAAAGGATTTTCACTTGAAGGTTTTGGATATGGGCCGCCATTAAATCTCACCATTAAAGGTAGAGAGCTTTTCAAAATATATAGCTCGCAAGATCCTAAAAAGGGCCCATATATTAAATGGGATTTTAATCCACAGCAGCTTTTTGAAACTGTTACCCCAGAATCTAGTCTTACTCGTGAAACTGTGCAGGCAGGATTTGAGGCTGCCAAATCAGACGTTTTGAAAGGCGGCGCAATGAGCCTGGATGGAGTACTTGAAATTCCAATGCTTTCCCTCAAGCAAATAGTGCGTTTTTCATGGGCTGGGTATACCATTGATGCACAATTTGAATCTGAAGTGGCAGGCTTTTCTGTATTGTTTGGTGTGACGATGAATACCAAAGAAGGTGTTGAGACGCACTATGAAAAAGTTATTAGTGATATGCGCGCAAATCTTGCGCTAAAAGATCAAAAAGATGCCCGAGCTATCGCGGCAGAGCGGTTGCTGCGGAATGCGGAAATGGAGCAAAGCGAGCTGGGAAAAAATTACATTGCGCAAGCTGAAAAGCTTGTTGCGGATATGCCCGATATGGTAGCCAAACCAACGCTTGCGCAAAGAGCACGAGCCGCAAAGACGCAAGCACAACAAGCGTTTACGGTTAAAGAAGATCTCCCGCAAGAACCGGTAGCATTTGTAGAATTTTTACAACAAAAAGATTTTAGTCAGCAACAATTGCAACGATTAAAATCTTTAATACCAGCTGCATTTTCTGTCGAAGATAGAGAGCGTATCATTTCTACGATAGATGAGCAGTTGATGCCGTATGCACCAACGCAGGCTGAACAGATTAAAGAAAAAGCTGTTCGAGGTGTACAAGCAGTTCGTGAACAGGCTAAAAAAGCAAAAGAAGGGGTGAGGCAAATTCGCTCTCGTGTGGCAAGCGATCAAGAGCAGCAGGCTCAGCAAATTGCTATGATTGCAGCATGGATTGCTCGTCTTGAAAGAGATGCACAAGAAAAGAGTGTGAAGCTATCTGAAAAGCCTCAATACAATCAGTTGTTGGCATTGTATCAAAAGGCGCGCGCAAGCAATAATTTCCAAGCGCAATCAACTATGATTGAGTTATTACATGCTCTGGTAGATCAGGTAAGGGAAGTTCCTGAGCCAGATGAAGTGGTAGTTCCAGAGAAAAAATACCCATTTTATACCGAAAAAACAGAAGTTGTTGATCCACGCGCTAAGTGGAAAGGCTTGATGGTAACCTTCGGTTTTAAAAATATTGCTGAATTAAGCAAGCGCATTAGCGAGCAATTGGTGCCCTACTTACAACGTCAAAAAGAAGTGTATTTACGACAAATCGAAGCAATTAATGCAAAAGTGGAGCGATGGGAAAAAGGTACAATTGACCCAACTACAGAGCGAGCAGAAATTATAGCTCGTGAGAAAAAAATTACAGAGATCAAAGAGAAATGCCGTAAGTTTCCTGCTTATAGGCAGGTGAAGTGTCGCCCGATTATTGCAAAAGAGCAACTTGCCCTGCAAAAAGATAAAGCCATTTTAAAATTGTTTGTTGAATCGAAAGCAAGTAAAGATCTTAAGAAGGTTGCCGCAATTGGATATCGCAAAGCACAGGCAGGAAAGCGATTGAAGGCAATTACAGAAAAAACATTAAGCATGATTACTTCTCTGGCAGAAAAAATTGCCAAGGGTATTGATGTCATCAAGTTGAAGGATGTCCTTGGGCGTTACGGATTTAATGACATTGTATCGCTTAAATTGCCGCGCCTGGTGCGGTTGATTGGTGAAATTAACATTATGGAAATGAGTATTCCGATCGAGCTGCACAACTTGCAATTTGATTTTAAAAATCCAATTCAGTCAACGAAAGAAATTGCGGGAGCAATTATGGGTATTATCAAAAATGCAGGCAAGCAACAAGTGGCTGAAAAAGTACCTGCGTTAGCAGGAGTAGTAGATAAATTAGTAGATTAGTTTTTTAAAAGGGGAATAGCTATGAAGGGACGTAATTTAATACTTATTTTGTTAAGTTTCATTGGTAGTTCTGGCTTGTGGTGTGCGCCAGCGCACTACGATATTGTGAATAATGATTTACAAAAAATTGATCAAAAGGCAAAACCGGTTGATCGGAAATCTTCACAACAAGACGTTAATAGAGCGTGTAGTATTCAAAAAACGCACATCATTGCGGAGCTGAAAAAAGCAAAACCTGGATCGCAAGCTCGTGAGCAATTGTTAAAAGATCAAACTACTATAGAAGGTGCGTGCAGTGTTCTTGAAAGTCCAGTAGCGCGTAAAGCATTTCATGATCAAATAGACAAAGAAGCGCAGCAAAAAAAAGATGCAGAAAAAAAGGCGGAAGAGAGTAAAGGTAAGCCAGAAGAAAAGCCTGCTGAAAAACCCAAAGAAGGCGATCCTGGTTTTATTAACGATATGAAAAAATTTCTTGCAGGGGAGTTTGATAAACTCAAGCAAGATGCGGATGCAAAAATTTTTAATTTGGTTGGTAACTTTTTAAGCAAAATTAATATACCTTCTGCTGCATTTAAAATTTTCAATAATGACTTTCAAATGCGCGATATGAAATTTTTAAAAGCACCAAGTGGTCCAAGCATTCGTTCGGGTCTTGGTTTTACCGGAATCACTCAATTTAATAAATTTGCAGTGCAGGCGACTGTATACGTGATCCAAGATACGAATAAAAATATCGAATATAGCCTGGGTATCGAATTGCCAGAAGGATATAAAATTTCTGATATGTTCCCTAAATTTACAAAAGTGGATGCGCTCTCTTTGCCGAAAGGGAAATTTGTAGCATCTACCTTCAAGTACACAGCGCCGGGAGGATTTTCAGTTGAAAAAGGATTCAACTTTATTGCAACTATGGATCTTACTGGCCCATTACGTGCGCTTGGTGAGTTACGTAAAAGGGCAAGCAAGTATGACTTTATTATAGTTGATATGGCTGCTCCAATTTACTTACAGGGCGTAATTGATTCGATGACTGATGTTACCTTTAAAGGTGTTGTCCCAATGCGCTTGGGCGTTGATTTTGTAAAAGCGAAAAAAATACCTGCTGGATTTAGTAAGGTATTTAACAAAATTACGACTGATGACATGAGCATTGGTGTGGTTATCAAACCACTTGAGCAGCGATTCAATGCGCAAGCAGGTATTCAAATAGTTTTAGGGTCACAGCCACAAACTCCATTGCGATTTCAAGCAATCGGAGGCGTAGATATTTTATCTGGAAAAATAAATATTGCCGGCAAGATGCCCGATATGCTTGAGCTCAACTTTATTGCTATCGGAGAAACAATGGTAGAGCTGTATTGGGATCCGGCAGTTGAATCCGTATTGGCATTGTTTGGGGTGCCGGTCAGTGGTATTGCGTTGGGTGGTCGAATTGATTTAGGCAAACCGGGCGATACGCGTGCATCCTTAAATGCAAAAGGTAAGTTGTCTCTTGAGACCAAAAAAGCTGCTGATTTTGTCTTGGAAGTGGAAGGTAAGAATATTCAGTTTGCTGAAATTCTCAGCCTTGTGACTCGTATGGCAGAAAAATCAGGGATTAAAAATGCGTATGTGCCGCCAAATAAATTCCCAACGATGACAATTAATCGCATATTCGGGAAAGCTGCACCATGGGATACTGAAATTGCGGGAGAAAAAATTCCTGCAGGATTCCAATTGAACTTAGATACACAGCTTTTTGATAAAAAGTTCGTATTAGATGCTAATATCAAGCATACAGAATTGTCGTTTGCAGGTAAGGCGACTATGAGTGATGTTGCATTCAAAGTAAATAATCGAACAATCATGACGTTGTCTGGTCCAGGCGTAGCCGGGGGGCCGGAGGTTTCATGCAACTTCAATGCAAAAAAACCGCTAGAGGGTTCATTTAAAATTGCTGGTACAGTGGATGTGCCTCCACTAGCACTGAAAAACACGACAGATTTTGAAGTTTCAGCGGGAGCATTTAAAGCGAACTTTGAAACAGAAGCCTTTGGGTTTACGACTGTTTTTGGTATAAGTCTTCCCGCAAAAGAGAAGCTTACTCCTGAAGAAACGGAAAAAAGAAAAACAGAATTTGAAGCCCGCAAAAAAGAAATAGTTGATCGTGCCCAAAAGGTAGTGGCAGAAAAACAACAAGCGCTTGCACAAGTGGAAGCAATTAAAATTGCAGGTCAAGCTGAGGCAATTAAAACTGCAAAAGCTGAATTGGCAGTTGCTCAAAAAGATCTTAATGATACTATCACAGGCTATAGAGAGCGCCAGCCATCTCGTTGGGAGCAAACCTATATTAAGTTTGGCTTTAAAGGCGATTTCCAAGAGTTTTTATCAAAACAAGCTGTACCGGCGTTGCAATCATTGAAAAAGGATGCAGAAGCTAAGCTTGCGCAAGTAGATAAAAAAATCGGAGAGCTTGCGGGTGAATTGGAAAAGCTGAAACAGCAGCAAACGAAACTGAAATCATCCGGATCTGATGCAACACGACGCGAGATTAATAAAACGCGTAATACGATCAATCTCATTAACAGGAAAATAGCTGCGCTTAGAAAAGAATGCGACAATGCTCCACTTCTTAAAAAGACATATATTTGTCCAAAAGTAGGAGCGCAAATTACCGCGCAAGGAACAGCACTTGCCGCACAAGAGACATATCTTAATACGCTCTTAAGACCAGGAAAGGTAGTAATTGAAGGTACATTGGATGCGTTGAATAAAGCTAATGCGGGCATCCAAAAAGCTTCAACAACGATTTCAGAAGCGAAAATATTTCAAAAAAGTGTGAGTGTGACGCTCACAGGGCTTACAAAAGCAATTGATGCTGCAGGAAAAGCAGCAAACGTGATTAAAGTAACGGAAGCTATAGGTGAAGTGAACGCGGTTGAACTTGGCGCTGGAAAACTCCCAAAGCTTACAAGCTTGAAAGCGGAAGTTAATATTCCAGGACTTCCTTCGGTTAAGGTTAACTTGCAAAATCTACAGTTTGATTTCAAAAAGCCAAAAGATAGCGCGCTTCAAATTGCAACGCAATTGATTAAGGGCGTTCAGATTGGATAAGCAGAAAAAAGAGCCGCGGTGTAAAAGCGCGGCTCTTTTTTCAGAGTAATTTATACCACGTGCGATTGGCCGAGCATATCATACATCCGTTTTTTTAATTCGGCCTGTATATTTTGAAGATTCATTAATCATTTGAGCAATTTGTGGGTGCCCATTTGCCTCTGCGATCGCTGCTGCCCCATCTGTATTAGCTCTGTTTTCGAGTAGTATGGCAACAATCTCTTCATGCCCTCTAGATGCTGCTGCTTTTAATGCGTTTATTTCCTGTTTAGATGTATACTCAGAAGGATTAGCGCCGTTGTCTAGCAAGAGCTTAACTATGCTAAGATGCCCTCTGAGTGCAGCATTTGCGATTGCTAGACTAAGAAGATAGGAGTCTGGATGTGCAGTCATTAACGCTTCAAGCATTTCAAGAGCATCCTCTTCTGTTTTATCATAAGTTGCATAGTCAAATACTGTCTCGCCGAACTCGTCAGCAGGATCAACCGAAGCTTTTGCTTCGATCAATGTTTTAGCGAAGTCAGTATTAGGCTTGAGTGCTGCTAGCATAAGTAGTGATATCTTATTTCGAAACACCTCATTGACATCTGGTCTTTGACCGATCAAGAGCTTGAAGGTATCTATATCATCGCGATCTAATGCCTCCCTAAGAGAAGGAGGTTCAGCAGCATGAAGTTGCGTCATACCTATACACAGCAAACCAAGTACAAAAGTCAGGATCGTTTTGGATATTTTCATTTGAACCTTTTATGTATTTAATTAGTTTTTCTATTTTAAAGTTGCGCTTAAAGTAGCATGAATAGCAAAAAGCGTCGATAAATAAAGCTTTTTTGTCAAAAATTATACCACGTGCGATTGGCCCGGCATATCGTACATGCGCTTTTTAGCTTCTTGTGCAAGCACAGTATGCAGCAAGCATGATGCTTTTGATTCGATAAATGATTCTTGTTCGGCAAGATCCAAGAGTGAAATCTTGCTTTCAGTGATTTCAGCTTTGAGCTTTTGATAAAACGCCAGCGATAGATCGCTTCCGTGGATCTCAAGGAAATAGCGATAGCGATGAAGCAAAGACCAATAGAGATCATCAAGATCATTTAAGTCACCGATTACATTTTGCTCCATAAGCGTGGCTAAGCGATCGGAAATATTTTTTACTGACTGCCAAGATTGTTCAGGATCTTTGGGGCTCCATACAAGTTTACCAAGCCCTACTTCCAGAAACCTCACCAGTGTCTGGCGCAATAATTCCATATTCACTTCTTGAGTGGTTGCTGCAAAGACGCGTTTTGATAGATCGTCTAAAAAAAGACGCGGATTAGTCTTGCACGTATCGAAGTCTTGCGTGAATTTATTGAAAACTAAATGAGAGATGGTGCGCTCCATGCGCTCAAGCATATCCAAATCACTGGAGAGTAAAAGCGTGCCAGATGATTCTAGATGAAAGCTTCCTAAATAATGCTTGAGATGTTCAGGCAGTGTTTGAATTAAATCTGAAAAGACGTATGAGTTTACGTATTCAGATCCTTTTAATAGCTTTGAAAATAAACTAATCACGTTTTGCGCATATTCGGGAGCCTGCTTGCTTACGCTGCCGTGCTGCAGCAGTTGGCTCATATAACTGAAATTGTGAGGCAAAATCTCTTGCCGATATTGCGGCTTGTGCAGATCTTCTTGGATCGTTGCCAGTAAATGCTGCGTACTTTGCTCTTTTTTCTCGGGTTTCTTTTTTGGCGTTGGTTTGTTGGTAATAACAGCGCCTGCATCGCTGACAACTAATGATGGATCATGCTTGAGCGTATATTCGGGAGCCGTAGGCTTCCGTTTCTTTTTTGGGCGTGCATTAAGAAGCACTATCTGGCTACAGAGTGCTACAACTATGATGGTATAGAGAGTACCAATGTGCATTCGTTTCATTTATGTCCCCTTTGTGCTACAGTGATACGAAAAAGTATACATAGGGTAACATGAAAGCATTTTATTCTTCAATAAAATTGCGAAATTGCATGATGTTGTAAACATGTCGAGGATGTTGGATGGCGCTGTATTCGTATGAGGCCTTTTCAAAAGACGGTAAAAAAGTCAAAGGTGTAATCGACGCCACCTCGAAAGAATCTGTTCGTGATCAACTCGTTCGGCAAGAGTTATACCCCATTTCCATCTTTATAGCAACTGAAGAATCCCGCCTGGGATTTTTTCAACGTTTGATGCAGGGTGGCGTTACGCTGAAAGATAAAATTCTTTTTACAAAGCAGCTTGCCGTGCTTTTAAAATCAGGCGTTCCTCTTTTGCAGGCGGTTGAATTGCTTGTTGATCAGTTTAAAGGGCGTTTGCATTCAGTATTGATTGCCATCAAAGACGAAGTAAAAGAGGGAAAGTCTCTCGCTGATGCAATGGAGCAGTACCCAAAAATATTCGATACTATTTATGTGCAGCTAGTGCGGGCCGGGGAAGCAAGCGGTAAATTAGATGAAATTCTTGAGCGACTTTCTGAATTTTTAGAGCGAAGCGCGCAGATTAAAAGCCGTATTAGAAGCGCGATGCAATATCCGATCGTGCAGATGGTCATTGCATTTGGTGTGGTACTTCTTCTGCTTACAGTAGTAGTGCCGCAGTTAGAAGGGCTTTTTGAAGCGCAGGGAGAAAATCTGCCAACTACTACCAAAATGATGCTCGGCGTCTCTGAGATTGTACAAAAATACTATTTGATTGTGGTTATCGTTATAGGATTGATTGTAGCTGCGTTTACGTATTGGAAACGCACCCAATCAGGGCGTCATTTCATAGATACACTCAAGCTTAAATTGCCCGTGATTAAATACGTAACGCGTACGAATGTAGTTGTACAATTTTGCTATACGCTTGGACTTTTAATTGAAAGCGGCGTTAATTTAGCTGAAGCGCTTGATATCGTAGTAAAAATTGTTGATAACACTGTTTTGCGAGAGTCATTAGTAGAGGCGCGTGACAAAATTATCAAAGAAGGTAAAATTGCTCAGTACTTAAAAGAATCGGGTGTATTTCCACCTATCGCAATTTATCTGATTCGCACTGGTGAGGAAACGGGACAATTAGGGGCGATGCTTTTACTTATCGCGAAAAATTATGAAGCTGATTTGGGTGAGATGATTGATCGAGCAACTGGACTCATTAGTCCGATCATGCTTGTATTCATGGCAGTGGTGGTTGGTTTTATTATTATGGCGATTGCTCAGCCAATTATGCAAGGTGGGCAAGCGTTTGGTGTAGAAGGTGTTTAACAATTTTCAGGAGGACTTATGACTCACGAATTACATGCAACAAAAACTATGGCGCGCAGAGTACGTTCAGGATTTACATTAATTGAATTACTGATTGGTATTACAATTATCGGTATCATGGCCGGGGGTATTGCATATACTGCAATGACAGTAATGGCTGGAGCAAACAGAACTGCCGCCAATACAGCGCTTCAGACAATTAAGAGTGCTATCGATATGTATAAAAACGAGAAAGGCGATTATCCAAAATCTCTGCAACAGGTTGTTGATGCGGGCATGGGATTGAAAAAAGCACAACTCATGGATCCATGGGGCAAGCGCTTTCAGTATACGCTGACTTCAGGCGAGAATGCACCGCACCCATACGAGCTCTATTCTTACGGCCCAGATGGACCAAAAGGTAAAAAAGCGAGTCGAATTAGTGCATGGAAAAATTAGAGTATTTGAAAAAAAGAAATACTAATGGGTTTACGCTGATTGAGCTAATGATTGGTATTACGATCATTGGGATCATGATGGCAGGAATTATACCCATGATGATGCAAAGAGAGCCGGGCTATGAACGTAAACAGTTCACGGCCCGGTTGAATACTGTGATGCAGCGTGCGTGGCAAGGCGCAATTATTACGCATGAGGTGCATCGCGTAGTGTTTAATTTTAAAGAGAGGCTCGCGTTTATAGAAAAAGATGTTACTCCTTCAGCAGCAACCAAACAATTAACGTTTGAAAAAGTGAAAGGCCCTGACGCAGAACTCGCCTGGCCGAGCACATTTATTATACAGCAGTTTTTTGTTGAAGGATTTGATGAGATGCGTCGCTCGGGAGGCGGAAAGGCGGAAACGGCGTGGTTTTATATTATTCCGGATGGTATGACGCAGCAAGTAACGATCAATGGCATAGATAAAGATGAAATGATTGCAGGAAAGCCGTCTCGATTTGGGCTCGTACTCAATCCATACACGGCGCAATTTAAGGCGTATGATGCATTTCAAAAGTAAACCAGGTGCTACTTTAATTGAAGCAATGATTGCCGTTGCCATTATGGGCATCATTCTTGCGCCGATTTTTCTTTTGGAATCGTCTGTTTTTAATGCAGTGGGACGGGGAGCTGAAAAATTTCAGCGTATTATACGTTCAAAACAGTTTTTGTTTACTGCATCGAAAGAGCAAAAACCTGAAGTTACAGAATTTAAGCTTGAAAAAAAAGAAGAAAATCCAGTGAGTGTGATGCGTTATACTTATGCTCCCGTTGATAAAAAATCTTCACTTGCCAAGTTGAATGGAATGTATCGCCAGGAAGTTATCACTTCTGGAAAGGATAAGCGGAGTCCTGAAGGCCAAGCGATTCAATTTATTTACAAACCGGAGCGTCCTAAGCCATGAAAAAAGGATTCACCTTAATTGAGATCATGATCAGTACGGTGATTGCGGGTATTTTGTCTGCGGGGCTTTTTGCGACGATTACGCAAGTAAATGGTCTGCGACAAATTATTTTTAATATTACGTCCACGTATGGGCGTCTTTCTGTTTTTGAGCAGCAAATGGAGCGAGATATTATGGGCGCGTTTGTGCCAACGCAATATGATTTACTGCCAACGCAGACGGATAAAAAAGATGAAAAATCTAAGCCGCTCGAAAAAATTTTTTATGGTGAGAGCAAAGGAAAAGGCGGGCGCCTTGATTTTCTAACGTTTATTACGAGCAACCCGCTTGAAATTTTTTATGGCGTTGAAAAAATTAAGCTTAAGCCGCGCGTGGCACGCGTTGTGTATCGCTTGATTCCGCAAGAAGGGCGAAAAGATTCCTACGTTCTCATGCGCCAAGAAGGAACGTCCGATTTAACATTTGATGCATACAAAAAAGATGCGCAGGCAGACTTGCGCGCATATCCGATGATTGATGGTATTCAAAATCTTTCAATACGATTTATTTCTGTAGAAGAAAAAGTAGATACGGAAAATAAATCCATTACGCATACGTATACAGAGGCGTCAAACTGGAAAGATATCGATTCAGCCTCCGCCAAGGCTTCGGCTGACAGGCCTAAATCTCCGCCACCTCCTGTCCCGCGTCCACGATTGCCGCAATATGTGCAATTTACGCTTTCCTTGTGGGATTCAGTATATGAAAAGTATAAAGAGTTTGTGATGACTATTCCGGTGCAATCAAAGTATGGGCAGTTTGAAGTTCCCAAGAAAGAAGAAGATGACGCTAAAGAGAAAGAAAAAGAGAAAGACGCGCAGGCAGGGCAAAAAGAATGAAAAAACAGAATGGTTTTATAATTCCTCTCGTGCTGATGCTTATCTCGATTATAATTATATTAGCGACAAGTATCTTTCAAAAAGGATCGGTGTTTGTGCCGTTTATGCATACCGTATCGCAGCGCCAACATGCAAAAATGCTTGCCATGAGTGGTGTGCACGTGGCGATGAGCCAACTGGCATCTCCTCGTTCGGCTGATATAAAAAAGAAAGCGCCCGAACCAGCAAAAAAAGAAGGTGTCGGCAAAGAAGGGGCATCTCAGCCCTCTGTATCTCCGCAGCAAGAAGCGCAAAATTTACTTGCGCAGCTTTTGCCCTCTCTTAATCAATGGCAAACCTATTTATTGAAAAAAGACATTGATGGTATTGACGGAAAAATACAAATTTCGATTGCGTGCGAAGAAGGTAAAATAAATCTTAATCAAATCTATGATTTTGCGCGTCGACGATTTAAAGGAGAGGGGCAGCCAACCGGCGATTGGAAAAAAATGATGGAGTACGTCTGTAAGCGCATCCAAAAAAGCATGGGAATTTCTGGTAATGTGTTTGAATCATTTGAAAAATTCTTTAAACAACGGCAATCTAAGGTGAATGATGCGACTGAGCTTTTACCATTAGATACGTTTAAGGCGTTTGCTCGCACTGTTTTTTACAATCCATCATCACCAAAGCAATCAGAGAGGCCGCTTTATTTACTTGATCTTTTTACCGTGTATGGATCGGGGAAATTGCAGCCGTGGCTGCTTTCAGATTCGATACGAGAAACGTTTGAAATGAAGCGAGTAGAGCCGATGGATGAGAAAGAGAAAAGCAAAATGGTACAGGAGCTCGTGAAAAAGTTTAAACCCAGTGTAAATGTTGCCCAAGATTGGAATACGCTCTTTCAGCCTCTATATGGAATCGAATTTAAGCGCTTATTCAAAGGGATAGAGGCGTTCTTTACGCCTTCATTTGATCCTGCGATATTTTCGGTGGTATCGTATGGAGTAATTGGCACAGTGACACAGCGAGTATATGCAATCCTTGAGCGAGTACGGCACGTTGATAAAGAGAAAACGTGGTATGATGTTAAAATTAGAAAATTCTATTGGATATAAAAAAGAGGATACGCATTGATCGGCAAAGTTGAGACACGAGTTGGTATTTTCGTTTTACTCGCACTAGCCGTGTTTGGCTATATGGGTTTTCAAATCGGAGCTTTTCGTTTTGATCGTGGCCAGTATGCGCAATATCTTCTTTTCTTTAAAGATGTGTCTGGGCTTTCTCGTAAAGGTGACGTTAAAATTGCCGGTGTAAAGGTTGGGTGGGTCGAGAACGTACATCTTGTACCGAATGATCCAACCCAGGCAGAAGTTATCGTTATGGTTTCAAAAGACTATGCATTATATAGCGATGCGTATGCGACAGTCCGCCAAGACGGGCTCCTTGGGCCAAAATATATAGAGCTCAATCCGGGAGATCCTCTTTTGCCTAAGCTCAAAGCGGGCGATCCTTTAAGTAGGCCGAGTACTGAGCCGGTATCCGTTGATGAATTGATGCAGCAATTTAAAAAGATTGCGACAAATGTAGATGAAATTACCACTTCCTTTAAAGACGTCATCGGTGGCGTTGAGGGAAGAGAGCAATTGCAATCAATCGTTGATAACGTGCAAACGTCTGTTGAAAAATTATCTTCCGTAACAAGTGTTATCGATAAAGCACTTGTCCGCAATGAAGATCACGTTGATAACTTCATGCAAATTGGAACAACTTTCCAGACTGGATTTGATAAAATATCAAATGTATTCGATAGAGATTTCAATCGCGTAGCAACCAAGTTTGAAAGCACCGCTGGTGCATTAGAAGATGCATCGCTGCAAGCGCGGGATGGCTTGCGCAGCGTGAGTTCCGTTGCAGAAAAAATAGATGAAGGGCGCGGGCTGCTTGGTAAGCTCGTCAATGAAGATGAGACGTATCGCGATCTTAAGTTGGCAATCGAAGGATTTAAAAACTACCTGACTAAGATCGATCGTATGCAAATCGTCTTTGACTCTCACTTTGAATCAATGATTAGAAAAGCGGAAGGATATCAATGGGAGGATTCGAAAGGGTTCTTCGGCATGCGTATTTATCCGCGCGAAGACTATTTCTATCTCTTGCAAATCGCAAGCTCTGAAAAGGGGTATATCAAGCGGAAGTTTATCGAAAAAGATTACTTTGATTCGCAGAACAAGCCAATCGATACTACGGCAATCCAAGATCGCCCATTTAATGAAAAAGAAAAACTTGATCTAGATGATTTAACGCGCCTGGCGTTTGTACAAGATTTTAGAAAGACCACCGTAAATAGAGATGCATTTAAAGTTGATTTCCAATTCGGTAAAATTTATAAAGATATTGCATTGAGGTTTGGGCTTTTTGAGGGTACAGCTGGAGCCGCAGTAGACGTTGATATTCCATTCGGCACTGATAAATTCCGCTGGGTAACTTCATTTGAAGCATACGACTTTAATGGGCGTAATCGTCGATTACTGCCTGATGATCGTCGCCCTCACTTAAAGTGGCTCAACAAAATCTTTATCTTACGTAATATCTACACCACGTTCGGTGCTGACGATTTTGCAAGTCAGAGAAATGCCAGCGTATTCTTCGGTGCGGGTATACGTTTTGGCGATGATGATATAAAATACTTCCTTTCTAGTATCTCCGGAGTTGGTGGCACCAGCTTTGCCGGATCATAAAATTCTAAAAATCCTGCTGAGCAGACCACGAAATAAAAATATGTTTTATAAAAGCGAGCCGTTTTTTTAAAGAGCGTGCTCGCTTTAACTTTTCGTCAGATATGGGAAGGAATCGCGAAAAGGGCATCCGCTGAAGCCAGGTGCACAATGTAATATGCTGCGCCAGGCGCCGTTCTTCTTTTTCTACGTCTTTCATGAATCGCAAGTATGCGCCAATTCGGCTTTTTTCTTTGAGTAAATACGCCTTTAAAATATCTTCGCACAATTTTTTTTGCAGTTCTGCTTGGGCCAATTTTTGCAGCTCTTTAATACTCATGAGTGGCTGCCAACGAGCCCAAAGATCGTCGCGTGCGCAGTAGCGATTGCCAGAAACGAGTACTGCGCAAAGCGTTGCATACGTAATTACGACAGATCCGATTATCACACCTTTTTTGTGCGCTCTAAAAAATCCACCCCACTCGCCTGAATTGCTGGGAATATTATGTTGTTGTAAAAGCGCTTGTAAGTTTTGTGCAGCTTCACTTATTGATTGCGATACGTTTGATACTAAGGTTGTTACTGTAGTTTGAGTTGCCGCTCGTGCATCAGCAGTTACTACGGGAGCTGCGTGTGCGCTGCCTCCTTGGACCACTACTTGCAAAGTCATTGGGGCGCCCGCGCCAGCGCCACCAGCAGGAATTGCAAATTCTCCTGCGTGTGCGGGAGCTGCAACTTTTGTAGGGGGTGGTGCGACAATGGCCGCAGCATATGCGGGTGCTTCGGCTCCAGGTAATACAGCCGCCCCACCAGGTGTAGGGGCACCCCCGGCTTTACTTGGCACCCCTCCTGCGCACAAAAAAGTACTCCATAAAAAAATTACCAGAAAGTGTGCGCGAGACTTCATTACCATTGGATCTCCTTGCTTTTTGACGTGCATATGGTATTGTTCCATGCAATATTTATTCAAAGATAGCCAATCCTAGCAAAGCGTTGCTATCTCTCATAGAAAAATTATTTAAAAAAGGAATGTTTATGATGCGCAAGAGAATAAACTATGCACTTTTTATCGGTCTGCTTGCGGGCGCGGTACAACACAATGGGATACATGCAGTGGCTACTCGAAAAGCTGATCATGAAATAGAACCATTATTATTAGAGCGATGGTCTCCGCGAAAAATGTCTGGGGAATCAATACCCAATAGCGAACTTATGCGCTTATTTGAAGCAGCTCGTTGGGCGCCATCATCATATAATGGGCAGCCATGGCGCTTTATTTATGCAGAACGTGATAGCAAAAAATGGGATCAGTTTTTGAATTTCCTGGTGCCATTTAATCAAGGCTGGTGCAAAGATGCGGCTGTATTAATTGTTATCGTTTCAAAAAATACATTTGATCATAATGGCGAACTGTCTTTAACGCATTCATTTGATACGGGCGCTGCATGGCAAAATCTTGCATTGCAAGGATATGCAATGGGGCTCGTTGTGCATGGAATGAGTGGGTTTGATTATGATCGAGTTAAAAAAGAGCTCAACATTCCTGATGGCTATACCGTGCAAGCGATGGTGGCAGTTGGCAAGCCTGAAAAAGAAACATTAAAAGCATTAAAAAGCGTTGAAGATGTGAGTTTGCGTAACCCACTTTCTAAGACGGTAATGAAGGAAACTTTTACTCCGTAACCGGGCGAGGATATATGAGGACGCGAGATATATCTATGTATGATGCAACCAAGACCTTCCAGGAGAATCTCCTGGAGGGTCCTTTTTTTACTGGCACAATTCCTGATCGAATTGAGCTTCCCAAAAGTGAATGGAAAACGCTTTTTGGCTATCCGGTTATGCGGCCAGTGGGCGTGCCGGCGTGCCCGTTCGTAGTCAATTCCCGCGGCGTAAAACTCGCAAGCGATTTGGGGTTTGATGTTATTACGTGGAAGACAATTAGAAGCCAAGCTACTCAAGCGCGGCCATTTCCGCAGGTTTCACTTTTGAAAAATACGCCAATCAAACGTCTCGATCAAAAAATGGTAACTACGCAAAGCGTACCCGATTCATTTTCAGAATTTGCGTTTACCGTATCAATTGGAAATGCGTCTATCGAGCTTGAGACAGTACTCGATGATATGCGCAAGGGAGTGCAGTTGCTCAAGCCGGGCCAAATTTTAATTTCTTCTATTTATGGGGTGGGTGATACGCGCCAAGAACTCATTGATGACTTTGTATTTCTTGCTATGCGCGTAAAAGAAGTTGGCGTACACGCCGTAGAAGCAAATCTTTCATGCCCGAATGTGGGTGGATTATTGTATAAAGACCCTGAATTGGTATTAGAGGTATGCACTGCGCTTGCAAAGGCACTAGGCGATACGCCGCTAACAATTAAACTGGGCGTTTTTGATTCTTTTGAGCAAATTGAATTAATTTTAGGTATCGCAGCCCGGGCTGGAGTGCGCGGGATTACCGCAATCAATGCCGTTGGCATGGATATTGTGAATGAAAAGGGAGAAGGATTTTTTCCCGGCCGTTTGCATGCGGGAGTGTGCGGCACGCCGATTCGGCCATTCGCATTGCAGTTTATTCGGGATGCGCGGGCAATCAGTGATGCTCGTAATTATAATTTTACGATTTTAGGATGCGGTGGCATTACTCTGCCTCAGCACATCAATGAATTTTTAGAGGCAGGCGCTGATGCTGCGCTATCAGGAGCCGCTGCGATGTACAATCCATATATTATGCATGAGTATGCATCTATGCATATACCTACGCAAAAACAACAGGAGCTACAACGATGAATAAAAGAGCATTGCAATTTTTAGCACTCTGTATATCACTGGTAGTAACGCACGCAAGTGATGCAAAAAAGAGTACAGAAGAAAAAAAACGTTTTGATATTTCTCACACACAAAGGGCGAATATGGATCACAATTCTAAAGCAGATTTACTCGCAAAATTATTTGAAATTGACGCAATTAAAGAGGGCGAATTTACGCTTGCAAGTGGTATTGTTTCTCCGGTATATATTGATTTGCGCCGTATAATTTCTTTTCCGGATGTGTATCAGCACGTAGTAGATTTATTGTGGGATGCAATAGAAGATAAGCATGCACACCACGTAGGTGGCGTTCCCTATGCTGCGCTTCCTTTGGCAAGTGGAGTTGCGTTGTTGTATCGAAAATCCATGCTTATGCCCCGTAAAGAAGTAAAAGATCATGGCGCTGGCCGTACGATCGAAGGGGTATATAAATCTGGCGACACTATTGTGATGCTTGAAGACGTAGTAACCAGTGGTGGCAGTATTTTAGCTGCAATTGATGCACTTGAAAAAGAGGGATTGATTGTTAAAGAGGTTGTTTGCTTTATGGATCGAGAGCAGGGAGCGGCGCAAAAACTTGCAGAGCGCGGTATTGCACTACGAGCTGTATGTACGCTTTCGCAAGCAATGGATGCGTTAAGGCAAGCAGGTAAAATTGATGAAGCGGCAGTTTCTCGTATTGCTACCTTTATCCAACAAAATCAATTTTAAGCGCAAAAAGGGTACCATATGCACATCCAAGATATCCCCACGCCCCCTCAAAAACCAGTATATGAACGCCGTATTTCCTATGCGGATCGTATTGCAGACTTTAAAAATCCAACCGCTAAAAAACTGCTTGCAACGATTGCGCGCAAACAAACAAATCTCTGTGTTGCGGCAGACGTTACTTCTTGCAAAGAGCTTCTTGAGCTGATTCATCAGGTAGGCCCGCATATCTGCATGCTCAAAACGCACATTGATATTTTGCATGATTTTCATTCATCCATGATTAAGCAATTAAAAGAGCTTGCCAGTCAGTACGACTTTCTTTTATTTGAAGATCGTAAATTTGCCGATATCGGAAACACTGTGATGCATCAATACGAAGGCGGCGTGTACCATATTTCTGACTGGGCAGACATTGTAAATGCGCATACTGTCCCTGGCCCAGGAATTATTCAAGGACTAAAAAAAGTTGGCGCATCAAAAGGGCGCGCTCTTTTATTGTTGCCCCAAATGAGCTCCTCAGGGACATTAGCGACTGGCGACTATACGCAAAAAACAATTGCGATGGCTACGCAAGAGCACGAGTTTGTCATCGGATTTATTGCGCGTGAATATTTAGCTCCGAACTTTTTGCATTTTTGCCCGGGAGTGCAAATGCAAGAAGGGGGCGACGGCATGGGCCAACGATATATTACACCGAAGTTTGCAATCGAGGCGGGAATTGATGTTATTATCGTTGGGCGTGGCATTTATAAAGCCGATGATCCTGGGGCCCAAGCCCAGCAGTATAAAAAGGCGGGATGGGATGCGTATCAAGAACAGCTATAATTATAAAAAAAGGCCCCGCAGAAACGCGGGGCCTTTTTAGTTATGCGAGTTGTTGGCGGCTTGTTGTAGTGCTTGTTGCAGCTACTGGAATTTCTCCACGTTCTTGTTTTGAAAGTTGCATTGCGCGAATCATACGAGTTACGCCAACGCCAGCTCCAAATCGTGGGAAGAAATCGAGGCTGAGAAATTCATCAAGTTCTTTGAGCACTCGTTCTTTGCCAAAATGATCAAAAAGCAATTGTGAGTATTGGCCATCACTGATTGTGTGGAACAATTCTCTCATTTCATCAACACTGCAGCTTCGTTCTGCTGAGCCAATTGTTTCCATACCATATAAAATAGTGTCGATTTTTTTTGCCACGTCACCATCTTTTTTCATGTTAAAGAATGGGTGCGTATGCCATGGGAAGTTTTTCAAGAAAAATACTTTTCCGAAATCATCCCACATGCTCATTTCTTGCGCAGCATTAATTTCTTTTGTTTTATAGTAATCGGCTACAAAGTTATAATCGCCATCTCGGAATTGATCCTTTGAGCCAAATCCCATATGTTCGCAGAGATCTTCAAGTAACTTTTGAAGAGCTTTCATGTCTCCGTGCGTTTCAAATTCAAACATTGGAAACATATTCAGGTGGCGTTCAGCGATTGGATTTGGTTCATCGCGGTAACTTGTAGTGTGGCAGAATAAGCCTGGCACATCTGGATTTTTCAAAAGATCGTGCTCGAGCCACATTTGGCCAGTTTGAGGCAGTGGCCACTTAGTACCCGCAAAGACGTACGGAGAAACAGTTTTTGGATCTTCGCATGCCGCCAAAATGCTGCGGCGAGATTGCGTATCTACTTCAATAAATCCGCGATCTAAAAAAAAACCACGCATCTTTTGCGTGGTCTCATGATAGTTTTGCAATGTATTGTAAGAAGACAGAGGAACTTTACTCATAAAACAACCCTTTTTAAGTTGGTATTTTAATTTTGCATTGTTTGAAACAATACCAGGGCGTTGGGAGTAAATCAACCGTTTCATGTAAAATTATTACGTCTCGTGATAAACTGATTTTCTGATATGAATTTTTAAAAAGGGAGTGCTCATATGCAGATACTCAAGCTGTTAGGTGATTTCATTTTATCATCATGGATTTGGCAGTTTACGGCTGATTGGTTTCATCCGGTTGTTACTGGCATCGTGATGTTTTTTTTGTTACGCATTATTTTACGTCGTCCTCGTATGCGTTCTTTCATAATCTCATTGGTTGCGCAGTTGGTTGCCTTAGGGATGCTGTGCTTAATTGCCATTGGGGTATTGGTACATATATTTAACTGGGAATTTACGCCTCTTGAGCCGCAAGAAGGAATCAAGCAGATATCTGCCTTGGCTCCGAGTATTGGGCTGGGCGTTGTATATGCAGTTTTTCAATCTATTTTCTTTTGTATTGCGTCATTTTTTTGGCAGATCAATCTTGTTGGGTTTTTACTTATAACGTGGATTAGTAACGGTATTGGTGCTATGATCAGTTACATGTTTATTCATATGTCGGAATTAATGAAATATGTGGGGTGATCAATGGCGGGGACAGATGACGTTGCCTATCTTGCAACGCTTGTATCAGAAAACAAACGCGCACTTATTGAAAACGCATTGAAGTATCGTACGCGGTATCTTACTATCGCGCTTGAAGGACTTACTAATTCGCACAATGCGAGCGCAGTGATGCGATCATGTGATATTTTTGGCGTGCAAGATTTGCATATCATTGAATCTGAGCAGGCCTTTCGCTCGCTCAACACAGTGGCCAAAGGCGCAAGTAAATGGGTAAGTGCGCAGCGGCATGGCAGCACAAAGGAGTGCATTTCCCAGTTAAAAAAAGATGGTTATCGTATCGTCGCCACTACGCCTCATGAACGAGGCTACACCCTTTCAGAGCTGCCCATTAATCAAAAAACAGCACTTTTTTTTGGCACCGAAATTACAGGCCTTTCGGACGAAGTTCTTGAGCAGGCTGACGACTTTGTAACCATTCCGATGTTTGGTTTTACTGAAAGCTTTAATATTTCTGTGAGCGCAGCGATTTGCTTATATGATTTAATTACTCGCTTGCATGCATCCGATATTTCGTGGCAGCTTACTGACGCGCAAAAAGAAACGCTGCAGCGCGAATGGCTGCAGCGCATTTTACATATTACAAAATAAGTTACAGATACACTATTACACCGATAGCTTTAGGTATAAGCAGATGTAATCTGTACGCTCATTTTGAATTAAACAACCGCTCAGTGTAGTATCGTACTAATAAAATTAGCAATATAGTTTTCACCTTGCTAATTAAGTATGGTTTCAGATATAAGTGTGATTTTTTCAAAGTGTTTTTGATGTTTCTCTATTTGAAAATAATACGCAAAAGTGTATATTTTTCGTGTTATTTCTTGCTTTGTTACAAAAAAGGAGTATCTCTAAAAGAGATTTATAGATTTAATCCTTTAAGCAGAGGAGTCACAAAACGCATAACCATTCAAAAAGAGGAAATGGTATATGACAGCAGCAGTGAAGTAACAACATTTCTAACGTACAGAAGGAATTATCATGGTACGCTTACTACTTATAAATTTATTATTATCGTCATCATTACATGCTATGGAGCTACCGCGTGAATCAATTCGAATGGATCGTATTGGTGAAATAGGTTTATCATACGATGGCGATGAGTTTACGGTTCATAACGGAGATTCTCATACCCGTGTGCAACGCGCTGATATAGATGAAGCTTTTAGGGGTCGATCCTGTCAAGAAATAGCTGCGTTTGCTGCAGTGGGTAAATTTAAGGTGTCTAAGTTTCAGGATGGAGGGTATGCGGTTCGCGCTCATGGAGACATTAAAGGCGGTGGCCCTATTCTTGGTGGTATTTTTTATTTTCTAACTAAGGCTGTTATTCACGGTGCAATCGCTGTAGGTATTTCGAAAATAGGTCATCAGCTCACTGATGGTAATGGTGTCGCATCTGGGCCATCAGCTGCAGTAATAAGTCTTGCTACTGAAGGAGTTTCTGATGCTGTTCCTGGCGCAGCTATAGTAGCGGATGTTTTGGAGAATGCTAATAACGGCGAGTTTATTGATCCAGCTATGGAAAAATTAGCATTTGTTGCAACGGTACATCATGTTGGAGTTGGGGCGGGAGCGGCAGGGGCTGAAGTGGCAGCTGGACTTGGTCCTATTGAGATGGCTGCTATGGCAGCATATACAGCAGGAAATGCAATACCGGGGCCATTCTAATATGTATGAAAATGTATATAGACGCATGTGTTGGTTTGTACTTGGAGTGGGTGGTGTGATGATGATATTGCAACGCTTTGATGGAATGCGGACGTATACATTTGAAAATTATTTTACAAGCATAGCTATTTATGCTTTTTTTTTATTTGCGATCGAGGCATACAAGCTGTACAAAAAATAATGTGGTTAGTAATTTTAAGACCTTATTTTTATAATCTTGAAAAATATAATGAAATAACTGATGAGCTAGATAAATGACTATAATATAGTAATGTAGCAAAGGGGACCTTCGGGTTCCCTTTGTTATTTATTGACGCGCCGTGACAGAGTGATGTTGTTTATGAAACGTGCTTTCTTCTTTGCAATCCTCGTGTGTGTCGAGGTGATGAATTAACAATGTGCGCTGCGAGCAAATTGCACAGAGCATAATCAGTAAATGTATTACTCGCATACGTATACGCATTATTTTCGCTTTTAGTATACATCCCTTCAGAATCAGGAAAATATTTTTCTTTAACCGATTCAATCGCGTTTGAAAGGTCCTCGGTAGATTTTTTTGAAATCATTTCCGGCGTGAGATGCGCAAAAATGGCATTTAAATATTTGAGATTATGTTCATTTGTTTCAAAATTTTTCATGCGCGCATAGAAGGCTTTTCCTTCGTCTGCCACTCGATCAAAAAAACGTTTCGCTTTTTCCATATCAACTCCCTTGATTGCCGCAAGCCCCCAATTAAAAATGGTTCCTACGATTGGAATTGAGCTGATGCTTTGAGCGGTTTGAAATTGCGTATGCCGGTCTTTGATAAAATCTTTAAATCCCTTATCGCGGTAGGATGCAATTGATTCTTGTGTAATTATGATGGGTGATTTTTGTTCGTTCGGTCTTGAATGGCTTAATGATGAAAAAAACAAAGTTAATCCAAGAGCGATCGATTTTTTAACTCCCCACCCGTTCGCCCTGAGCTTGTCGAATGGTGTCGAACGGCCAAAAGTATAAAGATGATTCTGTGAATTAGAAAATTTGTATGCTTTGAGAGCAAGATCCTTTTTTAGTAAGTTTACTAACCCTTCGACAAGCTCAGGGCGAACGGAGAGGGTGTGTTTCATTAAACTTCCTTTTTTTGTGAAAAATTTATGTCGAAATGCGAGTGGCCTTTTTGTTTGGATGTGGGGTTGCTGGTTGTTGCGTGTGATGCGCTTGCAGGCCAAGCTCGATAATACGATCAATAAAATCCATCGGTTTTAATCCAATTTCAGCTGCTTGATGGAAAATGCAGGTTGCTGGAGTGAGACCGGGCAGCGTATTAATTTCAAGAACCACCACGCGTTCTTGGTTGGTGGGGCTTTGTTGTGCGGTTTGATAAAAGCAATCAATGCGTGCATAGCCGCAGCATCCTACCGCTTTGAAAACGCGTTCCATTGTTGCTTGCACGAGCTTGAGTGTAGCTGCGGGCAGTGGCGCGGGCGTTTGATTTTCTCCTGCGCCTGGCAAAAATTTTTCTTCTATTGAAAGAATTGCTGATTGCGTTACAGCATGGCTGGGGGGCAAAGCCCGGGCCGACTCATTGCCAATTACTCCGACGGTAAGTTCCATGCCGACTACAAATTCTTCAATAAGTGCAGCGTCTTTTTCTGTTTTAAAGAGGGCATCAATTGCAGCGCTTAATTCTTGTACCGTTTTTGCTTTACTTACCATCACGCTACATCCATCATCAAATGGTTTTATGATATATGGCGCTGGAATAGTTTTGATAATTTTTTCGAGTTGCGATTTTGGATGTGTGCGCCATGCTTGCTTTTCAAGAAGTATTTGCGTGGGAGTTGCAAATCCAGATGCGCGTAAAAAATCGACTGTTTTATGTTTGTCCATGCAGAGTGCGCTTGCGCATACAGACGATCCATTATAGGGCATTCCAAGCATTTCAAGCATCCCTTGCACTGATCCATTTTCTCCCGCTCCGCCGTGCAATCCATTAAAAATAAAATCAAATTGTTCCGGCAAACTCTGCCAGGTAATCTGCTGCTCTTTTTGCAGCGCAGCAGTAATTTCCGCCGTGGAATTACGCACCAATTGTGATTGTGAGATGCGGTATAGTTTATTTTCAGTAGTTACAAAGATTGGCGTAATTTCATACTTTTCAGGCGATAATTTGTACGTAACATTACGCCCCGATTCGAGTGAAATTTCTCGTTCGTGAGATGCGCCACCCAAAAGGACGCCGATGCGAAGTTTTTTTTTCATAGCATTTCGTTTTTGTTCGCTTTTGGTGAACGTGGTTGGTATGCGGTAGCGATGAATATCGGTTTCTATTAAATGATTAATCAGCTGCGTATGACTCATGTTCATTTCAGCAGCTTCTCGAAATACAAAGCTGGATGGTGCCATTCCGGAAAACGTGTTGGGATCAACGATTATAATAGCGCCATCTTGCGTTACAAATCCATCAATGCGTGAGATTGTTTGAATATCTAAAGCGCGCATAATTTTTATGCACGTATCGTGTATTTTTTGAATTGTTTCTTGTGAGCAGCGCGGAGGCGTATATTTCATTGCGCGGCCGGGCATATATTTTTGATCGTAATCAAAGAATTCAGTTCCCGGATCGGGTACAATTTCAGTAGGCGTCAGTGGCATGAGTGTATTGGTTTTATAATCAACGAGTGTAATGCATGAAAATTCCATGCCAATCAAATATTCTTCGATTAAAACAGCTTGCGGATTTCCGGGCTGTACCATGCAGGCTTTGTGCACCGCCGGTGCTAATTCTTTTTCATCCCGTACTACCGTGATTCCAATGCTTGAGCCTTCATTGCGGGGTTTTATAATCCAAGGCAGCGGAATGTTTTTTTTCTTTAGTTGAGCAATTACCTGTGCATGTGTCGTAGTAATTGTTTGCGCGTGCGACGCATCGAGAGTGACGTCTCGGGGAGTAGCGATACCATGACTTGCAAGGACGGTTTTGATTTTTGTTTTATCCATGCAGAGTGCGCTTGCAAGGCGCGATGATCCTAAATACGGAATGCCAAGTAATTCCAGAGTGCCCTGCAAAATGCCATCTTCTGCATAGCGGCCATGCATTGCGATGTAAATAAAATCAACATGATCGCGTAGCTCGTCCCAAATAATTTTTTGAGCTTCTGTTTCAAGGCGGTGTTCAAAATCATTTGTTTTGCCGCGGTGCAAAAAGTGCCATGGTAAAATATATACGGTACCCAGAGAATTTTGATAGAGCGGAACGATGCTGTAGCGGGTAGTATCAAGGTGGTCGCAAATGGTCCGTCCGGAGTTAAAAGAAACCTCCTTTTCAATTGATTTGCCACCCATCAAAACGCCAACCCGTAGCTTTGGCATCTATATTCCTTCTTTTCGTTGCGCTTTTTTTGTGCACTGATCAGATGAACACTAGACTAATAATTTGTTGCTTTTAGGTAAAGAGAAACGAATGGAAGAATGCTATACTGTGCGTTTTCATTGCAATTGAATGTGCGTATGATACAACAAGACAATGCTCACTTATGATAAAGGTATTACTATGGAACGTGAATCTCGCCTTATTTGGATCGACTTAGAAATGACCGGGCTCAACCCGCGCACAGATCAGATTTTAGAAATTGCAACCATCATCACTGATAATAATTTGACGCTTATTGAGGAGGGGCCGTCGATAGTTGTGCAGTGTGATGAAAAGTATTTAAATAGGATGAGTGATGAAGTAAAAGCATTGCATATGGCTTCAGGATTAATTGAAAAAGTGCGTGCATCGGATACATCACTCAAGCAAGCAGAAGATCAAACGGTCGCTTTTATTAAAAAACATTGCACGCTTTCTGCATCGGTGTTGTGCGGCAATTCAATTTGGACGGATCGAGGATTTTTAGCAGTGCATATGCCGCGCATTGTAGAACTTTTGCATTATCGCATGATCGATGTAACGAGTATTAAAGAGATTGTGAATCGCTGGTATCCGAATGATCCGGAAGCTCAGTTTAATAAACGCGAGACGCATCGCGCGTTGGATGATATTCGTGAATCGATTGCTGAGCTTAAGCACTATCGGCAGCACTTTTTTGTGTAAGGTATCCTTCGATACTTTTGCTCATATATTCGCAAACACTCAGGATGAGCGGGGGAATAATTTTTTGTTTTTTAAGTATCGTTTTTCTAACAAAAATTTTGCAGGATCAGAAATTTACTTTTGAGACAAAATTATTTTTTTTCGCTCATTCTGAGTGGTTTTGAGCGTGTGCGAAAAATTGTATCGAAGGATACATCCTTTTGCATAAACGGCATCTCCTTGCTACAATGCCACAGCTTAAAAACATAATCTCTAATCAAGGATCGTAATGAAAAAAGAACTTTTTTTCTCACTATTGCTTTTAGCATCGGGATCAGCACTCGCAACTGATCTTCCAGCAAGTTCTCCAGCAGCTGAACAAGCAGTATGTAAATGTGGTGAAGGCTGCGATTGTTTAAAAACTCACGATACCTGCCCATGTGATAAGGTGGCGCGTAATGATGGTGATGGCTGCGGAGGAGTATGCACCAAATCCGGCGAAAAGGATGATAGATATGGTGGATGTGGCGGTGTATGCGGAAGATCTATGACAGTATGTGCAGCAGAGTGTTCTAAGAACACATGTGAAAAAGGCGCGGATCAGCAAGCAGCCGCTTGAGAAATTAAAAATCAGGCGTATAGTAGACGATATAAAGAGCGGGAGCAGTCCCGCTCTTTTTGGTTTGAAATATTATTCACTTATTCTTGGAGGAAAATATGAAACGCATTTTTTTCGTGTTACTTGCCGTTGGATTGTTGGGTGGTATGAAAATGGATGGTGCAGCAGCAGAGCAAACATTGGCAGATCATCTCACGTACGGGGTGCCGCGCCTGGTAGAACTTCCAATTTTTCAGGCACTTGAGCATCGGGTGAAAGCCGCTGCAGATATTACAAGCGCTTCAAGGCAAGAGATAGATGATGATGGCAAGCCATGGGGCGGAAAAACGCCTTTGCATGAATTGCTTGTAAAGCATTCACATATTGTTGAAGACGGTCCTCAATTTGCAGATGCACGCCAAGCATTAGTTTCACAGTTGTTAGCACGAGTGAAAGAAGAGAAGGGCGATGCTGCAGTCCGCGCACTTATTCAGGCGCAAACTGCAGCAAGTCAAGCCACTGCCCGAGCAATTATTCAATTTTATGGATCTCATCCGCAAGCGAGTCCTCCATATGAGGCAGGAGAAGAGACTGCTTTGGGGGCACTTTTGGATCAATATGATCCGCCAGCCGAGGCAGGGGCATCCGGCGGAGGCGATGAGCACATGGGCGGCGCATAGCCTCCAAATAAGTCTAAAAAGAGCTACGAGCGGGGAGAAATCTCCGCTCTTTTTTATCCCAATGGATTTGGATTAAAGGATACCAAGCTCGTGATACGTACTGAAGCAAGCGCTTGATACACATCCAAAAGTTCCGTCATCGTATCCGCTTTTAAATAGATCAATCGATAATGCCAATTTTTTACTTTATGAACCGGTGGTAGCGCGGGGCCAAGAAGTTGAATTTTCAAATCGCTGCGCGTAATAATCGTATCGAGTGCTGCGGCAATGAGTTGCGCATCGTGATGCAGTGACGCTTCATTGGTGTGTTTAATCTCTAGTTCTACCAAGCGCTTGCACGGAGGATATGAAAGCAGCTCGCGCGTTTGCAATTCGTCTTTATAAAACTGCAAATACGTCTCTTCTTTTAAAAATGAAAACACCGGATGATCATCCATTGCTTGCACGATTACTAAACTTTCCTCAGATTGCCTTCCTGCGCGTCCGGCTACTTGAATGAGTTGTTGCAAAGTAGTCTCAGCTGCATTATATCGCGGAAAATGCAAATTCAAATCAGCCCATAAGATGCCAACGAGCGTAACTTTCGGAAAGTGATAGCCCTTGGTAATGGTTTGCGTACCAATCAAAATGTCGATTGTGCCATCATGCATGCCTTGCACTGTTTCATGCCATTCTTTTTTCTTTTTAGTCGTATCCAAATCTGCGCGTGCAATACGTGCCGATGGAAAAAGTTTTTGCAAAATAGTTACTACCTGTTGCGTGCCAATTCCTTTATTAATGAATTCATTTTCTCGGCATGAAGGGCATTCGTTTGGATATGCCAAACTATAATCGCAATAGTGGCACCGTAAAATGTTGTCGCTATGCAGCGTTAAGCTTACCGAGCAGGATGGGCACATGAGAATGTTTGCGCACGGCTTGCATTGCACAAAAAAACTATGCCCGCGGCGATTTAAAAAAATGATCGTTTGTTCTTTTTTTTCAATGCGATCGCCAATCGCTTTATATAAATCGGTACTGATCCAGAAATTTTTGCGCTGTTTTTTATCATTGAGTAACACTGTTTTCACGGTGGGAAACGATCCGGCAAATCGCTTGAGCAGCTGGAAAAACTGCCATTTTTTTTCTTTTACGTTATGCAATGATGCAAGCGATGGCGTTGCTGATCCGAGTATAATCGGAATACCAATCTGCTTTGCGCGCATAAGCGCAGCCTCTTTACTATTAATTTTAGGATGTTTTTTTTCCTGATATCCAACGTCGTGCTCTTCATCAACGATGATCACGCCGAGATTTGGTATTGGAAGCAATGCGGGCAAATGCACGCCAACAATTACGACCGGTTTTTTATCAAGCAGCATTTGCCATACTTGTTTTTTTTGTTTGGGCGATGCGGCTGAGTGAAAGCCAATGATGGGAATATTGGGCAACTCTTTTTGTAATCGCTTTTCAAAAGCGAGCGAAAGCGTAACTTCCGGAAGTAAAAAAAGCGCGTTCTTTTTGTGCGCGTATGCAGCCTTAATCAGCTCTTTATAAATTTCGGTTTTTCCCGATCCGGTAACTCCATGCAGTACTGTTGGCGCAAAGCGGGGTTGCGTGATGGTTGGCATGAGCGCATCAACGATTGTTTTTTGTTCCGGCGTTAATTTCACGTCTGGCAGCGGCTCATCGCTGCGCGCATCATCTATGTGCGCTTTGACTTCTTTTTGAAAGAGAAACTGTTTGATGCGCTTAATTAAAACGGTTGCATTAATTTGATAATACGTGCTGAGCATTGAAATAAAACGATAGTAGTGTGGATCATCAGGCACCGGCTCGAGGCCAACCGCATCGCGTAGCTCGAATGGTACGTCTGGTTTTGCGTGTTGTTTTGCAAGTATCAGGGCGGGCACGTTTTGCTTGCGCAATGGCACGCGAACTAACGATCCAATCAAGGATTTGTTGTCCCAGGCACGGGGGCAACTGTACCATAAATATTCTCGATAGCCGGTTAATAATTGGACTCGTATGTACATTCTGTCTCAGTAAGAATCATATAATTTTGTGCAAAACAATGTACTTATGGTAAAGTACTCCAACATATTCTTCAATAGTATTGCAGTATTTAAATTTGTGCGGAGGCCTTCATGAAAAAGCGTATGCTGTTTTGTATGTTAATCGGATTCTCTGTTGTAACTGTTTTTTCTGCTCATGGTGCACCTAAAAAATCACAAAGACGAAAATTTAATTGGTCAAAGCTTATTCCAAAAATTCCGCACATTCCGCAAGTTTCAATGGCATTACCATCAATTCCATCTGTTGCAGTTTCCAATCCATTTGCAGATCAACACGCAGTACTTGCTTCCGATCGCAAGCCTGCTCGATGGAAAGTTTTGCTCAAGCGCTTTGCGCGCAATGCACGAAAGAGTGCACGATCAAGCGTTAACGGCGCATTAGCTGTTGGCCCTAATACGATTCAGTATGTGCGTAGTAAAGAATGCAAACGCATGGTGCGACGCGCAGTTATAAATACGGCGTACTATGGATTTTGGTATGGAATTCCCGCAGTAGGATTTTTGGGAGGGCTAAAATATTTGGGTGATCGCCAACAAAAAAATTTGGATCAGATGGCGGCACATGAAGCTAAACGAGCAGCTGATCATGCTGCAGAGACGGCGCTATTGCAGACGTTGCAGGGTCAGGTTAGAGGCGTCGGGGCGGAAGTTGAAGGATCGCCTGGTACAGCTGCTGCTGGGGCAGCTGCGCCAGATGCACGCATTGGCGCTGTTGATACTCGCACTCAGGCAATGGAGCGATATTTGCAAGCTCTTGTGCAAGAATTGCAGCAAGCAAATGGAGTTGCGGTGGGAGATTATGCGGACGATAATGCAGCCATTGCATACTTTAAGCGCTGCATGACCAATAAGCATGTTGAGCTAGAGCAGCGCCTTGAATCGGGTACGTTTGAGGTTGCAAAAGAGCGCGTACTAGTTAATGATGCTGATGGCACCCGATATACGATTGTACCAATTTTGGTAAAAGAGGGCAGATGGAGAGGCCCAAATGCACAAGATATATGGAATGAGAAAAAACGTAACCTGCAGGACCAAGCGGACCAGGTGTATAATCCGCCGGGAGCTGATTCAACGACAGTAGTGCTTGCCCCGTACTGTATTGAGAGTAGTCAAGTTCGCTGGTTGAATAGATAATCCAAGCCGGCAGCCTTTGGCTGCCGGTTTCTATTTTTGGCCATTCTGGTATGCTGAAAATATAAGAAAAAAGAAAAACTTTATCTTATGATGTTATAATTTTCTTCTCGTTCGCCCTGCGATAGTCCGGCATAGCATTAGCGACGCCTGGGAGCGTGTCGAAGGGTTATGAACGGGCAAATGTATAAGTCATGAAAAGAAAAAGATAGCGTGAATTGTTACAAATCAAAGTTGCATTTTTTTGAATATTTGTAGACCCTTCGACACGCTCAGGGCGAACGGATGAAAGATGCATAAGGCGCATATCGCATGAAATTAGATCCAAAAAAAACAGTTTTTTTAATTGATGGCTCCTCCTTTTTATACCGCGCTTATTATGGCACACGGCCGCTGCATACCTCTCGTGGTGAGCCGGTTAATGCGGTGTATACTTTTTGCCGGATGATAAAACGCTTGATTGAAAAATTTGGCCCATCATACGTTGCACTTGTTTGGGATAGCAAAGGCCCAACAACGCGCCATGAACTTTTTGAGGAATATAAAGCGACGCGCCAAGCGCCGCCAAGCGATCTCTTTGATCAAAAAGTGCATATCCAAGAATTTGCAGATTTAATTGGGTTGCATCAGCTTTCTCGCTCAGGATATGAAGCGGATGATTTGATGTATTCGCTTGCGCGCGAGCAGGGCAATGGCGATAAAAAAATGGTCTACGTTACTTCCGATAAAGATATGGGCCAAGCGCTTACGCAAGCCAATGCCTACCTCTATGACTTTTTTAAAGATGAACTTATTTCAAAAGAGGATCTTGAAACTAAGCTTGGCTTTCCGGTAGAAAAACTTCCGTTCTTTTTTTCACTTCTTGGCGATGCTTCAGATAATATTCCGGGTGTGCGTGGCATTGGAAAAAAAGGCGCGCAAGAATTAGTAACCCAGTTTGATTCGCTAGAAGATCTCTATGAGCGCCTTGATGAAGTGAAAAAACCTCGCACCAAGAATGCGCTGGAAGCAGGGCGCGATAATGCGTTTTTAAGCCGTACGCTTTTTTTACTGCAGCGCGTACCAACGAACGTAACGCAAGCAGATATTCAGTTCGATGCGCGCAATTGGATTAAGGCGCAGCCGGTATTTAAAAAATTAGAGCTTAAAAGTTTACTTGATGAGCTCGGCGCGACTAAAGAGCAGCGCCAAGCGATGTTTGAGCAAAAGTTGGTAGCCCTTAAGCAGAAAAATTTTCAATGCGTGAATACGCCGATCGCGCTTGCAAGCGTGGTACAAGAAATTGAAACTGCGGGCCTGTGCGCATTGGATACAGAGTGCGATAGCGTGAGCCCTTTGCAGACTAACATGGTGGGAATCTCGATCTGCACAAATGAATCGGTAGCCTATTATATTCCGTTTGGCCATCAGACGATTGAGCAGCAACTTTCTTACGATGAAGTTAAAGCAGCGCTCAAGCCGGTGCTAGAAAATAAAAATATTCAGGTCTACATGCATAATGCAAAATTCGATATGCACGTTTTGGCCTCGCATGGCATCGAAGTGGCGAATGTATCGTTTGATACTTTGATTGCCGCATCGCTTGTAACAAAAGATTGGCAGCGCATTGGTCTGAAGCATTTGGCACAGTTTTATTTTGATGAGGAGATGCTTACGTTCGATGAAGTAGTCAAAGCGCCTAAGCTCAAAAACTTTTCATTTGTGCATCTTGCGCTTGCTACTGATTACTCGGCTAACGATGCATATCAAACATTTAAGCTGCATGGCATTTTCAAAAAAGAACTTGAAAAAGAAGGTATGGCATCGCTTTTTTATAATATTGAAATGCCACTCATGCACGTGCTCTATCAAATGGAGCGGCGTGGTATTTTAGTAGATCAAGAATTGCTGATGAAGCTGGATTTGCAGGTTGGTAACGCGCTTGCAAAAATTGAGGCGGATATTATTGCAATGCTCGAGCAAAAACATGAAAAAATTAATCTCAATTCTCCAAAACAAGTTGAGCAGCTGCTTTTTTATGATCTTAAATTACCACCGCAAAAAAAGAGCTCAAAAGGAACGGGATACTCAACCGATCACGAAGTGCTGCAAGCGCTGTCGCAATTACATCCTGTGCCGGCATTAATTTTGAAATATCGCGAGCTCTTTAAATTAAAAAGCACATATATAGAAGCGTTGCCCAGTTACGTTAACCCCAAAGATAAGCGCATTCATACCACGTTTAATCAAACGCGTGTGGCTACGGGGCGCCTTTCAAGCTTTGATCCGAATTTGCAAAATGTGCCGGTATCTGGCCCGGGGCTTGCGATTCGTGCAGCATTTCAGCCCATTGAAGGTAACGCATTTATCTCCGGCGATTATTCGCAGATTGAGCTACGTGTGCTTGCGTATCTTTCGCAAGATGCGGCACTGCTTGAAGCGTTTAAAAGTGGGCATGATATTCACGCCGAAACGGCAGCGCGACTTTTTGATGTGCAACTCGATCAGGTAACGAGCGCGCAACGGCAAATTGGTAAGCGCATCAACTTTAGTATTTTGTATGGGCTTACTCCCTATGGCCTTTCAAAAGATTTGGGTATTTCATTTAAAGAAGCAAAGCAATATATCGATACGTACTTTGCGCAATACCCAGGGGTTCGTGAGTGGATGGATAAAATCGTTTCAGATGCTGAGCGCGATGGATATGTTACTACCCATTGGGGGCGTCGCCGATACGTACCTGCGATTTATGAAAAAAACAGAGTCCTATATGAAGAAGCCAAGCGAATTGCGATTAATACGGTTGCACAGGGGACTGCTGCTGAAATTATGAAACAAGGGATGATTCAGCTCGAGCAGCGACTTAAGCAAGAATTTCCTCAATCTCAGATGCTTCTTCAAATTCATGACGAACTTCTTATTTCCGCTCCGAAAGAGGTAAGTACGCAGGTTGAAGCGCTGGCAAAAGATACTCTTGAGCGGATAGTAGATTGGAATGTACCTTTGGTGGTAACTACGCGAATAGGAAAGGATTGGGCCCAAGTCTCAAAATAAGCTAAACTAGGGATAGATAGGGAAAAAAGTTGTATTTTAGGGGATGAGATATGCGCTTAGCGCGAATGCTTTTAGGTGTGTCTATTGTGGTGAGTAGTTTAGTTGGAGCGGTAATGAAGAGCTCTGCTGTATCTATTGCACGATTGCCCCTTTCTGATTCCATCTTTGAAAAAAAAGAAGGTGGCGTTTCTTTTGCGATCAAAGGCTCCGGTATTTCCTGGTATCAATATGCGGGCCACAATTCATGGAAAACCCACGGCAAGCCAAACAGTAATTGGACCTTTTTTGAAAACAAACACAAAGTTCGATATCAAATCTCACGTAAAAAAAAACGTGGGGTAGGAATTGGTTCGAAAGTCTCTCCGATAGATTTTGGCCACACCGTAGGCAATGGAGCTGATGGGTGGAATCGGATGTTTGATGATATCAAGCTTATGAAAGAGCAGGGCCTTAATTCCTGGCGATTTGATTTGCCATGGGCGGATTTAAATCCGGTGCAAGGCGAATGGAATGAGGAAGCGTTTAAGTTATTTGATCGCTACATTGACGCATTATTAGAAAATGATATTAAACCGATGATTACCTTGTATCATTGGGTGCATCCCATGTGGTTTTCGCGCTTAGGCGGATGGGAAAAAGAAGAAAATATTGAACATTTTGTGCGTTTTGCTCAGGAGGCATTTAAGCGATTTGGGCATAAAGTACAGTTGTGGTGCACTATGAATGAGCCAACGGTAATCAGTGCGTGCGGGTACGTCTTGGGCACCCATGCTCCGGCAGGCCAAGCACAGTATGCTGGGCCAGTACTTTGGCATTTGCTTAAGGCGCATTGCGAAACATACAAAGCACTCAAGCTCATGCCGCATGGCCAAGAAAGCAAAATCGGCATTGTGCATCAAATGCTTCGCTTCCAGCAGAAGAGATTTCAAGTTGGGGCCGCTTCCTTTATGAACTTTATTTTTGGACATGACACAGTATTTAATTTTTTCAAAACGGGTGATTTTGAATATGTCCCTACGTGGTCTAACATGCTGGGAGCTGTTCGATGGGTAGTCCCGGTAAGGCCATTTGCTATGAAGCCTATTCGAAAGACATACGCAGATGCGCCGTATTGTAATGACTATATCGGGCTCAACTTTTATTCTCGCGTGATTTTAAAACCTCAGCCGGCTCCAGCAAAAGGGCGCCCTATGACTGATATGGATTATTGTACGTGGCCGGAGGCGCTATATGAGGCATTGCATGAGATGAATCAGCTTGGCAAGCCAATTTATATTACGGAAAATGGTATTCCTGATGCGAAAGACGATCGCCGTGAAAAGTGGATTATCGGCTATGCAAATGCTGCTTATAAGGCGCTGCAGGAAGGAGTTAATCTGATAGGTTTTTACTATTGGTCGTTGGTTGATAATTTTGAGTGGAATATGGGACATACCAAAAAATTTGGCTTGTATGAAGTAAATACTCTGAGTCAGGATCCAGCTAAAAAAGGCCGCCGACTGCGCAAGGGGGGAGAGGCCTATCGAGATTATGTTCACGTGGCATTGCCAGTGTGCGAAGATCCTCAAAAAAGGGCTCAATCTGCTTTTGCCCCTCCTAAAGCAAGACGATGGGCACAAAAAGCGGAGTAAAGCCTCCCGGATTATTGACTTTTTGGTGTGTGATTGCCATACTAATTGGTGAATATAGTTGATACTCGTCTTTCTGAGACCCATTCTTTTAAGAGAAATTCAAAAAACTAACGGTACTTTTTAAAGGAAACGATAATGGCTACAAGTAAATCCGGTGGTAGTACACAGAATAATCGCGATAGCCAAAGTAAGCGGTTAGGTATAAAACTTTTTGATGGCCAATGCGTAAATGGCGGTGAAATCATTGTTCGCCAACGAGGAACCCGTGTCAATGCTGGTGTAAACGTTGGAAAAGGTGGCGATGATACATTGTTTGCTAAAGTAGCAGGATCTGTCAAATTCCATTACGGGCATAAGGGTAGAAAATACGTTTCTGTGTTACCAACTGAAGCGTAGTCTCCACTTGCCTAACTCATCTTTACATGCTAAAACTTGCGTAAAGCGAATCTTATGATCTTCTGCACATACATCCGATCTGGAGAGAACGTCTATGATTAATTTTGTAAAATACCGCATGCTCACGGCCTTAGTTTCATTCTTTTTAGTGGGAGGCTTTATCGGCTTTGCCATTTATAAAAAACAAACAACGGGGCACGTATTTCGGTATAGTGTTGATTTTACTGGTGGAGCTCAGGTTCTTTTAAAATTTTCACAACCAGTAAGCATGCTTGCGATTAAAGATATTCTTGATAAAGAAGGGTGGAGTGGCGCTGCACTTCGTGAATTTAGCGAAGATGAAATTTTAGTGCGTATCAAGCTTGATGAGGTAAGTAAAGAGCTTGGGCAGGTTGCAGAAATCATGCAGTCAGCGATTCAAAAAGCGTTGCCTGAGATTCAAGTAACCGTATTGCAAAGCGAAAGCGTTGGCCCTGAAGTGGGTGAAACATTGCGTGGAAAATCGTTACGCGCTGTGCTTCTTGCGTTGTTGGCTATGCTTGCATACATCGCGTTGCGTTTTTGGTCTCTTGGCTTTGCCGTTGGTGCGGTAGTAGCACTTTTTCATGATGCAATTTTGATGCTTGCGGTCTTTCTTTTATTCGATAGAGAAATTTCAGTTAATGTTATTGGTGCGATTTTAGCAGTGATGGGGTATTCGATTAATGATACCATCGTGATTTTTTCGCAAATTAGGGACAATGCGAAAAAAATGTCGAACGATTCACTCAAAACGGTAGTGAATGTGAGTCTGAATCAAACGTTACGACGTACGCTTTTGACCAGTATTTCAACCGGTTTGGCAGTAGTCTCCATGCTTGTTCTTGGTGGCGAGGCGCTACGTGATTTTTCTCTTGCTTTGTTGGTTGGTATCGTTGTTGGTACCTATTCTTCTGTTTATATTGCTAGTCCTGTAATGATGTTATTCAATCGTGAAAGTAAGGCCTAGAACAAAAACCAATAATCGTGTAGAGGGTACTGAAGCTTATCCAAAACGTTGATAAAATGTCGATTCATTGAGCGTTCTTTCTATGTCTTTTAAGAGCGGATTAGGAGAGATGTATCCTAATCATGCCTCTCTGCTGAACGTCTAGTAAGTAAGAAATAATTAGTGCTTAAGAGGTCTAATACTATGATATGGTATGTCTCTTTCAAAGGGGGAATTTTGTGAAAGAACAAAAAAATTCTGAATTAAAAGCAGCAGCGACTGCTAATACGCAAGAAGTGAAAGAAAAAAAACCACGACCGCGTAAAAAAATTAAAGATCCGGTAAAGGATCCTGTAATGGTGGTTGCGCCAAAAGATACAAAAACAGATTCTAAAGGTTCGCCTGCGAAGTCTCCTGAGAAAAAACCAGTACGAGAGCAAGAAAAAAATAGTCCCGCTGAGCAGCCGGTTGTTCAACCAAAGCAACCTCGAGAGCATCAAAAGCAATCAACAAATAATCCTCCTCATCGTCAACAACATCAACGTGGTGATGGCAATCATCGTCAGGATGGAAATCATAGGCAGCATGATCGTCAGCATGGAAGATCACGTCATGGTGGGGGAGGCCAGCAGTCTCCATTAGATAGGCGTCCACTGGAAGAGTTAACGCTGCCGGAACTTAATTTGTTTGCACGGCGCTATGGTATCGTTGGTGCGGGTTTAATGAATAAGCCCAAGCTCATTGATAGAATTAAATATGCGCAGGAACATCCGGATCAAGAAATGGAAGTGCATGGTGTTTTGGAAAAGCTTCCTGATGGGTTTGGTTTCTTGCGTTCTGCTCATTATGACTATGTAAGTGGGCCGGATGATGTGTATGTGTCTCCTTCGCAAATTCGTCGTTTTGGATTGCGTACGGGTGATACGGTAACGGGCGTTATTCGCAAGCCAAAAGATGGCGAAAAATATTTTGCACTTCTTAAAATCAAAGATGTAAATAGTTCTGATCCTTTGGAAATGACAGATCGCTTGCATTTTGAACGTCTTACGCCGCAGCATCCAAAAGATAAATTTACGCTTGAATTTGAACCAACTTCAATCGGTACTCGTATTATGGATATTTTTACGCCGATTGGTAGAGGGCAGCGTGGCTTAATTGTGGCGCCACCAAAAGTTGGTAAGACCTTACTTTTAAAAGAGCTTACTAAGAGTTTAATCGCAAATCATCCTGAAGCGCATCTTATTATTCTTTTAATTGATGAGCGTCCGGAAGAGGTTGCTGATATGCGTCGTACGGTAAAAGGTACGGGTGCTGAAGTAATTAGTTCTACGTTTGATGAGCCTGCAGAGCGGCACGTTCAAGTGGCAGAGCTTGTTCTTGAAAAGGCAAAGCGCATGGTAGAATCAGGAAAAGACGTAGTTATTTTACTTGATTCGATTACTCGTTTAGCGCGTGCATATAATACAACTGCTCCAGCATCGGGTAAAATTCTTACCGGTGGTATTGATGCAAATGCATTGCAATGGCCAAAGCGATTCTTCGGTGCGGCACGCTCAACTGAAGAAGGCGGTTCGTTAACGATTATCGCAACGGCAATGGTTGATACAGGATCACGTATGGATGAAGTGATTTACGAAGAATTTAAAGGTACGGGTAATATGGAAATGCATATGACTCGTAAGCTTTCTAATCGTCGTATCTACCCGGCATTTGATTTACTTATTTCTGGAACGCGTCGGGAAGACTTGCTTCATTCTCCTGAAGATCTGAATAAAGTATGGGTCTTGCAGAAATTCCTAAGCACCATGAACACTGTGGAAGGCATGGAATTTCTGATCGATAAAATGCGTCGACATAAGACCAATCAGGAATTTGTTGAGTCGATCAATAAGAAACCATCAGGCCAGTAACGCGATGAAAAGTATGCAATTGCCCTCCT
Source organism: Candidatus Babelota bacterium (assembly GCA_029262595.1). Classification (GTDB taxonomy): domain Bacteria; phylum Babelota; class Babeliae; order Babelales; family Vermiphilaceae; genus JAJCZB01. Next base: position 28,948 of record JAJCZB010000011.1, on the reverse strand, counting down.
TGGATATAATTGGCGTCAAGCATCGAACTACCAATGAAAATAATCAGGCGATGGAAGATATTCCTCGCTGGTGGCAGGAGTTTACGCGTGATGGAGTCATTGCGCGAATTCCAAACAAAACAGCGCAAGAAGTGTATGCCATTTATACCGACTATGAGGGTGATCACGAAGGATCATACTCGTTCATTCTTGGTTGTCCGGTTAGCTCTTTGGAGAGTATTCCTGAGGGGCTTGTAGGAATTACTATTCCTGCCGGTGAGTATGCCCATATTGAGGCATCCGGGCCTATTTCTCAAGCCGTACCGCAGGCATGGAAATCCATATGGCAGGATGAGAAATTAGGCAAAAAGCGGTCGTATACTTTTGATTTTGAGCGCTATGGAAAAGGGGCAATGAACCCGCTGGACGCTAAAATTGATATATTTTTATCGGTTAATCAATAAGGGCACCCCCTTTTGACAATACATATCGATATATTACAATAAGAAATATAGTATTATGCTGTTTTTCATAGGTGGAGGTTATTCTATGAAGCGCATATTCTGTGCTGATTTTTGTTTTATTGCGTCAGTAGATGAGAATGCATGGTCTTTTTTTAAGAGAAATGATTATAAATTAACAATACAATTGGATACTTCTCGATACTCATCCGAGTAGTCAATTTAGGCTTTGGAAAAGTAAAAGCATCAAGATAGTAAACTCATTAATACTGTTGCAGGAGTTCAAGCGGTAATCGCATCTCGAGCAGCACAAGCAGCAGCGCACAGCACTCAACCAGGTAGCTAAAAAAATATTTTTGGTATTTTAATTATTCATAATGGAGGTTTTATTATGAAACGTGTATTACTTTCTTTGATTATCATGGCAGCACCAGCAATGGTACAAGCTTTCCGTCCAGGAGTGGTTGTACCAGCTGCAGCAGCAGTTGTAGCTGTCCCATCACTTGCTCATGCAGCAACAGCGCAACACCCGAGACCTGCACGTGTGATGCATTCGGCTCCCTCAGCTAGACCGGCAGCGCCTTCGGCAGCATGTCTTGCTGCAGCAGCAGCGCGAGTTGCGGCTCAAAATAGAGGCAATCGTCGATAATCAAATAAATGATTAAAAAAAGAGCGCCGTTAAATCGGCGCTCTTTTTTACTTCAAAATATCTAAATTCCAATCAGAAAATTTGCCTTGTTGTGCTTTATAGTTCCCCACGAATGCAATCATGGCACCATTATCGGTGCAGTACTGCGGCGACGGGAAAAAGAAGGGCAGATTGTGTGCATTCGCTACATCTTTGAGTCTTGCACGTAAATATTTATTACAGGCAACGCCGCCTACAAACGTAATTGCTTTCACTTGCGGATATTTTTTGAGCGCGAGTTCCATTTTTTGTGCAAAAATATCTCCGATGCATACGAGTAGTGAGCTTGCGACTTGATTTTTAATCTCTTGCGAATCATCAAGTAATTTTTTTGCATGTATGTCGTACACTTTGCGCTTAACTAAGTCATACAGCACGGCAGTCTTAAGCCCGGAAAAACTAAAATCCAAGCTCTGTGGATTATGGCGCGGGTATGCAAAAAAGTCTTCAAAGCCCGCTTGCTGCGCGCGCTTTTCAATTTCTGGTCCGCCGGGATACGGCAGGTTCAAAAGCTTTGCAATTTTATCAAACGCTTCGCCCGCTGCATCATCATCCGTGTGGCCAATCAATTCATAATCGCCAAATCCCCGCACTAAAAAAAGCGCAGTATGGCCGCCCGATGCAGTTAAGCAGAGATGTGGAAATGGTACATCGTTTTCTAAAAAAGAAGAAAAGACGTGGCCTTCCATATGATTTACGCCAATTATTTTTTTATTTTGCGCCCATGCAAGTGCTTTCGCAAAGCACACGCCCACCAAAAGTGATCCAGGAAGTCCGGGTTTGTTGGTTACGGCGATAGCATCAATATCTTCCAGCGTTTTTCCTGCACGCTCAAGTGCGGCGCTTACAATGGGTTCAATTTTTTCTAGTTGCGAGCGGGATGCAACTTCGGGAATTACTCCCCCCACTTTTTTATGCAGTTCAATTTGAGAAAAAAGTGCATTTGAAAGGAGTCCGTCTGCGCTACTATAAACGGCTGCGCCTGTTTCGTCGCATGATGTTTCTATTCCGAGAGTGATGTATGGTTTCATAGTTGTCTTCAGCTGACTCGTTGTGCGGGGGCAATGACGAGCGTAGTTCCTACTAGTTTAGTATTGGGCGCTTGCGCAGTCCCTTGGAATGGTTTTGTATCAAGGCCAGCAAGTGCAATTTTTTCAAGACGTTTTCTTCTCATTTGCTCTGTTCCCATATTTTCACACATGCGAATAGTGGGGAAATTAAATCCAGTCCCTGCGTAGAGCGACTCTATCCATTCAGGAGCGGTATGCACTATGAGTGCGTCGTCAGGGATTTTTCTTTTTGCAGGGAGCGTGCTTTCTCGCCATCTCCAGCTATACGTCACTTTTCGATCGGCGCCACTTTTTTGTATTTCTGGGATCAGCGTGAGAGTAAAATAACGATACGCATGACCTGATTTAATTCTTTGGTAGGCTACGAGATTGGTTGGCTCTACTTGGTATTTAGACGTCAGATATACCGGCTCAATACTTTGAGGTTCGGCGATTAGAAATCCAAAATTGAACTGCGTAGGCTCTCGAAAAATCGAAAAGGTGATCGTGTGATTTGTTTTGTCTACTTGAGTGGCAATAGGGCTTGCCCGAAAAATTACTGGAACATCAGGCATCGTTTGAATGTTCTGTGGAAATTGGATAGTGCCCAGAAGTAGGGTGCTTTCAGGGCTTCGAGCGCTTGCTACCTGGGATAAAATAAGCAATACTAAAGGGTATAAAATAGACGCTATTCTCATGGGCGGGCCTCCCGTTTAATAATAATCTCAGTAATGATAGAATAGTACAAAGTATAGGGCATTTCAAATCGGGCAGTGCAATGGATACAGGCATAAACAATTGGGCGGAACGGATTCTGATTCGTTTATTAGGATATGAGCAATGCGTTGATCGCTTAGCGCTTTCTTTTTGCATGGGCATTTATATTGCCTTTTGCCCGTTTGTTGGGTTTCATACCGCGTTGGTTTTTTTATTCGCATGGATCTTTGCGCTTAATTTTGCTGTAATGCTTTCCGTTTCAATGTTTGTAAATAATCCGTGGACGATGGTGCCGGTGTATGGTGCAGGGCATTGGTTTGGCGATTGGATGCTTTCCTGGTGTGGTATTAATCATTATGAATGGAATCCATCTTGGATCACGAGTTTGAATTCCTGGGCACATGAAGCGATTGGGCTACGCGGGTTTTCTTTTTGGGCATTTATGATCGGCGGCAACATTTTAGGCATTGCCTTAGGCGTGATGTGCTACCCTATGATTAAACGTTTATTTGTAGTGATCAAAGAGCGAGGAAAAAAGAAAGTGAAGCAGACAGTGCTGCGATCAAAAAAAGCTGCGCATAATTTGGCACGTAAAGCAAAGCCACTCATTGCACGAGTAAAACAACGCGTAAAAAAATCGGAACAGCATGAAAATAGTCGCACAAAATAAAAAAGCATTTCACGATTATGAGATTCTCGATCGTTTTGAGGCGGGCATTGTACTCACGGGCGATGAGGTGAAATCTGTTCGCGGATCAAAAGTCTCTTTGATTGGATCGTTTGCAACGATTAAAAAGGGCGAGCTCTATTTAAACAATTGCCACATCACGCCATACGACAAGGCGTACATGAAAAGCGAAGAAGATGCGACGCGCCACAGAAAGCTCCTTGTGCATCGCCGTGAATTGAACAAGTTGATTGGAGATATGTCTACCAAGGGCGTGACTATTGTACCGCTGAAAATCTACTTTAATAAAAAAGGTGTTGCAAAAGTTGAGCTTGGAATTGCTAAACATAAGAAAGCAGCAGGCAAAAAGCAGCATTTGCGAGAAAAAGATATTCGCAGAGAAACGGAACGAGAAGTAAAAGGGCGTTGGTAATCTTCTATTCTTATCCTATGGAAATTAAAATATGATTAAAAAAATAATGGTGATGGTATTGTTGTGCAGTGTTGTGTTGCATGCAGCTGATACTGGGGAAGTTGTAGTAACGATTGAACCTGATGATTTTTTAACGCATCAAGTTGAGCCGGGTGTGCAAAGTTTTGTTGGACTGGTTGCTGGCTTGGGTCCGTGGAAAGCTGCACAACTTGCTCGCAATGCTGGCACATTTAAAAAAGAATATGAGGCAATAGAGCCTCAGACTCCAGGCGGCGTCGGAAATGCATTGCATGCATTGTCTCCAAGGCTTAGAAAGCGTGTAGACATTTCTTCTTATCTAGATGATTTGCTCGAACGCTCAGTAAATCCGGAACTTCTTGAAGGCAGCGCAGATCGTGTACGGCGCATTAAAGAGAGTGGGCACAAGGTAGTTGCTGCCACAAAACAAGATTTTGCCCATTGGCAGGTCTATCGTCGCAAATTGAGTGAGTTGGGTATTGAGTGGGATGACTGTTTTGATGCAACCGTGGTAGCTGAATATAGTGGCCATGGTGATGATGATAAGGCAGCGCAATCAGATGATGGATTAGTTGAGCAAGAAACGGGCATTTTTACTGTGCATGCACCGCATGTTCCTACCGATGCAGAATATTGGAGAGTTGTGGCTGCAGTTGCGCAGCGGCAAGTAGGGGCTCATAAAAAATGGCAAGGCGTTCACGTTGATGCGGATGAAAAGGTTGTCCGTACGGCAGATGCGCAAGGCAACTTTCATGCGGTTCACCATACAGGAGATTTTGCAGCCCTCCAGGCCGCTTTAGGTGAGCATGGAATAGAAATGGGCACCTAAAACGCTGGGACCAAAAGTTCAGCAAAAAGCTAGATCAAAGAAGCGTCTCAGAGGGCAAATTGGCCTTTTGACGCCTCTCGTGGCCCATGATATACTAAGTACAAATGGAAAAGTGATGTTTATTGACCGTAAAAGAGCGGTCTGATACAGTTAATACTCTATTCTTTGAAAAATTCGGGGGCGTACTGGCTTCGACGTGTTGTTGGAAGCTTTGAGTGCATGCCGAGCTTTGATTGGAAGCTCGTTAATAAAACAATCAAAAAACAGTAATTGGCAACCCTATGGTGGCTATGGCTTAAGCCCAGTCTTAAGCTGTCTTGTTAATTGGACGTGCCTTTCAGTTCGGTTAACACGTATAATCAAGAAAGGACTCCCAAGTAAGGATTTAACAGTCTTGTAGCTTGGTGTAGTATCACAAAACTGTCTTATGTAACAATCTGTGTCTTTGAGGTGTTACATGAGTATATTCAAAGACTGTGCATGGAGTGCTTGAGGTTTGTAGCAGTGCGGACATGGGTTCGACTCCCATCGCCTCCACCAGCTTTCGCCTAGTCGATAGTAATTGAAAGTTGGTTTTACATTTGGCTTCAGCTGGCAGGCCAACCTAAGAAAAAAGAAAGCGAAAGCTGTCCGCCGAAGTAAGCGAATGAAATTCGACACGTAGGCTGGACTGGCGGGTCACATAAAATATTAATATCTATGTATTACGTTTATATATTACAATCAAAAAAGTTTCTCGATCAAAACTATATTGGTCAAACGGATAATGTTGAACAAAGGCTTTATGTCCACAATACTGGTGGCTCTTCTCATACGGCGAAATTTAAGCCATGGAAATTGATTTCTTCTATCTCCTTTGAAACCAAAAGAAAAGCAGTTGAGTTTGAAAAATATCTTAAGTCCGGATCAGGAAGAGCATTTATAAAGAAGAGATTTCTATAGTGAGACGATAAAAAATTATGCTGAAGCTGAAAAGAGGGGGCGGATGGAGGTTATTATGAAAAAGTTGATTTTGATTTTAGCTATGTGCTTGGCCGGATCAGCATATGCTGCTGACGGTTATTCTTCGGATAGTAGCTCTTCTTCTATCGGGTCATGTGATTCGGATTGTGCTTCGGATTGTTCTGGTCCAGGGCATGTAACACTGAGTCCAGCATTTCAAGCACAGCAACAACAATTGTATTGGCAAGTTTATTGTCAAACGCAAGCGGTTTTAGCCGCGCAGCAACAGCAGGTATTGCTCGCGCAGGCATTGCAGGCCCCTTCTGCGCCAGCCGATGGAGAGGGCTATGCTAACAGTCCAGCTACGAGTCCTCTTGGCTCATTGCCTGATTCGAGTGATGCTGGATGATAGTTTTGTTTTAAATAAAAAGGCTGCCTTGAGGGCGGCCTTTTTTATGGCTAGTTGATAGCGTTGATTTAATGCAGTTTCTATTTTACGATTACGCTTCTTTGTAATAAATAGCTAAAAAAGGAAAAATATGAAGCGAATTGCTTTGATGCTTTTATGTATCATTCATCTACAAGCCCAAGATAGTTCCGTTATTCCTCTGCATAATCGTTTATCTTCTCGTAATATGCGTTATGCAACCTTTCAGCATGCTATGCAATTAATGGAGGAGAGAAATGCACGCGTGTTAGTTGAAACAGGGTGTGCGCGCTTGCAAGGGCAAGAGGCGTTTTATGGCGATGGTGCATCGACGGTAATTTTTGGCCATTGGGCATTCTTGCATAATGCGCATTTATATTCTGTTGATATAAGTGAAAAAAATGTTGAAAATGCTCGGCAATTGGCTGCTGAGTATCTCAGTGCTATCTCTTTATCTGTGAACGATTCAGTTGCATATCTTAAAGCATTTGATAAGCAGATTGATTTTTTGTATTTGGATAGTTTTGATTTTGAAGTGGAAAACCCTGAGGCTTCACAGCTCCATCATTTGAAAGAGATTCAAGCGGCGTATGATAAACTCGCGCCTCATGCGATTGTTATGATCGATGATTGTGCGTTGCCTCATGGAGGAAAAGGAAAATATATTATCCAGTATCTATTAGAAAAAGGCTGGAAAATTGTCGCTCAAAAGTATCAAGTAATAATGACACGATAGATGCGCATGAAAAAAAATATAAAAGCCGTTATTTTTGATTTAGATGGAACCATAGTAACTACTGAAGATGCATGGGAAAAAGCAGCGCTTTCGTGGCTTGCGCGGCAGGGCATTTCAGCAGATCGCTATGCGCAGCACGAGCAGTATCTGGCAGAGGAGCTTTTGGGCGTTACTCCTAAAGAGTGGTCAAACGCGATTAAAAAAACATTCCAGCTTTCTGTATCGCAAGATGATCTGTTTGATCAAATACGAACTGAGCTGTTTGAGGTGTATGGCAAGGATGTTACGTTTATTGCCGGCTTTGAATCGTTTTATGATAGGATGTGCGCGCGCAAATTGCCCCATGCTATTGCGACAAATTCAGACGATGAAAGCTTGCAAAGCATTAATCAATTAATGCATCTTTCGAATTTTTTTAAGCATCATATCTATAATATTTCAATGGTACCGCGTGGTAAGCCGCATCCAGATCTCTATTTGCATGCAGCGTACAAGCTAGGAATGGATCCGGCCGATTGCATTGCAATTGAAGATTCGGCAATTGGTATTCAGGCGGCAAAAAACGCAGGCATTTATTGCATCGGAATTACGACTGCTGGAAAGCCAGATTTATTGCGTCAGGCAGATCTAGTGGTTGATTCATATGATGAAATAACGCTTTAATTTTTTTGTAAAATAACCAAATCATTTTTTATTCGATTTTGAAAATCGGGTTTCATAAGATTGAAGTCGCTTACGTCTACTTGAAAAGGAAGATCAGATTCCACAAAATCTTCTTCGATATATGCTTGCGTTGCTATAGGGATCGTTTCTATAAAGCAAATATCTAAATCAGATAAAGGGCGATGCGTTCCTTTTACTCGTGATCCATACGCATAGAAAGTGTAGGGATATTTTTTGAGTATATTGAATATGATTTTTTTATGCTTTGGCTTAACATGTATCATTGCAGAGACTCGATATGAGAAATCAAAAGCTCAAGCTCTTTTGAAAATTGATCGAATGATTCGATTATAAGATCTAAGTTTTCTTCGTTATAGGTGTGTACAGATAGATTGCGTTTTTTTTGAAATGAAAACCATATTTCTGCATCACTTATGATGCCTTCTTGAGTTGCTTTTCGAAATGTGTCTTTGGGAGATCCTGTTTCTTGTCCGCGCATATTTAAAAAACGCTTCATAAGCTTCCATGCAAGTTCATAACAAAATTCAAATGCTTGCACTGCTCCAGCTTTTTCTTGTTCTGTTTTTAGATTTTTTCTAAATTTTTCAAAAACGCTTTGTGCTTTTTTAATATACTGTAAATCAATGGTTTCATTTTGTATCATACGTGCTTTCTCTGTAGCGAACTATTTTATAATATATACAGATGTAGCGTTTTGTATTTATTTTGGCAAGGGGCTTGGTCAGAAAAAATGAAAAGCTATAGACGCATGTCCGTTTTTCGCTACGCTGTATTCAAAGCAGTGTAGTATCGTAACGTTATTGAGAGTAAAAATGAATGCATATGAGCAAACCGTTTCGCAGGTTGAAAAAGAGTTTCATACCAATGAAAAAACTGGATTAACCGAGCGCGAGGCGCGTGAGCGCTTGCAACGGGAAGGCAAGAATGAGCTTCCTGAAGGAAAACGCGACACGTGGTTTTTTATTTTTATCAGTCAGTTTCAAAGTCCACTTATTTATATTTTACTTGTTGCAGCAGTGATTATCTTCTTTGTGGGCGAGCATCGTCTTGATGCATTTATTATTAGTGGGGTGCTTCTTTTTAATGCGATTGTGGGAACGATTCAAGAAGGGCGCACCAGTAATATTATTGCAAGTTTGCGAAGATTTATTCGCACCAAAACAATAGTGATCCGCGACGGAAAGCATCAGATTATTGATGATGAAGATGTGGTCGTGGGTGATTTAATTGTACTCAAAGAGGGCGAGCGAGTGCCAGCGGATGCGCGCGTGGTTCAAGAAAATAGATTGCAAATTGATGAAGCGATTCTAACTGGGGAGTCGACTCCGGTTTATAAAACAGACGATGCTCTTTCAGGTGACGTGCTCGTTGCAAATCAAAAAAACATGGTATTTCAGGGAACATCAATACTTTCAGGGAGCGGCATCGCGATTGTGGTTGCTACCGGCGCTGATACGCAAATAGGAAAACTCCACAAAACGATTGAAGAAATTAACACCGATATTCCCCTTAAAAAAGAGTTGATTCGGCTTTCGTATGCGATTTTATTATTTGTTTTATTGATTTGCGTCGTATTGCTCGTTATTGGCGTGTTGTTTGGGCGTCCGTTTCAGGAATTAGCAGTAATGCTCACCGCGCTTTTTATTTGCGTGATCCCCGAAGGTTTACCCGTTGTGCTTACGCTCGTACTGGTTACCGGCGCATATCGCATGGCTCGTAAAAAAGTACTCATCAAAAACTTGCAAGGGGTGGAAGCGCTTGGGCGGACAGACGTAATTGTGATCGATAAAACAGGCACGCTGACGCGCAACGAAATGATGGTAACGCAAGCGATTACCAAGCAATGCACGTACACCGTTTCGGGGGAAGGGTATTTTGCAGAAGGATCAGTCTATGAAAATGGAAAAGTAGCCGATCTTTCAAAGCACCCTGAGCTTGAGCAAATGGGCGTCGCATCCGAACTATTAAATTCTGCAGAAGTATCTTTCGATAAGAAACTGCGTCTTTTTGATATTAAAGGAGATCCAACTGAGCTTGCGCTTTCGATTTTTGCGCAAAAACTTGGTTTGAAAGAGGATGCGCTCAAAAAAGAATATACGCTTCTTTACGACATTCCATTTGATTCAAAGCGTAAGTATCACGCCGCATACTTCAAGCACAATGATACATACATTGTCTACATGATTGGGGCGCCGGAAATTGTTTTTGAGCGCGTGAATGAGGTATCTGACTTTTGCAAAAAGGGGGTGGCGGATTTTTTAAAAGAAGGGCTGCGCACTGTTGCGATTGCATCCAAGCAGTGTGATGTGAGTGCGCTTGCAGTGGGCCAATCAGAAGAGCAAACACTTGCAGCATATGAAGCGATGCTGGGCAATGGATTAACCATGCTGGGACTGTGTGGCATTCAAGATTCCATTCGCAAAGAAGTTGCTGGTGTGATTGAGCAGGCACGAGACGTTGGCATGCATATTATTATGGCGACGGGTGATCACAAAGATACTGCGTTATACGTGGCTAAAAAAGTTGGTATTTTTAAAGACGGCGATGAAGTTATTACCGGGCAAGAACTCGAAACCATGTCTGATGAACAGTTACTTAAAAAGCTTGACGGTATTACGGTATTTGCGCGCGTGAATCCAAAAGATAAAGCGCGCATTATCGATCTCTTTCACCAGCAAAAGAAAATTGTCGCCATGACGGGGGATGGCGTGAATGATGTGCCCTCACTTCTGGCCGCCGATTTGGGGATTGCCATGGGAGGTATTGGTACGGAAGTAACCAAGCAAGCAGCCGACCTGGTATTGTTGGATGATTCATTTGTAAACATTATTAGCGCGATCGAGCAGGGGCGCCACATTTTTTACACCTTGCGCCGGGTAGTACTCTACTTTTTTGCGACCAATTTAGGCGAAATTCTTATTGTTCTCATTGCGCTTTTTACGAATTTACCGCTGCCGCTTACGGCATCCCAGATTTTGTGGCTTAATTTGGTTACGGATGGATTTTTAGATGTAGGGCTTTCTATGGAGCCGCAAGAGCCAGATCTTTTGCAAGCGAGCTGGCTTAAGCAAAAAGTTCGTTTAATTGATTTGAGCTTAGTGCTTAAAGCTATTTATTTTGCACTTCCAATGGGGTTGGCATCGATTGCTGTTTTTTCATGGGCATATGACGGGATGCCAGAATCGATTCCCTATGCGCGCACCATAACACTTATTACCATGGCGATGTTTCAATGGTTTAATGCGTGGAATTGCCGATCTGAGACAAAATCTTTATTCACCATTGGGCTTTTTACCAATCGTTGGCTTGTGGCTGCGACAATATTGGTGTTGTTTTTACAGTTTGCGATTGTGTATATTCCCTTCATGCAATATATATTCAAAACAGTCCCGCTTTCTCTATCAGATTGGCTCCTTGTAGTGGCGGTCTCCTTCCCGATAGTCATTGTCGAGGAGGTGCGTAAATGGTTCCTTCGATACACCTCGCAAAAGCTCGGCACTCAGGATGAGCGGGGAAGTAAGAATTTTTGAATATATGGCAAAGATTAGATGGAAGAGTGCTCGGGAGAAGTAAATCGCTCGTCCTGAGTGATTTGCAAATGTAATGAGCAAATTGTATCGAAGGATAATGCCTTGAAAGTTGACTATTTCTCCTTTGAAAAGTAGAGTAAACAAGTTCTAGATCGATATATCACAACCATATAGAAGGAACTAATATGAAAAAGAAACTGTTATTTTCTGCAGTAGTATGCACTGTTTCAGTTGCAGGGCTTCTGGCAAAAGATGCGTCACTTGATATAGCATTTGTAGATTCATTTGCAGCAATGCGCGAATGTAAAGATGGTCAATTGGTAGGAGCAGAAATTGATAAATTGCGTGAAGTAGCATCACAAGAGCTCCAAAAAGATGCAGAGTTTCTTGCCAAGACTGAAGCAGACTTGAAAACAAAAGCAGCAATGCTTAAGCCAGCGGAACTTGCAAAACAAGAGCGTGAACTGGCCAAAAAGAAACGTGCGCTTGAAGAAACACTGCAAGAAAAAGAAGCAGAACTCAAATTGGTTATGCAACAAAAAACTGAAGATCTTGCCGTTAAAATCGAGCAAGGCATTGTAGAAGTTGCAAAAGCAAAAGGCGTGGATGCAGTTATTGATAAAATGACTGGCCGCGTAATGTATACCAAAGAGGGCAACAAAGGCGACTTGACTCAAGATGCGATTGCAGCAATCGATAAAAAGTCAGATTTAGTAGCACAATCGAAAAAAGCTGACGCTTCCACAACCGTGGCAAAAGCAGATAGCAAATCGAAAGCTGTTACTGCTTAATATCACGCATTTCGATAAAAAACGAAGGCCCGCGCAAAAGCGGGCCTTTTTCATGCCCGTGATTGACTTTTATTGTGTAACTCATTACCTTTTGCCAAAACCAAAATCTGGAAAAATAATGAGTTATGAATGCATTGCATTACAAGAAACTGATATTGCTCGCAGGGTCGCCAATCAACTTAAGCGGGATTTGCATATCGTTCACTATCGAGAATTTGCTGATGGAGAAGTTCATGTATCACTTTCTGATTATGAGCAGTATGCGGGCAAAACAGTCGTGATTATCCAATCAACGGGTGATCCGGTTAATGAGCATACGATGGGCGTTGCATTTTTGGCTCATGCGCTTAAGAATGCAGGCGCGGCAAAAGTTATTGCCGTGATTCCTTACTTGGGCTATGCGCGGCAAGAGCGTAGTGCTATCGAAGGCAAGCCGGGTAGCGTAGCGGTAATTGCAAAACTTTTTGAAAGTTCTGGAATTGATGAGATGATCGTAGTTGATTTGCACGAGCCGCGGGCAATTGATTTCTTTTCTATTCCCGTGCATAACGTTGCAGCGCAGCCAGTCATTGCGCAGCATATCAAGCAGCAATTAGATTCGCTTTCAGGGGTGTGCTTAATTGCGCCCGATAAAGGTGCAGAGCAATACGTGCAGCAGGTAGCGCATATGCTTTCTGTGGGTACGCTGACTTTTTCAAAAGAGCGATTTGCCGCTGATCAAACGCGAGTACTCGGACATGAAGGATCATGTGTGGGCACAACCGCGATTATGATTGATGATATTATTGCAACGGGTGGTACTGCGATTAATGTGGCAGATACATTGCCGCAGATGGGGTATCAAGAAATTATGGGCTATTTTGTGCACCCCGTGCTTGCGGGTACTGCGATTGAAAAAATCGCAAAAAGTAGTTTTGAAAAAATATTTGTAAGCAACACACTTCCGCTTAAAAAAGCTGCGCAAGAAAGCGCAAAGATTGCAGTTTTTGATGTAAGCGCCATACTGGTAGAAAAACTGGAATCACTTCTTTCTTAAATGGTAGGAATTATGAAAAAATATTTTCTGGTGTGTGCAATGACGCATCTATTTTTGTGCTCTGCGATGGAAAATCAGTCGGCATGGCCTCCGAGGCGAAATTTTTTATGCGTTCCCAGAGACGGCAGTCCCTCTTATGCCGTATTTTTACATGATCACTTTATAATTGCGGCACAGATGGCACGAGTAGTGCATGATCAGCACGTTACCCCTATGCACGTAGATCAGGGTGATGGGCAAGCGCATCTAGATTATATGGAACCAATCAATGAATGAAATTAAAGCTATCATCGGTCTCGGCAATCCGGGCCCAAAGTTTTCTTTCACGCGGCATAATGCCGGCTTTTTAGTTCTCGATGCATTAGCCGATCGCTACTACGGCACGTGGCAGGAAAAAGGGCCGATGCTTATCTGCGATATTCAAGTAGGTGGCAAAAAACTTGCGCTCGTCAAACCGCAAACGTTCATGAACGACTCGGGTAAAGTGATGCCATTTTTGGCCAAGCAAGGCATCAAACCAGAAAATATTCTTGTGGTGCATGATGAACTTGAAAAGCCATTTGGCACGCGTGCAATTAAAGAAGGCGGGAGCCATCGCGGGCATAATGGACTGCGATCAATTATTGCGCATAGTGGCCCTGACTTTAAACGATTGCGATTTGGCATCGGGCGCCCCGAGCGCAAAGAAGATGTGAGTGATTATGTCTTGCAGCGTTTTGATGCATCTGAATCTGAGGTGCATGATCAAGTGGATCAGGCGGTGGATATGATTGAGCGCGAAATTATGACTGACGAATCTGATACCTAATAAAGGAACTCGTATGCAAAAAATGATATTTGCCGCAGTAATTGCTGCAGCATTGGCTGGTGGAACATATTTTGTTATTCAAAAACAACAACAACCAAACATAGGATCCAAAATGGAAGAGACTAAAAAAGAATTTATGGCAACTGATTCAGGGCTCAAGTATATCGTGCTGAAAGAAGGCACAGGCGCGCAAGCAAAAGCAGGCGATGTTGCAACCGTGCATTATACTGGATGGCTTTTTGATCCAAGCGCTCCAGAATCAAAAGGCGCTAAGTTTGATAGCAGCGTTGATCGTGGAGAGCCGTTTCAATTCAATCTTGGCGGTGGCATGGTAATCCGCGGATGGGATGAAGGCGTTGCGCTCATGAAAGAGGGCGAAAAGCGCACGTTTATTTTACCCCCAGAAATTGCATACGGCAGCAATGCAGTTGGCGGAGTAATTCCTGCGAATGCTACTTTGGTATTCGATGTGGAGCTTTTAAAGCTGAATTAAGGCTGTTTTATTTCACAGAATAAAAGATATTTTTGAGGATTCAATGAAAAAGAATTTGCTTGCATGCACATTATTGTTATTGGCTTCACATGCTGAGGCAGCAACATCACGGCAAATTGCGGATGCAGCTCGCGTAGTTCGTAATTTTGCGAATGATGAAACAAGCGAAGTTTCTGAGGAAGACGTTAGAGTCTTTTTGTCGCATGTTTATCCTGTCTATAATCCCTTCAATCATATGAATAGAGCAGATGATGCTCAAGTTTTAAGACAAACGGCTAGACAGGTTGATCGTGTGAATGCGGATGCCTTTATGGCTTATGCAGATATTTTTGATAAGTCTCCAGGGGAGATGATTCATGACAAACCTCGTTGGTTGGCATTTGCAGATGCATTAGATCGAGTAGCACAAGCTTTAGAGACGAAGTAATTCCTGCGAATGCTACTTTGGTATTCGATGTGGAGCTTTTAAAGCTGAATTAATTTCGCTTAAAATAGTGAATAAAAAAGCCCGGCAGAAACGCCGGGCTTTTTTATTCAAACGTTTTTTTACATTCCGCCTAATACACCGCCCATGCCGTCTATCCAGTTTTCAGCGGCATCGGTAGCAGGTTTTGTGAGAGGATTATACGTGAGCGATCGGCGATATTCTTTTTTAAATTCGTCAAATGGCATAATTGTGTTTCGTATACTATCCGTTAATGTATTCATTGTTCTTACTTTATTATCATCGCTTCCATCGATGACGCCCCAATTGATTTTCGTTTCGGTAATTTGTACACGTGTGATGTCTGTATGGCCCGTTACAGGGTCAATCGGATGAGCTACTTTAACGGTGTATTCCTTTGATGTGTGTACCCAGTCCCCACTTATATCATCTCCGCTTAATGCATCGACGGCGGCGCCAGCAGCAGCGGCGCTGTATAGACGAGGTGCAAAGTGCAGTGCTGTAACGATAAACAGTAGCCCCATTGCAAGTAACATGCTTCTCTTCATAGGTATCCTTTTTTTGAAGAATGATCTCTTTATTCTCCTTCAGAATAGCATGAAAAAGGGGGCAAACAGCAATGGTTTAGGCCTTTTGTAACCATGAAATAATCGCTTCTCTCCATTTCACATCAAATTTGCCGCCAGCGCCTTGAAGGGTTCCCTTCGAGCCACCGCCTCGCAATCCGAGCACATCTTTGAGCCACGCCCCAAAATTTTTCAAATTTACGGCATCGCCTAGAGTGGGATGAAGGCTCGCCAAGAAAGCGGTGCGATTTTCAACCGGGCTGACCAAAAGATAGAGCCCTGGCTTTTTTGCTTGCAATAGTTGCGTAATTGCGCGCAATTCATCGTGCGCAGCATTGGCAATTGAAAGAAATAAGAATGGCACGCCGTTATGCGTCTCTACTTGATTGAGCCAATGTTCAGCCTGCGCTTGCCAGACTTGCTGCTTTAATTGCTTGATTTGTTTTTGTAGATTTTTTAGCTCGTGCGATTGCTTGTCTACGTATGATTCAACTTCTTGCCGCTTAACGTTAAAGTGCAAGCTCAAGTTTTTAGTCGTTGCAAATGTTTCTTGAAAGAGATCAAGAGCGCGTGGGCCGGTGAGTGCAACGATTCGTTTATGCCCCGCTGAGATGGAGGAGCAGTCAGTGATTTTGAACGTTCCGATATCGCCGGTGCGAGCAACGTGCGTTCCCCCGCACAGCTCCATAGAAAATTCAGGCACGTTCACGACGCGCACGTTTTCTGGGTTATATTTTTCGCCAAAGAATGCAAGCACGCCCTTATCGATTGCTTTTTTGAATTCCATGTATTCGATTGCAACGGGAATGTTTTCACGAATTTTTGCGTTAACCAGATCTTCAACCTGCTTGATTTCAGCGGCCGTTAAGTTTTTGTGATACGTAAAATCGAATCGCAAATAATCAGGATGCACGAGCGATCCGGATTGTTTAATGTGCTGGCCAAAGAGTTGAATAAGTGCCGCTTGCAGCAAGTGCGTCGCGGTGTGATTTTTCATTGCATTCGTTCGCCACACGGGATCAACCATGCTGATCACTGCATCACCAACTTTTATGTCCACGGGAGCTTTTATTTTTACTGCAATGCGTCCATTGATATAGCGCGCTTGGCTGATTGCTTGCTTTGCATCACCAAACTGGAGCCATCCCTGATCGGGAACTTGGCCACCGCCTACGATAAAGAAGGGCGCTCGCTCCATAATTACGTAGCACTCAGTTCCTGATTTCACTGCATCCACAGCTTTGCCATCTTGAACTAATGCATTAACTTTTGATTTCGTTTCAAGCTCTTCATAGCCGGTAAATTCCGTTTGCACGGAGTCAGGCAGCGAAACATGATCAAGTGGATCGGCCATTTTTTTGCCGGATTGCGCTTTTTGCTTTTCCATCTCTTTTTCAAAGCCATCCGTATCAACCGTGTAGCCGTGTTCCCGAGCACGCGCATGCACAAGTTCCACGGGAAAGCCGTACGTATCGTAGAGCTTGAATGCCTGAGCACCAGAAATAGTTTTAGAATCTTTTTTCTGCTCAAAGTAATCAGCAAGAATATCTTGTCCACGATCTAAGTTGACGGAGAACTTCTCAATCTCGCTTGTTAGAATTTGTGTGATCAATTTTTGGTTTTGCGCAAGCTCTGGATAGATATCTTTAAACTCTTCAATTACCACGTCTGCAAGCTGAGGGAAAATATTTTCTTTGGTGAGTTTGCGTGCAAAGAGTGCGCCACGGCGAATAATTTTTCGAAGCACGTATCCACGGCCTTCATTTGAAGGAGCGCCACCATCAGAGATGATCATCGTTGCCGAACGAATATGATCAGCTAAAACGCGAAACGCTGCTTTGATTTCATCAGACTCATCGTATTTTTTGCCAGTAAGTTCTTCTGTTTTTTTGATGATCGGCATGAAAAGATCAGTTTCGTATACCGAATCAGTATTTTGCATAACGCTGCAGAGCCGTTCAAGGCCCATTCCGGTATCCACGCCGGTTTGCGTTAATGGCTTCATTGCACCATCAGTTTGCTGATCAAATTGCATGAATACTAAGTTCCAAATTTCTAAAAATCGATCGCATTCGCATGCCGGGCCGCAGGGCTCTTTGCATCCAAACTCGGGCCCGCGATCAATGAAGATTTCTGAGCAGGGGCCACAGGGGCCAATGTCTCCCATTTGCCAGAAGTTATCCGCTTTTCCTAAGCGATGAATTTTTTCTTTTGGAAGGCCGATAACATCTTTCCAGATATCGAATGATTCATCATCTGTTGCATACACCGATGCGTGTAATTCTTTGACGGGTAAATTCATTTGCTTGGTAAGAAATTCCCATGCCCACTCGATTGCGTCTTTTTTAAAGTAATCGCCAAACGAGAAGTTTCCCATCATTTCAAAAAACGTTAAATGGCGCTTGGTAAAACCAACGTTGTCTAAGTCGTTGTGCTTACCGCCAGCGCGTACGCATTTTTGAATAGAAACCGCGCGCGTATAGCTGCGCTTTTCTTTGCCCAGAAAAAGATCTTTAAATTGATTCATTCCCGCATTGGTAAATAAAAGCGTTGGGTCTTGCGCAGGAATTAATGATGAGCTGGGTACAGCTGTGTGTTTGCGTTCAGTAAAAAAGTCGAAAAATCGTTTACGTATTTCTTTTGATTTCATGGAATCCCTCATCTACCGTTCGCCCTGAGCGTGTCGAAGGGTTTCGAGCGGCCGGATTGAAAGTTATTGTAAAAAGCAGAGCAGTTATATGCTTTTCAAGATACCGATTTTTCTCGTTTGTATCAAACAAGGGGATTATGTTGCAGGCTCGTCGCTGCCAGCAGGAAGAGCTTGCTGATCACCTGGAGGGGCGGCACGAACGACTATCATCCTGCCTAGCACACCTATTTGAACAGCGGCGCCATCGGGCACTTGAGCGGGAGTCCAGCCATGAGGCTGTGGCGTCCCGATATGTTCTAGCTTAAAAGGATGGCCACCATTCTGCCTGGATGGGCGTCGAGAATATTTTGGAGCGGCTTTCGGATGTGCTCGTTTTGGTCTAGAGCCAGCTTTAGGCTTTCCTTGATCACGATTAAGCACCCGATGAGGTTTTTCAGGTTTTTTAAAGTCTCGTTTGCCAACGCCGTCTTTTTTCGGCGGGCAGTATTTTTCTTTGAGACAAATAAAAACCTCTGCAGGTAATGATTCGCTTCGCGATACAGTTTGATCAGCGCCCCAGGCGCATGCGCCTGAAAAAAGTAGTAATGAAAAGAGATATAGTTTTTTCATAATAACCTCAGTAAATACCTTGCGAATCTAGCCAAGATTTGGCCACTCGGGCAGCGAATGATCTTTTGGATCTGTGCGTTTAAGCAATCTTTGAAGTTCTGGTGAAAGTTCTGTTACTGGCCGGTCTTCTCGCCACTCAGTTTGTAAAAAATATCGTGCCTCGTTAAGAGCATCTCTTTGCTTTCTTTGTTGATTGAGTATTGGTGTATATTTTTGTTTATCAAAAAGCAGTTTTCTGATGTTCAGATGAACAGTATCAAGTTTTGCACGGATCTGCTCGCCATTTTGCCGTCTGCCCTCAAAGCACTCCTCAAGCTGTACATTGAGTTTAATTGTTTCTTCTTGAAGTAGCTTAAGTTGAGTATGGATATTATTTATATCTAAAGCAGTCTTAAGATTTCTATCTATATCTGCACCAAAGAGTGCGGGCGTAAAAAGAAATGCGACTGAGAAAAAAAGTAGCTTTTTCATAATAACCTCCATCCGTCTTGGCTTTACAGCTTCGACATGATTTTTTCAGCCATTGCGCTGAAAGCGCTCAGGCGTGTACTATTTATTCCATTTGTCCTTAGTATAGCAGCCTTTTGGGGTGGTATACTAAGGCCCTTATGCCCTTTGTAATTTGGCCAAAAAGGGGTTAATTGTGCTCCAGAGCCCATGCTTCATAGGCACTGCCATGCCGTTGCAGGCAGTAGGAGCACCGAGATTTAGCTTTAGAGCGGGAATGCAACGACTCTACTCGTTTGCAGCGATTGAAAAGGCAGATGTTGTAATATCGCAGAGATTTACTCAGGTGTTTGCTCAAAGATGTAGTATTCATTATGTGTAGATAGTTAGAGATTGAAAAACCGCCATTTGTGTTTAATGTACCAGCTTTTTTGCGAGATTCAAGTTATGAAACGCTCCACACATATAAAGCGATCGATCCGGCGACGGCCGCATTCAAACTTTCAGTGCTTCCGGGCATTGCAAGTGTCATGCGCATATCACAATCAGAAACCCACTGTTCAGGAATGCCGTGTGCTTCCGATCCAACTACTAAAAGAGCATGTGGGGCATTCATTTCTGAAGGCGTTTTGCCGCCTGATACTACGAGCGCGATGAGTTGATTTTTGCCTTTGTGCTCGAGAAGCTCATGCCATTCCCACTGAAAGATGTGCACCATGCCAATCGTTCCGGCAGAGGATTGGATTACTTTTGGGCTATACGGATCAGTGCCGCCAACAATCACAACTGATTTTTGATTGAGTGCAGCTGCAGTACGAATGAGTGTGCCCATGTTTCCTGGATCGGAAATCTCTGCGAGTACTAATCCGGAAGAAAGGGTATGCGCAGAGTGAGCTTCCGGCATTGCAAATTGTCCAACGATTCCGCTGGGTGTTGTCGCGCTGCTGAGTTTTTCCATTACAGAATCAGCAACAAGTGTAATCATAGTTTCATTAACTAATTTTTGCGCTGCGCTGACGTGCTGCTCCGTGACAAAAAACTGAATTAATTGCATCCCACTTTCAATGAGCGTTGCGCATGTGCGCAGGCCTTCGGCTATGAATTGCTTGTGCGCAGAGCGTTGCTTTTTTTGATACAGTGATACGACGTGTTTGATGGTATCATTGGTGCGAGAATTAATTGTTTTCATAGCGTTTTTCGGTATAGTGAAACGGATTATTTGAACCTTTCTCCAAGCTTATCGCGTTATGGAGTGAGTGTCGAAAAAATTAAAATTGTGTGAGTAGTAATGCAAAATCATTCATTAGTTTTTCTTTTTTGTGCATTGGTAATGCACTGCTTTGTGGGGTATGCAGCAGATGATGATCCTGGGCTTTGGCGGCGCCAGGTTGTGAAGGCAGCCAAAGAGGGGGCAGTAGCGGCATTATGCGGAGCATCCGCGTTTTTTGCGCGAGCTGCTTACTATTGCAGAGATATCGATGGAGGATCTGTGTGCCAAAAAAGTCACGTTGTCCCGGATAGCGATATGCAGTGTTTTGCCCAAGAAGAAGTGTGGACGTGGGGAGACTTGTGTGCTCAAGCAGCTGTGTATGGAATTTCTGCAGGGACTACATGGGCGTTAGGTTCGTATTGCCAAGAGCGCGAGGGGGCGCCGGAAGAATTTGATTTTGATGATTGAGTGCATAAAAAGTGCATAGGTTTTTTAGCGGCCATATATTTTTTTTCCAAAAAGCACCCACATCAGCATCCTCCAGCATCCCATTGGTTGGCGCGGCGTGGTGCCACGAGCAACTGCGGCTCCGGGTGCGGCAGCGCCAGCTCCGGCACCTTTGCGACGAACTATAGTAATACATGATGCATCAAAGGTTGGTGAGTGCGATGGGCGGCCTATTAGTGCAAGCCGTCCGGCAGTAAAATTCCATTCATAGACGTTTGATTGGCTAATAATGCGTACGGTGTTTTCGCTTACAAAGTAGCAGGCTCGAATCGCATCATGCTCAATGCGGGCGGTAACATAGTGGTGTTCGGCAGGATTTTCAAGGTTAATAAGTGTGCATGTTCCATCATCTCTGCACACAATGAATGCGCGATTACTTTCTGGGTATGCATCAAATGCAATAATGGGTTGGAAGTTATCTATGACGAGTTCGATAGGCATGAGTTCAACAGCAACACGCGTCTCTTGGCGATCGCCATTCATGCGAGTATGCCGTGGCGGAGCTCCTGCCATGCTTGGCCGTACGGCACCAGGTGGGCAGAGAGTGATAAAGCGCGCGCTATCGTCGCCCGAAAAGTCTTCGGGAGTAAATTCGATGTGTGAGCCATCTGGTAATGCAAAATTCTGTGTTGGATCATGCGGTGCGAAGTCTGGTACTTCTACCATGGCATGCAGTGATGTGCATGCAACTATGCTGAAAAGAATTGTTTTCATAACGGACTCCCCTTTTTAAAATCCCCGTGCGCTTGATCATACTCAATTGGGAAGCAATTTTAAAGAATCCTTTATTTTTCTGCAATATCGATTACTATTTCAAAAATGTTTTTATATTTTTATTACCCAAAAGGATTTGCATGAAAAAAACATTAATGACTTTGGCTCTTTTATTCCCCATGGCTAGTTTTGCCGCAGCTGGCGCTGGCGCATCGGCAGAAGGTGCTGTGCATGAAGGAGTAGCTAGCCAAGTAGCGCAAGCACAGCAAGACCTGTTATCAACGGCTCTGGCTTTTACTCAGTATGGAGAGATAGCGCAGCAGGAGAATCAAGGCGCCTTCGGCTATTATAAAGCCGGACTAGGTGATTTTCGTAGAGCAAAAGAACTCTATGGTACGTCAGTTAAAGGTTTGGGTGATGCTGATGCTCAGGAATTATTAGGAGAGGTGATTAGTGCTCAAGCGAGACTTGATGGCCATCTAACTGAGCTTCGTATAGATCTCTTAGTAAGTCAGGAATGGAATGATGCTATACTCTTCACAGGTGGAGTTGCAGGGTCGTATGAGGACTTTAAAGAGAGAAGAAGAGAGAGCCTTGAAAGGCAGATAAGAGAAGAGGACGCATCCTCTGATGGCAAATAAAGGATTTGCATGAAAAAAACATTAATGACTTTGGCTTTTTTATTTCCCATGGCTAGTTTTTCCGCAGATGGCGCTGGCGCAGCGGCTGCAGGTGGTGCGACTCAAGATGATACGAGCAGGCTTAAGGAAATGTTGCGAGTGCTACAGCTGATAGAAGCTGTGAATGATCCCCATGTGTACTCTAACGGTAGCGACGCTTTGTCAGGCAGCGGGGTTAAGTTTGGGCCCTTTTTAGCAGAAGTAAAAAGAGAAGTAGCAGGCGTTGTAGGTGGTGCGACTCAAGATGATACGAGTAGGCTTAAGAAAATGTTGCGAGTGCTACAGATGATAGAAGCTGTGAATGGTCCCCATGTGTACTCTAACGGTAGCGACGCTTTGTTAGGCAGCGGGGTTAAGTTTGGGCCCTTTTTAGCAGAAGTAAAAAGAGAAGTAGCAGACGCTATAGAAGAATTGACTGGTCAAGAGAAGTAGCTTTTCAAGTGCATATTACTTAAAAAGAATGAATTTGATTAAGCAATATGCTATGGGCTGAGGTAATTGAGTATCGATATGTGATTACAGAAAGGCCCCTTTTTGCAAGGGGCTTTTTCACTTATCGCCCCTTCATTTTTCTGCTATACTAGGCCCTATAGGTCGGAAAGGGCAATTATGGGCAAAATTCTTTTATATTATAAATACACTGAAATCGAATTTCCAAAGCGCATCCTCAAATGGCAAAAGCAGATCTGCGCAGATTTGAACTTGAAGGGCCGGATTCTTATTGGAAAAGAGGGCATTAACGGCACTGTTGGCGGAGAGGATAAAGCCATTGAGCGCTATATGACTACGATGCGCAAAAACGAGCAGTTTGCCGATATCGATTTCAAAATTTCTGACGGCGATGCAGATTATTTTCCACGTATGGAAATCAAAGTGCGTGAAGAGATTTGTGCGCTCGGGGTGGACCCAGAAAAACTTACCGTGAAAGATGGTGGCGTGCATTTAGAGCCGACTCAGGTGCATGAACTCCTTTCAAATAAGCCAGACGATTTAGTAATTCTTGATACGCGTAATAATTTTGAATCTCGTATTGGTACATTCACCGGATCAATCACGCCGGACATTACTAACTTCCGTGATCTTCCACAGTTCATCGATGAAAATCCGGAGCTTTTTGAAAACAAGCAAGTGCTAATGCATTGCACGGGTGGCGTTCGCTGCGAGCGCGCGACTGCGTATTTAAAGACCAAGGGCATTGCAAAGCAGGTGTTTCAAATTAAGGGCGGCATCGTGCGCTATACTGAGGCATTTCCGGACGGGCATTTCCGCGGAAAAAATTATGTCTTTGATCGTCGCGTCGCGGTACGCATAAATGATGACGTGCTTTCTGAGTGCGATGTGTGCAAAGCGCCGTGCGATGACTATACCAACTGCATCAATATGAAATGCAATGCGCATTATATTTCGTGCGGACCATGCATTGAACAAACAAACAATACGTGCAGTCAACCGTGCGAGAAACTCGTAGCGCAGCAAGACGTGCCGGTGCGCGTGCCTTTTCAGACGGCGCCTGAGCAAAGCGTTGTTAAAAAAAAGTAAAAGGTGGGTTCAGTATTATTTTGAAATCATAGCGGTGATGCCGCACTTTCTGTAGCAAAAATAGATTAAGTAATTCCCCCTCCCCGTTCGCCCTGAGCGTGTCGAAGGGTCTAAACGGTTGGGAGGTTTTTGGTGAAGGTAAGAAATAGTTTGTGGCACTATAAACATTCAAAAGGCATACAATGCTGATTGAAACGCAGTTTTTGTACGAATCATGCTTGATTGAAGGCAACGTGCCGCTGGCCGATAAAAATTGGTTTGGCACGGGAGGAGCGGCAGCTCATTTTGTTGAGCCGCTGTATCCGCAAGAGTTACGAGATGCAATTCAATTTGCGCATGAGAACGATCATACAGTTACTATCCTTGGTAGTGGCGCAAATACGTTAATCAGTGATGATGGCGTTGATGGCGTAGTAATCAAGTCGCAGATGAAAGATATTACGTATCGCGATGGCGGTGCATCTGTTGCATTGGTAACCGCGGGCGCGGGCGCTACGCTGGACGACGTGATTACTTTTTGCCTGGCCAATCACTTTCTTGGCCTTGAAGAGTTTAGCGGCATTCCGGGAACGGTTGGTGGATCGGTGTATATTAATTTGCACTACTTTGAATTTTTACTTTCGCAGTTTTTACTAGAAGCAACAGTGCTTGATGTGGTGCGCGGTGAGTTGATGACAGTTGATAACGCATGGTTTGCGTTTGGCTATAATCAATCTACCCTGCATGCGGGCACGCATATTTTGATTGATGCAACGTTTCGCGTCTATAAAGCGGATGCAATAACGGATGTTTTTTATGCGCAAGGGCGTCGGCACGAAATAATGCGGCATCGTGAAAAACGGTACCCTTCAAAAAACACGTGCGGAAGCTTTTTTAGAAATTTTCATGATGATGAAGTGGCGCTTGAAGTTAATGGGCGCAAAGCGATTTGGGTGGCGTATTACTTAGATAAAATTGGCGTGAAGGGCCAGCTGAAAGTTGGCGGTGCATCCGTATCGTATCAACATGCCAATATGATTGTGAATGATGGATCGGCAACAACGGCAGACATCATTGGCGTTGCACGCAAAATGCAGGAATTGGTACGCAAGGAATTTGGAATTGTGCCGCAGCCAGAATGCAGGCTTGTAGGGTTTGATGAATATCCATTACTTAATGGTTCGTATCCTTCGACAGGCTCAGGACGAACGAGATAATTTTGACTTTTTAAAATAAAATATGAAAACAGCACAAGATCATAACCCGTTCGCCTTGCGACAGTCTGGCATAGCCTTGACGACACCTGGGAGCTTGTCGAAGGGTTATTCGAGCGGCTAAAGAGAAGCATATGTTTAATGAATTAGTATTACTTTCACATATCATCATTATCGCGGGCACTACCTTCATCGCATTGCGCTTAGGCGAATCGTCGCTGGTAGCGTTTTCGGTGCTTCAAATGATTCTTGCGAATATGTTTGTGCTCAAGCAAACCACATTATTTGGATTGAACGCTACGTGCGCAGATGCATTTATTATTGGATCTCTTTTGAGTTTTAACTTGATTAATGAACTCTATGGCGCGCAGGCAGCGCGACGGACAATTCCTATCACATTTACGTTTGCACTGTTTTATGCGGTAATGAGTTATGTACATTTGGCATATATTCCAAGCATTTGCGATACGATGCATGGGCATTACCATGCACTTTTTTCAGTAACGCCCTGGCTGATTTTTGGATCGATTGTAGTTTTTATGGCAGCGCAAGTAATCGATTATTTGCTCTATCAATTATTTAAAAAAATCTGGCCGAATTATTGGCTCGTTGCGCGGAATGTGCTTTCGTTGAGCGTATCGCAATTTTTCGACACGCTCTCTTTTACGCTCATTCTCTATTGGCTCGGCATCATTTCCAATATCATGGATATTTTGCTGGTGAGCTATGCGATCAAGATGATAGTGATCGCGATTGCTGCTCCCCTTACTGGCCTGATGCTTTCGCTGCACCGATGGCTTGGAAGCCCTGCGAAAGTATAGCGGGGTCAACCTGCTGGGCAAGAACGGCAAGCACAGCAGATTCTTTAGGTTTGGGGAGATGGGCAAGCAGCTTTCCAATTCTTTTCTGTTCGCTTGTCGGGGTGTCAGGATCGATTGCGCGTTCAAATTGGTGTGCCAGATTTTCAGGGCTATACCGATTGAATTCCGCTTGCTCAATGCTGACTCCTGTTGGAAGCATTTTAGAATGCGCAGGCGCTGCAGAAAGGTGCAGAGACGTCAATGCAATGTTTGAAACAACAAGAACAAGATATTTGTGTAACATAATGTGAAACCTCCATTTGGAAATAATTTATAATCGAAGTAATTATACACATTTTGGCGACTAAAACAACGCAAAAGACTGTAAAAAAGACTGTAAAAAAAGGCAGTTTTTAGGTATACTGAAAATCATGGAAAAAACATTTCGTTTCGAACTCATACATCAATCGAAAAAATCAGGTGCACGAGTGGGGCGTATTCACACGCCGCATGGCATCATCGACACCCCAGCGTTTGTGGGAGTGGGCACGAATGCGACGATGAAATCACTTGATTCAAAAACAGTCAGCGATATTGGCTTGCAGCTGATGTTTTGCAATACGTATCATTTGCTTTTGCAGCCGGGTGCTGAGCTTATTAAAAAAGCGGGAGGCCTGCATAAGTTTATGAATCGCGATATGCCGCTCATTACTGATTCGGGTGGTTTTCAAGTATTTAGCTTGATGTATGGAACGGTGAAAGATGAGCTGAAAAGTAAAGGCAAAAAAAAGGGCGATAGTTCTGTTTTGAAAATTTCTGAAGAGGGTGTACTTTTTCGCTCATATCGAGATGGCAAAAAGATTTTGCTGACGCCTGAAACGTCTGTGCAAGCGCAGAAAGATTTAGGCGCGGATATTATTATTCCGTTTGATGAATTGCCGCCGTATCACATCGATAAAAAGAAGCTTGTTGAATCATTGCATCGCACGCATCGCTGGGAAGAGCGCTCGCTCAAAGAGCATTTAAAAAATCCAAACGGCCAAGCGATGTATGCTGTGATTCATGGAGGCGTGGATCCTGAGTTGCGAGAACTTAGCGCAAAGACATTAACGGCACTTCCATTCGATGGATTTGCTATTGGTGGCAGTTTGGGAAAAACGCGCGAGCAAATGGTTGAGATGCTCAAACAGCTCATGCCGCACCTACCAAAAGATAAACCGAATCATTTATTGGGGATTGGCGATATCGAATCATTAGAGCAGTGCGTGAAGCTCGGCATTGATAGCTTTGATTGCTCGCACCCAACTCGGGCCGCCCGCCATGGCACGCTTTTCACTACGCAAGGATTTGTAAAAATTGCCAATGCGCAGCATCGAGAGGCATTTGAGCCAATTGATCCGGCCTGCGATTGTTTTACGTGCAAAAATTATACGCGTGCGTATATGTACCATCTTTTCAAAGCAAAAGAAGCAACAGCGCATACACTTGCTTCTATTCATAATCTCCATTTCATGGTCCAGCTTATGGCTGAGTATCGAGAGAAAATTATGCGGGATGAGATTTAACCCCTTGTTTTTTCAAGGATCTTTCGCGAGCTTTTTATAATTTTTCATTTGCTTTAAAACGTGATGCTTCATATTCCTCTCTCAGCTCGTCCTGAGTGATTTTGAGCAAAGCGATAAATTGTATCGAAGGATAAGAAATAGTCGAATCAGGAAATTGAATTTTAGAAAAAAGCCTATAAGACTCTTCTCACTCCGTTCGCCCTGATGCTTCGATAAACTCAGCAGTAAACGCTGCGCTCATTCCTCACTCCGTTCGCCCTGATGCTTCGATAAACTCAGCAGTAAACGCTGCGCTCATTCCTCACTCCGTTCGCCCTGAGCTTGTCGAAGGGTTAAAAACTTTCACAGTGACTAATCTGTTTGAACTTAAAAAAGAGCATTGCAAGCTTACAATCCATAAGTACTTCAATATTTGACCGCTCGATACCCTTCGACATGCTCAGGGCGAACGGTTGGGTTGTTTTTCGTTATTCTAAAGTATTTTATGATTATTTTTAATTTCCTGATTCGACTAAGAAATAATTAATAAAAATTTTATTCTACGGAAGAAAATAAGTATAATTTGAAAAATCGCTATCCTTCGATACATTCTACTCCACTAAAGCTACATAGAACACTCAGGGTGAACGTAAGAATAAAAATAATTTTTTATCAAAAATAGGCTTTATTAACGTTCAAACACACGTTTTTTCAAGGATCTTTCGCGAGCTTTTTGTAATTTTCGTAATACATACTTTCGTGCATAGAGATAATGCCGTTGCATATCAGATGCAATGATGAGAGAGCTATATAGGCAATACGCGCCAATGCAAATAATGGCTGGCGTAATTGATTGTATCAGAATCGCATTTCCTTTCGCTTGCTTGGCCGCGAGGTTTGCTTGGCGCAACGCTTCCTGCGCCTCTGCAAGTACTTGGGCTGCGGTGGTTTGAGAGTCATGAGCACGTGATGCCGCTGCAGTTGCGATTTCGGCTGCTCGCTGCGCATCCGCAGCATAGGCCTGGGTATTGTGGCTATCACGCAGAGGATGCGCATCTGCATTATCAAAGGGAGAGGATGCTTGTGTTCCATAGCATGAAATAGGAGGCATTCGCCGCGCCGGACGAGGCGCAGGAGGCGGAGAAGGGGCAGCGTGTAGAAGAGCGGGCACGATATGCGCAAGTATACCAAATAAAAGTGTGTATTTCATGGCTATGCCTTGCGGGTATACGCGATCAATGCCGAGCGGAGTTGCGATGCAAGGCGAGTGCTTTTTGTATTGCGCAGCATTTGGCGCAGTGTACGTTTTACCACGCGATGATAGTGGCGCTTAAACTTAGGCGCAAGTACGAGAGAAGTATAAAAGCAGTAAACGCCAATCAGCATAAGAACGGGCGTAATATTTCTAATATGTCGTGCGTTAGTGGCGGCATCGGTTGCTGCTTGGGCTGCGAGTCGTTGTGCTTGTTGTGCGGCAGTTTGCGCGGCAATTGCATCAGCGGCTGCTTGAGCTGCATTTTGTGCGCAGGCGGTGGCACTTCCCGCATCGCCGTGAGCATGAGCGGCATCTGCGGCAGCTTGAACTGCGCTACCAGCAGCTGCGCTTGCAGCAGCACTTGCGGCGGTTGCATGCATGGCTGTTTGCGCAGGATCAGAAGCACTTCCTGCTCCTGCACCAGAACTTGAAAACCTTCGAAGTGTACGACTGGGTCCCCCCCACATGGTGGTAGGCATACTTGTAAGAATAAAAAATAGA
>JAJCZB010000010.1 GCA_029262595.1 Candidatus Babelota bacterium | reverse complement strand
ACGCTTTACCACAGCAACCCACTCTTCAACTCCACCCTTACCTTTACCCATACGAGTTTCAGCAGGCTTCTTTGTTACTGGCTTATCTGGAAACACTCTCAAAAAAAGTTTTCCTACTTTCTTTATATGACGAGAAAGGGTAACGCGCATTGCTTCAATCTGACGGGCCGTCATCCAAGCAGGCTCAACAGCCTGCAATCCATACTCACCAAAGGCAACGTCTCGCGCTCCCTTTGAAACGCCTTTCATGCGACCGCGTTGTACTTTTCGAAATTTTGTTTTTTTAGGCATCAACATGATTATTCACCTGTATTTTAGCGCTTACTAACGTGTTGATATTCACCTTTACTCACCCACGCTTTAATGCCGATTAATCCAAACGTTGTCAGCGCTTCCGCTTCTCCGTAATCTATATCTGCACGTAAAGTATGAAGAGGTATAGAACCGAGGCGAATCCACTCACTTCGTGCAATTTCTGCGCCATTCAATCGACCCGACACAGCTATTTTAATTCCTTGCGCACCCGACCTCATTGCCGCAGCAACCGCACGCTTCATTGCACGCTTATAACTCACGCGGCGTTCAAGCTGGTCCGCAATGCTTTTCGCTACAAGTTGTGCATTCAATTCAGGATTTTTTACTTCCTGAACAGATACTTCAACGTTTGCTTTTTTCAATTTATTTGCAAAATAACGGCGCAATTCATCAATCTCTTTTCCGCCTTTACCAATAACGGTACCAGGTCTTCCAGAATGGAGAATAATGCGAAGATTATCGCCAGCTTTTTCTATCTCAACGCGAGCGATTTCCGCATGCTTTAGATAGGAATCAACCATTTTACGAATTTGAATGTCTTCTAACAGCTGTTTTCCATAAGCATGGTTTGGTGCGAACCAACGCGCATCCCAATCTTTGTAAACACCCGTTCTAAATCCTATTGGATTAACTTTTTGTCCCACCGGAAACCTCTTTTGTTTCAACAGGTTCTAATACAACACTAATATGACTAAATCGTCTTTTATACACATTCGCACGACCCATAGCACCCGGCTTAAAATACTTATAAGCTGGCCCCTGATCTACACGTATTTCTTTAATTTGTAGCTGGCTTACGTCTACATCGTTAAGTTGTTTAGCATTCGCTGCCGCAGACGCAACTAGCTTTTTGAGAGGAACTGCTTTTTTCAAAGCGGCTGTCTCAAGCCAGCTGAGTGCAAACTGCACATTTTTGCCACGTATAACATCCGCCATAGGGCGAAGCTTATACGGCGAAAAACGAATATTTCGAGCCTTTGCATTAAACTGCATCTTTAAACCTTACTATCTCAAAATTGGTTTATCGGTCTGAAAAGGTATTCACTAGTAATTCTAACGTATTTCACGCTAACTGACAAATTTTTATGCTTTTGTCGCCGCACCAGATTGCCTTTGACCGCTATGTAATTTAAACGTTCTTGTTGGAGAAAATTCTCCAAGCATATGACCCACCATATTTTCAGTGACATACACAGAAACAAATTTCTTCCCGTTATGAACTGACAAAGTAAGTCCTACAAATTCAGGTGTTATCATACTACGCCGAGACCATGTTTTAATCGCTTCTCGTCCACCTTTTTCTTTAGCCGCTTTCACTTTTTTTAAAAGTGATTCATCTACGAAAGGGCCTTTCTTAGTCGATCGAGCCATTCTGCACCTATCTATTTACTCTTTTTTGATTTTCTTCTTCTAATAATCAATGGGTTAGTGCGCTTACGAGTTCTTGTACCCTTTGCGCCTTTACCCCATGGAGACCGAGGGTGCTCTCCAGACTTTGAACGCCCTTCACCACCACCATGCGGGTGATCTACAGGGTTCATCGCCATCCCACGAACCGTTGGACGAATACCTCGATGTCTCATACGACCCGCTTTACCCCACCGAATATTTTTAAAATCAGCAGTGCCAAGCACTCCAACTGTTGCCCAGCTATTTCCAGATACCATGCGAATTTCACCAGATGGCATTTTTAACGTTACGTGATCATCAGCCTTACCCATAATCTGAGCGGAAGTTCCTGCACTACGCACAAAGGTACCGCGAGATTGAGGGCGAATTTCTACGTTATGTACCATAAAACCGAGAGGTATACTCTTAAGAGGCAATGCATTTCCGAGCTTTGCTTCAGTTTTTTCACTGGCCATAATAACGTTGCCAATCTCCAAGCCTTCCGGATGCAAAATATAACGTTTTGCGCCCCCTGCATAGCAAATTAAAGCAATGTTAACGTTTCTGTTTGGATCATACTCAATAGAAACAACTTTGCCTGGAACATCTCTTTCCGATCTTCCAAAATCTATTAATCGATATTTACGTGCAGCTCCGCCACCACGATGACGGACAGTAATTCTTCCATACACGTTTCGACCGCCAGATTTTTTAAGCGGACGTATCAATTTTTTTTCAGGTTTCTTTTTTGTAAGATCTTTCGAACTTATAAAAGACTGAAATCGTGTTGCTGCTGTTCGTGGCTTTTTACGTATCATAGCCATACTAATACCTTTTCAACCTATAATAAACAACCTAAGCATCTGCCTTAGTTTGTTGTAATTCCTGTGATTGAGACGCACCCGCCTGATCAAACAGATTCAGGGTATATCCTTCTGCAAGAGTTACGTACGCTACTTTGTTTTTCTTAATTCCCGGAAGTGCATTATATTTCTTCTGCGTAGCACGCAATGAAGATTTTTTTCGAATTAAAGTACGAACTTCCTTCACCTTCACATTAAAGAGCTTTTCAATTGCATCTTTAATTTGAGGCTTATTTGCAAAAGGATGAACCTGCAATACGAGCTGGTTTGATTTCTGATTCAACTTATATGCCTTATCAGAAATAACTGGTCCCTTAATAACGTCATACCATGTTAATTTTATTGCCATTGTTTCACCATTCCCTTAAAGGCGTCCATATCTTTTTTCAATACCAACCAGTATTGACTACTCGCTAAATCATAAGCATTTGGTTGATCAAAAAATAATACCTGTACCGTTGGAATATTTGAAAAAGATCCATAATGAATCAAATCGCCTAATGGAAGAAAAAGCGTTACTTTTTTATCCTGTAACGACAATGAACGCAACAGCTCAATAGCTTTCGCCGTTTTTGGCGCATCACTTTCCAATGTCCAATCCGCTATTGCAATTTTTTTATCTGCAATTCGATCAACTAACATTTGAGTCAAAACTTGTTTTTTCAATAGTCGCGGCACAGTCAAAGTTTTCGTCCGCGCTTGTGGCCCAAATGTTACACCCCCGCCACGCCAGATTGGAGAACGAGCAGATCCAGCACGAGCTCGACCAGTACCTTTTTGTTTCCACGGTTTTTTCGTAGAACGATCAACATCTGATCGACCCTTAACTCCTACTGTTCCCTGTCTCCAGTTTTGCAATAAAGAGCGAATCCACATCGAAAATTGTTGAGACGATGCAGATTTTTTTGGCGCGGTAACACCTAAATCTTTCAAAGTTACCGCTTGTAATAATGAATCAGGTTTTTCTTTAGCCATAATAAACCTACTTTACCTGTCGTTGAATGAATACTAATGAACCTGCATGCCCCGGAACTGCACCTTTTACAAAAATAACTGGAGCATCCGATGCAATTTTTACGATGTCTAAATTTTTCACCGCAAGCCGCTCTGCTCCCATGTGACCAGGCATTTTTTTACCCTTGAGAACTTTACCAGTAGCTCGCATAAAGCCAATAGATCCTGTTGACTTACCCATGGTAGCACCATGACTTGCCGGCGCCCCCGCAAAATCCCAACGCTTAACAACTCCTGCAAAACCTTTACCTTTTGAAGTGCCGAATATATTAATTTGCTCGCCTTCCTTCAACTGGCTATTAAAATCTGCAGATTGCCCAATAGCTAGGTTTTCTGGTAATGCATCAACGCGAATCTCTCGAATTATCGAAAAATACTGTTGCGGCTTTTTCATCCAACTCGCAACTGCTTTTTGATTTGCATATCGCTTCCTTGGACACCCAACTTGGATAGCACTATACCCATCTCGTTCTTTTGTTTTGATACCAGTGACTACCCAATTACCAACATCAATAGCGGTAACAGGTACTACCTTATCTCCACTAAACAACTGGGTCATACCGATTTTTTTTCCCCATATTCCCGAAACCATTGGACGACCTCTCGTTATTTAATTTCTACATCAACACCAGATGAAATACTCAGCTTCATAAGCGCGTCCATTGTTTTGTCCGAAGGAGAAACAATATCTAAAATACGCTTATGCGTCGTAATCTCAAACTGTTCGCGTGATTTTTTATCAACATGCGGAGAACGTAATACCGTAAATATTTTTTGTTTATTCGGAAGAGGAACAGGTCCCATAAGCTGGGCACCTGTTCTTCTTGCTGTCAAAACAATTTGCTTAACGGCATTATCTAACAAGCGATGATCATATGATTTTAGCCTGAGACGAATGCGTTGTTTCTTCATATTTCCTACTCTACAATTTCGGTTACTACGCCAGAACCAACCGTTCTACCGCCTTCACGAATTGCAAAACGTAAATCTTTAGTCATTGCAATCGGCGAAATTAAGTCTACTACTATATCAACGTTATCACCCGGCATAACCATTTCGCGGCCTTCTGGCAACTCAACTACACCAGTAACGTCTGTTGTTCTAAAGTAAAATTGTGGACGGTATCCTTTGAAGAATGGGCTATGACGACCACCCTCATCTTTGGATAAAATGTATGCTTGCGCTTTGAACTTCTTGTGTGATTTTACTGAACCCGGCGCAGCAACAACCATGCCTCGTTCAATGTCTTCTTTTTTCACACCACGAAGAAGAAGCCCAACGTTATCACCTGCTTGACCATCATTCATGATCTTTTTAAACATTTCAACACCAGTCACTGTTGTTTTGATTGTTTCGCCAAAACCAACAACTTCTACCGGTTCACCAACTTTAATTTTTCCTTGCTCAATTTTACCAGTCGCAACAGTACCACGACCCTCAATTGAGAAAACACCTTCAATAGGCATAAGGAAAGGCTTATCAATTTCGCGCTTAGGCTCAGGAATAGACGCATCTAGTGCTTCCATAAGCTTATCGATAGATGGAGTACCGTAGTCAGAAGAATCTCCCTCTAAAGATTTCAATGCTGAACCGTGAATGACAGGAATTTTGTCACCAGGGAAGTCATATTTGCTCAATAGCTCTCGCACTTCCTCTTCAACCATCTCGATCATTTCAGGATCGTCGACCATATCACATTTGTTAAGGTACACAACAAGCGCAGGAACGTTAACGTTACGCGCCAATACAATGTGCTCACGAGTTTGAGGCATTGCACCATCAACTGCAGATACTACCAAAATACCACCATCCATTTGTGCCGCACCAGTGATCATATTTTTCACATAGTCAGCGTGACCAGGACAGTCAATATGCGCATAATGACGAGACGGCGTTTCATATTCAACATGAGATGTTGAAATAGTAATTCCGCGCTCTTTTTCTTCTGGCGCATTATCGATCTCAGTAAATGCTCTTGCTTCCCCTTGCCCCTTTGAAGCTTGGTGCTTGGTGATAGCAGCTGTTAATGTAGTTTTACCATGGTCAACGTGACCGATAGTACCAACGTTTAAATGCGGCTTACTCCGCTCAAAAATATCTCTAGCCATAGCGTAACTCCTGACTATGTTTATACATGCGTTATTTTTTCTCTACAATGGCTTCTTGGACATGCTTTGCTACTTCTCGATAGCATTCAAATTCCATTGAATACCCCGCTCTGCCTTTCGACATAGAACGTAGCGAAGATACATATCCAAACATCTCTCCAAGGGGTACTTCTGCAGTAATCTCTTGCTTTCCAGCTTGAGGATCCATGCCTAAAATACGCCCACGTCGAGAGTTTAGGTCCCCCATTATATCTCCCATATACTCTTCCGGTGTCTCAACAACCACCTTCATGATCGGCTCAAGTAGCACTGGTGAACATTTCGCCATTGCTGAACGAAACGCCATTGAAGCAGCGACTTTAAAAGCGATTTCTGAAGAGTCAACATCGTGATACGAGCCATCATATAGCGTCACACGACAGTCAACAACTGGATAACCCCCAAGAATCCCATTTGTGAGCGATTCTTCTATACCCTTTTCAACACCAGGAATGAATTCTCTTGGAATTCTACCCCCTACTACCTTATCAAGAAACTCAAACCCCTTACCACGCTCAAGCGGCTCCATCTTAATCCAAACGTGCCCGTATTGACCACGACCACCAGATTGACGAACGAACTTACCCTCTGCATCGGCAGGAATCTGAATTGTTTCCTTGTAAGCAACTTGCAACTTGCCTTGAGCAACCTCAAGATTATGCTCTCGCCTTAAACGATCAACAATGATTTCAAGATGCAACTCACCCATTCCAGAAATCTCTGTTTGCCCCGTTTCTTCATTATAAGAAAACTTAAATGATGGATCTTCTTGCATTAGTTTTTTTAACGCAGTACCCATCTTTTCATAATCAGCTTTATTTTTAGGCTCAATTGACGTAGAAATAACTGGATTTGGAATATCAATCGATTCAAGCAAAACCTTACTGCCTTCGGCACACAAAGTGTCGCCCGTATTTGAATCTTTAATACCAACTACCGCAGCAATATCACCCGCAGACACAGAAGCTACTTCTTCGCGCTTATTTGCGTGCATTTTAAGCAATCGGCTTACACGCTCTTTAGATCCTGTACGCGCATTCATCACATACGAGCCCGACTTTAATTCTCCCGAGTAAACCCGAATAAAGTTAAGAACTCCTACGTACTTATCCGTCATAATTTTAAATACTAACGCATGAAAAGCTGCATCCGGATCTGAATGAATAGTAATTTTTTCATCCGCATCAGGAAGTATCCCCTCAACAGGAGGAACATCTAAAGGTGATGGCAAATAATCCACTACCGCATCCAACACCAACTGAACACCTTTATTTTTGAACGCACTCCCACAGAATGCCAACGAAACTTTTTGCGCAATTGCACCCTTACGAAGTGCTGCTTTAATTTCATCGATAGAAATTTCTTCTTCATTCAAAAATTTATCAGCTAACATATCATCAAATTCGCATGCCGTCTCAATAATCCGCATACGCATTTTTTCCATCTGCTCCACATGCTCTTCTGGAACATCATGCTGCGTGATTATTTCACCCATATCTCCACTAAAGGAGTAGAGCTTACGAGTTAACACATCAATTATGCCATTAAATTCTTCGGCATACCCAACTTGCATTTGCATTGGCAAAGCATTCGCATGAAGACGCTTATTAACGTCATCTACAACACGAAGATAATCAGCACCAATACGATCAAGCTTATTTACAAAAATAATACGCGGAACCTTATAGCGATTCGCTTGACGCCATACTGTTTCAGATTGAGGTTGCACACCATCAACACCTGAAAAAACCGCAATCACGCCATCAAGAACACGAAGCGAACGCTCTACTTCAATAGTAAAATCAATGTGCCCCGGCGTATCAATAATATTTACTTGGTGATCTTTCCAAAAACAAGTGGTTGCCGCAGAGGTAATAGTAATACCTCGCTCTTGCTCTTGCTCCATCCAGTCCATCGTAGCTTCACCCTCGTGAACTTCTCCGATTTTGTGAGAAATACCTGTATAGAACAAAATACGTTCTGTTACCGTTGTTTTTCCGGCATCAATATGAGCAGCAATACCAATGTTTCTATATCTATTTAGTGGGTAACTCATAACTTTTCAACCTTAGAACGCATAATGTGAAAATGCTCTATTTGCTTCTGCCATACGTTGCACATCTGATCTTTTTTTAACGGCACCCCCACGACCCTCTGACGCATCCATCAACTCATGAGCAAGGCGCAATGCCATAGTTTTATCTCCACGAGATGCTGCCGCATCAATAAGCCAACGCAAGGCCAAAGACTGTGATCTTTTACCCGGCACTTCAACAGGGACCTGATACACGCTACCACCAACACGACGCGCGCGAACTTCTACAACTGGAATAATTTGGTCGTATGCTTTTCTAAACAACTCAAGAGCTTTCTTCTCATCGCCCTTACTTTTCTTAACCAACTCATCCATTGCACCGTACACGATAGCCCGTGCAGTATTTTTTTTACCGCACCACATCACAACGTTAATTAACTTTTGAATAAGTCGTGATGAAAATCGTGGATCAACACCAATGTCTCGAGAATAATCTTCTTTTCTACGCCTTGGCATAATTCAAACCTTTACTCTTTTTTGCCGCGCTTTGTACCATACAATGAACGTGACTGCTTTCTATTTTCTACCCCTGCAGTGTCAAGTGCCCCACGTACAATGTGGTACTTCACACCGGGTAAATCTTTTACTTTTCCACCTCGCACCAAGACCACAGAGTGCTCTTGCAAATTGTGCCCTTCACCCGGAATATATGCCGTAACAAAAATACCGTTTGAAAGCTTAACACGAGCCACTTTACGCAATGCTGAGTTCGGCTTTCTAGGCGTCATAGTAGACACCTTCACACACACTCCGCGCGCTTGTGGCGCACCCTTAAGAGCAGGACTTTTAGATTTAGCCTTAATGCGCTTTCTACCAAAGCGACACAGCTGATTAATAGTAGGCATAACGTACAATTCCTATATGTAAAAATGAGAATTTATTTTATCGGCCTGTGCATGTATTAGATGAGACACTGGCCATATTTTTTACCCATTTTATTGCTTATTTTCATATTTTTAAGCAATGATGATACTAGCTATTCTACCTATTTTACGGTTTTTTTCAAGAAAAACATTACACACAATTTTAAGAAAATGGTCAAGTGGCCCATTTTTGCATTTTAATACTATCCGACAGGTATCATCTCAAGGCCCCTAATTAGACTTTTAACTGTTGCCATGATAGGGTAGGAGGGCTTTTATTTCAAGTCAATATTCAATCATTTACGACAGTTAAGGAACTCCATGGCCCTCTTTGATACTTTGCTTTCACTCGCTCAAAACGCCCTTGCAATCGCTATTGCCCTCTTTGGCATTGGATTTTTGATTGGTTTCCATGAATTTGGCCACTTTCTCTTTTGCAAGCTTTTTGGCATAAAAACACCCACATTTTCAATTGGATTTGGCCCAATTCTCTACCAACGCAGAATCTGGGATACTGATTTTACCCTATCGGCCATCCCTCTTGGAGGATTTGTAGAGATTGCCGGGGCAGCAGAAGTAGGCCAGGGAGAGCAAAAAGACGCTCACAGCACTCAAAAAGACTCATTTGCGATAAAGCCCTATTATCAAAAATTTCTCGTCATGACAGGGGGAATTCTTTGCAATCTCCTCTTTGCCTATTTTGCTTTCATACTTTTGAGCCTCGTAGGAATCCCAAAAACGCCCTTAATGCCAAGTCAAATGAAAACCGTTATTGCAAAGGTAGCCCCTAATGGATCGGCGCAAGAGGCCGGATTGCAGGCCGGTGACCATATTCATACGATTAACGGCGTACAGGTCACAGACAACGTTCCCCAGCTCATAGAAGCCATAGAGCCACTCGCTCACAAACAAGCCACCATCAGCTATGAACGCGCTGGCAACACCAAAGAGCTCACATTTACAGTTGGTGAACGCACAAATGCGCCTACTATTGGATCTATCGGAGTCATTTCATTTGAAACAAAAGACCTCCCCCCTCGCTCATTTTTTGAAGCAATCAGACAAGGTATCCAACTTACCAACGACTTCATAGTTAAAACGTTCACTGGCATTATCGGCATTTTCCGCAAAGCTGACTTCAACAACGTTGGCGGCCCCGTAGTAATCATTTCTTTGCTTACCCAGGGAGCGACCTCAAGCCTAAAAATTTTCTTGATTTTGCTCGCAATTATCAGTATCAACTTGGCGATTTTAAACCTTATCCCCCTCCCCATTCTCGACGGGGGACAACTACTCTTTTATACCATCGAAGCTATCATAGGACGTCCACTTCCAATCAAAGTGCGTGAGTATATCCATATCGCTTCATGGATCTTAATTATGGGACTTATTCTCTATCTCAGCGTATTTGATATTGCACGAATCGCCCATCCTTACGTTGAAAGCATTAAAGTCTTTCTTGGATTCGCCCGATAGAAGTGCTCAATAGACCACAAAAAAGCGCGGTTTTTAAGCCGCGCTTTTTTATTGTACTAAGTAGATGCCCTTAGGCTTCCTTTGCAACTTGTGCAGCATGTGGATGCTCTGCACCAAGATACACTTTTAATTTTTTAATAACTTCTCTGTTCAGCTTATTTTTAGGAAGCATGCCTCTCACTGCTAATTCAATGATTTGAGTGGGATGCTTTTCTTTCATTTCTTTAGCCGTAGCAACTTTTTTACCGCTGCTCCACCCAGAATATCGCACGTATTCTTTGTCTTCCCACTTATTACCAGTAAGAACAATTTTGTCTGCATTAATCACAACTACATAATCACCACAATCAGTATGTGGAGTATAGTATGGTTTATCCTTGCCACGAAGCATATCAGCAACCTGCGTTGCTAATCTTCCAAGCACTTTGCCCTCAGCATTAACCACACGCCATTGTGGACTTCTTGCTTCTTTCTTCAGAACAAATGACTTATTCATGTTCATCATGCTACCTTAAAATCTGTATGTTTATTGGAATCTATTATGAATGTGGACTATAAGTGGTATACTTATACCATAAAAAATATTCATTAAATCGTCAAATAAAGGATTATTTCAATGCTGAACAGTTGGCTTACTCTCCTGCCACCCGCCTTTGTTATTTTAGGTGCAATCATCACCCGAAGAATTCATGCCGCTCTCCTTTTGGGCATAGCATCGGCAGCTATAATTGCAACAAAGGGAAACATTATACCGGCCGGAAAATTAAGTCTCACAGCACTCTTTCATACCGCGATAGACATCGACAACCTCTATCTTTATGCATTTTTAATTGCGATTGGTTCACTGGTTTCGCTCTTTGCCTGTACGGGGGCAGCAACTTCTTTTGCGCATGCAGTAACGCAAAAAATACGCGACGCTCGCCACGTTCAATACTCTTCAATGTTTGTATCTCTCCTTCTTTTTATTGATGACTATCTAAGCATTTTAACCACCGGCTACGTCATGAGCCCTCTCACTGATCGCTTTCAAATTTCACGGCAAAAATTGGCCTTTCTTGTTCATTCACTGGCAGGCCCCATCGTCATCCTCGCTCCCGTATCCAGCTGGGTAGCCACTATTATTAAATATCTTGATCAAGTAGGAATAACTACAGGACCCCAACAAGGCCCTATCCGAATCGCAGCCGACCCATTCTTTATTTACCTAAAAACCATCCCCTTCATATTCTATTCGTTTATGATCATTCTTTCAGTCTGGTTTGTCATAACAGCCGATATTTCTTATGGGCCAATGCAGGAATATGATGAGAAAGCGGCACAAGTCCCCCTCCCTCCATTACAAGACAATGCTCCCGCATACACGAGCAACCTTCTTTTGCCACTGGGAGTATTGGTTATTGGTATCATTATTGGATTACCTCTCGCGGGAGGATACTGGCTTTTTGGCGGATCCTATGGGCTCATTGAATCGCTCAAATACAACGAACATCCTTTTTTGGTAATGCTTATTGCAGCGCTTTCAGCTGTAGTTGTGGGTTTTGCTCGCTGCTATCAAAGAGGACTCATAACCCCAAGGCAAATCCCGCATATTGCATGCGAAGGATATAATTTAATGATCGCAGCCATCACAATGGTATATCTCGCATCAACCTTTTCAGGGATGCTTGCAGATCACGTAGGGACCGGACAATATCTGGCATCACTTTTTATCGGGTCAGTGCCCTTGTGGCTTTTGCCGACAATGTTTTTTTTAGTTTCGCTCGTCTGTACAATTGCGACTGGATCAGCATGGGGAAATTTTGCTCTCATGATCCCCATTGCAGTGCCTATGGTCACTACGCTTTCGGAGCTTTCGTTACCCATTGATCCAAGCGCATTACCATTACTTTTACCAGTGTTGGGCGCAATTTTTTCAGGATCAGTATGCGGAGATCACATTTCACCACTTTCTGAAACAACAATCATGGCAGCAACAAGTACTGGCACTCGGCCTTTAGTGCACTCGTATACGCAGTTACCCTATGCCATACCAGCAATTATTAGCTGCATTATTGGCTTTATACTCACAGGGCTCTTAACAACTGTACCAGCTACCATTTCTCTGCTGATTTCATTAAGCGTAAGCAGTGTATGCTGTATCGGACTTTTGTGGTGGTGGAATAAAAAATAAATTAGTGTTCGAGATCTTCATCGTTGAATGACTCCGGCAACTGAGCAGCAGTGTCTTCAAAGTTCTGCTGCGCTAATGCCTCGATCTCTTCGACTGTCTTCGGTAAATTCTCGCTTAAGCTGATGCACCCTTTTTTGGCCATCCAGTAATCATCTTCAATGCGAATACCAATGCCTTCTTCAGGAATATAAAGACCAGGCTCAATCGTAAACACATCATTCTCTTTAAGAGGTTTGGATATATCGCCAACATCATGCACATCAAGCCCTAAAAAATGTCCCAGGCCGTGGATGAAATATTTCTCATACCCATACTTCTTAAAATAGTTTTCTGCCAAATGATGAAGTGATTGTTCAGGATGCTGAGCGCTGCGCAAATACATCCCCGGCTTTGCTAAATCGGCAATATAGTTTTGCACGTCTAACACAAGCTCATATAGTTCTTTTTGACGCGGCGTAAACTTTCCAGAAACGGGATACGTCCGTGTAAGATCAGAACAATATCCCTCGAACACCGAACCAATATCAACAACAACTAATTGCCCGTCTTGCAATGGCGCGTTATTTTGCGTGTAATGCAAAATTGTCGCATTTTTACCCGTAGCTACAATACTCGGAAATGATGGGCGACTTTCAGCTCCGACCATCATGTACTCAAGGCTTGCTTGCACTTCGCATTCCAGCATCCCTTTTTGAATTGCTTGGGCTGCAGCTTCATGAGCGAGTTCGGCAATCTCAATTGCTTTGGTAATTTTGCCAATTTCATCCATATCTTTTTGACGACGCATACTAGCAACAATAGGAGACACGTCTTTGATATGCTTTTTTAATTCTGGAACAAAATCGCACAAGTGATTTATAACGAGTCGCTGCTCAACGTATTCATGCTCATTGTCAGGATACAGCGTAAATAAAGTCCCCTCGTCTTTAACTAACTGCTTTAAACGTGCAATAATGTGGCCATAATTTTGCGCCTTAAAAAATGGAAACAGTTGAAATCCCGCACATTGATCACCCAAAACAGCGACCTCATCCACACCTAGTTGTTTGGCATTGTCTTGCGTTAATGAAATCGGAGAGTAAATCCACTTTTCCCGAACATCGCCACAGTTGGGAATATACAAAGAAGTTTTATCATTGAAATCAAGCGTAAGCACCGTTGCGGATTCAGTAATTCCAGTATAATAAAAGAAAGAACTCTCTTGCCAAAAAGCGGTTCTATCATTTTCAAATCCCGCTACAAACATAACCAAACTGTTATCTATACCGTCATGTTCTTGCTTGATCGTATCTAACAGTTCTTTTCTGCGAGTTTTTTGAATAGAAAAATCTTTTTTTTGTTTCATGTCTGTCCTAAAAAGGTCTACGTTCTGATAAAGCTTTAAATACTGTTAGTCGATCCATAGTTCCCAACGTTGAACCAACGGGTAATCCACGAGCAAGGCAACTAACCGTAACAGGAAGATCTTTTAACTTGCTTGCAATATACGCTGAAGTCGCCTCGCCTTCGGGCGTTTGACTCAGCGCAAGTATGATTTCTTTCACTTGTTTATTTGCAACGCGATTAATCAATGCATCAATAGTTAAATCTTCCGGCCCAACGCCTTCAAGCGGATAAATGATACCTCCGAGCACATGATATACCCCCGTATATCCTCGTGTTTGCTCGATAGCAAGCAACTCCTGCCAAGACTCAACTACGCACACAACTTCCTGCTCTCTTTTTTGCGCACCACAAAACATACACTCTCGTTCTTTTTCACGCCACGTAAAAC
Organism: Candidatus Babelota bacterium; assembly: GCA_029262595.1. Taxonomy (GTDB): domain Bacteria; phylum Babelota; class Babeliae; order Babelales; family Vermiphilaceae; genus JAJCZB01. Next base: position 3,283 of record JAJCZB010000010.1, on the reverse strand, counting down.
AAGTTTCGCACGCAATAACATTTTCTTTCGCACGCAATAATAATGCGCAAAATTGATTCATTTTTTCAGAATCCATTGAAAGAAAATGCTCTGCTACACGATACAAATTTTTTGAAGCTAAATAAGGAACTTGCTGCAATCCTTTAAGCAATTGCGCAACCGTTGGCAACTCATGCATCATAACGACTCCAAACGTACAATTACGTTACGTTTAATACCGAACTAACCGCAATATACAACACAAGCCCAGCGGGCAGCGTGGCACTAAATGCACCAAAGACAAGCGCCATTCCAAGCAATGAAACACGTTGATTACTATCTTTACCGCTCAACGCACGATACCCAATACCCAATGCCACTGCTGCCGGAAGAATATAATAGGGATCAGCCAAAGATAAATCGCTAATCCATAAAAACGGCGCTTGATACAGCTCTATAGAACTTGAAAGCACCTTACTTAATCCCAGAAATAGTGGAAGCTGTACTAACAATGGTAAACAACCGGCAAGCCCAAATCCTGTTTGACGCATGAGGTCTGCCTGTGCTTGCGTTTTTGCTTGCGGATCATCTTTATATTTTTGCTGAATGTATTGCATTTTACGCTGCATTTCAGCGCTATCCTTCATGCCCCTTTTTGCACGAAGTGAAAATGGCAGAAGAAAAAGACGAATAAGCGCTGTTAAAATAATAATCGCAAATCCATAGTTGTGTACATAATCATTAAGCCAGTTAAGCAGCATTAATAACATACGAGAAATTGGAGCCCACATGCCCGAATATTCAAGCGTGTACTCAAGACGCTCATCCACTGGTTTCATTGCACTCAATTGCTTTGGCCCTACATAAAATGAAAGTGTCCACTCTTGCCTTTTTTCAATCGAAGGACCTTCCAAGATTGCCTGCAACTGATCAGTGCCAACTAAATTATAGTATGCTCTCTGCGTAAAATCTTCTGAATCGCTTACCAATGAATGCACAAAATATTTATTTTCTGCTCCAAATAACGCTGGCTTAACCCAATAGTTTTCTGGTTTAATACTGTTGCGATACTCTTTTTTAAATGTATCGGCACCAACCAAAACATCCCCGGCTATCATTTGCTGATCTTTCAATGCAGGCATAACGGGGGCCGGGTAAAAAATGCGAGGCTGCACTACATGATCCCCCCGAGGATCCACTTCAAGCTTCAAATCAACCTGACGAATCTCTTTATACACCACAAACGTTTTAGAGACTGTCGCAGCGTCTGATGTGCCTTCAAATGTTAACTCAATCGTGGAACCGGTATCTTTTTGCCGCACCAATCGATAGAAAAATGGCGTATCAGCCTCAAGCGCTACCAAGAACGGGTAATCTTGCCGTTCAGAACTTTCTGGTGGAAAGATAGTACTAATAGTACGTACCGTATCGCCCATAGGCCGCGTAAACGTCAACCGAGTTAATGATCCCCCATCGGTAGAAAATTCAAGTGACCCCCATGAAGTTTCAATTGGTATCACCTGCGATGCCTTGGATCGCTTGGTATCTACAAACGCCACTTCTTTTTGCAGGGGCTGACATTCTACCTTAGATTGAGGCGCAGAAAATTCATGCTGCTGCGTAGCATCCTTGGGACCAAAAAAATAGTGATTAATTGCCCATGTCGTAGCAACTGCAAGGATTAATGGAACAATAATGTCCTTAATATTCATACTGGAGCCTTTCTGAAAAGCAAGTGTGTTGGGATAATAACATCCTAGATAGTAGGTATATTACCATAGAATCATTATATCGCCTAGACATACCCACCCTCCTACGCTATAAATCAAAGAATGCATCTAATCGTCATTTTTTCACAAAAAAGGAGATCTTCATGAAAATGGAAAAAAAGAAATTTCGTATAGGTGAACTTGCCGAAAAAGTAGGAGTAGAACGATTCGTAATTCGCTTCTGGGAAAAAGAATTTGGGCTTACCTCTTCCCGCTCCCATGGCGGACAACGCTTTTATTCTGAATATGATTTATCGGTATTTATGAATATTAAAACGCTTCTTTATGAACAAGGCTTCACCATTTCAGGTGCAAAAAAACAACTTTCCAACTCTCAGTTTATAGCAGCACAACAAACCACCTCTGAGCCTAAAAACAATGAACAGCTCGCGCAAAAAACCGAGTGGGACTCAGAAGAGCTTTTCAATCATATTCTCACACTCAAAGAGCAACTCTCTAAACTAAAAAAGCTTCTATAAATGTACATCTAAACATATCGCCCCTATAGCTTTTTCAGTAACGCCCAGTATACTTGGAGCAATCAAAGGGGTGAAACTATTATGTACAACAAACAAGCACATATACATTTTATTGGAATCGGCGGGATAGGAATGAGTGGGATAGCAACCATATTGCGCTATCAAGGATACACTATCTCGGGATGCGATACAGACCTCGACCAACCAAGCATTAAAAAGCTTCAAGAACTTGGTTGCTCTATTTTTAAGGGAAATAATAATCCATCCTGCCACGACAAATCTATCGGCATTGTTGTCTACTCTTCGGCTATCTTGGCCAACAATCCGGAAATACAAGCCGCGCAAGCAAAATCTATCCCTACTATCCCGCGAGCGTTAATGCTCGCTGAACTTATGCGTACGAAATATAGCGTTGCTATTGCAGGTTCTCATGGAAAAACTACAACCACTTCTTTAATTTCTCACATCCTTATCGAAGCGGCGTTGGATCCTACTGTGATTATCGGTGGACACCTTCAAACTATATCTCACAACGCTCGTATGGGAAAAGGTGATTTTCTCGTCGCTGAGGCTGACGAAAGCGACCGATCTCTCTTGCACTTGCATGCGACATTAGCCATTGTGACCAACATTGACCTTGAACACCTAGAAACCTACAAAGACCTTGAAGATATCAAACAAACGTTTCGACAGTTTCTCACACACCTCCCCTTTTATGGATCAGCTATTTTGTGCATTGATGATGAAAACATCCAATCCCTACTACCCATTCCAACTATTAAAACCATTTTATATGGGCTCACTCCCCGCGCTGACTGGTATGCGAGCGACATCACTTTAAATCCAACCCAATCAACATTCACACTCCATCACAAAAATCTTGAAACCACTCTTGGCACCGTAACACTCAATATGCCGGGAAAACATAATGTTCTTAATGCCCTCGGCGCTATCGCTCTTGCGCAAGAACTGGCTGTACCGCTTCCTTCCATAAAAAAAGCCCTCGCAAGCTTTAAGGGGGTCGACAGAAGATTTTCCTTTAAGGGCCGATATAGA
>JAJCZB010000009.1 GCA_029262595.1 Candidatus Babelota bacterium | reverse complement strand
TTCTCATATTAGAAATAGCATCCTTTTCTTCAAGAAACTTGTTAATTGATTGAGAGAAATCCATACGATCAATCTGCAAACCAGCATCTGCAGTGATTACAGCATTTGCAATTACTTTCTGAGAATACATAAAGGGACCAAAAAAAACAGGTACCGCGCATTGAATAGGTTCTAAAATGTTATGACCTCCAACTCCTGGAAAAAAGCTTCCTCCAACAATAGCAATTTCTGACACTTGATAGCATGATGTAAGAAGGCCCATCTGATCGATAAGAATAATGGAAGAATCTCGCTCCACTCCCCTACTTAAATCAGAAAGCAATGCAATTGGTTCTTCTATTTCTTCAAGAATGGAAGAAACTCTTTCTAAATGCCGTGGAACGAGAATTATTATAATAGAATCTTCTTTGAATCGAACATCTGAAAGCTGCTCAAGAAGAAGCTTTTCTTCTCCTGGATGCGTCGACCCAAAAGTAATTACCTTCTCACTTTCTTCTAATTGTAACTTCTTTCGAAAAGCTTGCCTTTGTGAGAGATCTAGCAAATTAATAACATTGTCAAATTTTACACTTCCAAAAACATGAAGTTTTGCAGAATCTACTCCAAGGGAGAGCAACCTCTGCTTATCTTCGTTCGATTGAAGGTAATATACGTCTACATGACTAAAAAGGGATTTACTAAAAGATTTAAATTTTGCAAATCTCTGAAAGGATTTTTCAGAGATTTTGCCATTAACGATAGCAATTTTTCCACCTGACTTTTTCTGCTCCTTAAAAAGATGATACCAATAGTCCCCTTCTGAAATAATAAGAAGTCTGGCGTTAACTTTTCTAACGAATTGTTTCATCAAAAATGAAAAATCTATAGGCAAATAGAAAAAATAAGAAGCTTTTGATAATATTTGCTGTGCTTTAGCAAGTCCAGTTTCTGTATTGCAGGAAACGACCAGATCAATATTTGGATACTTCTGTACTAACTTGTGATAAATCGAAGAGAGAGCAACCACCTCTCCAACTGAGTTTGCATGAAGCCAAATTCGATTTGAAGATTGTTTAAAAGTTGTTTTCTTTAAGCCCAGTCTAAACAGCAAACTCTGCTTGTATTTACCAAACCTCACCATCTTCCAAAGAAGAATCGGCATAAAGGAAATAACAAGAAAAAAAATGAGAAAATTGTATATCACTACTTCACAACAATGTTGATTAGTTTGTTGGGGACAAAAATTACATTAGCAACAACTCCGGAAAAATATTTGTTGAATTTTTCATCTTGCTTAATAAGTGAGAGAATATCTTCCTTAGAAAGATCCTTTTTATTCTCAATCCTGCCCCTCATTTTACCATTAAATTGCACAATATAAATTGCGTTGCTATCCGTTAAGTATTTTGAATCGGCTTTTGGAAATGGAAGGTAAGTCAGGCTTTCTTTAACCCCAAGATACTCATTGCATTCTTCTGCAATATGTGGAGCCAAACTACTCAACGCATGTGTTGCCATTATTAATGCCTGCTTCGGATAGGTTTCTAAAGATGAAAATGCATTGATAAATTCCATGAATTTAGCAATAGCAGTATTGAACTGCATAGCTTCAATATCTTTGGCTACTCCATCGACAAGGCGATGTGCAAGTTTTATTCCTTCGAGAGACTCCGCTGCAGAAACTTTGTCAGAGTGAACTAAATCATAAAAACGCGTTAGAAAGCGATAACAACCTGTTACAGCCTTGGTATTCCAAAGCTTTTCTTTATCAAAAGGACCCATAAACATTTCATAGAGTCGAAGTGTATCCGCTCCATATTCTTCCACAGTTTGATCTGGTGTAACACCATTTAGCTTTGATTTAGACATTTTTTCAACAAGCGTAATTAACTCTTCATCTGATTCTTTATGAAAATACTTCCCTTCTTTCTCAACTACTTTTTCTGGAGAAACATATTCACCGCTTTTTTTCTTATAAGATGGCGCTGTAACTAGGCCTTGATTACGAAGTGTTTGAAAAGGTTCTTTAGTAGATACTAAATCTAAATCAAAGAGAACTTTGTGCCAAAATCTTGCATATAGAAGATGTAAAACAGCATGTTCCACTCCCCCAACATACATATCTACTGACATCCAGTATTTTTCTGCTTCTTCTCCCCAAGCTTTTTTCTGGTTTTTTGGATCACAAAATCGAAGGTAATACCAACAGGATCCTGCCCACTGCGGCATAGTGTTGGTTTCACGAAGGGCTTTTTTACCTGTTTTGGGATCAGTGATTTCAACCCACTTTTTCTCTTTAGAAAGAGGGCTTTTACCATCGCCACTTGGTTTATAGTCAGTGACTTCGGGTGGAATAAGAGGCAACTCATCGAGTTCTAACACTCTTTTAGAACCATCTTCAAAATGCAAAATAGGAAAAGGCTCTCCCCAGTATCTTTGGCGAGAAAATAGCCAATCTCTAAGTTTATAGTTGATGCACTTGGATCCACATCCTTTTTCTTCGAAGTAATTATGGATTTTCTCTTTTGCATCTTTATAGTAGATTCCATCTAAATCAAGTTCACTTGATTTAGAATGAACAATTTTACCATCACCTGAAAAACATTCATCCATACTATGGATTAAGTCTTGAAATTCATCTTTGGACATCTTTGAAATTTTTTGAGTGAGCTCTTCATTTGAGTCTACAACTAATTCGATAGGAAGCTCGAATTTCTTAGCAAATTCAAAGTCTCTTTGATCATGGCCTGGAACAGCCATAACAGCGCCTGTTCCATATCCCATAAGAACGTAATCGGCAACCCATATGGGAATCTTTTTCTGATTCACTGGATTTATGGCATAAGATCCTGTAAATGCGCCTGTCTTTGTTTTAGAAAGTTCTGTTCTTTCTAAATCACTTTTCGAAGCTACTTCTTTCTGATAACTTTGGACTCTTTCTTTGTGCTCTTTTGTAGTAAGTTTATTCACAAGTGGATGCTCTGGAGATAATACCAAATAAGTTACTCCAAATGTCGTATCGGCTCTTGTTGTAAATACAGAGATTTGTTCATAGTGATTATCTATAGGGAAATGAATCTTTGCCCCCTCACTTCTACCAATCCAGTTTCTCTGAAGTCTCTTTAGATAATCAGGCCAGTCAAGATCTTCCAAGTCATCAAGAAGCTTTTCTGCGTAATCTGTAATTTTTAAAATCCATTGTTTCAAAGGTCTTCTTTCAACAAGATGTCCCCCTTCCTTGGATTTACCCTCTTCAACTTCTTCATTAGCAAGCACAGTTCCAAGTGCTGGGCAATAATTAACAAGGACATCTGCTTCATAAGCGAGACCTTTTTCGAAAAGTTTAGTAAAAATCCACTGTGTCCATTTGTAGTACGAAGAATCAGATGTTTTGATTTCACGATCCCAGTCATAACTAAAACCAAGTGATTTTAGTTGCCGTTTGTAAGTGTCGATATTTTTTTGAGTGGTAATTTTTGGATGCGTACCTGTGCGAATTGCATATTGTTCTGCTGGAAGACCAAAACTATCCCACCCCATTGGATGTAAAACATTAAACCCTTTTTGTCTTTTGTATCTGGCTAGAATGTCTGTTGCAGTATAACCTGTAACGTGACCCACATGAAGCCCAGCTCCAGATGGATATGGAAACATATCCAAAATGTAGTACTTTGGTTTATTTGGGACTATTTCAGCTTTAAAAGCTTTTGTTTCATTCCAAATTTTTTGCCACTTCTTTTCAATTTTTTGATGATCATATCTTTTTTTAGACATTGTTTTCTTCGCTTCCATAAAATTAAAGTTTGAATGGATCATATCATCTTAGGTAAAATAAAAAAACGCCTTTTACAAACTTTCATTTGTGATTGATTGCAATTAATAAGCTTACTTTATATGATGACTACCTGGATAAATAAGCTAAATTAAAACTAGGCCCTTTATGTTAGACACAAGCTCTTATTGCAAAAATAAAGTTGAGCTCTCAGATTACAATTATAAGAGAGATATCAACAACAGACGCTTGATGTCCAAACTTAATAGCAATGATATCATTGTTTTAGAAGAAATCCTTTATAGCCCTCTTAAATTTTCCATTGATAGGCTTGTCAAAAATACAGGCTTAGAGAAAGTCGAAGTAAAGAGTATTCTTGAAAAACTAAACGATACTGATTTATTTACTATAGATGATACTGACACAATACATGTTGAAAAGCAGCTGAGAAAATATTTTGAATCTCTGATTCTGATGTTTGAAGATGATTTCAAACCTGATATGGACTTTTTACAAAGTCTTTTAAAGAAGGTTCCCATTCAAGTACTACCACAGTGGTACCCGATTCCTCGTAGCTCTAATAGTATTTTTGAATCGATCGTAGAAAAATACTTATCTACTCCTCAAATTTTCCAAAGGTACTACTCTGAGCTGCAACTAGACAATCCCAAGTATACTCAAGTCATGGAAGATGTATTTCAAAGCCCATCTTATAAAATGTCATCAAAAGATCTTATCAGTAGACACAATCTAAGCTTGGAAGAATTTGAAGAGTGCATGCTCTTTTTGGAGTTTAATTTTGTATGTTGCCTCTCCTATGAAAAAGTGGATGACACTTGGCAAGAAATAGTGACCCCTTTTCATGAATGGAGGGAATACTTAACTTTTGTAAAAAACACAACTCCTAAACCAATTCCAACAAATGATATCAAAAGAAAAAGGCCTCAAGACTTTTCCTTTGCACTAGACATGTCTACTCTTTTAAAAATTGCAAAAAGTAATTCTATTCCGCTTACTTTGCAAGCAGATGAATCATGGCACTTGGATTCTTCAGCTATAAAAGTGGTTGCAGAAAAACTAGAAGGCTTTTCTTTTTCGTCTCCTGAAGAGATTGAAACCCTTCAAACATATGTCTCCACCCTTATCCAAAAACTCCTCTTCTTAAAGTTAGCATCTGTTAATAAGTCTCATCTACAGTTTATAGAAACAGCAGTTGAATGGTTAATTTTACCTGTTGAAAAAAGAGCCTTGAGTGTCTATCGACATACTTTAAAAAATTTCAATTATTCCCATTTTTCTCCCCCTCTTCTTTGTTCTGAAAGAACCATCCATGAAATTGAAAAAAACTTAGTGCAACTCGATACCGGAGTATGGGTTGATTACAACGAATTTTGCAAAGGGATTGTAGCCCCTCTTACCAATGAATGTAAGGTTCAACTTAAAAAAATTGGTCGCAGCTGGAAATACACGCTTCCAAGTTATACAGACTTAGAAAAAGAATTTATTTCATTAGTACTTCAAAAGTGGCTATTTGAAGCAGGGCTCATCACTCTTGGCAAAAGTGCTAACAAAGATTGCTTTTGTATAACACCTCTCGGAAAAACCCTTTTTGGATAAAAACAAAACACATGCTATAGGTTGGATTTTAACCAAACGAGCACAACATTTTGTTCTTTCATCAAACCTTTGCATTAATAGACCTTTGGAAAATTGCTTTGCTATTTCTATTAGAAGCGTCGCTTTCCTTTGATAATTCCCTAGCTCTTGGTGTAATTTCAAATACCCTTCCAAAATCGCAGAGAAAAAGTGTTCTTTTTATCGGTGTATTTTCGGCATTTATACTTCGCTTTATTGCTATTATTGCTGTTTTTTATATTGTTGATCTGATTTTTTTACAAATATTTGCAGGTCTTTATCTAATCTATCTTGGATGTAAATTCTTCTTTCCCAAATCAATTAAAGAAAAAAAAGCAGCTACTAAAAGAAGTTTTTGGAAAACTGTTTTTCTGATCGAATTTACAGACTTCAGTTTTTCTTTAGATTCAATATTTGCAGGAATTGGCCTTATTAGTGGAGCAGCCCACGTTACCTCTAAACTTTGGATTGTATATGTCGGCGGAATGCTAGGACTCATCTTTATGCGCTTTTTTGCAAAAGAGATAAGTAGATTACTTCAAAAATTTCCCTTTATCAATCTATCAGCTCATTTAATTCTGATTCTAATTGGAACAAAACTTATCATTGAAGTCCTTCAAAAGAGTATATTTTCAAATATAGCAACGCATATCGAAGGTGTTATAGAAATAGCGTTTTGGTCTGGAGTTGCCCTGAGTCTTATGATAGGATTATTACTTAGAAAACAAATCTCGAAGTAAATGCGCTCTTTTTTTCTTATTATTTCGTCTATATTTCTCACAACAATGCCTTTGCATGCAGCAGCTCCGGTTTTTCATGCGATGATTTCAGAGATATATCTAAAGCAATATCCAGCCAGGGATGGCCAAGAATTTACAATTGGCACTCTTTTTCCAGATATTCGCTACTTAGCAAATATCGAAAGGAAGATTACACATGCAAAATCTATGTCACTTCGTGAAATCCGTGAAGAAAAAAACTCTTTTCAAGCAGGCTTAATGCTTCATAGCTATGTTGATATTGAAAGGGAAGCTTTTGCCGAGCAATATGGCATTTACGCCAAAATACCCAAGTTTTCTTATTTAGATAAGAAAACGCAGTGGGCTGTTAAAGCCACTCTTTTAAAACTTATTGAAGATCAAGTGCTTTATAATTGCCTAGAATGTGATAAAATCATTGTTTATCTCTCAAACACCTCTTTGGAACAGCTCAAATATGTTTCTCTAAAAACAGCAATTGAGTGGCATGAAAATCAGACTCATTACCTACAAGTTCTGCCAAGCAATCTAATGAGAGAGAAGCTATTGAATACAGAAGAAAGTTCATGGACTATTCCAAGAAGCTGCTTAGAAAAATTTCCCTCACTTATTGAAACACTTTCAAAAGACCAAAAAATCATCGATTATGTTATGGATCAAATAAAACACTTCCAAACAATAATCGAGGATTTTGAGCGTGCATCTTAAATTACTACTTCTCGTTGTAATACCCTTTATTTTTTTGACGAGCTGTCAAAAAAATGGACACATGTCAAATGATGAAATTAATTCCATTGACACTTTCCTCACGCAAGAAACTGATCTGGGAGCGACCAAGTATGGTCCCGTTTATCCAATCCATATTATTGCCTACTCAAATACTATTCCTCAAATAGCGCAGTTCAATGAACAATATAGCTACTTCTCAAATCACCCTCTAGTTGGTCAAGTGACTCAAGATAGAGATGATATTGTTATTGTGACCAATTTTTTAGAGCTTATTCATGAGATGATCTATGATAAAGGTCATAGAGAATTAATCACGGCAGAAGCTCTTTCTAAAATCCTTGCATACCGGAATCTATCTGTTGGAGATCAAATTGGAATTCCAAGAATTGATAAAGAAGGTAAACGTGTACTCGCTGGTTATTTTGTAGAAAAGGTATTTAACCTCTATGATGAGATGCCAGCTTTTGGACTCTTTTCTAAGGATAAAGAATTTCCTCCCCTGCTACTTTTCCGTGGAACAGATCTCTCTGATACGGAAGCTGGAAGAGCATCTTTCTATGCTGACTTGGATCTTAATGGACCAGGCTACCATATTTATATGGATGCTAGGGATGACATTCGATCTTGGCTTGAAAAAGTCCAAGCTATCCATCAAAAAGCCCAAATCATGGGCTATAGCCTAGGTGCATCGTTTGTAGAATACTCTGCTATTTTAGAAAAAAATCTTCTCTCAGACACCTATACATCTTATGCCTTTAATCCACCTGGTGTTAATGATGATCTTCTAAAACTATGGGAAGATATTCCCAAAATCGACCAGCCGAATTATGTTGGTTATATCAATAAGGGAGATGCCGTATCGAATGTCGGGTCACTATTTGGAACAATTAAAGAGCTTTCGCTAGATCACCCAATGGGCCCTCTTGAAGCGCATCTAACGTTCATGCTTGCTCAAAATATTTGTTATATTACAGATATCAACCCCAATTTTGATATGGTGGTAGAAGATTGAAGAAAAATGCTTGATGAGTAATTTAACTAATATTAAACAGCTTTAGTCAATGTTCTCTAATAGTTTCGCAATTTGTTTTGGAGATGGAAGCTCTTTGTCAAGTTCTTTTGGAAGCGTTTTGACCAAGTGATAAGATGCTACGTTAATTGGTTTGTGGGAGTCCTTAAGCGCATATTCAACAACAGTTCGTTTTTTACTTTTGCATAAGATAATTCCAATAGATAGATTTTCCCCTTCAGTCATATAAACAGTTGTTTTGGCTTTCTTTACTTTTTTCTTGCTATCTTCCATTTTTGCCCCTGGTAAAAAATAATCATAAATCATGCCAATTATTTTTTTAAATTCTACTCTTGCTGTTTTAGAGCCTTGTCAATTTAAGGGTTCGCAACTGCTTGCAAAAATCTAATCAAATCTGTTATTATCTATCCAAATGAGTAGATTTTATAAAATTGGCGAAGCCTCTATTTTTCTTGGTGTTAGTATCTCCACACTTCGAAGATGGGAAAAAGATGGAACTCTTATTCCTGCAAAAAGAACTACTAGTGGTACAAGGTATTACTCTCATGAGCAAGTTTGTTCTACTAAGCTTGAAAGCTCTAATCTAACTCTTGCTTATGCAAGAGTTTCTAGTCGTGATGAAAAAAAGGATTTAGAAACTCAGACTGAGCTTTTAAGTCAGTATTGTTTTGCCAAAGGTTGGAATCATGAAGTGATTAAGGATTTAGGTTCTGGTATGAATTATCAGAAAAAAGGTCTAAAGACTTTGTTAAAATTTATTTTAGAGCGTAAAATCTGTCGCTTGGTGATTACCCATAAAGACCGTTTACTTCGATTTGGGGCTGAGCTTGTTTTTGCAATTTGCGCTGCAAAAGAAATTGAAGTTGTCATCATCAATCAAGGCGCA
>JAJCZB010000008.1 GCA_029262595.1 Candidatus Babelota bacterium | reverse complement strand
AAAAACCCCTGCATAAGCAGCTCCAGAGGCAACTGCAATCAACGTAATTAAAACAACTGCGATGGACTTATACATGTCCGACTCCCCTAAAACGCTTACAATAATGGGCATTAAGGTACGCTTGGTACGGGGAGAGTCAAGTCAGGCGTGTGATTCGATGTGTAACAACCCCGATGATCCGGTAGCCTAAATCCAGCTCCAATCGGTAGGACGTATAAGACTTATTGTTGGCAGCGAAAACCACTGTTCCCGAGCCTGATGATGTAATTTCTGGGACTTGATAGCGCCGAAATACGGGCCTTTGATTTTCAGGAAGCACGACTGCAACGATGTTGTCTGGCTTTGCGGTCAAGCCCAGGTCAACGATGACTTCATCGCCTGATTGTAATTTGGGCTCCATAGCGTCGTCTTCGACGCTGACGCTGACCGCAGACGTTCCGGTGCCCTTTGGGGCTGTTTGCCACTCCCCGTCCCAGTCCGCGATTTGCTGTGTCGTCACCGACTCTAGCTCTCCTAGTGCTATCCGAGGCACCTGATACACCTCAACAACATCCAGGCCGCTAAAATCTCGGCCCGTTAAAAGCCAATCTCTTTCTACGCCAAGTGCTTTAGCGAGCACCTCAAGTGTGTTGTCGCCTCGCGGGTTTTTTACACCCCCGTTAACCCACTTGATCACCCGGTCGTAGGGAATGTCTGTTTCGCGGGCTAATTTCGCGACAGACCAACCCTTATCTTTCAGGGCGTTGCGTAGTCTTTGGTGCCAAGTGCTCATAGCACCACGGTATAACGAAGAATTTAATTCATAGCCTGGAAAAGAACCACTTGCAATCTGGAAACAAATTCCATAACATGTTTCTATGGAAAACCGGACAATTGATCAGCTCATTCACGATGGTGGTGGCGCAATCGCGATTGCCAATGAGGCCACACGACGCGCGGAAGACGATCCAGCACAGCGCAAGTTGAGTGATTCGGCGGTTCACAAATGGCGCAAAAACGGTGTGTCAAACCATCATTTCCAATTGATGATCGACCTAGCGAAGTCGAGCGCCAACGAGATTCATGCAGCAAATGCAGCCTTATCAGAGAGGCGAGAAAAGCCCGAAAACGATGCCTGCCCCTTGCAGGCAGTACCAACCACCTAAGTTGCATCTGCGTTGTTTTCCACAAGTCGCGTTCCAGAGTTTCACAGCCTTGCACAAGGAAAGAGCCGTATGTCGCTTCGACCACGATTCAAGCTTGCAGATCTCTTGGAGGGAGAGTCCGAACGTCAATCCGAAGTTGATTGGGGTGAGCCCCAGGGAAATGAAGTTTGGTGATGATTACGTGTTTGTCGTGTCGCGTTCCAGAGTTTTGCGTGAGTTCATTCAGTCAGAGAGCCATGAGTCCCGGAACAAGCGGGGGACAACATAGGCCAGCCGTCACTGTAACTGGGGTATCGATCTGCAGGTCGCCCGGTGAATGCTGGATGAACTCACGCAGCACTTTGATGTGTTTGCACCATTGAGTTTGAGTGCGGAGATTGAGTGTTCTTTTCTCCGCAAATCATGCGGACAATGTTTTTGAGTTGCGTTTCAGAGTTTCGCCCTATTAGCGGAAACGCCAACGGCAGAGATAACTGAGGGCTCTGTGCAGGCTTCCCGGTAGCCTGGAAATAAGCCGGGACTGTTTTTGAGTTGCGTTTTGGGTTTGCGGTAAGGGGAGGGGCCACGCCGGTCTAGTGGCCTCGTTGCTATCTTCCCCTTGGTAACGGGTACCGGCCCGCCGCATCCCCAGCCAGTTGCGTCTATTGAATCGAAATGCCGTCGACAATAGCGCGAGGGTGATGTGCATCAGTCTTATAGCGAGCCGTTCGCTAAAGCTGCAGGTCACCCTAACCCTGTTGTCGAAAGACAATAGGCGACTGAAGATGCCCTTCGGTCACTCCTCCCTAGACTGGCGCTTTGTGATTGCGTGCGCCGCATTTTTTGGATTGCACGCAATGGCAAAGAAAACCAAATCAGCACGTAATAAAACCATCGTAAACCGCTATAAGCACGGAGAAACCATGCGCAGCATTGCGTCGCGCTACGGCATTACGCATCAGCGTGTTGAGCAAATTGTCCGCGAGGCAGGCGTTCCAGCAGGGCTGCATCCCCCTCTTTCGCGCAAAGAAAAGGACATCATTGAACGAATGTGGAAGCGCGGCGCGTCATTCCACGAGATTGCCGTTAAAATTGATCGGCCAAAGTCAACTGTTTACAGCCACCTTATTTGCGTTGGCCTCCACACACCATCTGAAAATGGTGTGAAGTGGAGCGAGTCGGAAGTGGACACAGTGCGCCGTCTTTACAAGAAGGTGCCCGCATCAAAGATCGCAGGAATTATTGGCTGCACGCGAAATTCCGTGATCGGAAAGGCGCGGCGGCTGGGACTCTGTGAATCAAAACAGACATCAGAGGCCGCGTGATGAAGAAATCAAAAGCACAACGGATTCGAGAGCTTTACGCAAAGGGTATGAGCACGCGTGAAATCGCAGATCGTGTCGGGTGTCGTTCAGAGTATGTCCGTGTTGTAGCGCGTCAGCGCGGGGAAAACGGGATGTCTGAGGCGGATAAGCGATATCTGCAAAACAATCGTGAAGCGGTTTATGCACGCCAAGCAGTGGCCAAACGCAGATATAGAAAGGAAAATTTGGAAAAGTGTCGTGCTGAAGCCCGCGAATACTATCGCAAAAACACGGATGCGGTGCTTGGCCGTCAGAAAACAAACAGAGACCGCATTAAGGATCTGTGCAACGAGCACGGCCTCCTTGATTGTGCGCGGGAGCGGGGGAGACAGGCTTACGCAAAGGCGCGCAAAAATGGTGCACCAGCGCGTAAAGCGCAAACGGCCTATGCTGCTGCGTTCACTAAGCAGATGCGGAAATCAGTACGTGAACTGGAGCATGCCTAATGCTTGAGCATCTGCAATGGGCTGCATTTGGGCTGGCAATGATCCGGCCCCGTTTTGCTGCCAATGGCAATGTTCTCCCGCCCATTGAACCAGATGATCCACCCCCACCTAAGTCCGCCCTGGAGGTGCCAGACGCACCTCGCAAAGACATCTGCGGCACACTTGCCCCAGACAGGCCCACAAGCTGGAGCGCGCCTGATCCTATGTACTCCGGCAAATATATTGAGCCACATCAATTTGCACACCGATTTGCTTTGTGGATGGTTGAAACGAGTGACAATGACTGGCAGATGGCGTGGCAGGTAGATCGCCAGATGGCCAAATTCTGCCAAGTCAAAAACTACCGCCACCCCAACTGCATAATGATCCGATCCATTTTGGGTGACATGATGGGCGGGAATTATATCGCACGCGCCTATGCCCACTCAGCACGTTTCCGCCACCTCGACACATGGATCGGAAAAAAGAAACAGATCGCTGTTTATAGATTTACGACAGGGCTCGCGCGACACCTCACAAAGCCCGCCAATTTACACAATCAAATCAGCGCCATAGAGACAACTCTAGAGCGACTCAATACCAACTCACGTGACTCACACGTTGCAACTCGTGAGCCATCTGTGAGGCGTGTTTCACGAAACAAAAAAAGCGGAAAACGCACAAAAACGCACAAGCAAAACCCAATAAAAACAGCGCATTACCTTGATGATGAAAGCTGGGGAGTGGCGGCATAATGAGCGATCTCACACATGTTTCACGGGCTGAGTTCAAGCGGCTCCGTTTCTTTTTGGGCTTTAGGTTGGTCGCGTTTGGTTTGCGACTTATGCCGCGCGGTGCGTCGCGTGAAGAATTGCGCTGCGTGCTCAAAAGTTGGGGGAGGCACGTCAAATGCTAACCCACACCCAACGCAAAACCTTGATCAAGCTCCAACAGCACTTTGAAGCTTATGGAGAGATGCCAACCCGTCGTGAACTCTCTACTCAAATTCACGGCAACCTCAATGCAAGCAATGCGCAGCGTCTTTTAAAGGGGTTGGAAGAGCGTGGCTATATCCGAACATTCAAAAACCAACCGCGTGCCATTGAAATTCTAAAGCCAATAGATCCCGTTACGGAATACTACAAGTTTGATTTTGAGACGGGGAAATTCTCAAAGATAC
>JAJCZB010000007.1 GCA_029262595.1 Candidatus Babelota bacterium | reverse complement strand
ATACATTTGGTGATTGCCGCGTTTACCTGCGCAATACCCAGGAGATGCTTGCGCTCTTTCCCGAGCATGAAGACGCTATTTGGAATACCGGAAAAATTGCCGACATGTGCGATTTTGAATTTGAAACCGATAAGTTGTTTTTCCCCAACTTTGAAATCCCTGAGACGCACACTCCCGAAACATTTTTTAAAGCCTTATGCGAAAAAGGCCTCGAGGATTTAAAAAATCGGCACGCACTTGACGTCAGCATATACGAAGAATATCAAAAGAGACTTGCTGTAGAAATTGAGTTAATTACTAAAATGGGTTTCGTTGGCTATTTTTTAGTCGTAAGTGATTTTATTCAATGGGCGTATCGTAACGGAATCCCTGTGGGCCCCGGACGAGGATCTGCAGCCGGATCTCTCGTTGCATGGGCATTGCAAATTACTAACATCGATCCGCTCAAGTACAATCTTCTTTTTGAACGTTTTTTAAACCCTGAACGTGTATCTATGCCTGATATCGATATCGATTTTTGCATCGAAGGACGCGATCGCGTGATTAACTACGTGCGCGATAAGTATGGCCACGATAAAGTATGCCATATCATCACATTTGGTACGATGCTTGCAAAAGGGGTTATTAAAGATGTTGCGCGCGCACTTGGATTTCCGTTTGAAGATGCCAATGCAATTACTAACCTCATCCCAGATCAATTAAAAATTACACTCGATGAAGCCATTACCCAAGAGCCACGACTCAAAGAGTTGATCGATAGCAACCCGAAAGCGCAAAAACTTTTTACACTCGCTAAAAAACTCGAAGGCCTCACGCGACATGCTTCAAAGCATGCTGCGGGAATCGTAATCTCTCCCAATCCAATTGATGAAGTCTTGCCCGTATATGTGCCGCCCAAAAGTGATGAGCTTGTTGCGCAATATGCAATGACCGAGCTTGAAAGTATCGGTTTCTTAAAAATTGATTTTCTCGGGCTTAAAAACTTAACGCTTATCGATAGAGCAATTGCACAAATAAAAGAGAATCACGGCGTTACTCTCGACATGAATAAAATTCCACTTGATGACGAAAAAGCATTTGCACTGATATGTGCGGGAGAAACTTCCGGAGTGTTTCAGCTCGAATCAAGCGGCCTAAAAGATGTGCTACGCAAGCTGCAGCCGGGAGCATTTGAAGACATCATTGCAGTAAACGCACTCTATCGCCCCGGCCCACTTGGCTCTGGCATGGTAGACGATTTTATTGAACGAAAACACGGACGTCAGAAAATATCGTATCTTTTTGAAGAGCTTGAGCCCATTTTAAAAGAAACGTATGGCGTTATTGTCTACCAAGAACAGGTAATTAAAATTTCCTCTGCTATCGCTGGCTACACGCTTGGACAAGCGGATATTCTACGCCGCGCAATGGGTAAGAAAAAAGCAGAAGTCATGGAGGAGCAAAAGAAAATCTTCTTGCAGGGTGCTGGGCAAAAAGGATTTAACGAGCGCAAAGCTGGCGAGCTCTTTGATCTCATGGCCTACTTTGCTGGATATGGTTTTAATAAATCCCACTCCGCCGCCTACGCGATGATCGCGTATCAAACTGCATTCTTGAAAGCAAATTACCCTGCTGAATTTATGGCGTGCCTTATTTCCCTTGAAGCCACGCACGCAGACAAAATGTCCTTCTATTTGCAAGAAGCAAAAAATATGGGGCTCGCTATCGAGCCGCCAGACATTAATCGCTCCCTCGTCAATTTTTCTGTCTCGCAGGGGGGAATCCGATTCGGGCTTCATGGAATTAAAAACGTCGGGCTCACAGCTATTGAAAACATTATTGCCATACGTGAAAAAAAAGGGCCTTACGAAGATCTCTACGATTTTTGTAAACGCGTAGACTTGCGCGTATGCAATAAACGCGTTATTGAAAATCTTATTTGCGCTGGCGCCTTTGACACTCTTGCCGGATCACGCGCACAGCAAACGAATGAGCTTTCGCTTATTATGGATAAAGCGATTGCGTATAAACGAGATCAAGAGACCGGGCAGATGGGGCTTTTTGCAACTCCAGCCCAACTCGCACAACAAAATGAACCACACGCATTTGAGCCATGCACTGAATGGTCCAACCGAGAAACACTTGAGAAAGAAAAAGAAGTAATCGGGTTTTATTTAAGTGCCCATCCAATGGATACTTATCGCCAACAGATCAATTTATTTCAGCCGGCACCCTTTCAGGCAACACTACAAGCGGCGCAAAAACATCATGGCGAAACGGAATATAACGCGCTCGTCTGCGGACTCCTTAAATCTCGCAAGGATATCGTCACCAAAAAAGGTGACCGCATGGCGTTTATTCAAATTGAAGATGGTGATACTGCCGCAGAAGTAATTCTTTTTCCCAAAACATTTGCTCAAGTAGAGCAATGGCTCAACGAGTATCATGTTTTTCTCATCAAAGGCGCCGTTGATATTACAGATCCAAGCAAGCTTAAAATTAAAGCGTTTCAAATGGCTCCTATCGATCTCGCACTGCAAGAATGGCCCCAGATCCAACATGCTCTTTTTGAGCTTCCGGCCACGATCAATGAAACCCTTCTGACTCAACTCACCCAAAAACTCGCCAATGGCTCTATTCCTTCCTCGTACTTATTTCACGAAAATGGAAAAAAATTACGCCTAGCAAGCAAGCAAAAAATCACTCTCGATACAGACGCTTTAGCAGAACTCAGCCAGCTGGGAATCAAAACACGCATCGTGCTCTAGCTTAAATCATCAAACCATTGCTTTTAAAGCATCTGCCCTGCTAATCTTCAAGTAAAGAAAGAGAGAAAAGCTTGAAAAAGGAGAGAGTAATGAAGCGTTCAATTCGTATGCTACTTGGTATCAGTGTGCTATGCGTCGGGGCACTGTATGCACAGCAAATGTTACAAACTGTTAAAGAAAAGCTTCCCGCACTGCCAAGCTTTAGCGTGCCTTCACTCACAACACCTGAAGCAGTTACCAATGCGATTACAAAATTGTCGTCGGCATTTAGCTACCTTTCTAAAAAAACTCTCAAAAGAGTCCAAAAAAGGCAAGCTGACAAGCTTGAAGACAATCTTGACGAATATGCTGACAACCCAACACTCGCAAATGGCGCAAAAGCGATAGCAAACGTACTGGCTGCTACCGCAGCGACCGTTGCCGAGGCAGGCAAGGAATAAAGGCATTACTTCTTAATTTCATTCCAATAGCTCTGCGCATGTGCAGCAACTTTCTCATCCGCGGCTTGGAGCTTTGAAAGCAAACTCGCAATTGCCGAATCATTGCTCTGCAACTGCCATGCATCAATCGCTTTTCGCGCATGTACCAAAACAGTCTCAGGCAAAATATCTTTTACGGTAGCCAAATAAAAAAGCATTTGCTCGTGCAACTGCGCAGTAAATGCAGAGTCCCCGGAAGCTTCATGCGCCATGACAACTTCAATCGCTTTCTTCCAATCATCTTTTTTGAGCAATGAGCACACAAGTTCTTGCACGTAGCTCATTACCTTCGAGCGAATATTAAGCTGCTGATACAACTCAATGAGCTGCAGTCGAACGTCGATATTTTCAGGCTCCAGTGCAGTTATATGTTCAAATACTGCCGCTGCCTGCAAAATTTGTTTGCGTTCGCGATAGAGTTCTGCCGCTTGCCGATATTTTTCAACCGCTTTTGGATCACCAAATGAACGCAAAATATCTGCATACAATTGGCACGCTAATGCCGAATCATCAAACGAATGCGCCAGCAAGCGAAATACTCCAAGCGCGCGCTCTTTTTCTCCACGTGCAATACAATCAGCGAGTTTAAACCATGCAATGCTATACGTATCTGAATCTACATGCTTCATACATCTGCCTTTGGTTACTATTCACACTTTTTTCAACGATTGAAAGCACTATAGCATGAGAAACTTTTACGGAACAATGCTTAGAGAAAAATACTTATCCCTCAGTCCCATCTGCCTGTGCATCCCCTTCCTCAGACCCGTAAACCGCGCCTGCAGACCTCGGTGAAGTAGAAGCTTGCCCTTGACCAACGGCTGCTGCAAGCGCTGCCAAATCTGGTCTAGCACCTGATCGCTGAAACTCGCCTGGCCCACTTCCCTCTGAACGAGACCTGCGATGACCTGAACGCATTGCGGGTACTTGAAGAGTACCCGTACTCCCTGCCTCACTTGCCCCTGCTTCTGCTCCTGGCTCGCCAGCCTGCACAGAATAGGTACACAACAACAGCATTAACGAAAAAACAGTTTTCATCTCTCTCTCCTAAGTAAAAAAATTGAATGTAAAAATAGACTAGAAAACTGTACGCAAGAGCGCAATAGAAATACAAAAAAAATAGTTGTTTTTTTAAAGGAAATGGCGCTCGTTTCTACTTGGCCCTGACGAGCTACGAAGGACAGGCCGTGCCATACAAAGCTCCCAAGGAGCGAAGTATGGTGCCGGGAGACGGAATCGAACCATCGACACGGAGCTCTTCAGGCTCCTGCTCTACCACTGAGCTACCCCGGCATAACATTGATTTCATATGCCTGTATGTTACTTGCTTGGAGGTATTTTGTCAACTAAAATGCCCCATTAAATCGCCTACTTTCATTGCCAATCGCGCTACCGTTTGGTACAGTTTTTAAAAAACACCGATTGTAAGGAATTAAAAGGCAATGAAAGAGCTAGAAAATAACATTAAAAAAATAAAAGATAGCTGCCTGAAGGAGCTCAAAAAAGCTCGTTCACTTGAAAGCTTAGAAGAAATACGCGTGGCGTATCTCGGCAGAAGTGGCGCATTAACTGAGATAATGAGCACGCTCAAAACGCTTTCTTTAGAACAAAAACGAACGTTGGGACCCGATCTCAATGAATTAAAAAAACAACTTCACGATGCGTATGAATCGCGCGTATCTGAGTTTGAAAAAAAGAACCTTTCATCAGATGCGCTCTTTGATGTCACTGCGTATAAACCGCATCAGATGCACGGAAGCTTGCATATTTATACACACATAATTGAGCAACTTACAGAGATTTTTATCTCCATGGGATACACCATTGCTGATGGGCCTGAGATGGAAACTGAATATTACAATTTCACAACACTCAATATTCCCGATGATCATCCGGCCCGCGATAGCCACGACACGTTTTGGCTCTCACAGCCAGATCGCTTACTGCGCACGCATACTTCATCCGTGCAAGCGCATAGCATGGAGCAAGCAACTCCGCCATTGGCTATTTTTGCACCCGGCCGCTGCTATCGCAATGAAGCTACTGATGCATCACACGACTTTATGTTTACGCAAGGCGAAGGCTTGTTTGTTGATACAAATGTTTCAATGTCCCAACTTTTAGCGACAGCGCGAACATTTCTCCAACATTTTTTTGGCAAAGAAGATCTAAAAATCAGAGTACGTCCTGGGTATTTCCCGTTCGTTGAACCGGGCGTTGAAATTGATGGAAGTTGCCCTTTTTGTTCTGACGGATGCTCAGTATGCAAGCACACTAAATGGATAGAATTGCTCGGTGCCGGATTGGTACACCCAAATGTGTTGCGTGCGAATGGTATTGACCCTGAAAAGTATAGTGGATTTGCGTTTGGATTTGGGATTGAACGCCTGGCGATGATAAAATACGGAATTAACGACATCCGTCTTTTCCATAGCGCCCACATTCCCTTTTTGCAGCAGTTTGCATAACTGTGGCACGACTATTTTGTATGTAGGTTATCAAAAATATTAATGGAAATAGTATGAACAAAATAACTTTTTTTTCTCTTATTGGAATCGTAATCATTGCAGCTGGAGCATATGTCGCATTCAAAACATATCAACCATCGCACACACCGTTTGATGAAAAAGGAATGAATATGAAAGTATCAAAAGTAGTGATCCCTGCAGCCGGATACGGCACGCGCTTCTTGCCTATTACTAAATCAATTCCCAAAGAAATGCTTCCGCTTTTAAACAAGCCTGCGTTGCAAGAAGTGGTTGAAGAAAGCGTCGCCTCCGGGATCAATCATTTTTGCATGATCATGAACGATAACAAACCAGAAATTAAAGATTATTTCACGCCCGATCCAGCATTTCGAGACATGCTTGCACAATCTGGCAAAGAACATTACGTAAAAGAGCTCAATGAGCTCCTTGAAAAAACCACCTTCTCATACGTAAAACAACCAGAAATGCTTGGCCTTGGACATGCCATCCTTATGGCGCGTCCAGTAATTCAAAACGAGCTCTTTGGCGTACTCCTTCCTGATATGGTAATTTTTGGTGATGAGCCCTGCATGAAGCCGCTCGTTGAAGCTGCACAAGAACATGAAGCCACAGTAATTGCAGTCATGGAAGTTCCATGGGACGACATCTCGTCATACGGATCAATTAAAATTGGTAAAAAGTTTACTGATAACCTCATGGAAATCGATGCATTAATCGAAAAACCTAAACGAGAAGATGCATATTCTAATTTGGCGGTTCTCGGGCGATACGTATTTACTCCGGCAATCTTTGATGCCATTGAGGAAACTGCACCCCAAGCAGTAGGCGAAATCCAGCTGACTGATGCGATCAACCTACTCGTTGAACGCGGGCACAAAGTACTTGCGTACCGAGTGGATGCAGATATTTATGATCTTGGGCGCCCGCAAGGATGGCTTGCTGCTAATATTCATGTTGGCCTGCAGTCTCCTGAATTTGGCCCTGAGGTTAAAAAGCTCATTAAAAAATTGGTATAGATCCCGCTCGTATCCTTCGACAAGCTCAGGACGAACGGGAATATACATATTTCACAAATCGTTTTCCTGAAAATTCGCATAACTCTGAACGCTATAATAATAAACACTGCGAAAAATTTTCTCTACCGTTCGTCCTGAGCTTGTCGAAGGATACGAACCCATCTTATTGAAAATTACTTACGAGCTCTTTCAAACATTCTTCGTAGCGCCTGCTTTTGCGCACGGGTGGTCCTTTTTTTGCCGTAATATACATGGCTCAGCACCGGCCAAATTTTGGATGATACCTCTTGCCCGCGTGGCATCTTTGCAGCTTCACGCTTAAAGAGGTATTCTGCCGCTGGCCCGGGAGTAAAACGCGCATACCTTCTTCATCCTTGCCCCTTTCCTAAAAATACCTCTTATTACTCCCATTATTCTACACAAAAGACCCCCACCAACTCAATAACTTAGGCTCTTTGGGCTCCAAAACCTCATAAATCACTTCATACACCCAAGCGCACTTATTGAAAAACCCAATATATTGCAATGTGAAAATAAAATAACGTATGCTGATAGCTGTAGATAACGATAAAAAGGAGACTAATTATGAAGAACGTAGCGCTCATACTATCACTGATCGCATCGAGCCTTTCATTTCAAATTGAAAGCTGCCCAACGTGCCAAGGGCGCGTATCTCCAGAGAGCCCTCCTTTCTTTACGGACGAATTCTACACAAACAAAGAAAGCATGGACTATATCTACCAGCAGATGCTTTCTGAACAAGATGCTCAAGTCCCTGAGTCTGTGGAGGATGCATCATGAAACCAAAAATAGCCTCTACGATTATGGCCCTGCTTCTTTTGGGCACTACCCCCTGGCTGGTGAGTAAAAATGGCTGCATGGATAATTCTATGCACTTAAAGCAGAAGTATGATACCAAGACGTACCACTA
The DNA here is from genome assembly GCA_029262595.1 of Candidatus Babelota bacterium. GTDB lineage: Bacteria > Babelota > Babeliae > Babelales > Vermiphilaceae > JAJCZB01. Next base: position 17,273 of record JAJCZB010000007.1, on the reverse strand, counting down.
TGTTTCGTGCAATTGCCCATGCGACTATTATCGCACCCAAGGCCTTTATGCAAGTGCAAAGCACAAATGCCTGGAATGCGGCCATCGACACGATCCACGAACTACCCTTATTTTGGGTGCCATTCCGCAAGCGCGCGTAACCACCGTAGTTCCCACAGTCAAGGGAGCTCTCGATCGCTTACTTTCCCGCTGGAAGGCCGAAAAAAACGCCCCTGCCGTTTGACAAACAATAGGGGCGATTATACCCTGAAAAGTAGTGTAGATCGAACTTTCAGGGGGATTTGGAATGAAACGCATGCGTATTTCTTCTACTCATATTCGTGCTTTTTTCATAGCTTTAAGCTGCGCTGTTTTGGCGGGTGTGTGTGCCCTTTGCTTTAAGGGCGGCTCCTCCATGATTGCGCTCAAAACAAATCGCCTCGAATCAATACTTGCCTCAAAAAAAGATATTGCTGGATGGCTCATAGAAGGCGCTGGCATTTACTTTTTTAATAAATATCTTCCAACGTGGAAGCAAGGGGTAGTTACATCGCGCGAAGAAAGAAAAAACCAACGCACCCTTCTCAATTATACCTTGGGAATCGAACATATCATTGATGCCGATCCTACGAAGGTCGTCGATCACACCCGCCCAACAGTCTACTTGCATGGCTGGGGTGATACCAAAAATAGTGCAAAACTCATAAAAGCTAATTGCGATGTATTGCCGGGTGATATCGTAACCTTTAACTTCCGAGATGCAGGCGTAATACTTGCCAAGTGGCGCTACTCGAATTTGGGCCAACTGCCCGACGTTCTTTCAGCGCTCTACGCAATCAAATGGACAAAGGATAATACCGGTGCGAAAGCAATTGATTTATTTGGCTATTCTCGCGGGGGTGCAACGCTGCTCAATACGCTCGCGGTACTGAATGATGATTCAGGAGCATATGATGCTGATTTGCAACGCATTGGCATAACAGCACAAGAGCGCTCTGAGATTTTAACGCTATTACAACGCGGATGCCATGTACTTGATTGCCCATTAACTGATATGAATGTGACCATTAATGAATTCATAAAACATAAAAAAATACCCATCAAAAATGAATCCAATTCGTTTTGGATAAAAGCGTTTCAAGCGTTTACTCGATACAAAAAAGACGGCCTTCAAGGGCTCAGTTCTGCGCAATCATTCACTAATTTACACCTCAATATTCTCATGCACTTCCAACACAGAGATACTATCGTATCTAATAAAAATGAAGCTGAACTCTATAAACACCTCTATCAAAGCAATCCAAACACAACATACATGGTGCTTGGTAATAATGGCGGCCACTTGCATTCACACGCAGCGCTTGCGCATACCGTCCACTCATTTAAAAAGAAGTTTGGAGGATCATACGATCCAGAGTATGTAGCACAATACGACGCGATCAAAAACACTATTCCGGTAGGTAATCGATTATTACAGCCTGGTATGTGCGTTGAAGACATCATTGCGCTCTACTATAAGCAGTGCCATGAAGCAGACAGTAAAAAGAAAAAACACGCTGCATAATTATTTTTTCTTACCATACGTAAGTAAAAACGGAATCACTGAATCAGCATTCAACGAAATAGAATCAATTCCCTGCTTAATTAAAAATTGCGCAAGTTCTGGATAATCCGAGGGCGCCTGCCCACAAATACCAATAAAGCGTTTCTTTTTATGCGCACCCGCAATGGCCATTTCAAACAGTTTCATAACTGCCGGATCACGTTCATCAAAAAACTCTGCGAGCAGTGCCGAATCACGATCAATGCCAAGCGCAAGCTGCGTAAGATCATTCGAGCCAATAGAAAATCCATCAAAATACTTCGCAAATTGTTCAATTAAAAGTACGTTGGATGGAATCTCACACATCATTACCAACTTGAGCCCATCCTTACCGCGCTGCAATCCATGCGCGCTCATTTCATTTACAACCGCCTGCGCTTCATCCAGTGTACGCACAAACGGAATCATTATTTGTATATTTTCAAGGCCCATTTTTTGACGTGCTTTGATCACTGCTGCAACTTCTAATGCAAATGCGTCGCGATACAGTTCATGCGTATACCGAGATGCGCCCCGAAAACCAAGCATCGGATTGGATTCCTCATGCTCAAAATACTCGCCTCCAATTAAGTTAGCGTATTCATTTGTTTTAAAATCAGATAACCGCACGATGACCGGCTTGGGATAAAACGCCGCTGCAATAGTCGCCATTCCCTGCGCAAGTGTATCAATGAAAAACTGTTTTTTACTTGGATATGCGGCAGTAAGCTGAGTAATCTTTTTTTTCACCTGAGCGCTCTTTATTTTCTGCGGCTCAAGGAGCGCCATCGGATGGACTTTCACATCGCTTGCAATAATGTATTCAATCCGCGCAAGCCCAACGCCATCAACCGGCAACGAACTGAGCGCAAACGCAGCATCAGGCGCACCAATATTAAGCATCACCGGGGCTGGCGAGTCGGGCACATCGTCACAATCAATCGATTCTTTTTCAAATGAAATTTCTCCTTTATAGACATACCCCATCGCGCCTTGAGAACAATCGATAGTGATACGCGTGCCATTTTTTATTTTTTTTGTCGCGCCACTTGCACCAACAATTGCAGGAGTATCAAGTTCCCGGCTCACTATTGCTGCATGGCAGGTGCGCCCACCAAGCTCTGTAAGAATACCTCCCGCACGTTTCATCACCGGCACCCAATCAGGATCAGTCATCTGCGTTACAATAATGTCTCCCTCTTTTACTGCGCCAATATCTTTTGCAGATTTTATAATTCGTGCAGGCCCTGAAACTATATGCTCGCCGATACTTAATCCTGTTACAAGCACATCTTTTTGCGATGGTTTTTTAAGCAATGTATACGTCGTATACACGCACCGTTTTTTATGACCATGCACTGTCTCAGGGCGTGCCTGGACAATGTAGATCTTTCCATCAACGCCATCCTTTGCCCATTCTACGTCCATCGGCATCCATCGCTTGTGTAACTTTGAATAATAGGTATCAATTGTTTGCACCATTTTTGCTAGTGCTAATACCTCAGAATCTGTCAGCGCAAATCGTTCGCGATCTTTTTGAGATACCGCTACCTTCTTAACCGGATCTTTTGCTGTTGCTGCGCTATACACAATCTTAATGCGCTTATCGCCCAATTTCTTTTTTATAATTGGGGCATATCCTGTTTGTAGTGTCGGCTTAAACACAAAATATTCATCGGGATTTACAATTCCCTGCACAATGCTCTCTCCTAATCCATAGGCAGCATCTATCATAATTACGTTTTTAAACCCCGTTTCCGTATCAAGTGAAAACGCAACTCCCGAAACCGCCTTATCGGAGCGAATCATTTTTTGCACCCCTACTGAAAGTGCGACTTCAAAGTGATCAAATCCTTTTTCTATGCGATAAATAATTGCCCGATCAGTAAACAAAGAGGCCATGCTTTTTTTGCATGCGCGAATGAGTGCAGCAGTTCCACGTACATTTAAATACGTTTCTTGTTGGCCAGCAAACGATGCGGTTGGCAAATCTTCTGCCGTTGCTGATGAACGCACCGCAACGTCACATATCTTTTGTTTATTAGAGCGGCACAACTTTGCATACGCCGCAACAATATCTTTCTCCATGCGCGCAGGCATCGTGCCCCCGGCAATAAGCGCACGTATTTTTTTTCCCGTTGTCTTAAGCGCAGTCATATCCTTTGGGTTTAGTTTTTTCATAAGATCGCGCAACGGTTTTTCCAGCTTATTGTGGGTGATATATTCTCGATAGGCATCAGCCGTCACAGCAAACCCATCCGGTACAGTAACTCCCTGCTTTGAGAGCGCCCCGATCATTTCGCCCAACGAAGCGTTTTTTCCACCAACTGAACTAACGTCTTTCATTGTAAGTGTATTAAACCAACGCACATATGCAGCCATTGCAATTACCCTTCACGTTTGTGCTTACGACGCACTTTTTCATAGGTCCCTATCATGCTTGCCTTAGCAAGAACCTTTCCACTCATTGCGCGCTTTACTTCATGAAGTTTTGCTTTTTTAGTGAGGCGTAATTGCTCTGCAGAAAGAGCGTACAGCGTAAATCTATATCGTCTCACTTTAACGAGCGGGCACGGGCCACTCCAATTTATTTTGCCCATGCTATTGGTACCCTCAACACCTTTGTAATATTCAATGTTTGCATTTACTGGAAGATAAATCAGTGATGCGGGAAGGTTAAAAACTACCCAATGACTAAAGATAGCGCCGCCGCCCGGTTTATCCAGGTCAATGCACGTGAGCACAAAGCTTTTTGTGCCTTCTGGCGCATGAGACCAACGAAATGGAGGCGAGACATCTTGCCCATCACAGGTATACATTTGCGGAATAGACCCATTATTAGCAAACGCCGTTGATTTGAGAATCATACCCGTATGCACTTCTCGCTTACCTTTCGGCCTGCGGCGCCGAAGTGCTTGCATTGGTAGGATTGATCCCAATAATAGCGCACTCAGTATATACCATCGCATTGCCATACACGTACTCCCCGTTTTAGCAAAAAATATACCTCCAGTATCGTTCGCAGGGCCTCACAAATCAACCCAAATTTACTTTTTGGCCGTAATAAGGCATACTTTTTAGGTAATTTCTATTATTCAAACCATTTATACGGAGGATGAATGCTCTTATGAAGAATAAGCCCTCATCTCAGATCCTAACGGTTGGTCTCGCTATATTTTCCATGTTTTTTGGTGCAGGAAATCTCATGTTTCCTCTCGACGTCGGCTTGCACGCTGGCGCAAACAATGTCTATGGAATGCTCGGATTTATTATGACCGCGGTCTGTCTCCCACTCATGGGGCTTATTAGCATGATCCTGTTTGATGGAGATTACGAACAATTCTTTGGACGCTTGGGTAAAAATATTGGGCCGTTTGTTATCTTTCTTTGCATGCTCATCATTGGTCCATTAATTGCGTTACCGCGCATTGTAACGTTATCACACACCATGATTGCACCCTTTATTCCAATACCTCTATTGCAAGACGTACAGCCCTTTTCCTCATTCATTTTTGCATTTATTTTCTTGGGCATTACCTTTTTGGCAACGTTCCGAGAAAATCGAATTGTAGATTTGCTTGGAAAAGTAATTAGTCCATTGCTCTTGCTTTCCTTAATTGTAATCATCGTAAAAGGTATTTTTTCTGCAGAAACAATGGTCGCCTCTGAGGTACTTCCATGGGATGCATTTAAGATAAACTTTATGCGCGGATATGAAACGCTCGATTTACTCGGCGGCATTTTCTTCTCATCCATCGTAATTCATATTTTGAAAAACACCATCGGTGGCATGGTCGGCATGAACCGAAATCGCCTCGCAATGATTGGTCTGAAAGCTGGTGCGCTTGGAGTATCTCTTCTTGCACTCGTTTACATTGGCATGAGCGTCTTGAGTATGTATCACGGGCATGATCTTGCAGGATCAGGTGATCTCTTTCGTATGATCGCATTCCGCATACTCGGTAATCATGGAGCATTCATTATTGGTACTGCAGTATTAATGGCATGCTTTTCAACCTCTATTGCATTGAGTGCTGTGATTGCTGATTACTTTCAAGTCCAAGTATTCAAACGCCATATAAGCTACGAGCTCGCACTCTTCATCGTACTTTTACTTTGCGTACCTCTTTCAACATTTGGCCTTGATTATGTACGAGAACTAACTGGCGGCCCATTAGTATATATCGGCTATCCTGCATTGATCGTACTCACGTTTTGTAATCTTGCATTTAAAACCATTAACTTTAAGCCGGTTAAAGTACCAGTTGCGCTCACTTTTGTTGTCGCACTGGTCGGTTACTTTTGCTGGTAACACTCACTCGTAAAAAAACTAAAGAGGCGCCGTTTTATTGGCGCCTCTTTTTTTTTCATCTCTCTCTTTCTTTACAACCCTACACCTTTTGATATAGTTATGCACCATCTTAAAAGCAATCTTTCACATAACAAAAAAGGATACAAAATGATCAAAAAACAGCTTCTTATTTTAGCATGTGCTATGATGCTTAGTTCAACAATATCTTTGCACGCACTCAATAATCGCAATGCAGCGATTCTTGCTACAGGATTTCCTCTTTTTGCAGCATGCGTTAGACTCCATGCTAAGCAAACGCACGTTACTCCTTCAACCAGTCGCAAAACTATTCTTGAGTTTATCGATAACTTCATCATTGGCCAACTTCAAAGTCTACCTGGATTAAAAGTAGAAGGAAGCGGCCTTGCAAACAAAGAATTTAAGCCAACTTCCGGTATACTTGGACATCTTTTTGACAAAGTTCTCATTCCAACAAAGCGCATGATGGAATCCATTACTCCCTCTAAAACCATACTTTATGCTGCACTAGCTTATGCCGTGGCTACAAAATAATATCATTAAAAGATGAAACACACCTGTTTCGTTTTATACGACAGCGTATACAACTCTATTTTTGAAAGCCAAGTTATTTTCCCGCTCATTAACCAGTTAGATCGAAAAATCTACAATGCGATTACTATTGTTTCCTACGAGCGGGAAAACTTTTCTCAAAGCATCCTCACATCGATCTCGCCCGATCCGCGCATACACATTATTACACTAAAAAAAATTCCATTCATGGGAGCTATTAGTCTGCACTCTGCGGCACATCACCTCAAAAAAGTTTTACATACAATACGCCCCGATCATATCACCGCACGTGGCCCATTGGCCGGATGGATTGTAGCGCACGCCAATCGAAAAAGTATTCCAACAATCGTGCAAGCGCGCGGTTTATGCGCGCAAGAATATCTGTATGCGCATCGCCCAGCGTCCTGGTGGCATCGCTTTCGCGCCAAACAGTATGAAAACATAGAAAAGCATGTGTACGGATTTTTTGCACAAAAACCGCACGTTACTGTGCAATCAGTAAGTAAAGCACTCAGAGAATATATAATTCAAACATGGCAAACGCCGATAAAAAAAATAATTGTTTCAACCCATGACATCCCACAAGCCATTGCACCGAAAAAAGTAACTGCATGGCGATCAAAAATACGCAAAAAACTCTCAATACCTAAAACCGCCCATGTCTACGTCTATAGCGGATCGGCGCATACTTGGCAGTGCCCTGAAAAGACTGTTCAGTTTTTTGCACAAGAATATAAAAAAAACAGTAATGCATTTTTATTGATTCTCACGCAGAGTGAAAAAACATTCTCTGCACTCGCACAGGAACATGCACTACCGCAATCTGCGTATCACATTACGCGCATACCGCATGCAGATATGTATCACTATTTAGCAGCAGCAGATACGGGATTATTATTTCGAGAAAAGCATTGTATTAACTGGGTATCTCGGCCAACGAAAGCACTTGAGTATCAAGCAGTGGGGCTACCGATTATGCATAACGACACGGTTGCAATGCTCAGCAGCCACACTGTTTAATATTTTACAACGCCACTGAAGATTGCTTTGCCGCTCCGGGTTGGACAAACGATTGCTTTTCTTTGGCCTGGCAGCACGCAGCTACAAATCCAGCAAACACGGGATTAGGATTTCCGAGCCTACTTTTAAATTCAGGGTGCGCTTGCGTGGCTACGAAAAATGGATGCCCGGTAAGTTCAAGGAATTCCATAAGATTGGTATCGTCAGCCCGAACATGCCGCCCTGAAAAAAGCAAGCCTTTTTTCTCAAGTACCGGAACAAAAGTTGGGTTTACTTCATAGCGGTGACGATGGCGCTCATAGACGACTTTCACCTCTGCTTTTTGTTCTGCTTTTTGATAAAGTTGATGCACAAGCGTGCCTGCTTTTAACGTCGCTTCATAAGCACCAAGACGCATAGTGCCGCCATACTGATTGGTTTGAAGTAGCTCTTTTTGCAATGGCAATACATCAATAATCGGATACGGTGTTTTTGGATCCACTTCAGTAGTATGCGCATCTTTAAGACCGCATACGTTACGCGCAAATTCAATCGTAGCTAATTGCAATCCATAGCACAGGCCCACAAATGGAATATCATGCGTTCGCACATATTCAATCGCCTTAATCTTTCCCTCTACGCCGGTATTGCCAAACCCGCCTGGAATAATCACCCCATCAAATGATTGTAAGTCATCCAATTTTTCTGGATTTGTTTCAAAGCGCTCCGCATCAATCCACGTAATATCTACGCCTGCATTCAATTCGGCCCCTGCATGAATCAATGCATGGCAAATACTGATGTAGCTATCAGTCATACTAAATGATCCATTGGCCAAATATTTGCCAATGATCGCAACCGAAATCTTTTTCTCAGGATGCTCAATGTGATGTACCCGCTCCTGCCACGCGTTCCAATCAGGCGTATGCTTTGAAGTAAGGTGCAACTGTTTCAATAATTTTTTTCCAAAATCTTGCTGCTCAAGCCCTAATGGCATGTGGTATATTGATGCGATATCTGGAGCTGCAATAATACGATCAGATGAAAGATGCGCAAATGCTTCAATTTTTTTTCTACGAATATCATCAAGCGGAAATTGCGAACGGCACACAATGTAATCTGGTAAAATGCCTTGCTCGCCGAGCAATCTAATCGCTTGCTGCGTTGGCTTTGTTTTCATTTCATCGATATGCGCAGGAACGGGCAAGTAAGTAACAAGAACATATGCAAAATGATCTGCGCCAAGCTCGCGCTCAAGCGCTTTGATTGCAAATAAAAAGGGCACATTTTCATAATCCCCGGCAGTTCCCCCAATTTCAATCACGGCAATATCATAACCTTCTGCGGCTTGCTTGATACGATTAATAATCTCATCGGTGATGTGCGGTACGAATTGAACCGTTTTTCCCAAATACTCTCCGGCACGCTCTCGATCAATTACGCTTTTATATATTTGCCCAGTGGTAATATTATTCTTCTTAGGGATAGACATATTCATGAATCGTTCGTATGTCCCCAAGTCTTGATCGATCTCTCCGCCATCCTCAGTTACCCAGACTTCACCATGCTCGGTAGGACGCAAGGTTCCGGCATCATAGTTGATGTAGGGATCAATTTTAATGAGCGTTGTTTTAAGTCCATGCTCCTTTAGAATTTTTCCAATCGATCCAGAGATCACTCCTTTTCCAACTCCGGAAATAACGCCCCCAGCAACAAGAACAAATCGAGTCTTTATTTTTTGTTTCACAACACCTACTCCCTTAAGCACATACTAGTTTTTGCCTTCCCTCCGTTCGCCCTGAGCTTGTCGAAGGGTTTTATAATTTTCACATTTCCATGTCATGTGAAGAAAAAATTATTACCTAGCGCATATTCTTCACAAGTAGTTTTATATTTTACCGTTCGATACCCTTCGACAAGCTCAGGGCGAACGGTAAAGTAAAAAAAGGTACCGACTTACTATGAATTATTCACGCCAAAATTACAACAGCAAGCTTGCCATCATCGCTGACAATAAATTTGAAAGCGTACCCCCCAAAACAGCATATAACCCAAGCTCAGTAAGCCATTGGCGCTTTTCAGGAACAAGCGCACCAATGCCACCAATTTGAATACCAATGCATGAAAAATTAGAAAAACCACAGAGTGCATACGTAAGTACACTCACAGTCCGCTCCGACAATCCCTTGCTCATCATATCGCCAAATGCAACTACTTCATTAATCGCAACTTTAATACCAATAAGCTCACCCGCAATAATCGCCTCATTTGGTTCAAATCCAAGTAAATAACCAAACCCACTAAAAAGAGCTCCAAACAATCTGCTCAACGTAATATCACACCCAACTAAACTACCTGCATACGAAAGCAATGCGTTTACTAACGCTAACAACGCAATAAACGAAACCAACATCGCTCCTACATTTAACGCCAGCTGCATACCATCAATTGTTCCTGCTGACACCGCATCAAATACGTTCGCGCTCGGGGCGGTCAAATCAACTTTTGCCGCATCGTTCGCATCACTTTTTTCCGTCTCTGGATAGAGCATTTTTGCAATTAAAAGTGTTGAAGGAATTGCCATCATACTTGCAGTCAAAAGTGGAATTGCAGGAACACCCATTGCCACAAACACTACCAAAATAGCACCACTAATCGTTCCCATACCACTCACCATCACTACAAGCATTTCTGATTTAGTCATATGCTTAAGATAATGACGTATTAAAAGAGGCGCTTCGGTTTGCCCAAGAAAGCTATTTGAAATCGCGCAGAGCGTTTCCGCACCCGAAGTTCCCAGCAAAGGACGCACTACATAATTAACAACCATCACGATACGCTGCACAATGCCAAAGTGAAAAAGAAGCGCCATAAATGCACCAAAGAATACAATAACCGGAAGCACTTTAAGCGCAAAAATAAATCCCCATGGCCCTGCCGCTGGATCAACGAGTGAGCCAAACACAAAGCGCGATCCTTCATCGGCAAAAAGGTATAATTGTTGCACCCCATCAGCAAGCGCACTCACGCACCATTGCCCGAGAGAGGTACGCAAAATAAAAAATCCAATTGAAAATTGCATTAAGAGCCCGTAAAACACCAGGCGATATTGTATGCGAGAGCGATGCTGTGAAAAAAAATATGCGATCAATAGAATGGCCGCAATACCAGCGAGATTGCAATACCGATTGTACTCGAGCAAATATGCAATAAGAGACATAGAAATCCTTGTGTGATTATGAAACATATCGAATGTAAAAATGATATGTAAGTGTACTCATTTACACCACAATAACAAGGAGTTTTTCGTTTAGTTTGCTGCAAAAACATCGTTTAGCGCTTGGAAAAATACATGCAACAAAGGAGACATCATCCATGTATCGTTTTCACCGATCATGCGATTATTAGAATCCATATAAATAACGACTGGCTTTTCACCTTTTTTGTCTGGAGCAATTAACGTCACCATAACAGCATGCCACTCGTCAGTACCGCATTCAGCCGGCGCTCCGAGATAAAAATGCATAACTTTTTGATCATTGATTATTTTTTTCAAAAATAACGGCGGTGATTTCACACAATACCGATCCCGATATTTTTTTGACGTATCTACATATGGATATAACTCATTACTTACGCACGGAGCATACAATTGCAACCAGCTTGTTTTAGAAGCCAAGCAGAGCACATAACAATTACGCATCGTCAGATACTGCGCAAGCAAGTAGGACTCTGAATCCAATACTCCTTCAAAAAAGGAGCGCGTCTTGAGTGCACTCATTACTGCATCGCGCTCACGATGTAAGCGAGCAACAATTTTTTCAGCTTCCGCTTGAATTGCTTTCGGCACTACCGGCTTTGATTGCGCAACTAAATTATCAATAGCGCGCGCATTGCACATCGCATACCATCCGCATGATCCACCCTCTTGATACACAGACTTAAAATGACGAATCCGTATATTCTGAAATTCATAATAGGAGATGGGTAATGGATACGCGCATCCCGGCACCTCTTGATAGGAATTGTCACATACTGTGAAAAAGAACTATCAGCATGAAGAGAAAAAAACGCCATAACCCCACACAGCAATAGCCGATATCTTTTTCCACGCATAAAAGCCTTTATTGAATCAAGATTTTTTTACTAAGAAAAGCGAGATAAGAATTCTTTTTTGCGCGCTTCATGCTCCTGATCACGCAATGCATCAACGATTTCATCCATGGCGCCCAGCATCACTTGATCAAGCTTTTTAAGTGTAAGCTCGACCTGATGATCCGTGACACGATTTTGAGGATAATTGTATGTACGTACTTTTTCAGCGCGACCGCCCGTACCAATAAGTCCCTTACGCTGCGCACTCATCTCTTGCATTCGCTTTTCTTCTTGAGCAGCTAAAATACGCGCACCCAACACCTTCATGGCTTTCGCTTTGTTTTTATGTTGCGAACGCTCATCCTGGCAAGAAACCACAACACCCGTAGGAATGTGAGTAATACGAACAGCAGAATCTGTCGTATTTACGTGTTGGCCTCCCGCGCCACTGGCCCGAAATACGTCAATACGTAAATCACTTGGATTAATAGAGACCTCTACATCTTTTGCTTCAGGCATCACAGCAACCGTTGCGGTAGAAGTATGTACTCGGCCTTGCGTCTCGGTTGCTGGCACACGTTGTACACGATGCACGCCAGACTCTCGCTTAAGATGGGCATACACATCGTGCCCTTTAATAAATGCGATTACCTCTTTGTATCCGCCAAGATCGGTAAAGCTTTCACTTTCTATCGAAAGCTTCCATCCCTTTGAAAGCGCATAGTTGGTATACATCTTCAAAAGATCGCCCGCAAAAAGCGCCGCTTCTTGGCCGCCCGTACCCGCACGGATTTCGAGATAAACCGAACGATCATCATGTTCGCTTGGGGGCGCCAAAAGAAAATCGAGTTCTTTTTGTGCTGCCACAAGCTGCGCTTGCAGATCATCAAGCTCCAGCTCAAAAAGCTCCGCCATTTCTTGATCTGGCCCCTGCATCATCTGCTTTGCATGCGCAATCTCTTTTTCAAGAGACTCGCACGCTTTGCCCTTCTCAAGCAACTGCGTAAGATGTTTCAATTCTTTTTGATGTGACTGGCGATTTGATCGCTCAATCTTAGGATCAGCAAGGAGCGTTAACAGCTCATCATGCCGTTTTTGCAAAACGTCTAGTTGAATTAGCATAGCGTACCTCTAACGAAGCTAGGCTTTGCCTTTTTTGAATTTCTTGTTGAATTTCTCGATTTGACCCGCAGTATCAACCAATTTTTGATCGCCTGTGTAATATGGATGACATCCTGAACACAGTGTCATTGCGATATCTTTCATAGTAGAACGTGTTTTAAACGTGTTACCACATACACAGTGAGCAGTAACTTCGTGTAGTTCTGGGTGAATATCCCTTTTCATCAGATGCCCTTTAAAACGTAAGATTATCGATCAGTTATTACAGGTAGTATGCCCCAAAAAGCGCCCTTTGTAAAGGGGATACGGCGAAAACTTTATGCTCAAAAACATCTCAATTCGCCCTCCCAATGGCGAAATCGAATATCAATCGTCTTCATCGTCTTTCAAACCGGCCCCACCACGTTCCGGCTCATCGGGCCGCCCTAATGCATGCTCCACAGTTTCAAACCCTCTCATCAACTCGGCGCATAATGCACTCAGAGCCTCTGGAGTGTACGCAGCAAATCGGCGTCTTTCCGAAGGGGTTCGATGCAGAAACTCTTGTAATTTCTCTTTCTGGCCTGCTGGCAACTCCGCTATGCGATCCGCAAACAAGTCATGGAGTTGTGCAGTGATGAGCCCAGCAAAGCAAAGATTCGTCGTATCATCTCCTTCGGGCAAGATAAACTGTCGCCAATGGGTTAAAAGTACATCCAGCTCCCGAGCTTTAACTTCTCGCTCTTTTAGTTTCACCGCTCGCTCCCGAGCACGCACCTCACGCACTCTCAAATCAATCTTTCTTCTGCGATATTCGGTATCACTCATTGCCGATCGAGTCTTCATTCCAAACAACATACACACAAGCGCAATCAATCGTAGGTTATACCTCATTATGTAGCTCCTATTTTATTGTTTTTCTCTCTTTTGGGGTGAGCGCCTCAAGTTCCTTAGTAAGAAAATAGCTCAACACTGTTCTGACAGCCACAATAATTGCCAAGAGCCCCATATTGTAATAGTTCGGATCAACCAGCGACCCAACGATATCAGCTCCCACCATAAATTCAAGACCAAGAATAACGCTGTTTCCAAATTGCAAGCGAATATAATCAGCATCAAACTTACCATGCACCGCAAGCATATAGAGCTGAGATATCGAACGAAGAGCTCCTGCAGAAATTACTACTACACCAATCGTAGCAATAAATTCTCTGATATACATGAGCGGCATATCTAATAAAAACATATCCATCATTTTCTCCTTTTATACGATTTCTCTCACAATAGCGACTGCAAGCCTGTTAACTCAAGAGATCGCGGCTCTATTATGCATACAAGCTATTGCATTGCTGCACTCAAAACCGCTATAGTAAAAGCATGTATAATCATTTCATTAGGGGAGTTTTCAAATGGATACATTTACAAAGCGACTTATCATTATCGTGTTGGTAGTAATAGCATTAGTTGGCATAGCGGGATTTGTAGGATACCGCTTCTATAATTACGCAATCGAAGATGCATCGCAACGCATCAGAACCGGTGTTTCTGAGGGAGTGCAAGAAGGAGTTGGCGGAATGCTCAACCCCCTCAATCTTCCAGGAAAATTATTTGGTAAATAGTTCAAATAAATAGTGATCAAGGGAATATGATCCACCTCCAGCGATCATAAGTCCGATGAACACAATCATTTGAGAAAGCGGAAAGGAGATATAGCCATAACTATCTCCTTTTTTCATATGATAGACAACTGCAACCAGCATCGTAAATGCCAAAAAAGCGGAAGCAATGCGCGTGCCAAGTCCGAGCGTTAAGCAAATACCGCCAACTAATTCCGCAAGTACTGCACAAATCCCCCAAAAAAGTGGCGCAAAGGTTATGCCTAAATGCGCCATTTGTTCTCCCGTCCATCGCCATTCGGATACTCCCTTGGTAGCTTTAATAGAGCCGTGCCCAATAAAGAGTATCCCCATGCCAATTCGAATTACAGTAATACCAAGATTAAACAGCCCCGGTGATGTACCTAGAAAAAACATACTCTCTCCTTTTTTACGTGCTAATTATAAGCCAGCCTTAACTATCTATACCTAGAGCGACTCTAATACAATTCTGTAATTCTTGCCTGCAGGAATCATCTGATATCATAATATCAACCTCAACATATTCAGCTGAATCAGAGGTTAATGGAAATCTCCATTTAAACTCAACATCTCCATCTTTTCGACCGCCATCTACTTTTATTTGCCTCCACACATTGCTCTGTGTGCCTGCAATAGGTACTCTTATTTCCATTTCACTCCAGCCTTCATGCTGTACAACTGTAGCGAGAAGTTCAGCAACAGTTGTATCTGCCTGCTGATACTCCGACATCTGCATTATTCTCTGACGCTCGGCCTCAACATTTGAAGCACGCACATCAGAAAAAGAAATTGCACTTATCGCAAGCACAATTAAAAACAACATATTTTTCATAAAAAACACCTTCATCAAAATCAAAAATATAAATTGATATCAGCCATTACTTTTTTGCATAGCTTTTGCAAGAATAGTAACATTTGCTTGGGCTGCACTTAATTGCTCTTTCGCAACCGCTTTTTTCCGTTTTGCATACGCAAAAAAAGCTCCTGAACCTAATAGTCCCACTGCAGCTTTACCAAATTGAGACACAACTTCAATCCACCCGCCATACAAACCACCTCCCTGGCCACCATAGATAAGCGGGAAGCCAGTTGCTACCGGAACGCCTACCGCAGCAAAAACGTATACTCTGCTCCAAAGGGTTGCTTTCGAATCGAAATGCGCACACCGCTCTTTTGCAAATTTCAAAGCATGCTCAAGTTCATCCGCTGATAATGCATCAACGCGCTCTAATACTGCTTGAGTGTTTGGTGCTTCAAGCGCAGTATGCATGGAAAGATCAATACGCGCTGATTCACTTGCCCCAATAGTCGAAACCATACAGCTAGCAACTGCAAAAAAAAGTAATGTTTTTGTACATACAAATGCTCATTCAGTAGATGTTAAGTAGTTATTTTGCGATATTCTAGGGCATTTAGGCAAAATGTGCAAATACGCACAACTCAAAAAAACCAATCTGCGACAATGAGAACAAACGCAAACACACCCAGCAGCGATATCATTGCCCCAATAAAAAGAGGCAAATCAAATCGTGATATTTTTGCACTACCTATACGTTTTATTTTTTTACGATATTGCATCAATGCAACAATCACCGCAATAAATCCCGTAACCACAAAAAAATCCGCAACAAGCGCTGCGACTGTAATATGAAATGTTCCGCGTTGCTGAGTTTTCATAAACGAAATAATTCCAACGCTCGCAAAACCGAGCGATACTAAAAAAAGCCCCAATTGAATCCATGCAACAAACGTCTGCTCGGCAAGCTCTCGCGCTTTACCCTCTGCAAGCTGATGTCTTGGATCGTTATTAATATCCATTACGCTCCTCTTTTATATGTAAAGTCATTCATCATTACTGGCAAGAATAACCAGAAATCCAATCAATTGAAAACAATCAAAAAAAGACCGCAACGTGCGGCCTTTTGCATGCGAACAATGTAAGTAATCTATACTCAAAGATTACAGGTAGAGCAAGATTGACATATCGAACAGCCAGAACCACAATCATCGTCGGTACAAAACTGTTTTTTACCCCGCAGCCAAACCTCTGGAAGTTTCTCGCCAAAGGTCTGCTCATAAATTCGTGCAAAATCACACAATGTTTGGCCTTGCTTTGGTTTTGATTTATCTACATTTGGCTGATGATGAATATAAGGAACTCCCAAACGCTTGCAAAACGTAAAATATTCACGAGTAAAAAGAATGAACGTGTGCCAATATTCATCTACATGTTTACTAAACATAGGAAGTTGTTTATCGGGATGCAAAACAGACAACGTTAAATACCGCAGCGCCTCTCTTCTTAATGCCATCGCAGTTTCGTCATCAGTAATATCAAACTTTTTCTTAATCTCTCTTTTAAAACGGGCAAAAACATGAGTGTCATCAAATGCGGCAATGCGCGCTTCTAGCTCCTGCCGT
Source organism: Candidatus Babelota bacterium (assembly GCA_029262595.1). Classification (GTDB taxonomy): domain Bacteria; phylum Babelota; class Babeliae; order Babelales; family Vermiphilaceae; genus JAJCZB01. The sequence continues at coordinate 577 of JAJCZB010000007.1, read as the reverse complement.
GAAGCACGAACCCCTTGGGCAACTACGCCTGCACGCGCAAAAGAGCACACAATCAAAAGCATCAGCGATAGTTTATCTATTTTCATAGCATACCTTCTTATAAAAAATTGAGTCCACAATTCCCCCGCTCGTTCTGAGTAGGGGAATCGTTGAAAAGACATTATTCTGCTTGTGATGCAGTCATTGTTACAGATGCACCAATGCACGCTTTTTTACACTCAAATAGATGCGATTCGCCATAAGCCAAAATAACGTTAGATTGACATTTAACTTCATCATCTTGTTTTACCGTTACTTTAAATGTCCCAGACGTATCTGACTCCTCTTTCAGCTTCATAATAACATCAGAGCCGCATGCTGTTGGGGTTACGACTTTTTTATCACTTACTTCAAAAGTAAATGATTTTGCATCAACTGCATTATCATCCCACTTAACCCTTAATTCAACGGTTACTGCTGCAGATGCAAATGCTGGAACTAAAAGCGCCAATGCCAAAAACACCACTCTATTTTTATGTATCTTCATAGCACACCTCTTTATAAATAAGTTAAAAAATATTGCCACATAATATATATG
>JAJCZB010000006.1 GCA_029262595.1 Candidatus Babelota bacterium | reverse complement strand
ACCACTCGGCCCACCGGCGCGCGCGGTGCTCCGAAAAAGGGCTGCGCGTGCCGGTGTCGTGGCTGCTGTTTCCCTCAGGGGGTGCGGAAAGTCTGCTCGGAGTCCGGCGGAGTTTCGGCGATTCCCAACTTGTCCAGTCGGGGAGGGTTGTCACCGTGGCGCACGTAAGATTGAGAATCCCGCATCCGTGCGGCTTTTCCGATCGTTGTGCAGTTCGTTCGTGCGCTCCGGTTCGGGTGGGTTGGCGTGGAACGGTAGCGGCGCGGTAGCGCGGTTTGATCGCCTAGCCCTTGCGTACTATTCCAGCGGGTGTGGGGAGGGTCGCCGGGTGGTATCGCAGAAACTTCGAACGCGAGTTCTGGGTGCGAGTTCGCCAGCATGCATGGGAGCACACGAAGGAGCGATCGAGGGTCCCCGTAGGCCTAGAGCTTGCCCTCCTTATTGGCGCGTCTCTGCTAATTGCCGCCTCTAAGTACTGGTCGGGAGGTTGGGCGTCGGTCGCCGAAGAACTCTCATCCTACCTTCTACCCTTTGGGGCTTGGGGAGCTCTCTACCTGGGCGCATTTGTCTACTACTTGAATCAGGCCCCCGCAGCGCTCGAACAGTTGGCTCTCGAGGGCGTGCCGGAGGGCCTGGGAGCCCAGGCCTCGATCAGCGTTCGGTTCGAGAGACTAACGGTCAGTATTGGGCAACCGGCCGGCCAACCCGTTGACCAGGAAGCGAAGTGGTCGATGGGCGCCGACATGTGGGCTGTGTTCGAAAATGGATCGGGGCAGAACGACGTACTGCGTTCGATGACATTGTCCGTAGTCGACAAGAAAAGTGGGGAAGCGCTGTGGAGTCATGAGCCCAGCTACGGGCGACTAGTGGGGGCCGGTTTCATTTTCATGAACAACAAGAACGATCATTGGCTCCCCCGGAACATCAATTTCCCCGGGCGACACAGCCTCACGGCCTCACTGTTCCTGAGAGAGTCGATCACAAGCGACCTTGTCGAGTCGCTGAGCGAACAGCATGAGATTCTGGTCGAACTGGATTCCCTGGGTTGGGGGAAATCTCAACCCTGTCGTTTTGAAGTCGATTGGGACGCGGCGCGCCATGGTAGTGTACCTGCAGTTGAATCGAAGTCTGGCCCGACGGTGAGCTAAGCCGTCTAGTTGGGACGAACCCCTTGTCCGGAGGTTCGGGTGCCCGGTGGCGTCATGTCTTCCCCTGACGAAACCTCGCCGCACCTGCCCGGTTCTGGCAACGTACCGAGCAGTACCGCTGGTTCGTTCGCTTCGACATAAACAGTCGCTGGCAGTTGGGTGCGGGACAGTCCATGAGGTGCGGGCTCGCTGACTCGAGGATCTTGATCACCCCGCGAAAGAACCGGGACTCCACGTCACCGGTAGCCGCCGAGTTTACGCCCGACCCGTACCCGCCCCATCGTTTCAGTGAGTAGCGGGTGGTCACCTCAATCACGGCTAGGCGATCGTTCCGTAGCCCGCGGATGATGTCCCGGACCTTAGCTTTGATCTCGTTGACCCGGCCGGCATCGACCTCCGGGGCAAACTCCAAGGCTTGGGCGGGTAGTAGGGGTGCGCCGCCGTCGCCGGGCACCAACACTGAGGTCTCGAGTAGTTTCCCTTCGGCGCCGATTGCGAATATCTCCCACCGGGCACGATCCCGAGCGTCGTCATCATCAGCGTCGCACTCGGCGAAATCCATCAACCAGTTGACCCGCGCCGCGCAGCTCATCCCGGCCGTTTTCCGCGTGCCGGGTGGTACCGCACAGATCCGCCCTTGCGCGGCGGCGACCGCCCGCTCGGCAGCGTGATGGTTGGCTAGTTCTTGACCACGCAGCGGGCCCCGGGCCCAAGCTGCGTGGTTTTCTTCCTCGATTTTACCTTTTTCGCCTAATTTTTTGGTCATGGCGGTCGGGCCTCCTCCTAGGTCGTAGGTATGATGCATAATGGAATTAGGGTAGGAAAACAACCTAATCCCGTTTCTGAAATTTCCAAGCCCATTACCTCAGCGTGGCGAAAGGACGCTTTCTGCTTGCCCTTTGCCGTTCGTCAAGTCACAATTTCGGCTATGGGAATACAAGAGACAAAAACACTCTTATGCTCAGACGCGGCTCGAATCCTCAACCTATCAGTGATGAGGATTCGCCAGCTCGCCGACGGTGGAAGTCTACCCTGCGAGCGGACGCGATCAGGCGTGCGGCTCTTTCGGTTCCAAGACGTTGAGCGTCTCCGAGTTGAGCGTGAAGCTGGCGCCGGAAGGGCCGCCGGGTGAACGAAGCGCCCCTCAACGGCACCGCTGTGCAGTCGATCGCACATCAGATCGCCGGCCGCGGTGTCGGTGGTCCACCCGCGTCCGAGCAGGAGATGTTCCTACGGGGGGCTCGGCGGTGGGCCGACGATAGGTTGATCGGCCTCCACGGTGACGCGCTATCGATTCTCGAGATCCGCGATGAGGTTTGCGCGGCCCTGATCGGTGCCGGCTTCAAGTCGGCCGACGCGATCCGCGAGGCCGACGGTATCGCCGAGGTCATCGAGCGGAAGGATCGTCAACGCGCCGCGGCTCAGGTCGATCTCGGGAACGGGTCGGATCCAGAGGACGAGCAAGGGGCGAAGCCCTATCCATTGCTCGACTTCAATGCGATTCGCGACCTACCGCCGGTTGAGACGATCGTAGACGGGTTGCTCCAGGTCGGGGAGATGTCCTGCATTGCGGGTGCGGCCGGCGACGGCAAAAGCCTGTTCGTCCTGCTCCTACTCTTTGTGATCGCAACCGGGCGGGAGTTTATGGGGCGCCGTGTCGAGCAGGGGGCCGTTGTGTACCTTGCCGCCGAAGGGATGAGCGGCATCCCGCAGCGCCTTCGGGCCCTCCAACAGTTTCTTGGCGACTTCTCCCTCCCGCCGTTTTTTGTGATCGACGCCGACCCCCAGTTGTTGCGAGATACGGCCCGAGTGATCGCAACACTCAAACAGGTTCCAGGCGGGGTCCGAGTGCTCGCTATCGACACGAAGAGTGCCACCAGCGCGGGGACCGACGAGAACTCAGCCAAGGATACGACGGCCTACCTGTACGCCTTGCAGCGGATCCAGCGCGAGGTTGGATGCCACGTGATTCTAATTCACCACTCTGGTTGGGGCTCCGACCGAGAGCGCGGACACACATCGCTGCGAGCCGGGATGTCGACGATGATGCACGTCACAAAGGATGATTCCCGCGTGCGTGTAACATGCTTGAAACAGCGCGACCTTGCGCCGTTCGATGACATGTATTTCGAGATTCGCCCGATCGGCGAATCGGCGGTACTCGCCCCACTCACGCAATCCGAAGTCCAAGCCCGGCCAGACGTGTTACCGGAGTCGCGGCGGAAGGCCCTCGAGACGCTTCGAACAGTCGGTGGAAACGATGGTTTGGCGTACTCGAAATGGAGTGAGCCCACCGCCCTCGCGAAGTCCACTTTTACCCGGTGTGTGGCCGACTTGGACCGCTGGGGGCTCATTGAGAAGCGGGGCGGTAAGTGGGCGGCGTTATGAAGCTTTTTCGAATCGGGCTCACCGGGCTCACTTGGGCTCACTGTCGAATTGGTAAATTGGGCTCAGGGCTCACCCCCCCTTTAGGGGTGAGCCTATGAGCCCAACCCGGGATTCAGGCTGTTCGGTGTACCGCTTGGGTGACGAAATAGGGGCGGTAACAAATAGACGGTGTCTAAGCCGAAATGGCTCTCGCAAAGGGGGTCCGGGCCATGTTTGACGCCCAATCACTCCGAGAGCACGCGCTCAAGGTCCCTGCCGTCGACTTGCCGGCACTGATCGGCGCGTTGGCGGAAGCGGCAGCGATAGCCAACCGGCGGTTGCTCGAGCCCACCCAGCAAGCACCTACGGGCGAGCCCGGCGAACTCCTCTGCGCAGAGGAGATGGCGCGGCAACTGAGCATCAAGCCCAGCTGGCTACTCGAGCAAGCGAGGCAGGGACGTGTCCCGCACGTTCGACTCGGGAAGTACGTCCGATTCAACGCGACCCAGGTACTCAAGTCGGCGGAATCCCCAAATGACTAAACTGGTGATGATGAAAAACCGCCTAATAATGGGCGACAATTCGGGGCCTGCTACCAGGCTGATACCGACCCAACCCCCCCACGAAGCGGCCTTCTCGGCCGCGGTGCCTCCCAAGCCCGCCGGCCGAGCCCGTCAATCTCGGTCGGCGGGCACCTCCTACAAGGTTCTGAACATCGACGAGTCGGCGAGCGCCACGAGCGTCGCCGCCGCGCTGAACATCATGCGGACGCATTACACGGCGGGTCAGCGGTCAGCGTACGCGGCGAAGTTGTCGAAGTTGACGCCCCGAGACGCGGGTGCGATGAGGCGTAACCGAGCGACTCCAAATTTGGAGTCGCTCGTAGGTGAACCTAAACGAGCGCCCACGGTCGCGATGAGGCGGGATCGTACAAGACGGAATTCAGGCTTGTACGCAGATGAACCCGACCGAGCGCCAACGGGTGCGGAAGCAGCCAGCATGTTGGGCGTTTCGAGGGATACGGTTGTCAACGCGACGCGTGTGCAACGTGACGGTGCGCCCAACTCGGAGGTGCGCCATGCCGCGTAACCCGACCAGCACGAAGCCGCAGGGCCGACAGGTGACACACGGACTCCGGAAGCTCGCCCTCGACTACGCCAGTCGAGAGCTGATCGAGGGCCCAATGGCCGACGCATACCGAGATCGGCTCACCGACATCGTGGGAGACAGCGGCGGAGCCGAGCACATGACCGGCCGAGAGGTCGCGCTGGCCGAGTCCGCGGCGTTCGCAAGCTTACTGACTCGCTGCATGCTCGATGAAGCCTTCCGCCGCGGCTCGGTCGTCAATGAGGCCGGCGAACTCCTGCCATTCCTCGGTCGCGGGTACATCGGCTGGGCCAACTTATTGCGACAGAACCTTGTCGCCCTCGGACTCAAACCCGACCGAATCGAGAAGTCGGCGAACCTCGACGAGTACCTCGAGCGAAACGGTACCCAGGACGCGCACGGGAGCGCCAGGGCCGACCCGGCGGGAGACCCAACCCAAGACGATTAACCAAGCCCGCAGGCGGCGCACGGGCGCTGCTGCGGCCATACAAATCAAGTGGAGGATGATGGGATGGAAAGAGCGATGGAGAAGCTACGGGCTGAGATGGCCCGCCCGGGACGCAGCGCAGGCATCGTGTGCGCGAAGTGCGGATCGATGTACGTCGACCCGCGAAGCCTACACGAGCTGGCGTGTGCCGACTGCGGCCAGACCGCCGCATGGGACGGTACAAAGTTCCTCGCAGTACGTCAGGGCTCCGAGGAAACCGATGTCCGCAACTCACTACAGCGGGCGGCGTACCGTCGCACGCATCAGCGGTGCGGCGACGTGTCGGGGCAGATCGTCCGGGCTGTCGACGCACCCAACGGAAAGGAACTTCGATGACGACAATCAGGGAGCAACTCAACGAAGTATTGCTAGAGGCGGAGGCGCATCTGGCCGGGCTGGAAGCGACACTCCATCAGCGCCACGAACTCGCGGGGCAACTCGCAGACAAGTGCGCCGGCAATCCCACAGCCGTAACGATGCTACGCGACGAACGCCCGATGGTCGCAGCGGTCTTGGGGCGACTCCGCCACTGTTTCCCCAGTGCCTCAGGCGGCGGGAGCGACCTCCACTTGATCCGACCCTGCTGTGATTCGCTGGACGCTGTTGGTGGCAAGCAGATCGCGGACGCTCTCGGGTAATGGGAACGGTCGCAAACATAGGGCCCGCGCAGATGCTCCGCTCCCTACGGGCGGAGCTCGGCCGGGCCCAGCACCGGGTCGACGTTGAGCGGTGGGTGCTCGACTCCGCCTGTCCGCCGAACGATCCGGCGGCCGTGCGTGCCAGGCTGTCCGAGGCCGACGAACGGGTCGACCGATTGACCGAGCAGATCGAGGCGGCGACGGCGTGACGATCATCGACGTCATGCGGGATCTGTTCTCGCGCTGGTTCGGCCCGACATTCTCGAATTGGCGCGTGTTCCTCAAGGCGCTGCATGCGCTGCCGATGGATGACGCCGAGCTCGAGATCTACCGTCACCACACGGGCCGGACAGACCCGCCAACCAAGCAGGCGAAAGAGGCGTGGGTGATCGCAGGGCGCCGCGGCGGGAAGTCGCTCATTGCGGCCTTACTCGCGGTCTACGCGGCACTCTTTCGTGACTACCGTGAGCATCTGGTGCCGGGTGAGCGGGCAACCGTAATGGTGCTGGCCGCGGACAAGAGGCAGGCAAAGATCATCTATCGCTACGCTCGGGGATTCCTTCGCTTCGTGCCGATGTTGAATCGGGAGATCGTCCGGGAGACGCAAGACGAGATCGAGCTGAACAACGGCAACGTCATCGAGGTCCACGTCAGTAATCATCGAAGCGTCCGTGGATACACCGCCGCGCTGGTGATTGCGGACGAGGTCGCGCACTGGCAGACCGACTCCGACGCGGCACGCAGTGACGTTGAAACGATCAACGCCATCCGCCCAACGCTTGCGTCCATTCCCGGCTCGATGCTGATCGGCATCAGTACCCCGTACGCTCGCAAGGGTGTGCTCTGGGAGCGTTATTCGCGTTACTGGGGGCAGGACGGGGACGTGTTGGTGTGGCGGGCGACGACCCGCGAGATGAACGCGACGATCGACCAAGCCGAGATCGACCGGGCACTCGAGGAAGACGAATCAGCGGCACGCGCCGAGTATCTGGCCGAATTCAGAACCGACATCGAGAGCTTCATCGGCCGCGAAGCGGTGCAGGCGGTGACGATCCCCGACCGCTGGGAGATGCCACCATCCGACGCCCATGGGTACTTTGCGTTCACCGATCCGGCCGGCGGTGGTGGGCGTGACTCGATGACACTCGCGATCGCGCACCAGGAGGGCGAGACGGCGATTCTCGACCTGGTCCGGGAGGTGCGGCCACCGTTCAGTCCGGAGGCGGCGGTCGAGTCCTTCGTCGAGGTTCTCAGGCGCTACCGCTGCAACAGCGTGACCGGAGATCGGTACGCGGGCACATGGCCGGAGGAGCGGTTCCGCGTGCATGGGGTCACCTACGAAACATCGAGTTTGAATCGCAGCGAAATCTATCTGGCGCTGCTGCCGATGGTGACGGCGGGCCGGGTCGAGCTTCTCGACCATTCGCGACTCCTCAAGCAACTCCGCTCACTCGAGCGGCGTACAAGTCGCATTGGTCGAGACAGTGTCGATCACCCGCGCCATTCACACGATGACGTGATCAACGCAGCGGCCGGCGCACTCGTCGGCGTGAAAGAAAATGTCGGGCCCGGCCTGACCCAACATGAACTTTTGGGCGTCTGAAACCACAACCACAACCAACAACGGAGGCACGAAAAAGATGACCGACCCAATTTTCGCACACAAGTATTTGATGTTGCCGGCGACGAGTACCGACGAGCGCCATCAGCGCGAAGTCGACAGGCAGATCGAGGCCCTGACGGCCGAGGTCGACCGGGTAACGGGCGACTTCGCCAAGATCGACGCACAGCCCCTACACGCCGCGGTGAAGGGCGACAGGAAGGCCCGCATTCGGGTTGACGCGGTCGACGCCATCGAGCGCACGACCGCCGGCGCCCTCAAGCGCCTGAAGCGTCAACTCGAGTACGCAAATGAGTCTCTCGGCGCCGGCCATAGACTGTTTCGCGAGGATAACCCGGACGGGCACTCGACGCCGCGGGTGAAGGAACGGGACAGGATCAACGACGCGGTCACGTCGCGGGAGGTTCGGGACAGATTCTTGGCGCTACCGGCCGGCGAGAGGCTGCCGGTGGCGCTACAGGCGGCCACCGATAACGACCTGTTGACCCTTCGGGCGATCAAGTCGGCGCCTACATCGTTCCCGGTCCTGACAAAGGATGAGTGGCAGGAAGTGGACGAGCTGCATCTCCGGAAACACTTCCCGGACGAGTTGCAAGGCGTCGTGAACATCAGGGCGACGATCTCGCAGCTCGAGGGCAACATTTTCCAGGCTCGCACCGCGATCGGGCTCCAGCCCGAGACGCCTGAAGCCCAGGTCGTGAGCTGAGGTACGCAGATGATCGACCCACGCTTTGATCCGAGGTCACCCGAGTGCGAATCGTTCTGGGCCGGGGAGGATTGCAACGATCCGTCGAAGCCCCTCGTCGCCTACGAGACGTCTGGGGCTGACCCGGGTAGGGCGTGGCGTGTTGCGATCTGCTGGACGGCGGCGATCGCCGTCTTCATTGCGGCCAACCCGGCATCGGCAGCGGCCGGCACGGCGATCGCCCTAGCCCTCGGTGGCATTTTTGTCACCGTGGGGCCAACCGGGGCCGTTGTCGGACTCAGCGCTTATGGAGTGGTGCTCGCGAGCGTCATCAATGGCATCCTCGGCGCCGCCCTGTCGTTCGGTATCAACTCGCTCACGGCTAAAAGTGGACCCAAGCCCCAGCCCGGCACGATCGATGCGCTGCGCAACATCTACCGCGGTCCGTCGGAGCCCGCCGTCGTCGTATTCGGCGAGACGGTGCTCTCGGGCCTTCTGGTTTATGCCAAGTCGGTGGATTTCGACGGTCTCCCCAAGAAGGAAGGGTTTATCCTGCACGTCGTCCTGGCAATCTGCGTAGGCCCGATTGACGCGATCACCCGCATCACCCTGAACGACCTTCCGCACACAGCGGCGAAGTTTCGCGACCGGACGTTGTTCATCAAGAAACTCGGATGGCGTGACCAGCAACCAATCTTAGGGCCGGTGAAGCTCAAGGGTGACGATATCCACCTTCCGGAGGAGTGGCTTGCCAAGAGTCGCAAGTTCTCGGGAGTTGCCTATGTCCATGCGATCCTCCGCTTCGCGGCGTCCAAATTCCCGACGGGCGCCCCGGGCATCCGGTTCCGAGTCCGCGGATGTCTCATGTGGGACTTCCGCGAGGATGTCAGCGTCGGCGGTACGCAGAGCTTTGGCGACGAGACGACGTGGAAGTACAGCAACAACCCCGTGGTGTGCGGCGTCCACTACCTGACGAACCGAGTCTGGGGCCGCAGCGTCCCGCTGGGTGACCTCGACCTGGACGGGCTCGCCGCCGCCGCCAACGAGTGCGATGCGACACTTACCGTCACCGTCAATCGGGAGAAGAACCCGGACCAGCCCGACACCGATCCGGAGACGATCGAGATCACGAAGTACGCATGTGACGGTTCGTTCCTGACCACGTCGCGCCCCGAAGACATCTTGCGCGCAATCGCCACCAGCATGAACGGCGGCTTTTTCCCGTACGCCGGCAAGTGGACCGCGGCCGTGGGTGCGCCGAAGCCGCTGGAGACGTGGCCGATAATGTCATGATCCCCGAGCGCGAGGGATAGGCAGGACAGGAAAGGAAACCATGCAGGGTATCAGCAAAGAAGAGGCCGCGTCGTCGACCGTCGAGGTCGGGCTTGGCCGCGGTGTGTACGTCGGGAACGGTCGAATCTTGACCGCCGCGCACGTCGTCCGATTCTTCGGCGAGCCCGGGTGGCAACGCGAGCTCCTTGTTCCGATCGGGCCCGGGTCAAACGCAATCGACCCTCGGTCATTCGACGTGCAGAACGCGAAGATGACGTGTGCCTGCACCGCATATGAAGCGTTCGAGGATGTCGCGGTGTTGGACGCGATCTCGCCGCTGGAGCAAGTCGCGGCCGCGGCCGAGTATCTGGCTACGGTGAGACCCGCCGAGATCGAGATCGATCCGCCCGACCCGGACGAGCTCGAGGGGGACGGGCGGCCGGTGTGCGTACTCACGCACGAGGGGGAGTGGCTCACGGGCGTGGCGAAGATGGAGACCCTATGGCTAGACGGGGAGATCCGGCCCGGCACCTCGGGCTCTCCGGTCTTTTCAGCGGAGACCGGCCGGGTTCTGGGGATCGTGACAAACTCCAAGAGCGCGATGGCCGGGATATTTGCCCCGGGCTGTCGTGGCTGGATGGCGATCACGGCCGAGAGCCTGCCGGTGCGGATGCTGCGCGACATCTACTTGTCGCAGGGCCCGCGGCCTGTACCGATCGGGCCCGGGCAGCTTGCCCGCCGCGCACTGACGAGACTCGTCAACCGTGCACGGGGGCTCTGATGATCGACCCGGCCACGGCAGAGATCCCGTCCCGCTGGCGCCGGTACCGTTGCCGGTGCGGTTACCGCTGGGAGGAGCCTCGGCGTCTATCGCGGGGTGAGTCCGAGTGCCCGGTGTGTTCGAAGCCGGCGGTGGCGGTGACCGAGGCTGTGGGCGATGAACACTGCGCGTAAGCCGCTGGCCACAGCGCGATCCGGGCCATAAGGTGCCCTCCAATCTAATTGGAGGCTCCAACATGCGCTACTTGGTCTGTTTATCAGCGATCCTACTTTGCAGCGGTTGCCTCATGAGGTCGGGAGATCGTGTTCCGGATCTGATCTCGCGGGGGGCAGCGGTGAAGCCGCAAGATGGGACCCCCCCGGCGATAAAACTCGTGTTCACTCACGAACACCAAATGGAAGGGGACAGCCGGAGGGGGGCGCCTGAGGGGACAACAGGTAGGCAATTCCGGGCCGCGCTCGACAGGGTTCAAAAAGAAAGCCGGATACTGTCGCGGGCATCGCAGAATCCGTATTTCGACGTGCAGTACCTGCTGTTCCTCGACACCCTAGTCAACGAGCACGATCAGGTGTGGGCGTTCATCAGCGGATCGAGCTTCTTTCTGATCCCGGTGACGATGACGTCGGATTATGTTGTCACGGGTACCCTCTACGAAGCTTACTCCGGTGAGAAGCTGGGTGTGTACGAGGCGAGCGTCAAGCACTACACGGCCATTTGGCTGCCGCTGGCTGCCCTCATGCCGGTCACGCTCTTCCTGCAACCGGGCGCGGAGGAACTCTACGATGACACCTTCCGGGATCTATTCGCCCAGGTGGAACTATCGCTTGAGGGACGGCCATCCCCGCGGGCGGTCCCGGCAAATTCTCTCGTGATCGAGGAGGAGCCGGCTCACATCCGGCGGACGATTCGTCCGGTCGGTCGTGAACGGTGAAGAATACTACTTGTACCGCTTTTCGAGGATGGCGAGCCCTTCGGCGAGTGCGACCTTCAGGACCATGCTTTGCGTGATTTTCCCGAGTGCGGCCTGGGTGGGGTCTTTTCCCATCATCTTCCGTAGTGCCTCTGCCCGCTTGATTATGCCCGGCGTGATCCTCAGCGAGATACGCTCCGTTGCTCCATTTGTCATTTTTCCACCCCCTTCAGCAGCCCCAGGAATCCATCGAGTGAGAACACTATCATGTCTGACAATTGGCTTGCAATTGGACTCAGCGCATGTCAATTGTCAGACATTCATGGAAACCAACAGGAGGCACGGCAATGGCAGACGCAAAGGCAACAGAGGCGAAGGACGCGACAGAAATCCCTATGGGCAAAGCGGATGCCCGGGAGATGGTCCGGGAGATGATTCGCGAGATGATCCCGGAGGCGGCGCTGGAGCAACTCGAGCGTTTTCGACTTCAGACGGTTCTAGATGTGTTCAAGGCGATAGCGGCCCATGCGGAGATTGGCGACAACGAAGCCTCCGCGCTGCAAGCGATCGCCGAGGAGGTCGGAGTGCCGTTCGGGTTGCTTGCCCTGGAGGCAGAGCGTCGAATCTTGAATCCGACGATCCGGTTCGACGAGATCGAGGAGCTCGTGGCCGACGATCTCGCGATGTCGATCACGCGGGAGCGGTGGGCGAAGTGGAACGCGCAGGACGCCGACACCGAGAAGCGCGTGTCGGCGGCGAGGGCGGTGCCATGAGGCCGATCGATCCGGCAGCGGTGCGGATAGCGGCCCTCAAGGCGCTTATGGGTGAGATCGCCACGGCCGGCGACAACCGGGAGTTCCGGTTCGCAATGGCTACTGGTGAGCCCGTCGCGGGACCACCAGAGCGAGCGTTCGCCGCGGTGCTACTCGCGGGGTACGGCGTTGTTGGTCTGTGCGCGATGTCGGACCAGAGCCCGCGGGAGATCCGCGGGGCGCTGGTGGATTTGGCGATGGGTGCGACGTCGCCGAGCTGGGACAGGGAGTATTGAGCGATGGCGTGTGTCCGGAAACGCCGAGGGAAGTGGGTCGTCGACTTCCGCGACAACAAGGGCAAGCGACGGTGGGAGACCCACGAGACCCGAAAGGCCGCAGACGACGCGCTCTCAAAGCGTGTCGGGCAGCTTCGCAAGGGGAGCTACAAGGCCCCGTCCGAGATACCGAAGTTCGAGACCGTGGCCAGGGCGTGGCTGGCAGAGCGCAAGCAAGAGAGCCGGCATTCGTCCTACGCTATCTGGGAGTCTCATGTGGTGCGCCACATACTCCCGGCGTTCGAGGGGGTCAGGGTCAACGCGATCACGCCTGCAATGGTTCGCAACTTCCGCAATGATCGGTCCGACCACGGGCTCGGCGCCGGTATGGTCAACAAGCTTACGACGACGTTGTCGGCGATTCTCGAGTTGGCGATTGACGACGAGTGCCTAGAGCGGAATCCCGCCCAGCGGGTGAAGCGTCGCAAGGGTACGTCGGGTGAGGGCCGCGGTGAGTCCGAGCGGGCTGTCCGGGAGGATGAGGTCCTGAGCACCGAGCAGGTGGGCAAGTTGCTGGCCGAGACCGAGCCGGGGCTGTTCCGGGCGTTCATCATGACGGCCGCGCTGACCGGCTGCCGTAGCGGGGAGCTGTTGTCTTTGCGGTGGGATGAGGACGTCGATCTCGATACCAAGACTCTGACCGTCAGGCGATCCCTGTCCTATGTGAAGTCGATCGACGAGCGGGGGCAGCCACCGAAAGCCCGATTCACCGCGCCGAAGTCGGAGTCGTCGATTCGTACATTGCCCCTGGTGCCGCAACTCGTGACGGAGCTGAAGAGGTGGCGACTGGCGTGCCCAAAGGGATCGGAGGGGTTGGTGTTCCCGAAGCTCGACGGCGGGGCGCAACACAGGTCCTATGTGACGCTGGCGGGATTCAAGCCGGCGCTGGAGCGGGCAGGGTTGCCCGCCGTCAAGCTCCACAGCTTGCGGCATTCCTTCGCGTCGACGCTGATCATGCAGGGGAAGCCGGTCACCCAGGTCGCGCATCTTCTCGGACACAAGAAGTCCAGCGTGACGCTCGATGTGTACGCTCGGTGGTTCAAGCGGCTCGAGTCGGCGGACGCGGACGCGGTGCAGGGGGTTGCTGACTTGATGATTCCCCGGTCTTACGCTGGGTAGAGGCTGCTGCACATGTCGCACCCCCATTGGTGCGGGGTACTAAATGTACCAGCTTCCCTTAGCCTAATCCTCTTCCCAGCCCCGTCCGCACAGAGTGGGCAGAACGGGCCGTCCCTACTATCTCCCTCGAGTTGGACCCAATACACGCCCCTATCGATGACAAGAGCGGGGACCGCGAGCTGCTGGTTGGCTTCCCGCAGCTCTTCTTTCAGGGCGAGGTTCTCCTCTTGAAGATCAAGCATTGCTTGACGCAGCTCCATGATTCGCTCTTGCGCATCTAGCGTGGCACCGGCTTTGATCAGCTCCCAGAGTTCCTTGGTCCGTGAAATTGAAATTGACGACGACATTACCACCCCCCTGGTAGCGAAACGGTAGCAACTCCCCGATGTGTGCAGGCTAGGAGCCGCTAAGTGCTTGATTTCCTTCCGGCGGAGTTTCGGCGATTCCCAACTTGTCCATCTTGTACTTCAGGATGCGCCGGGTTGTCCCGAGCGTATCGGCGGCGCGCGTCTGGTTGTAGTCGACCCGCGCCAGGGCG
>JAJCZB010000005.1 GCA_029262595.1 Candidatus Babelota bacterium | reverse complement strand
ATCCGGCGCGAGTTGAATGCTTTCCGCCTTCGGGATAATTCCGGAGCTCCCAAACAAGCCAATCAACACAGCGAAGAGACTTCCACTGAAAAGAAAGACAATCGCTAGTGCGATGCTTTCTTCGAAGTTCGACGGTGGCAGCCAGCCACTTAGGAAGCCAACCCAAAGCCCCATGAACAGTCCAAATGCGAGACCGCAATAAAGCGCGTTCCGCCAAGTCAATGTGCGTTCTGACATCCAAGACTCCACCTGAAAGAAACTGGTTCCAGTTGTGTAACCCAGTTGGTGGAACCCTGAGAGTTTCCCAAGGAACTAAACGGCTAAATTCTTCCCCGTCAGGACCTGTTGGATAGATTGAGATGATTGCTGGAGTAGACTTAGCTTTCATTGCTTCAGCGGATTACAATGAGTCTGGTTGTGGCCTTTTACTGACCTAGGGGCTAAGCACCCGTCACGTCCTGTGTTGATGGTATAGCAGACATGGCGTAATGTTTGCCTTGATGTCCGCTCATGACCCAAAGCGGACAATGCCGCCATCATATAAAACCGCGACTTCACGTATTCAACGATCAAGTAAAGTAAAGGGGTTGTTGGACAACGCCTGAATTGCAACTATTCTTAGCTCGTTGCCTCGTGTCCAGGAGGGTAGGAAATGCCCAAGAAAATGTACTGCTGGCGCTGCCAGATGGATGTTCCTATGCTGACCGATGATGAGTGGGAACTAGTTGCACCACACCTGAAAAATGTCTCTGAAGAGATTAGAACTTACCGCGCTAAGACAGGTCAATCACTGGCGGACGCCAAGAAGTTTGGTTACGGGGATCGGGCGCTGGAAATCTATGAAAAAATCACGGGCGTTAAGGAAACTAATCCGAACGTTCTGTGGCATCACCGCGTAAGCGCATTCGGGCCGCCGTGCCAGGCGTGCGGCAAACCTCTGAGAACTCCGCGTGCAAAGTTTTGTGCCGCGTGTGGTGCAGAGCGCTAATAAAAAAATATTCGACTGTTCCGGTACCTCTTTCACAACGCGGCGGGCGCACGTTTTCCAGCCACGCCTCTGCAAAACCATCCGTATACGATAGTGGTCGAGCAGCACATGCACCGGGCTCATACGCACGCTCATCTGTGCGGTTGGACTTGCAATAGAGGATGGTTGGGATAGACTTTGAGGGCCACGCATCTAAGGCATTAGGCGAAGGATGGGCACCATAAGTGCCCGATCATGTGCCCGTCTCACCCCGACACCCTTCGATGCAGGCAGATTGCGACCACTTCTAAGACCCAAGGTAGGAATTGCCTCTGCCCCTTTAAGCGCGGAGACGCAACGTCCAGGTATCGCGGAGCCCTAACTAGATTCAGTAAGCGCAGCAGATACGTAACAACGGCACGGATCAAGAGGAGATCCTCCATGAAGTTGATACGCACTATAACCGCCTCGGCCATCCTAGCGCTCACGACACTCTCGGCGGCACCACTTCCAGCGCGTGCCTATGATCCTTCGGCTTCTCAGAACTGGAGTGCAGAAGCAGCCAAGCGAAGACAGATCTACAACAACATCAAGCCCTATAACTATAATCAGAACAACGCGCGAAAACGCGTCAACAAAGGACCAGTCAAAACCAGGAAATACGGCAACTCCAGACGAAAGAAGGTGCCAAAGAAAACCTATTCGAAAAAATCGAAAAATGCGAAGGGGCAGGACTGTACACCCTACAACGGACCAGATGGATACTACGGCAACCCATGGTGCGAAGGCGGTTTTGTCCTTCCTTAGCGACAGCCTCTGTCTCTACTGGCGCCTCACCTGTCACGCAGGATCTCCTTCGTCAGATTCCTTGATGACAATTCACCATTGATCATGATCGGGAGTACTGCGTGCCGGAGACAAAGCAATGAGAAAGATTACGAACGCAAACAAGATCCCTGGCGACGGTTCCGATATACGTGGCGTCTGCGCAATTCATTGAGCACGCCGCTAAGGAGATCCATCATGACACCTATGCACACGGCACTCGGTTCGGTTGTCCTCATTCTGGCGGCTCTGACAACAGCGCTCGTTCCGGCAAATGCACAGAGCTATGGCCAGAACGCATACCGCCGGGCTCAAACATATCAAAACCATGCAAAACGCATGAGTGATTACTACCATAGACAAAACATGAACAGACGGCGCACCGTTCATAAGAAGGGACCCAGCGGGCGTAAGAAGTGGCACAGCGGAAAAAAGTGGAAAAAGAAATCCAGGCGGCGATCTGGCGTTGCGAAAAACACAAAGCACTTCAGACGGTGCCTAAATAAAAAAGGCGCATACGACGGCAAAAGAGTTGCGGCCTGCACCAGAGCCCTGAGCCAGCGCATCAACAACAAGAGGAAGGTCTGGGCGTACTTTTACCGTGCTTACTCTTATATGGCTCAACATCACTATAAAAAAGCCATCGCAGACTACAGCCAAGTGATCAAGCTTGGCAAAGCCTCAAGGAAGCTCCTCGATAAAAAGATGAAAGTCTGGGTGCTCAATTATAGGGCTTATTCCTATATGGCTCAGCG
>JAJCZB010000004.1 GCA_029262595.1 Candidatus Babelota bacterium | reverse complement strand
CGATGATCGCGGCACGCTACGTGCGCCTCCGGTACTTCGTCAATAACTCGGGGCGCAAGGTGGTGGTGGCGGCGGGGATTCACACGGCGGAGTTGTAGGCCCACTTAGGACGACGCGAACCATGGCAGGCCGAAAATGTGCTTCTTGCGACGGTGCGGCTGGCGACGGACAGAGCCACGGTGAGGATTCTCGGCTGGTCATGAGCGGTGGCGTGCTGGTGCCACCGGAAGACCGCAGCTTGTCCCCACACTCGGCTGGTCCCGGTACCGGTACCGGTACAGGCGAATCGATGGCCGGCCCAGACCCTCAGCCACCGTGGAACGATTACGACGGTGGACGGAAGCCCTGCGACGGAACGGAGACTTGCGAGCAGGATCTGACGATCCCTGATGAACTGGCGAAAGCGATTGTGGCACAGGCCAGCAAGAAATTGGCGCCCGCGGTTCCAGATCCGGAGCGAGTCTTGAGGGACGGCGTGATATCCGGTGTCGTTGGGGTGATCATGTCTGGTGGAAGCCTAAGGCGAGGCCTCCAATCTGCCCGCGTATCGGTCTCCGCAGACTTGGTGGCCAGCGCCGTTTCCACGCTCCCGATGATCGCGCACCTTATCAAAAAAAAGCAAATCATGAAGCTGCTCAGCGAGGTTGCGAAGCAAGGCGGAGAGGCCGCCATTCAGGCAGCGGCCCTATCTCTCGCCGTGCAGTTCGCCCTAATTCAATGCCGCAGAAAATCGAAGCGAGGCGCGCGAATGCGAGCAGAGATCGACTGTTTCGCCCAATCTCACCATGAGCCAATGGAGCCGGTCGAGGAGTGGGAAGATCCACCGGCCGAGTTTGATCCATACGAGAATCGAGACACGCGCGTGTTCATCAGCCCGCCACCGCCACCGCCACCACCCAGCTACAATCATCGCCTCCGGCAATACCTCGAGCGTACAACAAAGAAGTGCATCGGCCGGTTCCTGAGAAGCGCGGAATCGTATGACGTCAAGCTGGAAGGTTTGTCCATCGTGTTGGTGGTGAGAGTCACGTCTCGATATATTGGAAGGTGTAAACAGTTGAGCGACGCCGTGATCTCTCTCAGGTGAGGCCATCAGATGCGCGCAATGAGCCTGACCGTACTACTGGCCGCGCTCACCATCTCTGTTATTTTGGCGACGCTCGCCATCGTGCTGTGGATTGTGGTTGTACCGATCGTTGAGGAGTCCGCTGGAGCCGCGTTCAGCGGTCTCGGTCAAGTACTCACGCGAGACGCCGAGCTGCGGGATCTCCACGCCGATGATGAGATCGATGCCTGGGTCTCGTCGTCGGAACTTGTTTGGCTCGTGGGGCAGCTTGAGGAATCAACCCTCGCCGGGTCCCGAATTCGAGTCTCGGGGGTGATCAGCGCCTCCACTTGGGTGGGCACCCTGGGCTGTGTCTCGCTCGAGGGCGGCGTGGATGGCTGGTTCGTTCTCTTCGAGGAGCCTTGCCCGCGCCTGGAGGTGGGTGAGGACGTGACCGTCGAGGGCGTCCTTTGCTTGAGGCAGGGAATTCGGCTGTTCGTCTGTCGGGTGCCTTAGTCTGCCGACGATCGACGTCGATGCCTCCCCCCTCCCCCTGCGTGTCAAGGTTCGGCCATGTAGGTCCACCTCCAGTTCGGCCATGCTGGTCCACCTGAATCGGGCTGGAAAGCCGGCAGGGACCGCTTGGCAGAGGCTGCATGGGGCGGTTGGAAAACTCCACCCATTCGGGCTGGAAAAAGCAGACGGTCAGTTCGGCCATGCTGGTCCACTTCGTCGGTGTCAAGCGACACCCACCCTTACGAGTTAAGGCGACACCCAGTGTTACGAGGCTGTCGCGGTCCGGAGGGGCGGTTTCGGAGCTGATGGCGGGGGCGCTGGACTACGAGCTGGCCCGGTGCCGGGGGTACTCCCCCGGCACCGGGCCAGCGTCGCTCAGTCCTTCCGGGTCGCCGCGCGTTCGAGGTCGCGCAGGCGGTAGCTCCGGCCCTTCACGTCGAGGACGTGGCTGCGGTGGAGCAGTCGATCGAGGATCGCCGTCGCCAGGACTTCGTCGCCGGCGAGGAGCTCCGGCCAGTCCTTGATGCCCTTGTTGGTCGTGATCAGGATCGACCCCCGGCCGTAGCGGTAGCTCACCAGACGGAAGAAGAGACTGGCCTCCTGCCGGGTCAGCTGCTCGAAGCCCATCTCGTCGATGATCACCAACGCGACGTTGAGGTACTTCTTGCGGCGCAGCCGCGACGGCGAGAGGTCGGCGTCCCGCTTCATCGCATTCATCAGCTCCTCGAGACGGAAGAAGGCGACGCTGAAGCCGTTCTCGACGGCCTTCACTCCGAGGGCGATCGCGAGGTGGGTCTTGCCGACTCCCGGCGGTCCCTGGATCAGCAGCGTCTCCTTCTCGCGGATCCAGCCGCAGGTCGCGAGCGTCTCGATGCGACTCCGCTCGATCGACGGCTGGAAGGCGAAGTCGAAGCTGCCGAGGGTCTGCCCAGTGGGGAGACCGGAGAGACGGAGCGAAGTCCGCACTCTTCGCTCGTCCCTGGCGTCGAGCTCGTCTTGAAGCAGGAGGTCGATGAAGCGATGGGGCGCGACTTCGTCCTTGATCGCCTCCGCGATGCGCAGCTCCAGTGCTTCGGCCGCGTGAGCGAGTCCGACGCGCGCGAGGCGATCCTTCGTGGCGTCGAGATCCACGCGCGGCTCGGTCTTTCTCTCGACGGGATTCTTAGTCTTCATCGTGCCGCCTCCGCCAGGGCCGCGTAGAGGTCCAGCGGGCGACGCTCCGGGATCATCGCCGCGATCTCGGCGATGCGCGTCCCCATCCGGCCGAGCGGCATCGGAGCCTGGACCTCCGTCGTCGAGGGGCCTTCGTAGTGACTCGGGTCGATGACCACCCGCTGCGGCGTCCCGCGCTGATGCACGGCGACGATCTCGGTGTCGGCGAGCACTTGGACGACTCCCGCGCAGCCGCGGACCTCGACGCTCTGACCGAGGAGATGGAAGGGCTCGGGGAGGATCGGCAGCGGCGCGAGGTACATCTTCTCCGCCTCCCAGGCATCGCGCACCGTCGTGCCCGTCGCGGGGCAGATCCGCCGCGTCGCGTCCTCCATCACTTCGACGTCCGACGCCTCTTGCAGCTCCGCGAGATCGCTCCACGCCTGGCGCTTCGGGTCAAACCCGAAGCGGCGGTCGCGAATGCCGCGCTCGACCTTGCCCTTGGACACCGCCGTCAACTGCACCCGATTCGGAGCTTGAGTGCCGACGTTTCCGGATCACGCACCCGTTTCATCCGCTGTTGGGTCGTGAGTACGACCTGATCGACTACCGGCAGTTCTGGGGGGAGGACCGGGTCGTCTACGTGGACGAGACCGGTGTTGCTCGTAGCGTGCCCGCGGGCTGGACAAGCGCCGCTGCCGAGGATCCGGGGGTCGTCAT
>JAJCZB010000003.1 GCA_029262595.1 Candidatus Babelota bacterium | reverse complement strand
CCTCATTCGGGGCGCAGGGGTGCCGCCGTGCATTTTGGCGGCGTTCAAGGAACGTTTTGATTTCGCTGCTGTGGACCAGGTAAGGCCGCACCCTAGGTATACGCTTTAGACCATCGACCCTGATCCAGCGGCGGACGGTCGCGATGCCCACGCCATATAGATCGGCAATTTGCTCAAGGCTGTATGAATAATTCGATTTAAGGACATGCGGCGAATAAGTCCGCGGTTTCCCTCTCACGGCTTGATCCGCCGCATTTTACTCATGGGATCGGAACGGTTTTGGATCTGTTGATCCAGCCATTCGTCGATTTCCGACTCAACCCAGCCAACCGCACGTACTCCCAGTTGGACGGGACGGGGAAAGCTGCCTTCTGAGATGCGTAAATAAATCGTGCTGCGTGAAAGACCGGTCCGGGCTCTGACGACCGGAAGCCTTAGAATTGTGTGCGCCATAATTGGCCCCTCTAAATCGTTACGGGATTTGACTCCCGGAACGGTAGTGGGGCGATTTGGGCGTTGGAAATTGATGGCCTGAGATTAAATTCGTTTCAAATCAAGCGGGTCAGCAAACTTTGAGCGGATAATTGCATAAGGAGCGGGAGAACTAACACCGCGATATTAAAGTGTTAGGCTGGGCGAAAATATTCCCCCCAACTATTTTTCATTTCATGTTTTTGCGGATGGTTTCGGAGCTCCTGCCTTCAGCAATATCCAATCTAGAAATCTGTATGGCACACCAGGCATCTGATTTATCGGGATTGTCTTTTTTGCGCTTCCGGTACTCCTTTCGCCAGCGTTCGTTTCTGGCATTGGTTTCAAGTTTGCGCGCCTCTCGTTTCGCGTTGCTGGGGGTGTAGCGGACATCCGAGGTGGTGGAATTGTTGATCAGTTGCTGGACAATTTTCACGTCGAGCCCAAATCGCTCGTCAGCGAAGTTGAGGGCTTCGGCCAAAGGCAACTCACTTGTCCCTGCCACCAACAACAGTTCGCGCTCTGAGCGCAGGCAAAGCATCTGGCTTTTCCGGGGCGCCTTCACGATACCGATTTCCAGTTGGTTGCCGTGACTCGTCGCTTCTTGCCAGCGCACCGACAAACTTCGCGCGATAAATTTTGCGATCGCGGCTGTACTCGTCTTCCATTGGACCAGTTGACCAGCGGCAATTGCCACGCGGTTGATATCGCTGCGCTTGTCGCACACAACAAAAAAAGCAGGCGTGCCGGACGGCCCGGGAACTGTTTCAAGCGGCATTGCGCAATTTTGCTCGCAACCTGGGCAGATGACCGAAGCAGCAGGCGTTGCTTTGTTGAGTAGTTTCTGCGCCTTCATGGCCGACACGGCACTGGTGGGCCATTGATTCAATTCATGCTCGGTTAGGAAAACGTCTCCGTTAGCCCCGACACGCGCCAAGACCTCAACCAGTGCGGCCTGTGGCGTCATGCGTCACCGCTTTCTTTAGTTGGCTCTTTGGGCTCCAAGCCCGATGCTTCGAGCATGGCGCGCAGCTTCAGATCCCGCTCATCGTATTTCAACGAGCAAGTGTTGGGGTGGGTGATTCTGAACGTCACCCGTTTCGCGGGTTTATTGGCGTCTTCGATGATTGACGCAGTGACCTCGACCTGGGTGATGTCGTAAACGCTCAGATCGAGCGATTCACCGATTTTAGCCATCAAGTTGTAAACGCCCTTGGGATTATTGTTGGCGTCCGCTTCGAGAGTAAGTCGGTCGCCCTTTTTTACGCGTGAGGTCAATTGCAATTTTTTAATGCCAATGTTCCGAATCCCGCTCTCTGGCGTATAGGTGAAACTAAAATCCGCCTGACCAAGTTGACCGAGGTCATATACCCGTTCGTCTTTGGGATCCGGTGGCAACTCCGGTAGCTTCAAAATTTCGGTGGTGAACATGGTCTGCAACGGTTCGATTGCCTTGCGTGGCCCACGATAGTTCAAATCCAGCGAGCCTTCGCTTTGCGAGTACACATACACGACCTCGAAAGCAGGATTGTGCGGACGATTGTTGAATTCCCCGTTGACCCATTCGACACTCTGTTGGGAGTGGTCCTCGGGATAGGCGAAGAAATAGTCCCGTTCACCCCGGCGAAAGGCTTCGACCAAGCAATGGTTCCCGCGTCCTTCGGTAAGGTGAAAGTAAGTGCGTATCGCTTTGGCCAGTTTGTGGCGGTCTTCCTCGTGTACGGCGGCTTCGTGATGTCCAAGATTCTTGCGCTTGCGCCAATAGGAAAGACCATCGGCATGGCTGAACCGCGTCGCTCCGTTCCAATAACCGGGATGATCCAGGAAGGTGGTCATCGCCCGATGGTAATGATTGGGCAGGGCTGAGAGCTGTTCAACAAACGCATGCAGACCGGCCTGCTCGCCCTGCATATGCCAACCCGCTTCATCGATGATCGCCTGGAAACCCTTCGCGTTGCTCAACCCATGGATCTCGCAAAGTTCGGCTTCCATCGCATTTCGTCGATCGTCGGGCAGTTTGAGCCATGCGTCAAAAAGCCCTTCGACTTTTGTCTCTTTCATTTTTGAAATATTCAGATTGGCAAATAGTCCGCGCTCAACAAAATAGCGCTCAATCAATGCGTTCGGGGCACGTCGAAAAAAATTTGCCGTCGAAAAATGCTGCGCCATGCTGTCTCAATGAGTCCGTTACCCGAAAGCTCGAGTGTCGCAACGTTGGGTTAACTTTAATAACCCCACATACTGCCGACAATTGAACAACTTTGCGAGTCCCTGTCAGGCCAACACCGGGCTCTTTGCCGCGGTCGTTTTAGGTCCACTCCGAAGGAAAGAGTGGACCTAGTAGCGCATTAAACGGAGATCGCTGTCCGATGGTCCGCTATTGGGCGAAGAGCGGAAGTCGCTCGAGTGTGATGGAACGTCCGCTTAAAGCTACCTATTCAACCGATCGCCGCAACACACTCGTCGAACTTCTCAGCGGGTGAGAAGTAGTTCAAGGTCTTTCTCGGTCTCTCGTTGAGTTCCCGCGCGACGGCGTTGAGTCTGTTCTGGCTGTGGACCGATAAGTCGGTGCCTTTCAGGAAGTACTGGCGCAGGAGCCTGTTGGTGTTCTCGTTGGTTCCGCGTTGCCATGGGCTGTCATTGACCGATCTCGCGCGCCGGGGAATATCCCTGATAAATTCTCCATAATACGCTGTTACGAAGCCGGGCCTGCGAGGATTACTAGTGGCGCTCTGGCCATCGATGTATAGGATTGGAGCTTCACATTCTCACAATTAGAGACAGGCGAAAGAGTGATGTTCGATTTACAAAAATTTGTCAGCGAGTGTGTATGTCGTCAGATTTTTTCGGACAGATTGAGGTTTAGAATAGGAGAGTGTCTGGCTCCTTTGGTTGATGTTATGCGGCCATGGCCTGACGGTGCAATGTTCGCCTGGTTTGCATGGTCGCATGTTTGATTTTCTCACGC
>JAJCZB010000002.1 GCA_029262595.1 Candidatus Babelota bacterium | reverse complement strand
CAATTAAAGATGATTGGCATCATCAGGGTGCTCCAAAGAAATCTGGGCCGGTTCATTTTTCTAAATCATTTATAGCCACAGGGGGTCTGAACAATCGAAGAGATATTGTGTTTCCAGCATTTTATTTTTACCCACAAGGAAGCACAGAGCGCGAATTAAAATATGATGAATGGGTTGCAAAGGGAGCATATGCAATTCATCATTGGGCAAAAAGTTGGATGCCAACCTATTCGCGTCGCCAAGCGTTTCGGACATTTGACAATGCTCGATCGAGTGAAGTGTGGAATGATTAGTAAAAAATAGGAAAAATAATGCAAGCAAGATACGCAAAACTAGGAATGTTTGTTGTGATGCTACTGGGTATTTCTACCGGGTATTTCTTTTTTAATCGGGAGCGACTTCAAGGATCTCACGCTTCTACGATCCATGTTGCTTTTGATGAATCAATGCTTTTAAAAGACTTTTCTCATATGCTTGAACGAGATGATTTTAAGGCAGTATACGAGACGTGTAAAAACTTATATGAAAAACACAACTTCAATACCTTAAAAACAAGCAAGGAGACCCGGATCCCTAAGCTTATTCATGTGATGTGGCTTGGTGGGAAATTGCCGGATGAATTTGAACCATATGTAAATAGCTGGAGAAAGCATCATCCGAATTGGACCGTTCTTTTTTGGACAGATAATACAGCAAATTATGAGAGAGGCAGTGAACTTTTTACTACGTTTGACGGGCTTGAAAAAAGATTGCAATCAACACGTGGCGGTGAAACCTTCGTGGTTGATGCCACAAATATGAAATTTGATAACAGAGAATTTTACGATGCAGCAATTAATTATGGTGAAAAATCGGACATATTAAAATGGGAAATTGTCTATCGATTTGGGGGAGTGTACGTTGATACCGATTTTGAGTGTTTACAATCGCTTGATCAGTACAACCATACGTTTGATTTGTATACTGGCATGCAGCCGCTTGATACGAATATGGTTCAGTTGGGGGCTGCATTGTATGGTGCTATTCCTAATCATCCAGTATTAAAAGCCTGTGTAGAGATGATTAAACATAATCAAGCTATTAAGCAAATAGTAGTTAAAACCGGTCCAATTCATTTCACAAAAGTATTTGCCTATTTTGCGGGAAAAACAGGACTGCGGGACGTGGCGCTTCCAGCGGGCTACTTCTATCCGTGTGGCTATGAGCAACGGGGCACTCCAAAGAATGAATGGTGCAAAAAAGAATCATCGGCAGTGCATCACTGGGCGGGAAGTTGGCTTAAACCAGAAGCATTTGTAAGAGCATAAAATGATAAAGGGCGTGATGAAAAAACTTTCACTTGGTTTCGTATTGATTATGAGTGGCGTATTGGTGTCTTATGTTTATTCCAATCATTCCGACAGGCCTGATGTTGACTTGGTTGTTTTTTCATTTGATAGGCCATTACAGCTCTACGCTTTGCTCGAATCAACGCAACTGTATGGAAAGGGGATACAAGAGCAGCATGTAATTTATCGTGCAAGTGACGATCAATTTTGTCGAGGATATGATTTGGTGGAGAAAGCATTTTCGCATGTGCATTTTCACAAGCAGGGCATTGATCCACGAGCAGATTTTAAACCACTCACACTCAAAGCTGCATTTGATTCCTCCTCTCCTTACATTATTTTTGCAGTGGATGACATTGTCTTAAAGGATACAGTAGACCTCTCTCAATGCGCGCAAGCACTTGAAAAATATAATGCATATGGTTTTTATTTGAGATTAGGAAAAAATCTTACGCAATGTTATCCATTTGGTGGGCGTGCGCAGCCACTTCCCTCTTTAAAGCAAGAAGAGGCAGATGTTTTTTCTTGGCAGTTTAGCAATGGGCAAATGGATTGGGCATACCCGCATACTGTTGATATGACGTTGTATCGTAAAAAAGATATTGAGCCTGATTTACGCGCTCTTTCATTTTATGCTCCCAACAAATTAGAAGATTTGTGGCATAGTCGATCAAGAACCATTATGAGTCGCCGCGGGCTGTGTTATGCTGCTTCAAAAATAGTAAATATGCCGCTCAATAGGGTGCAGCATGACTATAATAATCGAGCAATGAGTGAATATAGCTCAGGAGATTTGCTAACCATTTTTATCAAAGGGCAAAAAATGGATATTGCGCCTTTAAAGTGCGTGGATAATAAAGCAGCGCATATGGAGTATTCCCCGACGTTTATTAAGCAATAAAAAAAATAATTTTTACTGATGAGGGAGAAGCATGAAACGTTTTTTATTTCTGAGTTTGATGGTGCTAGCGAGTATACAAATACATGCTATAGAGAAAGTGTATTCAGAAAAAACAATTGTTGTGTTGGTAGCAAGCTATAACAATAAAGATTGGTATGAAAAAAATCTTACTTCAATTTTTAGCCAAAAGTATTTCAATTTTCACGTATTGTATATAGATGACGTTTCTACTGATGGTACAGCTGATCTAGTACAAGAATGGACAGAGAAACATGGTGTGCAAGATCGTATAACAATTATTCGCAATACAGAGCGATTTGGCGGCTTGGCAAATCATTATAGAGCAATACAATTAATTCCGGATCGTGCGATTGTGTGTGTGGTAGATGGTGACGATTGGCTGGCTCATGCGAATGTATTTGATTTTCTCAATCAAGAATATACTAATAAAGATATATGGATGAGTTATGGCCAATTTGCGGCATCAGCAAATGGTATGCATGGATGGTGCTGCGAAATACCTGATTCATATGTAAACAGAAATGCATATCGGGAATTTCCGCATAATTTATCACATCTTCGAACGTTTTATGCAGGGCTTTTTAAGCAAATAAAAAAAGAAGACCTGATGAATGAAGGCGAATTTTGGAGTATTAATGATAATGCCACGATGTTTCCGATGGCTGAGATGGCGCGGGGGCATGTAAAATTCAACTCTCAAATTCTTTATATTTGGAATAATGAAAATCCGATCAATGATCATCAGGCAGCAGCTTTAGGTAAAAGAAAACAGCTCAATACTGATCAACAAATTAGAGGTTTGCCTCGGTATGGAAAAGTATCATCGCCGTTTACAGATGATTTAAAAGGCACGCTAGAAGAGTTACAAGTTAATGTTGAAAAAGCGCGGCAAGAGAGAACAATTTAAGTCTAGGAGAGGATAGATGAAGCATAGAATAGTATTGGGCATATGTGTCGGCATTTTGTTATTTTTTTCAAAAACAATTGAATCTGTTGCGCAACAGGAGCAATTGTTCGTGGTGGTGACAGCAAGTTATAATAATGCAAAATGGTATAAGCTAAATTTAGAATCAGTTATCAAACAAAGATATACTAATTATCACATTATATACGTTGATGATTGTTCTACTGATGGGACCGGCGATTTAGTAGAAAAATGGATAAAACAACGAGGCGTTGAAGATCGCATTACGCTCATTCGCAATACAGAGCGCCTCGGAGCAATGGCTAACCAGTATCGAGCGATACAATTGATTCCGGATCGTGCGGTTGTGTGCATTGTAGACGGTGATGATTGGCTGGCTCCGCATGATGTTTTTAGCTGTTTGAATAGAGTGTATAGCCAATCATCCACCTGGATGACATATGGCCAGTTTGTGCAGTGGCCAAGTAGAGACGAAGGATGGTGCGAGGAAATACCGCGTAGATACGTTGTACAGAATGCCTATCGAGAATATGAAAAAAACCTTTCTCATTTACGAACCTTTTATGCGGGACTTTTCAAGCAGATTCAAAAAGAAGATTTGATGTTTAATGGAAAATTTTTGGAAATGTGTGCGGACAACGCCATTATGTTTCCGATGGCTGAGATGGCGCGTGACGGGCATGTGAAATTTATTCCACAAGTGCTTTTAATATGGAATGGTTCAAATGATTTGAACGATCATAAGGTGTCTCAAGAGTTGCAACAACAAATGGATCGCTGGGTGAGAGGGTTGCCGCGGTATGAAAAAACGGAAAGCCCTTTTACAGACGATTTGAAGGGCACTATTGAAGAGCTTAAAGCAAATGTAGAGCGAGCGCGGCAAGAAGGGGCCATATGAAAAAAATGAGATGTACTTACTTCTGGATACTTTTCAGTACACTTTTTTTTGTGCATCCATGCTTAGCTGATAACATTGGGCTATTGATTGTTGCTACGGGTAGGTATATTGATTTTGTGCCTGCTTTGATTGCATCGGCTCGCAAAAACTTTTGCACAAATCATGAGGTGACGTATTTTGTTTTTACTGATGGTGCCATAGAAGGTGATGATATTGTTCGGATTGAAGAAAAGCGTATGGGATGGCCGTATGATACCATGATGCGTTTAGCGATGTATCATCTGCATCGGGCTCAGTTTGAGACTATGGATTATTTATTTGCGATAGATGCTGATATGCGTATTGAAAACACCGTGGGTGACAAAATTTTGTCCGATCGAGTGGCTACTTTGCATCCAGGCTATTTTGGTGGCCGTGGCACGTATGAAACGCGGAGAGAGTCAACGGCTTGTGTGAGTGGGGGCGAAGGGACGCGTTATTTTGCCGGCGGATTTAATGGCGGGTCACAAGAAGAATTTTTAAAAATGGTTCGAACGATTACTATAAATATTGCAACTGATCTAAGCAGAAATATTGTTGCAATTTGGCATGACGAAAGCCATATCAATAGATATTTTATAGATAATCCGCCCACTAAAATACTCTCTCCTGCATATTGTTATCCGGAAAATGCGGGTCATTACAGAGGCCGATGGGGAAAATCATTTACCCGTAGAATTGTTGCACTTGATAAAGCGCATGCGCAGCTAAGGCAGTAGATTTTTTTTCGCAAAAAGCATATTTCCAAAAAACCAATCGGTTGTGTTGGAAAAGTCTCTGCCTTTTTCTTCAAATCCGTGCGTATGCATCCATGCCACCATATCTTCCATGAGCGGTTGGCCTTCGTAGCCTTCTACAAAACTGACTTCTGTGTAAATGGCAGTTACTGTTTTTAAGATTGATTCTGAAGCTTGTAGTACTGCAAGTTCGTTTCCTTGCATATCCAGCCATAGCAAATCAATGCGATTGATGTGATGTTTTTTTGCCCAGGTATCAAGCGTGATAGTGGGCACCATAATTTTATGGGGAAATCGTAAGTTCGAATGATGCAATCGCTCTTTTGGCGGTAATAATGAATTCCCTTGTGAGACGTGCCCAGGCTTACTGGGTTTTTCAGAAATGTAGAGAGGTGCTGTGCCGGTATGATTACTTAATGCGAGTGGATAGCATGATATGTTTTGATACAGAGTGGTACGTTTTTGGAGTGTTTTAAATAATTCTGGAACTGGTTCAAATGCATGGATATGTCCCTGGGGCCACATTTGAGCCATGCGTATTGAGTCTGATCCATTAAATGCTCCGGCTTCCACTATAATAGGATTTGCAGGGAGATGTTTTTTAATATGGAGGCGCAATTCGTGTGGTTTAAAAATCTGCATCACTTATATCAGTATTTTCGCTTTCGGCTTCATCAAGTACTAATGATTCCTGATCATCGTCATAATCTTCATATTCTTCTTCGAGCCACTCAGCGTCATCGTTTTTATCTTCGAGCCAGTGGTCTAAAGTCCAGTTGTACATAACAAAACTCCTTGGCTATAATTGGTGTGCAAAATAGAGTAACAACATTTTTTTTTGGCGCAAGATAATTATAAGAGAGCTATGAAGCAGACAGTTTCAGTAATCATTCCCTGCCGTAATGAAAAGGGAAATATATCAAGTGCAATTCAACGATGCCCTACAATGGGCGATGAAACAGAAATTATATTTATTGAAGGAAATTCGACTGATGGAACATGGCAAGAGCTTGAACGTGTGGTTGCTCAGTATCCAGAAAAAAACATTCGTGTATTAAAACAGGATGGATTAGGAAAGGGCGATGCCGTGCGTAAGGGATTTGCGCATGCATCGGGGGATATTTTGATGATACTGGATGCTGATTTAACAGTTGCCCCCGAAGAACTTCCAAAATTTTACGAATCATTGATTACAAAAAAGGGTGATTGTATCAATGGATCTCGCCTTGTATATGGTATGGAATCAGGTGCAATGGGGTACCTTGCGTGGATTGCAAATCGTTTGTTTGGGTCGCTTGTTTCATGGATAACACAACAAAAAATTACCGATACATTATGTGGCACAAAAGTTTTGTGGAAAAAAGATTATGAGCGTATTGCTCGACAGCGAAAAAAGCTAGGCCTCGCGGACCCCTTTGGAGATTTTGATTTATTGTTTGGAGCGGCGAATTTGAAGCTCAAAATTGTAGACGTGCCAATTCATTATAAGCGACGCGCCTATGGAAAAACTAATATTAGTCGCTTTAAAGAAGTGTGGTTCCTATTGTGGATGTGCGTGCGTGCATGGTGGGTGTTGCGGGTGCGTTCATGAAGGTAGCGATTGTTGTTCCGGCGCATAATGAAGAAAAACGTATTGGCGCTATGCTTGATACATATCTTACTTTTTTTTCAGAAAAACAGGCGCTGAGCGTAATTTTTATTGTTGTACTCAATGGATGTACTGATGATACGGTGTCGGTGGTTAAACAGCGTGAGCGTTTAGGCGATATGCGCATTCTTGATTTACAGCAAGCAGGAAAGGGATTAGCAATAAAAAAGGGATTTGAAACTTCTTTGCTTACAGGCGCTGAATATATTGGATTTGTTGATGCTGATATGGCAACTCGGCCAGAATATTTTTACGAATTAATTGATCAGATCGATGATTTTGATGGCATTATTGCAAGTCGATATATGAAAGAGTCGCAGGTCTCTCCTGCGCGACCAGCAATTAAAGAGTGGGGACGTCGTTTGGTATATCAACCACTCGTGTGGCTTTTGTTTGGGTTGCGATTTAAGGACTATCAGTGTGGCGCGAAGCTGTTTAAGCGAAACGTTAGTGAAAAAGTTACGTCCTATCTTACGGTAACGCAGTGGGCATTTGATGCTGAGCTTATGTATTTGTGTAAAAAATTTCACTTTTCGATCAGGGAATGGCCGACAGTTTGGCATGATCAAGCTGATAGCAAATTGACCATGCGTTCAGGCTTTCGTATGCTTGGATCGATTTTTTCTGTTCGTTGGCGCCATTCATTTATAGGAAAAAAAATCTCGACGCCAAAGGAATAACGTGTGTGGATTTGCGGGATATAAAACAACCCAGGATTTTCAGATAGATCATATTATTTTACACACTCTCTCGCAGGTGCTGGCTCATCGTGGCCCTGATGATGCAGGAACGTGGCGTTCTCAGGATGGTAAGGTTGCGCTTGTTTCTCGCAGGTTGAGCATTATGGATGTATCAAAGGCGGGTGCTCAGCCGATGATTGATGATGAGCAACGAATCATTATGGTTTTTAATGGAGAGCTTTACAATTATCAAATAGTGCGGAAAGATCTTATCGCACTTGGTTATCAGTTTAAATCTGATAGTGATACTGAAGTTTTTTTATATGCCTATAAGGCGTGGGGAATTGCGGCGCTTGATAAGTTTGATGGAATGTTTGCCGGAGCCATTTATGACCGTGCCTCGAATGAAACGTATTTGTTTCGAGATCGAATGGGCATTAAGCCGTTGTATTTTTCATTGCAGAAGGACATGCTCAGTTTTGCATCTGAAATTAAAGCGTTATGGAAAATGCCATGGATTGTTGAGCGTATTTCTGTTCGAGGGCTGTCTCATTATTTAACCTACCTGGCAACTCCAGCGCCTATGACGCTTTATGAAGGGGTGTATAAATTACCAGCGGGATTTTATGCGCGTTATACCCAAGCTCACGATATTTCATTTACACAATGGTATGATCCGCTTACGCGTACTGAAACTGTCTCAGAAAAAAACATTTCGAAAAAATCATTTTGTGTAAATCGAGTTCGCTCTTTATTAGATGATGCGGTGCATAAACGGTTAATGGCAGACGTTCCGGTAGGGGCTCTTCTTTCGGGTGGCTTGGATTCGAGTTTGATTGTTGCTTTAATGGCGCGTCATCAAGCTCGCTTGAATACCTTTACCGTTGCTTTTGAAGCCGATCCTGATGAAGAACGATCATGGGCTCGCAAGGTTGCTAAAAAGTTTGGCACAAATCATCATGAGCTGATTTTAACGGAGCAGGATGCGTTTTCGTTTTTTGAAAAGATGGTATATCACCAAGATGAGCCGTTGGGCGACTCTGTCTGTATACCATTATATTTTGTGAGCAAGCAGGCGCGAGATGCGGGAGTGAAAGTATTGTTGCTTGGCGAAGGATCGGATGAGCTTTTTTGTGGCTATCCAATGTACGTTGATTATTTGTCTCTTTATCGCTATTGGCAGGTGTCGCAGCATTTTGTGCCCAATATTGCAAAGCGTGGTCTTTTTTATGCAGCCCGGCCGTTTTATACGGATTATCCAAATCGCCAGGATTTAATTAAGTCATGGGCTCAGGGCAGATCTCTTTTTTGGGGAGGGGTGCGTGTTTTTTCAGAACTTTGGAAGGATGGCGTTTTGGCTGCGCATGACCGAGATCCGTATGATCCGATTATTGAAAAAATGTATCCGGGTTTTCCTCAAGAGAATGATAGTTATGCAATAGCGGATTATCATCGGGAGCATTTTTACAAACAAAACCCCAAGGGCG
The DNA here is from genome assembly GCA_029262595.1 of Candidatus Babelota bacterium. GTDB lineage: Bacteria > Babelota > Babeliae > Babelales > Vermiphilaceae > JAJCZB01. The sequence continues at coordinate 26,281 of JAJCZB010000002.1, read as the reverse complement.
ATTTTTTTGCTGCGATGACATATATAGAATTAAAGCACCGCTTGCCAGAACTTCTTTTGACGCGCACTGATAAAATGACTATGGCTGCATCGATAGAAGCACGTGTGCCATTCCTTGATCATAAACTGGTTGAGTTTGTCATGCAGGTGCCAATGAAGTTTAAGTATCGCAATAAAGAGACAAAATATATTTTGAAAAAGGCGGCAGAAGGTATAATTCCACAGGATATCATTTATCGAAAAAAGGTAGGATTTGCTTCCCCTGTAACGCGCTGGTTTAAGCAAGGGGGCATTTTTGCAGAGCATTTACAAGATACATTGTATAGCAAAAATAAATGGGCAGACTTTTTAAATCGAGACGCAATTAATGAGTTGATTAAAAAAAATAAGCAGAGTTCTGTGGATTATTCGTACCAATTATGGGCCCTTAATAATGTAATGGCGTTCTAATGGATATTAAAGATCATGACTATTCTCGTTTGATTAGGCATAAAAAAATTGCCATATGTGGCATTATGCCCCCTCCGCTGGGAGGAGTATCGGTTCATATTCAACGAGTGGCGGATTTATTTGTATCGCAGCAAAATAAGATGTGCTTTTTTGCAACCGAGCAACGGATGCGGACATTTTTTCCATTCTATATATGTAAACTTATAGGGTGGTTGATTGGTAATCGGCCGCAGACAGTTTATTATCATAGTACCTACCTTTCCCATGCATTAAGCGAGTTGGTTATTCTGTTGGCTATGCGTTTTTTTATTAGGTATGAGCTGATAATTGTGGACCATGATTCGCGGCATCTAAATAAAAAGAAAGCTGTCCAGATAAGACTTTATCGGTGGGTAGCAGAACGCGTTGATCAGATAATTTGTATTGGAGCATCTACATTTAAAAGTTATGAAGATAACGACGTTAAGCCAAAGAACTGTTCTGTAGAATCCGCATTTATTGCGCCCGGCAGACACGCAGCGACAGCAATTAAAGCAACCTATCCATCGTCTTTATCCATTTTTATGCAAGAGCATACGCCGCTTTTATTATTAAGTGCGGCCCACTTGATGCGTATTGATGAAAAAGATATATACGGTATTGATACTACCATTGCAATGCTTGGGCAGCTGAAAAGAGAGTATCCAGACGTTGGTCTTATTATTGGGCTTGCTCGAATTGGGGATGAAGGCTATTTTTCAGCCTTGCAGAAGGTGATGCGAGAGCACGATGTGGCTGAAAATATTTTTGTTTTACATGGCAATAAAAGTATTTGGCCATTGTTTGAGCAGGTGGATGTTTTTTTACGGCCTACGCTCAGTGATGGCGATAGTATTAGTGTTCGAGAGTCTCTTTTTTTTAACACCCCAGTGGTCGCAAGTAATTCTGTAGAGCGTCCGGATGGCGTATATGTATATGATGTGCATGATAGTGCTGACTATGTGAAAAATGTATTACGAGTTTTGCAGGAACAAATTTATGGAAACCAGAGAAAGCGTAGTAATTTGCACGAGGAATCGGCTTACTGATCTCATTGCGTGTTTAGATTCTCTTGCATGCCAAACTTATCCGCCACAAGAGCTTATTGTCGTTGATAGCAGCGATGTACCACTGCAAAAAGAAAAACAATTTCAAGAGCATTTCAACGAGAAGCAATTTTTGGCGACTCAACTGAGATACATTCATACGTCACCGGGCCTTACTCGCCAACGAAATGTAGGTATTGCTCACGCGCGGGGAGCAATTATTTATTTTTTTGATGATGATGTGATTCTTGAGAAAGAGTATCTTTCGGCTATGAATGAAGCATTTGAAACACACCCTGGATATGTGGGCGGCATGGGAGATATCACCAACATTAATCGAAATGTTTCTGCGCGCTATCAATGGTTTCGTAGATTCTTTTTATTGCCACGCGAGCAGGCTTCGGGAAATTTTACGTGGTCAGGCATGCCGACACACGCGTTTGGAACAAATAAATTTAAACAGGTAGAGGTTGTTGGTGGGTGCTGCATGGCGTTTAGAAAAGAGGTGTTAAAAACTCAAAAATTTGATGAAACGTTTCAAGGGTATTCGTATATGGAAGATGCAGATATCGCTCGTCGCATTTCGCAAAAAAAACAGCTTTTTTACAATCCAAAAGCGCGCTTACAGCACAACGAAAGTCCTGTTGCGCGAGAAAAAGAAACTGTAGTGAATGAGATGTTTGCATATAACTATAGTTATCTTTTTTTTAAAAATTTTTATACACATTCGCGTTTGCTTATGTTTGCATATTGGTGGTCGATGTTTGGCTTGTTCATGCAATCAATTGTATGTCTCAACTTTCAACAATTTAAGGGCTATTGTCAGGGGTTGTATAGGTTTTATATGCTAAAAAAAACTCAAAAGTGAGAAATGTGTACTACGTGCTCACAAGATTTTGAACAAATTCTCTAAAGATTTGTAGTTTTCTAGCATGATATCCACTCGGCTGATTGCTGTAATTGGTCGCGCCATGATAATGTAAAAAATGCAAATCTAAAAAAAACTCAAACGTATCAGGTTTTGCCAGCAGAAATTGTATTTCTTGCTCATTGAAGCCGAGTTGTTGGTATTTAGCTATTTTTATATGATCAGGAATAGAATGATCCACTGGGCTATGGATATCGTGGTTTCCAAGCCAGAGGCTGTAGCTCGGCAAGTAGCTTACACCTACAAGTTTTAATTGTTCACGATATTTTTTGATGTAATAATGCGTCCATCCTCCGGAGTCAACACTTGCTCCATCAGCAATGCCGCAGTTGAAGTTCATAGAGTGTGGATCTGGAAGTGCATTCATTTTAAAAATGCAGAGTGCTGGGCATAAATAACCAACGTTAGGACTGCTTCCTTTCATAAAGGCCGCAATGTCTTTATCGGCCATATATTCTTCAAAGTTCAGCGGCCTTGTAAGCATCATATCTGAATCAATTACCATAACAATTCCATCATGATCGAAGCCGAGTGTATCAAAAGAGTATTGTACGCAATTGGCATGTCTGATATTTGGTCGTTGCAAAGGGTCTCTTGGCTGACGAGGCAGATAGGGACGCGTATGGATTTCTTGTGGTATTCGAACACACCTTACTCCATACTGCGCGCAAGTTTCGGCAATCTTCCGAGCCATAGGTTCGTTATTAGCATCATTAAAAACTACATATTCATACTCGTTTTGCACGAATTTATCGAAGGTTTTATGTTGTAATTCAATAAATGCTGGGCTATTGAAGTTATGTGTAATAATAAGAACTTTTGTTTCTGTAGCCATAAAGCACAAAAGCGTTGAACTTATGGCGACAATGCGAAAAAAAAATTTTGACATAGTATACCTTCCTCTTATTTTGGAACAATTGCTTATATTCTATCAAACTATTTTTTAGAGTTTCAATATTTTTTCAAATATTAAATTATTTGCGGGTTTGCAGACATTGAAAGAGTGTGCTTTACTGGATCCGAGTCAATACGTCGTTACGAGAAAATAAATATTTCCATTAGAAAGGAATTCTATGAAGCAATATGTATTGGTGTTTTTAGCAGCGGTATTATTGTCAGCAAGCTTTAGTCTTGAAGCGCGTTTAAAGGTATTGCACATGACGTTTCATAATGGGTGCAAACAAGACTTTGAAGAGGTGGCAAAGGAACTCGATTTAGAATTAACCACTTGGTACGTTCAAGATCTACCACGGGATTTTTGGGAAGGGTTTAGCGCCGGAAATGAAATTTATAATGTGGGGCCAAAACGGGCCAAACGAGTATGGGATCGGCACAAAGATTTTTTTAATCAATTTGATGCAGTAATTACTTCAGATACAGTTCCATTATCGACAATTTTTTTAAGAAATGGGTGGAGTAAGCCTTTGATTATTTGGATATGTAATCGGTTTGATTACGCCCATGGGCGCGGGGTTGAGGAGCGATTTCCTGATGCGGAGTATTATGATTTAATGCGTAAAGCGGCTACTCAGCCAAATGTTCGATTCGTTTCGTACACCCCGTATGAGCATGTGTACGCTAAACGTCGTGGCGTAGACGTTGGCACGCGCACCATCAAACCATTAGGAAAAAAAGAAGATACAAGTGAGGTTGTTTCGGGTGTTCCTGCAAATCTTGATAAAGAAAATACGCTTCTTCTTTTTCCGCGCTTAGAAGAGAATCGAGTGCAGATTGCTCTGAGGGAATGCAATCAAAGAGGGATTGGCGTTTGGAGAGGGGCATATAATGGCCCAGAAGATTTGAAGGGATTTAAGGGAGTTCTTTTTTTCCCGTATGCATTTTCGAATTTAGCCTTATTTGAGAATTTACAACGTGGTATTGTGCACTTCGTTCCAAGCATGCGTTTTCTAACTCAACTTGGATTCATTCGTGGAGGAATGGGAGGAAACTTACAGTGGTCTGAGTGGTATTTTGAAGAATTTAAAGACGCGCTTGTATATTTTGATTCATGGGATGATTTAAAGCGGAAAGTAGAATCGACGAATTATGTTGAGATGAAAGAAACAATAAGAGCATTTGGAAAACGTCATCGTGAGGAAATGGTTCAGGAGTGGGTTAACCTTTTTCAAGGGTTAACCCACCAATAATAGCGGTTATTTTTTTCTTAAAATAACTTGGTATTCATCAGATACCATTTCAAATCCATTAGCAAGCAAGTAAGGAATTGAGTATCGAGCTTTTCCGTGTTTAGTGGTGTCTCCAAATTTATATGGTGTTTGATTTTGCACGTCATCAATTAATATGATCCCACCGGGTGCCATTAAATTTCGTTCAACCACGGCTTGCGCTTCGCGCAATTGCAATTGAGCAGTTGGTTCGGCCGGCCATACATATCCGGTATCTAAATAAAGAAGGTCTATTTTTTGTACGAGGTCGCAATTGCGAAGAAACCGTACAGAATCCATAACACGATATTGAATCAATGATTTAAATGATTCAGTCATGATTTGGCATCGTCTGATTGCTGGCGCATGCAAATCGACGGTATAGATTGTTGGGTTAAGGTGTCCAAGCGCTTCCGCTGCCATACGTGTAAAGAATCCTGCGCCCCAATCCCAGTCTTCTGGTTTATTCGGATTCCAATATCTTGTGTCATCACTATCGCACCCAGGAAGTCCACCATGCACAAAGCTATGTGAGGTTCCTAGTTCTACGACCACTTTTCCATTGTTTTCTGCAAAATGACTAAATGCTTGCAAAAAAGTAGTAGCTCGGGAGGCGGGTTTAACGGCGTATCTGCTCCAGTCAGCTCCGGCATAGGTGCCTTCGTGCAAATAGGCTTTGAATGGCGTTAATTTTTGTTCAACGATTTGGGATGCATGAGTGATGCTTGAAAAAAGTGAAATAAAAGTAAAACTATACATAATTTTTTTCATAAAAAATCCTTTTTTTGTATTAATTATTTAAGAGCGTATTGATATATTGTTCAATAAGATTGGTTTTTTTTCGATGATACTCCGGCGTTTTTTTGTCCCATGTTGCACCTCTATAGTGTAGAAAAGCGTGATCGCAATTAAATTCGATATTGACAGGTCCGGAGTGCATAAAGCCAATAGCCATTTCATCTAGACCGATCCGTTCCAGATATTCTTGATTATGCGTACACCCATAGTTTTCTTTTTCTTGGCACGTCTGGCATAGCGTTGGAAAAGTGTGTACATGACTCATGTATTTTACGCGAACGCTTGGATTATCCTTTAAGTAAAAATGCGTGTGGCCCGCAGAATCAACGGGCTCCCCATTAATTATTCCACAGTTCCAATTTAGGGTACGTTGATTTGGAAGAGTTCTCATGTCCATGAAAACGAGGCATATTGCAAGATAATTTACGCTAGGTCTGCTTTGTGCAAGTCCAGAAATGTCATATCCTGCCATATATTTTGTGACACTAAATGGTCTTGTTAAAAACATGTCAGAGTCAAGCATCATTACTATGCCGTCATAACCAAACCCGTAATTATCCATTGAATACTGAACGACATTACAATTACGTACAGAGGCAGAATTATATGACTCTCCGGGCCATCTTTTTAGGTATGGTTTATTATGAATCTCCTGAGGGATGCGTATACATTGAATTCCATATTTTGCGCATATATCCTCAATTTGTCGCAAGTGGGTCTGATTGCTTGCATCGTTAAAAACGGTAAAAGTGTAATCATCGAGCATGAATTTTTTAAATGTCTTATACTGCCATTCAACAAATTCTGGTCGATTGTAGGCATACGTAAAAATTTTAATTGGAGCTGTTTGGGTTGTGAGTACCAGTCCAAATACCATGAATGTGAATAATTTTTTGAACATGTTTCTCCTTAATCTGCAATGTGTTTATTAACTATTTTGTTGAAATTTTTGAGCCATTTCAAAGAATGAAAAAAGAGATTCGATGCGGTTAAGATAGGTGTGCTTGTCTCGTACAAGATCCATGAGCGCATATTGATCTTCAAGTGTCCAGGTTTCAAGTTGCTTTTGCGCATCATAAAAAAGTTGATGTGCATCGGCGTTGTATACAATTTTTTTTTCAAATAGTTCGTATACAGTTGGGGCATTCGTGACTCCCATTGCGCCATAACTAATATTTTTAAATATTCGGCATGGGATATAGCCTTGCTTGCATTGCCATTCTCCTTGTAGAGCGGGTGCTATATATGCGCTTTGAATCGTTGCAATATTTTCTTCCATGCTACACGATCCAGCTCCGCGGACGGTAAATGTTTTACCTTGTTCTTGGCATGCTTTTTTGAATGCATCAATTGCGTTTTTATTTCCATGCAGCCCTCCCATTCCCGCAGAGCCATTGAATTGTGCATTCGTGTTATTTTTTATAACAGTAGGAAGTTGTTTTTTAACTGCATCGATTTCATGTGGAAGCAGATCTGTAGCCCATGGCATGTAAATAATAGGTTGGTTAAGATCATAGTGAAAGCATTTTGAGAGCGCTGGCTCTTTTCGATCCAAGCAGTCATGCGTATAAACTTGCAGGATGATTGCATGCCCATTTTTTAAAAGATGTTGATATTTATCGGGCTTACAGTTGTGTATGATGTAGTAGCAGTCATCCCGAACTGGGATGTTTTGATCTACTTGGCCCTCTGTGATAAAAAGACAGTTACTAAAATCAAATGATGTTACATTGTCATTTCGATCAAACCAATACGTATCATATCCAAGATGCTTAAATGCTCGGTCAAATCCCCAGTGAATATATGAGTGGGTGTGGCTATGAAGTTTGTGTCCCCAGATAACTACTTTGTCTACGTGGCGTGCTGGATGATCGGCAAAAGAAATATGAGCTATAAAAAGTAAGAGTAAATATGAAATATTACGTTTCATGGAATTCCTTAAGGATTTAATACTGGATTAACTATCGGTACGCTAGGATTTTTTTTCATTTTGCAGTCTTTAAGGGGGACCCCTTTGGGAAGATAGATTGATTTAATTTCTGGATTATAATACGTGGAGAAGAACGCCAGGTTGCTTGTTGTGTGGATGACATATTCGCATTTTGAAAGAAGTAAGCAATCGAGCATGGTTGTTAGGCCGCCAAAATATCTATGCTTATCAGCATGCCATGCATCTTTATGTGTTTTGTAATACTTTCCGCTGGTATACATGATGCATGGATCTCTGTCTTCTTGCGATCGATACGCTTCGATATGCAGTATTTGATCGCCATAGCGTTCTTTAAATTGCTTTATTGCTTGATGGCTATCGCTTGCCACAAAAATTTTTATTTTTGCGCCACGATGTTTTTTAAGAAGTGAGTCGATTTCATTATAGTAATCTTCAAGTGATGGCAAGCGCTTTCCGGGAACAAGCCATGCGTGCTGGCGAGCGATACGCGCATGTACTCCGATGCAGGTGTATCCTTTCATGTGTGCAGTATAAAATGCATCCCACTCTTGCTGAACGGCAGGTTTGAGGTGAATGTATTTAGTGATAATTTCATTAACATATTTTCGGTAAGGAAGAAATTGATCATATGCAATCCAGGGGGAGGTGCATTCCTGATCATGAAGTTCATGAAATTCAGCGGTAGAATTAGATATAACTTTTTGAACATCTGCGGCTAAAGTAGTTTTGTGCGCGATAGGGATTGGTTCAAAAAAAAGATCCCAACCATTTTCATCAGCGCCATCTTTGTAGGGGAAAAATTCGTCAGTCCAGTCAACATGAGCACGAATCAGATCTTTTTCGTAATGAATGAGGCATTGAATAACTTTATGCAATTCAGCAAAAAATCCTCCCCCTTCTTGTGGGGCTACGATAAGATCAATAGGTTGAGCAACTGTTATTCCCCCAATAAAAACTAGGTATGCGAGCACTATTTTTTTCAGCTTCATACAATTTCCTTTTTAGTGGTTTGATGGCGGTAAACATAAAATAGAAGCATTAAAAAAGCAAAAATAATTACAGTGTTTTTGTATATAAAGCGGTGATTGCAAAATACACAAAATAAGAAATCAGTGTTGCAATAGAGCAGCCTAAAATACCTAGAGGTATGATAAGTATATAGTTTAAAATTATATTTACTGTTGCGGGAGCAAGCAACGCGAGAGCTAAAAAGAGTGTGCGCTTGCGGTATTGAATGATAGCTGACGCAAAATAACTGCCCAGTAAAAAAACTTGGCCCATCAATAAAATCCATACATAGTTGAGTGACGCATGATACGTTGGAGGGAGTATCCAATGCAGTAGGGGTTTTCCGATACTGAGTCCCAGTGTGATGCACACCAGTGCCGTAGCCATGCTGATCCACATCGTACGTTGGTTTTCTTGTTCAATTTTATTGAGTTCATGTGCATGCTTTTTGTATCGCTGCAAAATATAGGGCAGGTACGATCCAGCCCATGGTACTAGCACAAGCGCATTAAAGACTTGCGCAAAAAGATCCGCGATTGAGTAAATGCCCACTTGCTTCATGGAATAATAATAGCCAAGCATCCATCGATCTGAGCTGGCTAGCAGCCAACTACAAATAATTCCAGGGATAAAGGGTAGTCCGATGTTTAAATAGGGAGTAATTTTTGCAACTATTTTTTTTGAAGAAAAAAACTGAAAATATTGATTTGTATAGTAGGAAAAAAAAGCAATTGCAGTTGCGCAGATGTGTCCGCATGCTTGAGCCCACACCACTCCAGCTACCCCCATTTTGAAAACCCAGACGGTTATAAATGTACTGAGTGTAGTCATCGAAGCGATCATGATTTGCACTAGTGTGAGTTGCATGGAGCGGCGTTGATATTGCAGTATTTGGTAAAAAAGCTCTGCATAAAAAAAGAAAAAAATAGATGTGACGCATGCCAAAAGCGCCGAGCTGGAAAGAGCATTAAAAAAAATATAGTGGTTAATGTAGCTGCGTAATTGCCATGCAATTGTAATAATTGGTAACGCAAAAAGGGTGTAGATAAGTATAATTTCGTTTACGAGTGTTTTTTGCCCGTCTAAATTATGATGAAAATATTCAATTGAAAGCAGTTGTCTCAGGCCGAGACCCATAACTGCAGTACTGATTGTTATAAAAGCTGTTATAAGAGCGAGTGCGCCATAGTCTGCAGGAGTGAGTATACGCAGAATGAATGGTAATAAAAAAAGAGAAACGGCTCGCAATAAAAGCGAGCCGAATGAATAGGTAACAAAGTCTTTCAGCACACGTGCTTTATGCAGCGTGGCGAGCACGGGTGTGAATTTTTTGAGTGCGCCGTACATGCTTACTTATAAATAGGAAACTGCGCGCAAAGTGTTTCAACTTCCTGCTTAATTGCATTCAGTGCATCTTCATCAGCGTGTTGCATAATTGCTCGATCAACAAAGTCTGCCACTTGTGCCATTTGAGCTACTCCCATGCCACGCGTGGTTAGGCCCGGGGTTCCAAAGCGCACGCCGCTCGTAATCCATGGTTTTGCAGGATCGAATGGAATGCAGCTTCGGCTGCATGTGATGCCTGCTTTTTGCAACGCAAGTTCGGTAGCGCGCCCAGACACTTTTTTGCTACGAAGGTCAACAATGAAAAGATGGTTATCAGTTCCACCGGCTACAATATCATAGCCCTTGTCTTGTAAATTTTTTGCCAATGCTTTGGCATTCATAATCACTTGCTCTTGATAGCGGATAAATGAAGAGTCTAGTGCTTCATGAAATGCAACTGCTTTTGCTGCAATGACGTTCATGAATGGGCCGCCTTGCGTGCCTGGCATCACTGCTTTATCGACTGCAGCAGCTAATTCTTTTTTACACAGGATAATAGCACCGCGCGGACCACGTAGAGTTTTATGCGTAGTGGAAGTGGCAATATCGGCATGAGGAAAGGGGCTTGGATGCAATCCTGCAGCAACGAGTCCTGCAATGTGCGCAATATCTGCCATCAAAAGCGCGCCCACTTTTTTTGCAATAGCTGCAAAGCGTGCAAAATCAATTGTGCGAGAATACGCAGATGCGCCGCACACAATAAGTTTTGGTTTGTGCTCGAGTGCAAGCTTTTCAATTTCATCAAAATCAAGCAGGTGTGTTTCTGGATGCACCTTGTATTGCACTACGTTATAAATTGATCCAGAGAAATTAACCGGATGGCCGTGAGTAAGATGGCCTCCCTCTGCCAAACTCATGCCAAGGATTGTATCGCCTGGTTTGAGTACCGCAAAGTAGGCTGCCATATTTGCTTGAGATCCTGCGTGGGGTTGTACGTTTGCATGCTCTGCATTGAAAAGTTCTTTGCATCGTGCGATTGCGATTCTTTCAACGTCATCGATAACTTCGCAGCCAGCATAATATCTTTTTCCTGCATAACCTTCAGCATATTTATTAGTGAGAGGTGAGGCGCTTGCGCGCATGACTTCTTTAGAGGTGTAGTTTTCCGAAGCAATCAAATTAATTGTATGCTCTTGGCGATGTTGCTCGCGGTCGATGAGATCAAAAATAGCAGAATCTTGAGGCACAGTATTCCTTGCGAGTTGAGTTCCTGTAGCACAGGAGGAAACGGCAATAACCATGGCTAACATTATCCTTCTTTTCATTGTGGATCCTTTAAGTTTGCACTACTGTACCGCACAATGAAAAAAAGAAAAAGCCCAGTTTTTTACACCGGGCTTTTCTAATTATGCAATTTGTTCTGAGCTGTGATAGGCCACTTCTTTTACGAGTGCAATTTCTTGCAAAAAGCTTTGAATGTCCGGTATTCCGCTTGTCATGATAGCGTTATTAAATGTATTAACGAGTGCTTCTTCGATTGCGGCTATTGATAACCCATCAGTTGCTTGGGCAAGCAGTCTAACAAGTTGCGTGGGAGCATCTCCCAAGATTTTTTCAAGTTTTTGTGTAATGAACTTGCGGCGTTGTTCTTCTGTTTTTGGAGGGCCCACATATAGTTTCGATTTAAATCTTCCTGGACGAAGCATTCTCGGATCTACTTTATTGATATGGTTCGTTGCAAAGAGATAGAGTATTCTCACATGTGGATTTGATTGGATTCCAAGGAGGTTTAAAAAAAGATGGAGTGCTTGTTTGTGATGTTTTATAATTTCATCAACTTCATTAAAGAAAATAATCGCTGATTTTGCAGACCGTCTCCACGAGAGATATTCTGCAGCTTCTAGCTTGTTAATCAAGCGATGAACCTGGCCATTTTGATCAGGAATAAAATCATGCATATCAATAGTGATAAGTGGTGCTCCACTTTCAGAAGAAAGAGAGCGGACAATAGTGTCTTTACCATTTCCTGGCTCACCATAGAGCATTACAGCTATACGACTTCTTCCTTGATAAGAAAATGGTTTTTTTAGCCAGTCATTTAAGAAATTCATTTCCTTCATCACTGTAGGGCTATGCACGCCTTCAATAATTGAAAAATTTTCGTCTTTTGGGCAACGAGTTGCAAATCGAGAGACTTGCTTTTTAAATTCTTTATTTTGCTTTTTCATTTTTATAAAATTGTCGCGCTCCAGAAGACGAGGTTTGTCTTTTTCGAGTTGTGCTAAGGTTGATTGAACAGCAATAAAGCCTGAGTTTAATGCTAGGCTTGCACTAAGATATAAAACCTGTGTGGCAAGATCAGACGCCAATACCGTTGAGTTATCGGAGAAAGTTTTTTTTGAATATTCTGCTGCACGATACAATCCTGTAGCAATTCCAGCTGCAGGTATAGCCTGTTGTGCAATGCCACCAAGTTCTGCAAAATTCCAATGTTTGGTAACCCGGTTTAAAGCAACGAGACTTTTAATCCAATCCGACCATCCTTCTTTTTTAAATTGCGGCTTATAGTCGGTAGTATATTTTTCTTTTATTTTTTTCAAAGAAGATGCAAGCCATTCGATTTTTTCTTGTTCAAGCACTAAGCCGCTACTTGGCGAGAACGTTGCGCTTATCATGTCTCCAATTGTTTTGAATAGCTCCATTGCTTTATCCAGTGCACTTGATTTATTAAATTTCAAAACACGCTGAACGTGAGCAAATTTATTTTGCACATAGAGCTCATCTTCTATTCTATCAACTATATCTGCTTGAGATGGTTTTAATTCATAAAAGGGGTGATTTACAAAAGCATGTTTTTTTTCAATTAGCTTATAAGACGCTGACCCAAAAGCGGCCATTGTGTATTCAAATTGAAGGTAGTGATTTTCTGTATCATTTTTCGCTTGTACGATAGGCATTGAGGCCATTTTGGCAGCCGGTATGATAGTTGAGCAAGAAAAAACAAAAAGAAGAAAAAAGCGAATTGCCTTCATGAAACCCCCATAGTGTGAACAATAAATTGTATAATTATAGTTTTCAGTATGAATAAATACGTGATTTTGTCAATTAAACAGGGGGTTAGCGCTTCCAGATGGGCCATACAAATGCATTCATTGTATTGCTTTTTTAAAGCGAGAGATTATACTGATTTCAATGGGAAAAATGAGCATTTTACGCTAAGGAACGATTTTGATAGCCACGTCAGATTTCAAAAAAGGTACTAAGATTCTCTATAAAGAAGAGCCTTATGCTGTTATTGATTTTCAGCATGTAAAGCCAGGTAAGGGCGGAGCATACGTCCGTACCAAGATGAAAAATATGATTACTGGTTTGGTTCGAGAAGATACGTTTCGTTCTGGCGAGAAATTCCCATCTCCTGATCTTGAATACAAAGAAATGCAGTATCTCTATGAAGATGATGGATTGTACAACTTTATGGATCAAGAGAGCTTTGAGCAAGTGGCGCTCAATAAATCTCAACTCGAAGACGTGCTTAATTATCTAAAAGAGCAGATCGTCTACAATATTCTTTATTTTAGAGATAATCCGATTGCCGTGAATCCTCCGATGTTTATGGAATTATTGATTACTGAAACTACTCCTGGAGTGCGTGGTGATACAGCGCAAGGCGGAGCCACAAAAGCGGCTACTCTCGAGACGGGCATGATCGTGCAAGTGCCATTATTTGTAAATGAAGGCGAAATAATAAAAGTTGATACTCGCAATGCTGAGTATATTGAACGCGTGCAGGGGTAATAATGAGTAAAATGGGGGATCATCCAGAACCACAAGATCAAGTAGTAGATACAGCGCAGCAAGATAGTGTTGAAAGCCATCTAGGCGAGTCGGCTACAGACGTTATTGCCTATAACGATCTTTCTCGTAGAGATGTGCGTGCTCTTATTTTTTATTTGTTATATGCAGCAGAATCATTCGATTATCAAGAATCACTTGATGCGATCGTTGATAACTTTAACCATGGTTTTGATCTTGATATTCCTATGGAGAGCGAAGTGGTTACAGTAGCGGAGAAGATTATTGCGATAAAAGAGGATTTGGATGAGCAATATAAGCCTCTCCTTTCGAATTGGCGTTTTGATCGAGTCGGCGTAGCAACCAAGTTAATATTACGATTCGCCACTTGGGAATTAGACAATAGCGACACCGATCCACGCATTATTATTAATGAAGCGGTTGAGCTGGCAAAGGGATTTGCAGAAAAAGATGCATATAAATTTGTGAATGGCATTCTTGATAAGCTCGTTAAAAAAATGGGTAAAGAAATAGAGTAGTTTTTTCACTTTCACAAAAAGAAGGGTGAGTGAGATGATTGTTTCTAAGAAAGCACTTTTCATTTTCATGGTTTCTTTGGTAGCAGCTTCTATCAGCGCTTCTTTTTCAAAAAAACTTGCGCATGTCTATAACGGCACTGCGGTGCATGTTTTTAATCAAACTTCTCCTACTATTTCTACGTATGGGTGCTCTGCACTCGAAAGAAAAAAGCAAGTTCAGTTGTTTGGCTACGATCTAGGGATTGAGTATCATGATGATACTGATACTCGATTTTTTCGGCCTGAATCACGAGCGGTTTTGTATTTGCATCCATGGGGCCTTTTGGCAATGCCAAATAAGCGCCATTCGCATCTTTTAAAAATGTACAATGTAGTCCCTGGCGATGTAATCACGTTTAATTTTCCGGATGGCATTTGGCGTTGGCCATTTCCATCCTATCGATCATCATTTGGGCAGCTGCCAGATGTATTGGTAGCATTATATACTTTGAATTATGTGTATGATACTGCGGGAATACGCGTAATAGATTTATTTGGCTACTCTCGGGGTGGTGCCGTTGCGGTTAATATGGTAGCGGTGCTTCATGATACAAGTGGTAAATATAATGATGAGCTTGCGCGGATTGGGATATCCGTAGAGCGAGCGAAAGAATTATTGTCAGCAATAGAGCGGGGCTCGTTGGTGTTGGATTGCCCACTTATAGATGCTACTGCGACGCTTCAAAATTATTCACGTCCCGTGCAGTTTCTTGCGTATACGTTTACAAAATTTGAAAAAGACGGCCTTCATGCGCTTTCATCGGCACAATCACTTTCAGAGCTTAAGCTTAATGTGCTTCTGCATTTCCAACATGGCGATAAGATGATTGGAAATCAAAATGAAGCGGCACTTTATAGTGCATTTGCTCGTTTACATCCTGAGGGTACTTACCTTCTCATGGGTAATGATGGTGGGCATGTGCATCCGCATGATTCACTTGCAATGGCTATTCATGCTTTTTATAAGCAGGTCGGAGGCGCTTATGATACGCAAAAAATTCCTGAATACCAAGCGCATGCGCGAACGTGTGATAATGTGTGCGGGAAATTGGTGCAGCCATCCATTCATGAGTCAGAAGAGCTTATTCGCTCATTTCATCAGGCGTGCGGAAAAAATTAAACCGAAATTTTGAAGTCTTTTTTCTAATTTCTAAGTGTAAGTTATTGAGTGAATAGAGAATTCTTTCATCTCGTCTACGCTTTTGTTCGCGTTCGGTATCGATTTCATACGTCGGAAGTTTTCCATCTCTAAAGTGAATTATCGCCGGTTTTTTAAAATCAAAAAGCTCAAATCCTGCAAGTCTTCTCGATGAAAGATCTTCGTGAATCGTGGGAATCCATTGTGCGATGAGTGGGTGATGAAGCTCTGTGTGCCGTGGTTCTTCGTCGTTGATGGTGACATAAATATTTGCGATGCGGTCATGCTCAGGATATTCTCGGCCAAAGAGCCCAAAGACTGGCTGTACAAAATCATTGAATGAAAACATGTTGTAAAAATAAGTGATCATAGTCATGTCTGGCATATAGCTTTCACTATTTGTTGGGGTGCCCAATGCATAAAAACTGTGAATTCGATGTTGGTTACCCGGGGATCGGGCAAGCATTTGCGATGCTAAAATGCCTACGTTTGATCCATGGCTGTGCCCGATGATATTAATCTGCGCATCATGTGGATAATGCATCTGAATATATTCAACCAATTTTTCGCTTGCCTGTACGCGTGATTCGTGTTTATTTTCTCCCGACCATAAAAAAAATGAAACGGTTCCTAATTGTGAAACAGAGGAAAGAGCATCATAAAAATCGCCCCCCGGCATGTGCCAGCCAAATGGGCGAGACCATGTTCCATGAATAATAATGTAATACGAATGTGCTGAGCCAAATGAAAGAGCAGAAAAAAGTAAGCTAGATATAATGGCTGAATGATTCATGCTTTTTCGCCTATTTATGCAATATTTTATAAACTAGTATAAGAGTCGCAGCATATGAAAGTCAAAGCAAAGGAAAGCCATGCAGTATGATTTATCAGTTCAAGCATTGATAGGATTGTGTATATATGTTCTTTACACACCATTTAAAATGTGGATTGTAAGTAAACGGCTTTCGATTCGATTTGATTGGAGATTGTGTGGCGTCACCATTCTTTCTGATGTAGCCGTTATGATAGCGGGTACCGCTTGCTTGGCTCTTTTTATTCCAGATACACGGCTATTATTATTTATGCTTCAGCTACTTTTAGTATTTGGTATTGAGGCGCCGATATATCAGATTTTTTATCGCTCAAAATTATGGAATGATGTAGTGGGAGCGTTGCTTATAGCGCGTGCGCTTTTTATGGCTGTGATGCTTATAGTTGTTTTAGCAGGCAGTATACTGGCGAGCGTATTTTTTCATATATAGGGAAATTATGAAAATAATTTTTTTGCTTACTGGTATAACAGTTGTTTTGGCAGGACTAGCGGCTCCATTACACAGCTTTTCATTTATCATTTTATTGCCGTATATTCTATTCTCAGCTTATTTACTTGAATGCAGGATCGCTCAAAAAATGCTTAAGCCAAAAGATACTTTTAGAAGTATGGCAATTGTATTTCTTGGGGATTTTATTTCTACAGCCATAGGATGCGCTCTTGCTTATTATGGTATGTGGATGATATTAGACCCTTTGCGCATTACACACTATCATATGCTTATTGTTTGGATTGGTTTGTGCTTATTTAGCACTGTAGTTGAGGCGTTGATTTGGTTTGTATTTGATAGAAAGAATAGGTTAACAAAGATCCTTTACGCATCCGCATTTGCTAATGCTGCGGCATTTCTTTTTATTCCATTTTTAATTCAAATTACGGTGTATGTTTTGGGATTTAGGGGCGTACGATAAACTGTACTTACAAAAAAGAGCGGGATATGTAAAAACATTCCCGCTCTTTTTTTTCTACGTATTATAAGAAATACCGTAGGTTAAATACTGTGCTATTACTCTACAGGGCTTTCAGCTGGCGCTGGCTCTGCAAAGAAAAGTGCTAATTCGCGTTGCGCTGATTCAGCTGAATCAGAACCATGCACTGCATTTTGTCCGATAGAAGAAGCAAATTGCTTACGAATCGTTCCTTCATCAGCTTCTGCAGGATTGGTTGCACCCATAAGCTTACGCCAATCTGCTACAGCATTTTCTTTTTGTAATGCCATAATAGCGATTGGGCCAGATGAGATGAACTCGACCAATTCTTTAAAGAAAGGTCTTTCTTTGTGCTCATCATAGAAAAGCTCTGCAAGCTCTGGGCTCAATTGACCTTTTTGCAAACGCAAAATTTCAAAACCCGCATCTTCAGCCATAGTGATAATTTTTCCACTATTGCCTGCCTTAATTGCATCAGGCTTGATGATTGCAAATGTTTGTTCTAGTGCCATGAATTATTCCTTGTCATCTTCTGAGTCTTTGTCAGCTTTGCCCATAGCTTCGAGTGCCATTTGCAATGAGCCTTTTAACTTAGACGCAGTTTTAGTATCAGTTGTTCGTTCTCTTTTTTGTGCACGAGGAGCTGCTGCTTTGCGTGGTCGCGGAGCCGGCTCTGTGCGTTCTGGTGCAGCAGCTTGGGTTGGAGCATCTAATTTCGTACTCAATGCAAGCTTGCGCTCTTTTTTATTAACATTGATGATACGGAATTTCTCTTGCTGTCCCACTTTGAAGAGCTCTTCAGCTTTTTTACCATGTTCTTCTGAAAGAACAGTGTTATGCGTAAGGCCTTCAATGCCGCTTGCGAGTTTCACAAATGCACCAAAATTGGTGATTTTTGAAATTTCGCCTTCAACGATTGATCCGATAGGGTATTCTGTTTCAACAGTATCCCATGGATCTTGCGAAAGTTGCTTGATACCCAAAGAGATTTTTTTGTTCTCTTTATCGATACCCAATACAACTGCTTCCACTTCATTGCCAACAGTATAGCGATCTCGTGGATGATCAATGTGCTCAGTCCATGAAAGATCTGAAATGTGTACTAAGCCGTCAATTCCAGGAAGGATTTGTACAAAGATACCAAAATCAGTGATATTGCTGATCGTACCTTTTACTTTATCGCTTGCTTTGAATTGCTCTTCAATTGATTCCCATGGATTTTGTTCAAGCTGCTTGATACTCAATGACATGCGACGATTTTCTTTATCGATTGAAACAATCAATACTTCAAGTTCGTCACCGGTATTGAATCGTTTGTGCAGATCATTGATACGATCAGTCCATGAAATTTCAGAAATGTGTACTAAGCCTTCAATCTCAGGTGCCACTTCAATAAAGAGTCCATAATCAGTGATGCTAGAGATTTTTCCTTTAATACGCTTGCCAACTTCAAGATCAGCACCAACTTCAGCCCATGGATTTTCTTGTAGTTGTTTTAAGCCAAGAGAAATTTTTTCATTCTCTTTATCAAAAGAAAGAACTTTAACAGTAATCGTTTCACCAATCTTAACGAGTTCGCTTGGATGAGCGATACGGCCCCATGTCATATCAGTGATATGAAGAAGCCCATCGAGTCCACCGATATCGATAAATACACCGTAGTTGGTGATATTTTTAACCGCACCTTGAATCACTTGGCCTTCATCGAGTGTGCCAAGAATTTCTTTGCGCGCTTCAGAGCGAAGATCGCCAAGATACTTACGGCGAGAAATAATCACATTACCGCGTTTTTGATTTACTTTAATAATTTTTGCAGGAATAGTTTGGCCTACAAATTGGTCAAAATCAGTGACGCGTTGAAGATCGATTTGTGATCCTGGCAAGAATGCAGGAATACCGATATCCACGCTCAATCCACCTTTAACCTTATGCGTAACCACACCATGAACCGGCTTGTCTTCTTCGTAGGTTTTCATAATATCGTTCCAAGCACGCATTGCCTTGGCTTTTTCATATGAAAGCACTACTGAACCATCTGAATTTTCGAGAGTATCAATCATAACCTCGATATCAGCGCCAGACTTAAGAGATTTTAGCTCATGTTCGCCAAATTCATATTTAGGAATTAAGCCATGAGATTTAAAATCAATATCAACCAAAACGCCATCTGAATCGACGTTTATGATTTTTCCAGAAATAATTTTACCAGGCTTGAACGAATCAAACATACCTTCGTATAGCTCTGAAAGCTCCTGCATTTGCTCGGGAGAGAGCTCTAGAAGGGTATCTTCGAGTACAGATTTATCCTGGACCTGAGCAAACTGCTCCGGTCTGAGAACTTCTTTTGCCATTGGGGAAACTCCTGAAATGACGCCTAGAAAGGCGCATTTACTGGCTTTGAGCCAGGTTAAAGGGTTAGGTCATATTTCAAAAAGTCTATTTATTTCCTTTATCGTAGCACCATATCGCTCAATTGGCAAATTGGCAGCGCATATAAGGCATATGTGTAGCTTTCGAATGTGCCCTTTGTAAACGCTTGTTTTCGAGTGGTTAATTCTGTTAGTATTATTTTAAATATGAGTAGGATGAGTAAAGGAGACTAATAATGATGTTATTTGGCCGTTCTTTTATGCCATTTTTATTGATTTTCGCAATACTTACAACGATTCCTCATACGCAATATGTGCATGCAGCGGCTCCTGCCGTAGCTCTTCCTGAAGCCGCTGTTTTGGCTCCTGCTGCCAGTGGTCCGGCTGCTTCACCAGCTCCACTAAGCCAGGCTGCCAAAAATGGGCTTTTTAAGATTTTAGATAGCTTGGAACACCTTGCCAAACAACCCCAAAATAGTGAAGCTGCGCGAAAAGCATTTAATGCGGTCGTATTTGCCGTAGGGAAATTTATACAAATTTCGCTACAGGCTTTGGGGGTTGTACTGCGTCGATTGGGCAAAACGGCAACAGATCCATTATTTTGGGTAACAGTGATTGCCAATATGAAGGGTCTTATTTTCGGAATCATTATTTTAGCGCTCATTATCACGTATCGTAAGCAAATTATGAAGGGTCTACGAGCTGCCCAGGCAGGTCGCAAGGCAGAAGGGTCAATGCTTGCGTGGCTGATTAAAATTACCAAAGAATTTATTACGGGAACAGTGGCAGAGGGTGCAGCCAAAGGTGCGACTAAAGCGGCTGAGGCTACAGGAGATGTAGCAGCAGCAGCCGTTGCAGCAGCTACAGGCATGGAGAAAGATGAAGTGAAGCGAGTTGCGCGGGAGGCTTTTGAGGCATGGAAAAGAAAGGTGAATCAAGAGATTAATGCGCTGAAGGCGTTATATGAATCGGTGGTGCGCATTGGTGCCACTATCAAAGCGCTCGTTGATATTTCGCTGGGTGGGGTAACGCGAGAGGAAGTAGATGGCAAAGAGGCTGAGATCGAGCGGCGTCAGAAAGAAGCGAGGGATCAAGAAGAACGGATAGATGGAGCAATTGCCGCTATTAGTCAAACGCTAGATCAAGATCTAGATGAATCGGAATGGGAGCCAGCGTGGCAAGATGAGGCGCAAGACCTGCGGCAGGAAGCACAGCGAGAGATCGCGCGTAAAGGCAGTGTGCACCTTCAGGCGCAACGAGATATATTTGATGCATTGGATGCATTTTATGCGGCCAAAGAGGCGATGATTGCCAGTATGCGACAAGCGGTACAAGATGCATTTCAAAAAGCACAAGGGGCATATCGCTCTCTTCAGGGTGCGATACAAAAGTTACGCGCAACTGAAAATATAACTGATGTTGCATGTGCCGAGGCTGAGTATATGGCAACGGAACAACTTGGAAACAGCGCTAACGATACGATTGATCAGCTAGTGCAGTTTGAAAAAGTTGATCCAGTGATTCCAAGCCAGCTGAGCCAGATAAAAGAGGGTGCGCAGAGTGCTTTAGGAACTATACGGGGTATTGTGGGTCGCATTTTAGAGGTATTGCAACGAGAAGCGGGAGACCTCGTAGATGATGCTGCAATAATTCCATTCATAGGAGCTTATGCTGTTGAAAAAGGAGTTGGCGCTTTACCGGCTATGATAGGGCAATACTTGCAAGCTTCGGTTGAAGCGTTACAAGCTGGCGCTGAAGGAGTTGCTCGGGCGGCGGGAACTACTATGCGATCAAATGAACGCTCCAAGGAATATTTTTATGCAAATGCCAAAGCAGGACACGTTAATGCCCAAAGTATTTGTAAGGTACTTACAGAATTCGACCAACAAAGCTTTCCACTTTTTGGAGAGAATAGTGGTGATAAATGGTTGAAAGAACAATTAGTTCGTCTACTTGCTGTTGGTAGCCCAGCATGGGCTCGACAAGCAATAGCTAAAATGCAAACCGAAGCCTCAATGGGACACTCTCCTCGAGGAATGATTCCTTTTGGAAGGCCCGCAGCAGCATCAGCTGCAGAAGAATTTGAAGGCGGCTTAGGCGATGTTGACTAGTAATCGTTAGGAGCGCTGCTTTAAGTGCTCCACAACGATTTGGCTCCAACTTTCCATGCTTTCAAGGTGAGACCAACATTCATCAAATGAAACGAGTTTACCGCTTTTGAGTTCTGATTTTACTGAAATGTTTGGCGTTGTGCCTTGTAGTAAAAAGACAAAGCCGGTATGCACTTGGCCAACCGCATTGGATTCATCGTTAAGAATGCCAAGTGGTTGGATGCTAAATTCGTCTGTATAATGTACTTCTTCGTGAAATTCTCGTTTTGCCCAGTCAAAGATAGATCCTTCTTGAATGTCTTCTTTTCGAATGTGCCCACCAATTCCTACAGTAAATTTACTCGCCAAGCGTTGCTCTGATGCGCCCGATTTTCGTTGCATTAAAAAGTATGTATCGTTATGCGTGAAAACAAGATAGGGAATGATTTGTTTGTATCGCTGATCTTCTTCCATTGCCGCTCGTGGCTGAAACTCTTGATGTGTGCGAATGATGTGCAAATATTCTTGCATATCAACTTCTTCAAGGCCATTCCATGTGCCATCGGGAAAGAGGCGCGATCGTTTAACAACCAGGATTTGTTCAGTGAGGGTGCTTGGATGTGCCTGTTTAGACGTGGTTACTGTAGTCATAAGGCTTCCTTTGTTTGGGAGGTTTGGTACACTCAAGTGTAGCGAGCTTCACTTTTTTCGACAAGTTGTATCAGCACGATTTGATTTACTGGATGTAAAGGGTTGTACATGTCTTATGATTTTCTAGCCATAGATAAAAAATGGAAAAAAAGTTGGGAAAAAAATCCGCCAGCTAAAACGCGCCCAACAGGTGATGGCAAAAAATTTTATTGTCTTGATATGTTTCCCTATCCCTCTGGATCCGGATTGCACGTTGGTCATTGGCGGGGATATGTACTTTCAGATGTCTATGCGCGGATCAAATGGCTGGAAGGATATAATGTATTACACCCAATGGGATGGGATGCGTTTGGATTGCCGGCAGAAAATGATGCGATTAAAAAAGGGGTGCATCCAAAAGTAAATACCGCAAAAAACATTGCGCGCTTTAAAGAACAACTTCAAGATATTGGTGCGATCTATGATTGGACCAAAGAAGTAAACACTACAGATCCTGATTATTATAAGTGGACGCAGTGGATTTTTTTAGTGATGTTCAAGCGCGGACTTGCGTATGAATCAGACATGCCTATCAATTGGTGCCCATCATGCTTAACGGGGCTTGCAAATGAAGAAGTGGTTGATGGCGCGTGCGAACGTTGCGGGACTGCAGTTGAGCAAAAAAATATTCGTCAGTGGGTTTTAAAAATTACTGAGTATGCGCAGAAACTTTTAGATGGGCTCGATACGCTTGATTGGCCTGAAAAAGTTAAAACGATGCAGCGCAATTGGATCGGAAAATCTGAAGGCATTCGGATTTTATTTAAGACCCAAGATGCGCAAGGCAATGAGGTTGAACTACCCGTATATACGACGCGCCCCGATACGATTTTTGGCGTAAGTTTTATCGCCATTGCCCCTGAGCATCAGATGGTGGATGAAATTGTTTCTGAAGATAAAAAGCAAGAACTGCAAGAGTTTCGCCGCGTAATCAAAACGATGACGCCAATGGAGCGTATGGCATCTAAAGAAAAGTTAGGGGTTTTTTCAGGAGCGTATGCGACTAACCCAGCCAATAAAGAGGCGATTCCTATTTACTTGGCTAACTTTGTATTAGCCGAATATGGAACAGGCGTGGTAATGGGAGTGCCATGCGATGATGAGCGTGATTATGATTTTGCTAAAAAATATACACTTCCGATTCCACAGGTAATCGATTACCCCGGCATCAAAGTTGATGCGCAGGGCAATGTGGTTGATCCCAAGTTTCATACAGAAGATGGTGTTTTAATTAACAGTGGCCCATTTGATGGTTTGCAGGCAAGTACCCAGGGCGTTAAGCAAGTTGGTGATTTTTTAGTTAACCAGGGCTATGCATCATGGACGACGAGCTATAAATTGCGCGATTGGATATTCTCTCGTCAGCGCTATTGGGGCGAGCCAATTCCTCTGATTCATTGTCCAAAAGATGGTGTTGTGCCTGTTCCTGAAGATCAATTGCCGGTGCGCTTGCCCGACGTTGAAAAATACGAGCCAACCGGCACGGGCGAATCACCGCTCGCCGCTATCTCTGACTGGGTGAATGTAAAGTGCCCCAAATGCGGTGGGCCGGCAAAACGAGAAACAAATACGATGCCGCAATGGGCAGGATCATGCTGGTATTTCTTGCGATATCCAAATCCTGATTTAACCGATGAAGCATTTTCTCTTGAAGATATGCAGTATTGGTTGCCGGTTGATTTATATGTAGGCGGAATTGAGCATGCTATTTTGCATTTGCTCTATGCGCGTTTCTACGTAAAAGTTTTGCATGATGCAGGATACTTATCTTTCGACGAGCCGTTTACGCATTTATTCAATCAAGGAATGGTGCTTAAGTATTCAGAAAAATCGGGCGCAGTTGAAAAAATGTCCAAATCAAAGGGTAATGTTGTGAGCCCTGATGATATGGTTGAGAAGTATGGATCTGATGCAATGCGCCTTTATACTCTTTTCATGGGGCCGGCTGAACTTGATTGCACGTGGCAAGATGCAGGGCTTGCGGGAATGTTTCGCTTTTTGAATCGTTTATGGGATTATCTCAATAATCCAGACAACATTCATGACGAACAATCTCAAGAAGATCCTGAAGTTTCAAAGCGCTTTCACAATTTCTTAAAGCAATATCAGAATCGTTTGGACCATTACAAACCCAACACAGCTATTTCAGCTGCCATGGAGTGGTTGAACGATGTCACTTCTAAAGAGATGAAATTGGGCCCAGAGACGGTTGAGAAGTTTTTGACGGCCTTCTCCATTCTGGCACCATTTATGAGCTCGGAGATTTTGGATATGCTTTTCTGTAAATCGCTCGCCGATTGCGTGTGGCCATATTTTGATCCAACGCTTGCTGTTGAGAATGAGGTGACTATTGCAATTCAGGTGAATGGAAAGTTCCGTGGCAATATTGTGGTGCAAAAGGATGCAGATCAGCAAACGGTTGAGCCGCAAGCGCGCGATGCGATTTTAAAGTGGCTTGATAGTAAAGAGACAATTAAAGTCATCTTTGTGAAAAATCGATTAATTAATTTTGTAATCAGGTAAAAAAAAGCCCCTCAATTACGAGGGGCTTTTTTATTTATGCAATTTAATTGCTTCTATAATTGGGTCGTTGATTTTGTTGTTGGCGAGTGAGAATTAATCCCATTTTGTCGCTTTCGGCAAGATAGCGATCATGAGATTCTATCATTTCGCTTAAATCAGCGAGCTGTTTAATAAATGTATCGATTTGATTTCTCAAAGTGCTTACGTCTACTGCATTGATTCGCGTGAGCTGGCTCCAAGAGCGCTTGAGGTTGTTTTGATACTGATCGACGTAATCTTTGTAGGTATGGAATGGGAAGTTTTTATATCCTTGGAGTCCAGTTGCCATGCTTCTAAAGCTAAATGCAAGCCAGTCTTTATCATTCCACTGTTTGTTTTTTCGCAAAATAGCTGTTTTTAATTGTTTGTCTTGTAAAAGTTCATCACTTACTTCAAGAAGGGCGACGGCTGTACCGAGCTCTTTTTGCGCTTCATCATAATTTTGATGCGCACGACGTACTACGCGTTCGATAGTATCATATTTTGTGATTTCTTTTGGCCCGCATGAAGATAAGAGAATAAGAGCGAGTGATGTCACCCACGCTGTGTATTTGTGCATGTGATTCCTTTGGATGAATAGGTAATATATAAAAAAATTTATTTCATTGTATTTCTAGTGGTAACTAATGTCAAAAAGGTCTCTTAAAGTCGTAGTTTTAAAAAAAATTATTTCGTGTAGAATGTGTCAGATTGTTAATCTTAAAAACACCAAAGGAATTATATGAAACGTACACTATTAGCACTGGCTCTTTTAGTTCCAGCATTTGCATCTGCATCAGTTAAGCTCGATGTTTCTGCTCGCTGCAACGAAGATACACATGAAGAATCAGTT
Organism: Candidatus Babelota bacterium; assembly: GCA_029262595.1. Taxonomy (GTDB): domain Bacteria; phylum Babelota; class Babeliae; order Babelales; family Vermiphilaceae; genus JAJCZB01. The sequence goes on along the minus strand of JAJCZB010000002.1, from coordinate 780 downwards.
ACTTTAAGCGTTGACGATAGCTATACATTGCCACACGAAGAATCAAATTCTTCAACTGAAGTTGTTCTTGTAAAAGAAACTGCAGAGGCTGCAACGCTTCGAATTGTTGTAAAACATGGTGATGACGTGAAATCTGACAATGAGATCACTGTTGAATATGGCAAAGAAACAAAACTTGAGTGTTCAGATGATTCTGTAGATGCAGAACTTTCAATTACGGTTTCACAGCTTTCTGTAGCAGAAGTTGCATAGTCATTTCGTAATTACGAATTATAAAAAGGCCCCGCTGAGAATGCGGGGCCTTTTTTATTGAGAGAGTTTGGTTTATTTCAAAGTAGGTGGAGCTTGTTTAGCGCCGATTGTGATCTTAGTGCCATCAAACTTAGTGAGGCTGTATCCACGGAATGGAATATTGCGAGTGAATGATTCGTCGGATAAAAGTGCGAGTGCTACTTTTTCTCCCAGCAGGATTCCTTCAGTCCCATCGGATCGATAATGTACGCCTGCCATATCACGCCCGAGTGCTATATTTGCACCCAATTTATTTAATTCATTGCCAACTTTTAAAACGTCTCCAGTATACGCAATGAGTGAAGTGTTTGCGTCGTTGGGTTCAACTGGAGAAGGTATCACGAAGTCTTCGTTAAAGAATGCTTTTAAGATAGTAGCGCATGCGCCAGCTACTGTTGCGTGGCCGGCTGGGTAGGCAGGGTGAGTTGGGCTTCCTTCAGGATACGCTTGCGGTAGAAAGTAGGATCCAGTTATTGCAAAGATACTATC
>JAJCZB010000001.1 GCA_029262595.1 Candidatus Babelota bacterium | reverse complement strand
ACTCGCCTACGTAGGCGCTATTTTAGCGATGGAAGAAAAGGGCTTGCTTCCCCATGTCAAACGTTTAGCTGGGAGCTCCGCAGGCGCTCTACCAGCAACCTTGTTAGCGCTAGGCTGTTGTGCTGAAGAGATTGGTGACATACTCCAACAAATCTCCCCTGAAGAGCTTTTGGATCCTGAAGAAGAGTCCCATGGATGGCTCGAACGTCTTAAGGGAATGTGGAGCCAAGATGGAGCACTAGTCGACCCCCAGGCTCTATTCTCCGAAAAAAAAGGCCTTTGCCAAGGCCAGCTGTTAGTGAATAAACTCGAAGAGATCATTTCGGTAAAAACTGGACAAACACACTGTACGTTTGGAGATCTAGAAGAAGCTAAACAGCTCCATCTTTTTGCTTGTCGTATTGGAAAATCTCCTGAAATTGTGCCTTTTAGCTCTGAAGATCCTCGGTGGAAAGATCTCGTGATCTCTCACGCCCTAGCAGCAGCGATGGCCACCCCTCTTGTTTTCAAACCTCAGACCTTGTGGTTCAAAGATCCATCGGATGGACACCTTTATGAAAGAGCTGACTGTGGGGCTTTTATCGATGGAGGGATGCTTTCCATCCCCCTCCAAGCTATTGATCAGGCCCAATTCAATAGACGCACTCTTGGCATCACAACATCTGGCTCAGAGCCTGTCTTTTCACAAACGAGCTCTGTACAAGAGACATTGCTGGGGATAATCACGCGTTTTTGTCGAGCCACAAGGCCTTTGCAGGCTGACCACGACCGGCTGATCACCATCCAACTGCCCACCCTAGGAACACCCGCTGAAAGACAACAAGCGCTCTTGAATGCTGGACGTATTGCCACTGAGCACTATTTCAAAGATGTGGAGGCTCCCACTCTTTCGGGCTTTGTGGTTTCTGCAGACGCCCAAGAAGCCTTCCACTTTTTTAAAGCCCTTACTCCTTTATCTGCTGCTGAGCGTGTCGATCGAGAGGCCCTTTGGACACAACTTACTGAACAACTGCTTGCAGACGATATACTTGTACGGGTAGCCCTCTGTGGATTAGGAGGCTCAGGAAAAAGTGAGTTAGCCAAACAGTTTGCACACACACACCGAGAGCACTTCTCGATTGTCTTCTGGCTCGACTGTGAAACGCCAGTCACCTATGAGTCGGGCTATCGTAGACTGGCCGAAGAGGGGTTAAAGCTCCATATTGAAAAAGACGAAACCTTTGAGTCGATTCAAAGACGTGTCCACTCAAGACTTGAAAACCACACCTACCAAAAACCGTGGCTCCTCATTCTCGACAATGTAGAAGATGAGCTCCTCATCCCCTCTTGTAGAGGGTGCGTGCTTGCGACAACACAAAGCCAATCTCGCGTCCCAGGGTATGAGTGCATCCCTATTACTCCCTTCACACCAGAAGAAGCCACAACACTCATTCAGAAAACAACTCGCTCAGACGATGAAGCGTCGATCTTAAAGCTAGCTGACACTCTAAACTATTTTCCCTTAGCGGTCGCTACAGCCATCGGCTACATCACCTCCACAGGAACAGATATCGCTACCTACTTAAGCGAAATGCAAGATAGAGGAGTGATCTTCGAGCCCCAAGGAACCCAAAAACATCCCCGCTCGTTAGACAGGACCTGGCAACTGACAGCTCAAAGACTACAACAAACAAGCCCCGAAGCTTTTAAACTCTTACAACTGTGCGCTTATCTCAATCCCATATCTATTCCCTTTGAATGGCTTGTCGCATGGTATGAATCAGAATACCCCACAACCACCCCCGAAGCTCGCAGAGCTACCCATCTTTTGATCGGGACCTTAAGAGCCTACGGCATGTTTACCTATGAATCTGCAACACAGACGGGATCTCTCCATAGACTAGTGCAGCAGCTCAGCAGCCAACATACCTCTCCGACAGCCACCATCGATCTTCTTCTAAAAAGAATCGATGCTTTTGACGTCAAAGACCCAGAAACGTGGGAGGAAGCTTGCATCTGGTCAGAGCATGCTCAATGGTGCCTCAACCTCCCCTCCGCTGAAGATTTTGATACCGAGATAAAAGCTAAGATGTACTTCAATGTAGCTGAGATATTTTACCGGATCAATGCTGACTATCCTCTAGCCCTAGAGTTTCATCAAAAAGCCCTGCTGATCCGTGAAGCGCTGTTCCAAGGACAAAACCATCCCGATCTCGCAACCTCCTACAACAACATCGCAACCGTCCATAAAAGCCGTGGGGAGTATGACAGGGCTCTAGAGTTTCATCAAAAAGCCCTGCAGATCCGTGAAGCGCTGTTCCAAGGACAAAACCATCCCGATCTCGCACAATCCTACAACAACATCGCAAACGGCCATAAAAGCCGCTGGGAGTATGACAGGGCTCTAGAGTTTCATCAAAAAGCCCTCCAGATCCGTGAAGCGCTGTTCCAAGGACAAAACCATCCCGATCTCGCAGAATCCTACAACAACATCGCAAACGTCCACTACAGCCGCGGTGAGTATGTTAAAGCTATAGAGCTTTATCAAAAAGCAATAGCCATCAACACTGCAGCTGTTGGAGCTGATCATTCGCATACACAAATGTATACATGTAATCTCCAGGATGCTCAGAGCGCTCAACGAAGAGCTCAGAAAAAAAGAAGATGCCTAGTATCTTAAATAGAGCTCATTTGGGAGAGACATGTTTTTCACTAACGGTGAAATGTATTGCGAAATCTCCTTCAGTAGTCTAGACTCTGAGCCCACATGGAGGTCATCAATGGCTGCAACTCCACAATGTACACAGAAGACGCATCTTGCTGCTCTCGATGTTGTCGACACTAACTTCGATCAGGAGCGGCTCGGTCGCATTGCCAGAATTTTTGAGATTCATACGCCTAAGCCCACACAAGAAACCTGCTTTCAGGCTGTGTTCAGCGCCTGTGTTGAGCAAAAGTGGGCTCCCATCAAACAAGCACAGGCATT